>JAFZKD010000114.1 GCA_017553785.1 Muribaculaceae bacterium | reverse complement strand
GTGTGATGAAGGGACATCCCATCAGCACCGTAACCGGCCGTGCCTATGAGCGCAACTCCAAGGGCCAGATCCTGATCGACCCGACCACCGGTCTGCCCCGCACCTCCAGCGAGTGGAGCATCCTGGGTAACCGTGAGCCCAAGCTGCGCTTCGGTTTCACCACTGCCTTGAGTGTGAAGAACTGGCGCCTGAGCGCCATGTTCCAGGGCCGTTACCACGCCGACGTTGTCAACGCTACCATGCGTGACATGTTGGGCACCGGTCTGAACTGGCTGTCTGTTGACATGCGTGAACAGGGCTTCGTGGTATTCGACGGCGTGCTGTACGACGGCAAGCAGGAGACTGACAATCCCACCAAGAACACTATCGCAGTCAACTTGGGCGAGTATGGTTCATATACCTACACTGGTGGTGATGAGGACTGGATCCAGCACAAGATCAACTACATCCGTTGCCAGGAACTGCGTTTGGCTTACATTATCCCGCACAACTGGCTGAATAGCGTTACCCGTGGTACCATCCAGAACGGTAGCATCTACGTTGCAGGTAACGACTTGTTCACCATCACTAACTACACAGGAACCGATGTTGCCGGGAACACCATGTCGGCAGCTGCCGGCGGTACTGGTGGTGAGGGTTACGACTGCTGGTCGTTGCCCAGTCCCCGCACCTATTCTGTTGGTCTGAGCGTGACCTTCGGTTCTAACGACGAGGCTCCCAAGCCCGTTTACAATAACACCAACGTGCTCAATGACCAGATCAATGCCCTGCGTGCTCAGCTCACTGACACCGAGAACAACTTCAACGGCCGTCTGGCCCAGATGCAGAATGACCTTGACGCCGCTAACCGCGCTCTGGCCAACTGCCGCAATGACCTGAACGCCGCAAAGAACGCTCCTGCTCCCGCTCCCACGGTAATTGACAACAGCAAGCAGTACATGAACGTGCTTGTTCACTTCCCCGTGAACAAAACCTCCGTTGGCTCTGACCAGCAGCCTAATGTTGAGCGTGTTGCCACTTACCTGAAGAGCCACCCGAATGCAACCTGCACCATCAAGGGTTATGCTTCTCCCGAGGGCAATCAGGAGAACAACATCAAGCTCGCTAACGGCCGTGCCGCCAGCGTGAAGGATTTGCTCGTTAAGAAATATGGTATCGCTGCCAACCGCATCAACGCTGAAGGCCAAGGTATCAGCAACATGTTTGACGAGTTGAGTTGGAACCGTGTTTCAATTTGCGAAATCATCGTGAAGTAATTATTAATGAACTCAAATAAAACAGATATAATTATGAAACTTTTCAAATCAATTATACTGTGTGCGCTGGCTTGCGTGACGTTGGGGCTAACATCCTGTGACGACTACCTGGATGTGAACAAGAACACCGACGCACCCGACTACGTGGAGGGTTACCTCTACCTGGCGGGCATCCAACAGGCCTATCAGGGCATCTACTGGGACTTGCGTGCTATCGCACCGCTTACCCAGATGATGGGAACCTCTAGCTACACCACCTTTGCCAACCACTTCTACAGCAAGGGCAGCGATGCCGGTGGTGAGGCTTGGCGTATGGTTTACTGGAACCAGGGTATGAACCTGGAGAACATGATCAAACAGAGTGAAGATGCCGAGAACTGGACTTTGGCCGGTATCGGCTTGGCCATGAAGGCCTTCTCTTGGGACCTGCTCACCAAGGTCAACGGTGAAGCTCCCATGAAGCAGGCATATGTGCCTGGTTTGCTCTCGCATGAGTATGACTACCAGTATGATATCTATACCCAGGTTCGTGAATGGGCTTATCAGGCTATCGAGTACCTGCAGAAGGAGGACAACTCTGCCTATGGCAACCGCATCAAGAACAACGATTACATGTATGGCGGCGACAAGGACAAGTGGATCAAGTTCGCCTATGCCGTAATCGCCCGCAACCTGGCCTCCTTGACCAACAAGAATGACTTCAAGGACAAATACTACAATGAGTTCCTGACCGCTGTCAACAACGCATTTGCCAGCAATGCTGACAATGCGACCCTGAAGATCGCCGGTGGTGGCGCCGATGCTGCCGAGAGCGGCTACAACAACTTCTGGGGTACCTATCGCGGCAACCTGACCAACAGCTACTGGCAGCATGACTATGCCGTGCAACTGTTCACGGGTACCATCCGCAAATATGACGAGCAGGGTAACTACATCCAGACCGAGGACACGGTTGAGATCAACAAGAAGCACTATCCCTACCAGTTGCTTGACAAGCAAATTACCAGCGACACGCTGCCCGACATGGGTCACTTCGATCCGCGCCGTCTCGTGAAGCTGGCGACTACCGACAGCAACAACCTAGCAACTATCGCCGACCGTGAGGTGCTCCGCAGTCTCTACTACGCTGGATCAGGCTTCACTGGTGCTGGTGGTCCCATTGCCACCGCTCCCTCGTTCTGGGGCCGCAATGCCGTTTCCAACACCACCTATGACGGTGCTGGACGCTGGATCTACCACAACGATGCTCCCTACATCATGGCCACCTACGCCGAGCTGCTGTTCGACCTCGCCGAGGTACAGTTCAAGTATGGCAGCAAGAGCGAGGCCTTTGAGACATGGAAGAAGGCGCTGACTGCCGATATGGAGTTCACCGCCAGCTACATCGTACCCGGTACCACCGACGGTACCTACCACCAGGGCGACAAGGTGACCAAGGCCACCTTCAACGAACTCGCTCAGGAATACCTGAACGGTCCCTACGTGGCTGGTCTTCCCATGAGTGACTTCTCACTCTCGCACATCATGATGCAGAAGTACCTCGCCATGTATCCTTGGGGTGCCATCGAGACTTGGGTGGACCTTCGCAAGTACTTCTATGACATTGAGTATACGGGCGAGTATCCCAAGTACGGCAATGGTTGGGACAAGACCACCATTACCCAGAAGTTGGATACCGATCCCAACAAGGTTTACAAGGGATTCTGGCTGCAGCCCGCTCAGGTACAGGGCCGCAAGAGCGCATTCAACGAGGACAACAACGGTTCGCCTTGCTTCCGCATCCGTCCGCGCTACAACTCCGAGTACATGTGGAACAAGAATAATCTTGATGCCCTCAAACCCATCTCGGGTCTGGCTAACGATTATCAGTGCTCCATCATGTGGTTCTGCTATCCTGGTGACATGCCTCAATGAAATTATTAATGTCGTAAAAATTAAATGATTATGAAATATTTCAAATATATAGCATTATTGCTGCTGGTGGCTGTCACGATGAGCTCCTGTGACAAAAAGGATGTTTCCTACATGGTTGAGCCTGTTGACGAGTCCGCTAAGGCTTATGTCCAAGTGGGCTACTATGCACCCGTGACTGCCGGCGCAGCCAATTACATGTATTTCATCGACCTCAACGGCATTGAGTACGGCAATGCCGGCGCTACCTTCCTGGCAACGTTCAACACGGTGCCCTCGGGCGGCACTAACCGATACTATGCTGTGGATGCCGGCACCTTAAACCTCAAGCTGCACAAGCGCGAGAGCGACGGTAACGGTGGTTACAACTATCCCGTGGTCTATGACCAGAACGTGACGGTCGAGGCTGGTAAACGCTATGTACTCTATGTGCACGACCTGGATAAGGCTCCGATTCCCATCGAGATGTCATCAGCGCCTGAGTTCGGTCGCGCCCTCGACACCGATTCGCTGTGCCGCGTGCAGTTCGTCAACCTGCTTTACGAGGCTGATGGAACCCCTTACACCGGTTTGGTACAATATGGTGTCCAGAACCTGGATACCAAGGAGTATGAGCCTGTTGGTGAACCCATTGGTTTTGGCGAGGTGACATCGTGGTTCCCCGTTAAGATCCGCAAGACCGTTTACAACAGTTCAGGTTATCAGCGCCGCGAGGTTTGTCTCTTTGCCGTTGACAACAATGGTAATGTAACAGGAATGTTGCCCTACACCAAGTCTAACGGTAGCATGGGCGAATTCACCGACTACTGGACCTGGTACATCGGACGTGCCTATCGCCAAATCGCTGCCGGTAACTGCGGTAGCAAAAGCATCCGCTGCACACTCTATCAGTTCGTGATCGAGTAATACACCGGATATAAACAATTTATCAGCCGCAACGGATTTGTTCCATTGCGGCTGATTGTTTTGTAAAAACAAGTCTTAGGACTTGACCTTATTTGTCTGGCAGCAACCGGTTCTCGTTCATGCGTGACATGTACTGTTGGATGATAGCCTTAAGCTGGGTTTCCATCGGTTGCTGCTCGGGCAGACGGCCCACGAGATTCTCCTTTAGCAGCGGGTCGGTCTTGAAGCGGTACAGGGCCGTGGTCTTGGTGCCGTCAAACTGCAAGAGCAGGTCGCCCTTGACTAACTGATAAATACCCGCATTGTAGTTAAATGCCCACGTCCCGTCGGGAACGGTATTCGACAGCAGGTCGTTGCCAAAAGCGAGATAAGGCTTGCTGTAACCCAACAGGTGCAGCAAGGTGGGTGTGATATCGGTTTGTTGGGCGATCGAGACGTCATCACACATCGGAGCGATAGACCCGTCAGGGGTATAAATAATCATAGGAATGCTATATAACCCCAAATCGGTCTTGTACACGTCGTGAGTAGCTTGATTCGTATGGTCGGCAACTACGACAAAGATCGTATGCCGGAACCACGGCTCCTTACTTGCGCGTTCAAAGAAGCGTCGCAACGCCATGTCGGTATACCGCACGCACTTGTGGATGGGCTGGCCCCCCTCGTCCTTGAGCGAGTCGCGGTATTGCTCAGGCACATTATAGGGGTGGTGGGACGATGCGGTGAACACCGTGGCCAGGAAAGGCTGACGCATCTCATGGATGCCGTCGAGCGTGAACTGCAGGAATGGCTCGTCCCAGATTGCCCACTTGCCGTCCCAGTCACCCATGCCGCCATATTTCGAGGATTTGCAATACTCATCAAGGCCATAGTAATGCTGATAGCCGATACTGTGGGCATAGGCACTGAAACCCATCGAGATATTGTGACCGCCATGGAAAAATGCGGTGCTGTAACCCTCACGGTCTAGAATCGATGAAATACCGTCCACATCGTTGAGAGATGCCGGCGTGAGGAAAAACGGCTCAACCATCATAGGCAGGCCAGAGAGAATCGATGGCATCGCATCCATGCTGACGCGCCCGTTCGCAAAACTGTATTTATACGTCAAGGACTTGGCGACGAGGCTGTCAATAAAAGGCATATATCCCTTGTAACGTCCACCGTCAAGGTCGGTGTTAAACGTCCCGATATACTCTTTGCCCATACTCTCGACAATGAGAATCAACACGTTCTTGCCAGGATGACTCAAACCGTCAACCACAGGATGGCTGTGGACAGGGCTATAGGTAGCCTCCATCTGCTCCGTTGTCATGTAATCGGGCGTGACAAAAGCCTTTTTGCCAATGCTGCGAATCATTGAGAACGGTGTATTGAGCACCACCGACGCCTCCACAGGGCGGTTGACATACTCGTTTGCGTTGCTGATGGTGATGGGGCGTGTGCCCGCCGTAACGCTGCCTCGTACACCTATAATAGCGAGAGGAATCAGGACCAGCATGGCTACAAGTTGGGAGATATAGTACTGGAAACCAAATCGATACACCTCCAATCGCGGCTTAGTATAGCTTCGCCACAAGATACAAACAAGCACAACGAATGCAAGTACCAAATACCAGTGACGCGCAAACTCGGTTAAGAGGATAGAGGCGATATTGCCCTCGTTGGCGAACTCGCTGAAAACCGACACCGTCGAACGTCGACCCGTATATTGGAAATAGACCGCGTCCATCAGATTACTGGCCACAGCCACAGCATTGGTCACCACAAACAGCCATTTCAACACCTTATGGAAGCCCGAACGCTCCTTGAGATGCAACGGCAGCAACATCAGCGCCAGATACAGGCTGTTGACATAAAGCAGCGCCGAGGTATCGAACACCAGCGCCCCGTGCAACCCGCTCTTGAATAACGGCCACGACATATAGGGTGCGAAGGTGGACCAGTTCTCGCAAAAAAACGCCACCCTTGACAGCATCCACACCAAATAGGCGACCAGCATATTCAGCAGCGCCACCCCAATATTGCTATGAAAAAGCCGTTTCCACATGTTGTTGTCTTTATTCTTCTTCCATGAGATGGAGAAGCTGGTCGATGACGGTTCGATTGTTGTTCAGGCGAGGAACTTTGCGCTGCCCGCCCAGTTTACCTGTAGAGGCCAGCCAGCGGTCAAACAAGCCTTCAGGAGCAATGACAAGCGACGGAGCGGCAAGAAAGATATCGCTGGTGCGCTTAGCATCGTAGTCGCTGTTTACCTCGCGCAACTGCTGGTCAAGCAGCTGCATAAAACGTTCAGTGTCAACGGGCTGACGCGCAAATTCAATAAGCCATTGGTGATAGCCCCGCTCACCCCCCTTGGCATAGACCGGCGCAGCGGTATAGTTCAATACCTTGGCATCGATCTGCTGTGATGCTATGGCTATGGCATGATCGGCGTTATGAACCATCAGTTCCTCGCCAAAGGCGTTGATGAAGCTGCGTGTACGCCCGGCGATGGTAATTTTCACGGGGTTAAGCTGCTCAACGGTCACAGTATCGCCCAATCGATAGCGCCACAGGCCGTTAGCGGCGGTAATTATCAGCTCATAGGTACGCCCTGCCTCGATTTCCCATACGGGATAGACCTCAGGCGTCTCGCTGTTACTCTCCTCGACAGGCAGGAACTCATAGAATACGCCCACATCCATCAGCAGGAGCATAGCCTCGCTGTCCCAATCGCTTTGCACGGCAAAGAAGCCCTCGCTGGCGTTGTAGGTATCCAGGAAGTGCATCTTGTCCATATCGCAGATTTCCTCATATTGCTGGCGATAGGGTTCAAAAGCGATGCCGCCGTGGAAAAAGACCTCAAGATTGGGCCATACCTCATGGATGCATGACTTGCCCGTGCGCTCCAGCACTTGTTGGAGCACAGTGAGGAACCATGACGGCACACCGCTCAAGTTGGTCACATTCTGCCCTATACTCGCCTCGACGAGCTGTGGCAGTTTCTCGTTCCAGTCCTCCATGAGGGCCACGCGGCGGCTAGGCACACGCACCAGGTTAGCCAGGGGATTCATGTTTTCGATGAGGTTGGCACTCAGGTCCCCCACCCTAACTCCTCGCGGAAGCTGCAGGTTATTGGCAAAACTCCCGCCCAGGATAAACGCCTTGCCCGCAAAAATGCGGCTAGCTGGATTCAGGTTAAGATAATGGGACACTACGTCGCTGCTGCCCTGGTAATGGTTCCAGCGGAATGCCTCGAGCGTGATGGGGATATACTTGCTGCGTCCATCGCTCGTACCCGATGACTGCGCAAAGTTGATGCATCGGCCAGGCCACAACTCATCCTTCGCACCATTAATCATACGCATTATCTGCGGACGCAGGTCCTCATAAGTATATAGAGGCAACGTCGACGCGAACTGGCGGTAGGTCCTGATTGACGAGAAATCATACTTGCGTCCGATACGCGTCAATGCCGCCTTCTCGATGAGGCGTACCAGTTCACCCTGTTGAACAGCATCGGCATGGTCGATGTATCGCGCATGCTGCTGCAAGCGTGACAGGAAATGTTTGCGGAACAATGGCGTGAAGTCAAACATGGTGGCAAAAATACTGAAAAACCCCGAAATGAGAGGAATAAGAACCGAAAAATCAAAATTTCGTGGTTTTTGAACGGTTTAAAGTCAAAAAATGAAGATTGGTCGGTTTTGTCCGTCTTGACTTCTTGAAACTGGATATTTGGCATAGATTATGCACATTGAGGGGTAATTAGTCGATTATTTATGAATATTTGTCTAAAATATTTGCGATAAATTATCATTTAGGCTAATTTTGAGGCAACAAACATTTAATAACGATTAAGAACTTACGACTATGAAACGGTTTATTATCTCAATGATGGCTGTGATGACCCTTGGGGTTGCAGCAAACGCGATGAGTTACAAGTCGGCTCGTGATCAGGCTTTCTTCCTGACCGACAAGATGGCTTATGAATTGGCGCTGAGTGACGACCAGTATAATGCCGTGTATGAAATCAATATGGACTACATCATGTGTCTGGACGTGTATGATGACATCTTTGGCACTTTCTGGAATCGGCGCGACAATGAACTGAGGTTTGTGCTCTCTCCCGCACAATACCAGATGTACATCACACTCGAGTATTTCTATCGCCCTGTGAGGTGGGAAGGCAATCGGTTTGTGTTCGCAATCTATAACCATTATCCCAAAGGACGCTACTTCCGTGCAGCTCCTCCCGGATACCAGGTATATAAGGGCTCTAACCGTTACTTCGACCACAGCGCTTACAACGGACGCACCTTTGGCGCGCCCACGAGCAAATCACAGCCTAAACCCGGCATGGGCGGCACACAGCCTGGCATGAATACCAACAGGAGCCAGCCTGGAAGCCACATGAACAATGGAACAATGACCAAGAAACAGGCCGTGAACGAGGGCAAGAACCGCATGAAGAATCCACCCCGCCGTTAAATTCAGTACGTGGCTGTTAACATAATTTTGGAGAGGACTCCTTTTGACAGGAATCCTCTCCAATTTTTTTAAAGGGTGCTATTAGTAGTGACCCAGCACGCAGTCTATCAAATCAGACGGTCTATTTCTTAAGTTCAAAACCCACGTTGATGTCCTCATAATTGTCCAAAAGCGTGCCAAGCGCCTTAATCGCTGAACTGTCGCTGAATTTGCTTGCAAGGGACAGCAATTTCAAGAGTTTATCGGCTTCAAACGTGAGATGCATCTTCTTTTTCCCATCAGGTTTGAGACGCGCGGTGATGGGCACGCCATGCCATTTAAACGATATCTCATTTGATCCGGGATTATAGTTGTAACGCCCGTTCAGGTTTGCGCCCAGCAATCTGATCACACAGCTGCCGTCTTCATTAAAAGTGAACTGCGGACAAGCCTTATTTAGCCCGATCTTATTGAAGGCGCTCTTAATCTTTTTCTTCAGCTTGCTCTTGGCAATGGGTTTGCCCACTCCGGCAAGCAGGTTCTTGCCACTCACGTCAACGCTGGGGCCGCTATATTTCCATTCGCCCTGGATAGCCCTATTCACACGCAGTGTTTCTCGAGCAATATCCTCCTGGGTCACGGTAAACACTTCATCAGGCCGCAAATCCTGGGTTTGACGCGCGGTACCGCATCCTGTCACACCTTGAAGCATGATTGCGATTAACACATAAAGAATTGTCATGTCTCTCTTCATAACATCAATTTTTTGGCAAAGATAATGCAAATCACCAAATTTTGAGAATAAAATCACTGATGAAAAGAAAAAAATAGTAACTTTGCAAGTTGCAAGGAATATAACAAATTCAATTTCGCCAATCAAACAGAATAAAAATAACTAATATCAATAAATTATGGTAGTAGGTTACGGTGGCCATCGAGTGGTTGTAGGGAACAATGATACGTCTTATTATCTTCGTATCCTTATCAAAGCGCTATCTACATATTATCCCAGTAATTATTATATCTTGTATTCTCCCAAAAAAGATAGTAATAAACGGGTAAACGCTTTATTGAATGATAAAAGCGTGCGCGTGAAGTTCCCTCGCACCTATGTCCATAACAAACGCCGCTGGTACACAGGTGCCGGCATCGTGAAATCGGCTAAAGCCCATGGCGTTAACACGTTTCATGGCATTGATGATGGTATCGCATCAGGATTTGCAGGCAGCAACTTTCCTACCGTGTTTACCATGACTGACCCCTTGTATAAGTCGGCCAAAGGATGGATGGACCGTATGCTCCTTCAACGGCGGGCACGCAAAGCTTGCAAAATCGCAAAACGCGTGATTGCTTTGTGTGAATCTGACCGTCAGACCATCATCGACCACTACAGAGTATCGCCCGACAATGTTGAGGTGGTTCATCCCTGCTATTTCCAGGGCTGCGATGAGTCGGTTCCCGAAAGCATGTTCGAGATTTTGCGTGAAAAATATCATTTGCCCGAGAAGTTCATCCTCTATAAAGGCCGATTCGAAAAGGAAGACAACCTCAAGGATGCCATGCAATTATTGCATGAGCTGCGCAACCGCAAGATCTCTGTCGTAATGCTGGGATACCGCACTGATTACTTCGACCATGTCGTAAAAGAACAGGCCCATGACCTGCACATCTTCCACCGCTTCAAACAGGTGGACAAGATTCACCATTCAGACCTCACCGCGGTGTGCAAAATGGCTAAAGCGGTTATCATCCCGAACACCGACCGCATACGTGACAACTACAAGATCATCAATGCCCAACGTAGCGGCGCCCTGGTAATCTGCAAAGACTCGGCAAAGGCCCGTGAGTTTGGTGGAGATGGTGCAATCTATTATGACTCTTTTGAGGATGGAGCCGAGAAGCTCAGCGACGTGCTGGAAGATGAGACTATGAAGGCTAATCTTCTCAAAGCCGCCCGTGAAAACAGCGAGCGCTTTACCAGCAAAATTTTGGCCGATAACATGATTCACATCTACCGTTCGGTACTGATGCACCGCCGCCTATTCCAGAAATAATCCATATCGATTGACATACACAACAAAACAGGCAACAACCTCCCTGCAGTTGTTGCCTGTTTTGATAAATTTTTGTACGATTACCTCTGGTCGGTCCCCCAAAGGAGTTTCTTACGCAACGTATTGGCGAAATTGTTACCCTGAAGTTGCACGACACGGGCATAATAAGGCGCACGGGCGATAGCCAGCGAAGAACCTGTCGGGCATAACGTGATCTCGCCGTCAATGCTGACTTCATAATGGTCGGCGCGGGAGTGGGTGCGCACCACAATCTCGCTGTCATCACGCACCACAAGCGGGCGCATGGTGAGAGAATGAGGAGAGATGGGAGACAGGACAAGACAAGAAGTGGTGGGCTCAAGAATGGGGCCTCCAACGCTCATGTTATATGCTGTAGACCCTGTTGGTGTGCTCACGATCAGACCATCACCCCGATAAATAGTAAGTTCCCTGTCACGCAGACGGGTTTCCATGTCAAGCATCGATGAGGTGTCATGACGCAAAATAGCAATCTCGTTGAGCGCCCACGGATGTGATATCTCAACCGCGTCACACTGCACTTGGAGCATGGCGCGCTCTTCGATGCGGTAATTGCCCTTCAGGACTTCTTTAATCACGTCACTGTCCTTGTCAAGACGCCCAGCGGTAAGATATCCCAGGTGCCCCAAATTGATGCCCAAAATGGGCATTCCTTGACGCGATACCCACATGGCTGTGGTAAGGAACGTGCCATCTCCGCCCAAGGATAACGCCATATCGGCTTCAGGGACCTGACTCGCCTCAAAAGTGTCATAGCCCCCATCCTTTCCATTAAATAGGTAGCGCACGTAATTGCGCTCTATGGCTACGTGAATGCCGTTGTTCTTCAGGTACTCCAGTAGTTGCAACACGCTGGATGAATCGTCCTGCTGGTAAGTATTACCGAAAATCACCAACTGTTTCATATTTTTTGTTGTCTGTTAGCGTTTGTTATTCTATTGGGTCAATATCTCTCGTGGTTGGCCTTTGATCGCCATGAAGCGTTTCGTAGAGCGACTGGGCTTTGGCTTGCCCAATGACTTGCGCAAGGTCTTCCAGAGCGGCTTCCTTGATGCGTTTGAGCGACTTGAACTGCTTAATCAGTAGTGTTCGCGTCTTGGGACCGATGCCCGGCACGTCATCAAGTGCGCTGTGAACCTGGCTTTTGCTGCGCTGCTTGCGGTGGAACGTGATAGCAAAGCGGTGCGCCTCATCACGCAAGTGCTGGATAACGCGAAGCGTCTCGCTGTTCTTATCAATATATAATGGGATGCTGTCGCCAGGAAAAAACACCTCGTTCAACCGCTTGGCAATTCCAACTACTGCGATCTGCCCTTTCAGCCCTATCTGGCTCAATGCTTCGATAGCCGAAGAAACCTGGCCTTTTCCGCCATCGACAATGAGCAGTTGAGGAAGTTCATGGCCTTCCTGAGCCAGGCGCCTATAGCGGCGTGTGACAACTTCTCGCATCGACGCGAAGTCATCGGCACCCTCGACAGTCTTGATGTTGAAATGGCGGTATTCTTTCTTGGCAGGCTTGGCGTTGCGGAACACGACACACGATGCTACAGCATTTGAACCGCTGATGTTGCTGTTATCGAAACACTCGATGTGCCTTGGCATCACTGCCAATCGCAAGTCGCGCTTCATGGTGTCCAACACACGCGTGGTGCGCTGCTCGGGGTTCAGCTTTTCCATCATGAGCATGCGGTCGGTCCGTTTTTGGGTCGCATTCTTGAGGGCGATGTCCAACAGCTTCTTCTTGTCTCCCCGCTGGGGAATAATGAACGTGAGTTTGGCAAACTCCACATCGGGGACAACGTTGACAATGACTTCGGTCACACGGTCGCTTCGGTAGGTTTCTGCAAAGCGCTTATGCACCTCGGCAATGGCCATGGACATAATCTCAGAATCGGTCTCTTCACGGGTGGAAAGACGGTACTCCAGGGTATAGGACTGGACCACTGCCCCACCCCGCATGTGCATGAAATTCACCCACGCCGCATCCTCGGTGCGCAGCAGCCCAAAGATGTCGATATTGTGAATTGTGGGGCTGACGATGACTGAACGGCGACGAACATGTTCCAGCAGCTTGTAACGGTGCTTGATACACTCGGCCTCTTCAAACCGCAATTCATTGGCCAACTGTTGCATCTGCCGCATGAGCAAGTCCATCAACTGGTGTGTGTCTCCATTCAGAATCTGGCGTATCTCGCTGATATACTCGCCATACTGCTCGGGAGTGACCAATCCTTTGCAACACCCTTCACAACGGTGGATGTGGTATTGCAGACACAGGCGATGCTTGCCCGATTCGATTGTTTCACGTGAAACATTCAGTCGGCATGTGCGCAAAGGATAAATCTGTCTTATCGTGTCGATGAGCACTTTAGCGACTTCGGAACGGGGATAGGGACCGTAGAAGCGGTCGCCCTTATTGCGCTCATCCCGCGTGATGAAAACACGTGGATACAACCCGCCTGACACGCAAATCCACGGGTAGCTCTTATCGTCCTTGAGCAATACATTATACCGGGGCTGATACTCCTTGATGAGGGAATTCTCAAGGTCAAGAGCCTCCTCCTCGGTATTGACGACAGTGTATTCCAGGTCATCTATATTGCGAACCAACAAGTTGGTTCTCACCGTGGCATGATCGCGGTTGAAATAGGAATTTACACGACGCTTGAGGTTCTTGGCCTTACCCACATAAATGATGGTGCCCTCCCGATTCTTATAGCGGTACACGCCTGGTTCATCGGGCAGCAACGACAATTTGAGCTTGAGATCCTCGGTCATGGACTATTCGCGCTAATAGAGCACTGTTTATCAATCGGCCAGCGGCAACGATCTGACGGTCAGAAGGTGAACAGCGATGTGATTTCCACATCGTCAGGGAATACCTCGCGCCCGTGCAGGTCGGCCAAGTCGCAGATAAAGTTGATGTACACCTTCTTGGGGTTCATCGACTTCACCAACTCATAGGCGGCCAACATCGTGCCTCCGGTAGCGAGCAAATCATCATGGATAACCACCACATCGTCGGGCGTAATAGCGTCCTTGTGGATCTCGATAGTGTCGGTACCATATTCTTTGGTATAGGACTTTTGAATGACCTCGGCAGGCAACTTGCCTGGCTTGCGCAGGGGCACAAATCCCGCACCCAATTGTGTGGCGAGGATGGAGCCTCCAATGAAGCCACGGGCCTCTATACCAACAACCTTTGTGACGTTGGCGTCGCGATACAGGTCAGCCATCGCGCAAGTCATGATGCGCAAGGCCTCCGGATCCTTAAACGCGGTGGTCAGGTCTTTGAACTGAATCCCTGGAACAGGAAAGTCCGGTATATTGCGAACCACTCTTTTTACTCTCTCTAATTTTTGCTTATCCATTGTAAATCAATATATTATGTTAAAAATGTTTCACGTGGAACATATTATCTTCCTAACAAAACCAACAGTATATTAATATCGCTCGGGGACACACCGGGGATTCGTGAAGCCTGACCTATGGTTTCTGGGTCAATGGCCTGCAGTTTCTGTCGCGCCTCGGTCGATAGTTGGTGGATCTGTGAGTAATCAAACTTGCCTTTGAGGGTAACGGAATCGAGCCGGCTGACGCGATCGGCAATTAGCGTCTCTCGCTCGATATAGCCACGGTATTTGATGGCTATCTCGGTAGCTTCAACGATTTCAAGGCGACGATCAGCCTCCATGGCATCCAACTGCTGTTGCACTTCGGGAATAGCTTTGGCAATCATGGCGAGATTCAACTGCGGGCGCAGCAACAGGTCATGCAGTCGCTGCCCCTGAGTCATGGGTTGCATACCCTGCTGCTCAAGCAGGGGGTTGATAGCGGTAGCCTTGACGGTATATTCACGGCAAAATCCAGTCAGTTTCTGGATCTGCTCACGCTTGCCGCACATCAAATCGTAACGCTCCTTCGTCGCTAACCCAAGACTGTAACTGCGCTCGGTCAGTCGCATATCAGCGTCGTCTTGACGCAACAGGATACGATGTTCGGCTCTTGATGTGAACATGCGATATGGCTCGTCCACTCCACAAGTGACTAAATCATCAATCAGCACACCGATGTATGCCTCGTCACGCGCAAGGGTAAACGGCACACCACCCGTGACTTTTTGATGGGCATTGATTCCGGCAATGAGACCCTGGCCTGCCGCTTCCTCATATCCCGTAGTTCCGTTCACTTGACCAGCGAGGAACATGTTCTTGACCAATTTGGATTCAAGGGTGTGATAAAGTTGGGTGGGGTCAAAGAAATCGTATTCAATCGCATATCCCGGACGGAATGCATGCACATCCTTCAATGCGGGAATATGCCGCAAGGCCTCGATCTGAACCTGCCAGGGCAGCGACGAGGAGAAACCGTTGAGATACATCTCGTGGGTTGTGGCACCCTCGGGCTCAATAAAGAGCTGATGGGAAGATTTGTCGGCAAAGGTGACAATCTTGGTTTCGATACTGGGGCAGTATCGCGGGCCAATGCTTGTAATCTGACCATTATAAAGGGGCGAGGAGGGTAATCCCCTGCGAAGCACTTCGTGCACTTGTTCGTTGGTGTGCACAATCCAGCAGGGACGTTGACGCAATCCCGATGTGATTCCCGGCAAATAGGAGAAATGGTGAAAATCCTGGTCTCCATCTTGCCTGATGCACTGCGAGAAATCGATGGAGCGTTCATCAAGACGGGGAGGTGTGCCGGTTTTCATGCGCCCCACAGTGAAACCCAAAGAAGACAGTTGCTCGGTAATTCCTCTTGAAGGAGGCTCCGAAACGCGCCCACCCGATGTTTGGACATCGCCCACATGCATCAACCCGTTGAGAAAAGTACCGGCTGCAAGAATAACAGCTTGGGCATGAAATGTCACACCCAGGGCGGTCTTGACACCCTTCACTACCCCACTCTCAATAATAATTTCATTGACCAGATCTTGCCACATGTACAGATTAGGTGTATTTTCCAGCACCTCGCGCCACACCAGAATGAATTGCTGGCGATCGCACTGTGACCGTGGACTCCACATCGCGGGACCCTTACTGCGATTGAGCATCCTGAACTGAATGCTACAACGGTCGGTCACAATTCCCATTTGCCCACCCATAGCATCAATTTCCCGCACAATCTGGCCCTTGGCAATCCCACCGACAGCAGGATTACAACTCATTTGGGCAATCTTATTCATATCACCGGTGATGAGTAGCGTACGTGAGCCCAATCTGGCTGCAGCACTTGCCGCCTCACAACCGGCATGACCGGCGCCAACCACGATTACGTCATAGTCTTGCCTCATTTCAGGAACACATTATTTGGGAGTATGGAGAGTGCGGCGTTTTCATGTTTTTCCATGATTTCACGTTCTCCTGGACCTTTGTCATTGATTCCGCACAGGTGAAGCACACCATGAATCATCACGCGCATCAACTCAATCTCGTACACACCGCCCAACATCTCGGCATTGCTTCGCACCGTGTCCAGCGATATGACCATGTCGCCAGCGATGTGTCGCGAGTTGGTGTAATCAAACGTAATGATGTCGGTGTAATAGTCATGTCCCAGGAATTGACGATTCGTATCAAGAATGTATTCGTCATCACAAAAGACGTACGTCAGACAGCCCACCTTTTGCCCAAGGGTGGCTGCAACCTTGACAATCCAGTCCTGTACCCCAACCTCATTCAGGCGAGGCATCACAACATTACCCTGAGTCATGTAGTTGATTTCGGTCATAGCTATCGTGTCTTTGGAAAAACGGAGAGACAAAGATAGCACATTATTTTGATAAAAAAGAATATTTTGGCAATATTTGATATGACATTGAGCCATGTTTGCACCCAACTGAACATATCAACAGATAAAATGCCCCTTTACTCCCCTACTCGATTTTTCTGAGAAAAAACCAAAAATGCAAAACTCGCTGTATTTCAGCACAAAAAGTGATTTCAACCCTCTGAGAATTGAAAATTCAGGCAGAGCAAGTTATTTAATGGAGTATTTTAACGAAATTTGGCATAAAATTTGCATAACTAAAAACAAATCTATACCTTTGAAGATACTTAACAAGCGTGTTCCTTGACACTCAGATTTGGACGACAAAAACATCAATGTAGTGTGTTTTTATGTGACGCATCAAAAAATTTATCTCCAAGTGTAGTTTTTGTGATGGCATTTGCGTCTAATGAATGACAAAGACAAGAAAAAAGAAGAATATATAACAATATAAAACGATAAAGTTATGATCGAGTATTTAACATCAAACCTCTGGCTGATTTGGATCATCATTTCGATCCTTTGCCTGATTCTTGAACTTTCCTCAGGTGACTTTTTCATCTTGTGCTTCGCTATCGGTGCCGCCGTGAGTGCTATCCTGGCAGGATGCGGATTATCACTGACCTGGCAAATCATCATCTTTGCATTGGTGTCGGCACTGAGCCTGTTGCTGGTTCGGCCTGCACTCATCAAGAAACTGCACAAGCCCAACAAGGAGCGCCTGAGCAATGCCGAGGCCATGATTGGTCGCGAGGGCCGTGTCTCAGAAGAGATTGAGGCCAATGGCTATGGCCGTGTAGCCATCGACGGCGATGACTGGAAGGCCTGCTCTACCGACGGCAGCGAGCTTGCTAAGGGCACACGCGTACGCGTCGTGAAAATGGACAGCATTATCATCAGTGTTGAGCCTATTGCAGATTAAAATCAAATGAAATCTAAACAATAACCAATTAAAACCATTTTATTATGTCACAAACGTTATTAATATTTCTGATTGTTATCATCCTGTTGGCACTCATTCTTGTCAAGAACAGCCTTGTTATCATCCCGCAGAGCGAGACCAAGATCATCGAACGTCTAGGCAAATACTATGCGACTCTCAAACCGGGTATCAACGTCATTATCCCGTTTATTGACCGCGCCAAGAGTATCGTTTCCTATGAGCATGGCCGCTATCGCACAACCAACGTGATTGACCTGCGTGAACAAGTGTACGATTTTGACAAGCAGAACGTGATCACTAAGGATAACGTAATGACCCAAATCAATGCGTTGCTCTATTTCCAGATCATGGACCCGTTCAAGGCTGTTTATGAAATCAACAATCTGCCTAACGCTATCGAGAAACTGACACAAACCACGCTGCGTAACATCATCGGTGAACTGGAGTTAGACCAGACACTTACCTCGCGCGACACCATCAACAGCAAACTGCGTGCCGTTCTTGACGATGCTACCAACAAATGGGGTATTAAGGTCAACCGCGTGGAGTTACAGGACATTCAGCCGCCTCAAACCGTACTCCAAGCTATGGAGAAGCAGATGCAGGCCGAACGAAACAAGCGTGCAACCATTCTTACTAGCGAAGGTCAAAAACAGGCTGCCATCCTCCAATCCGAGGGTCAGAAGACAGCTCGAATCAATCAGGCAGAGGCCGACAAGCAAACCGAGATCCTGCGCGCCGAGGGTGAAGCCCAGGCCCGCATCCGCAAAGCTGAGGCCGAGGCTATCGCTATCGACAAGATTACCGAGGCAGTAGGGCAGAGCACCAATCCGGCCAACTACCTGCTTGCTCAAAAGTATATCCAGATGCTTGACACTGTTGCCAGCGGCGACAAGACCAAGACGGTTTACCTGCCTTACGAGGCAACCAATCTGCTTGGCTCTATCGGAGGCATCAAGGAACTCTTCTCAAATGGAGACGCTCCCAATAAAGAATAAGTAGCCATCGGGTAGGGGAGTGGTGGTTAATCACCCTCTCAATTCACAACAATAAGAGCATGGTGATCACAAATTACCATGCTCTTATTGATTTCATAATTAATTGATTTGCAATTATTTGTGTGTTTTTCTCCACATACCTGGAGTTATTCCCTCTATAGACTTGAATGATGAGATAAAATGAGACTTGGTTAAAAAACCGACTCGTAGGGCAATGGTGTCTATCGGGAGTTCAGGTGATGCCGTCATTTGCCTCTTAGCCTCTTCAATTCTTAACCTAGTCAGCCAGGTATTAAAATTGCAGCCATAACTGCCGTTAATGAAACGAGAGACGTATGTCCGGTTTGTACCGAACAACTCGGCAACTTGAACCATTGTAAGACCCTGACGACAATAACCGCCACTGGCAATCCATTCATCGATTTTTGTTCCTAGATCGGGATAGGGTGGGGTGGAGGTGACATTTAATAAATCATTCTCCTTAACCTCGGAGTTATGACTAAGCCTAATTTGAGGTTCTACCTCAACCGGCCGGTTGTGATCGATGATGAGATTCACGGTAAATGCATAGAGAAAGCCCCAAACGATGAGCATAGCGAAATTGAATATGGCTTTGGCGTTTTCCGACATGAATACCAGGATTACATACAGAAGGGCGAAAGCTATCAGCAGGATAACGCATCTTAATAGCTGGCAAAGAAGGGGATAATGTACCAGACCAGAATCACCCGTTTGCAGCCAACGCTGCCTCTGGCTCCTGTAATCCACTACGAAAAATAGTGTAATTCTCACTAGTTCGATAAGATATACTGTAACAGACGCTGTTACTAGAATCATGGCCAATGATCGGTCACAGGCCAGAGAAACCCACGCTATTGCGTCACAAATCAGAAAAACGACAATAGTGATGTTTAGGTTGTGCCACCTGAGGCGTTTATTATGTACCATCGGAATAAATGCCACTGCAAGCAAAACTGCAGACAAATAGAATGTTGTGATACTTAAAACTTTAGCAACATCCACGTGTGCCTCGGTCAAGTTGAAAAAGTACTGTATGCTGGTTGTGAAGCCAATAACAGCGAAATTTCCTACTATCAACCATTTAGCTAAATTCAACCATGCAATGTGCTTTGTCCTATTGTTACCAATGATGATCAACGAAAAGCTGAACACCAACATTGCAATAATGGTGAACAACTGTGAATACTCATATATGGATAACGCCTCGATCATATCGATGGCAAAAATAATCAAAAACAACTAAAAATCAACTAAAAACGCATTTAAAACCGTACTCATGAGAAAAATGATGTAACTTTGCAAAAATCTTAAAAGATGGAAATACCTGAAATAATAGAATACAATATCATCCTTCTGGGGTGGGTTATCGCTTTGCTGCTGGGTGTCTTTCTGATTCTCATCAAACCTCCTCACAACAAAGCCAATGAATATTTCAAGCAAGGAAAGAACACCCTGGGTATCGTTTTCATGCTATTTAGCTTCGAACTGCTATTCCAGTGGTTCTTAAGGCAATTTGAAATTGCCAATCCAATCCTATCGGTCTCGGTATATCTTTTATGCTTCTTCACTGCTACGCTTCTCATAACCGATGCATTTTGTACACTGCTCAAATCCCGTAGCAATAGCGATGCCAGATTCAAGATTAGACGAATTGCGATTATTTCATTTCTTATTTACTTTATCTTGTTGACGATCAACTATTTTTTGCCTGGAATGAAAACAAGAGCCTATGGCCTTCTAGTTTGTGGTGCCATACTCTTTATTACAGCGTGGACAGGTTTGTATTTTTGTATCTCATTCTATAGAAAGGCGATTATCGACTTGAAAAAATACTATTCAGATCTCGTTGAGAGCATGTTGCAATGGATGCCTGGTGTCGCAGTGGGGGTTCTCATCTTCTTGTTATCGGCTCCATTTGTCTGCTTTTGCCCCAGATGGGTGGGCGTCTATCAGGTTGCGTTGGGCATCTTCATATTCATCTACATCTTTGTCTGTATCATTAACTTCTCGTTCAAATATTCCTCGTTAGCTACTGCTTTAACTACTGATGAAGCTAACCAAGATACTGATAGCGGTGAGGATGAATGCGTCATGTCAAGGCAAGCAACTATGAGCGCTTCATTACAAGAAGTGTTACAAGACAAAGAAACGCGGTGGCTCGAACACGGTGGATACCTCGTTCCGGGTATCACCATCGAGCAGACGGCACGCGATATGGGTACTAACCGCAACTACCTTTCTAAATACTTAAATGAGATCAAGCATCTGACATTCTATGAGTGGATCGCCCAATTACGGATTCAAGAAGCCCAGTCGCTGATGAGAAACGACAGCAGTCTGTCTATGGAGCAAATCGCGAGGCAAGTGGGTTATACCTCTTACTCTACTTTTTCCAACACTTTTAAGAAAATCTCCGGATTAAGCCCCAAAGAATGGCGAAATCGTAAATAATCATCAAAAATTTGTTTGATACAAAAAATGCCGATTTATTCATTGAAATCGGCATTTTTTGGTGCGGATACATCAAATATTTTGGGTAACAACAATAAAAAACCGTATTTGCTTTTTTTGATTTCATGCATGTAAAAATTATTAGTAATTTTGCAAACCAACAGATTAGTTCAATAGAAACTCTTTTCATAGATTGGATACGATATAATCAGTAATTTCATGCATATAATACGAAATACGAGTAATAGAATAGTATCATTAGTAAGAAAACGTTATTAAATTAGGGTTTTTCCCTAAGAGGTTAGATTTTAGCAAGAATTCCTCAGTCTGCCTGTGAAGGTAGACTGATTTTTTTGTCTCAATTGCAGATATCGTGATGATTTTGGCCGAGAAACCAAAAAAAAATAGTAATTTCGTAGCTCAACATTTACAATGTCTGATGATTAACGTTTTTCATATCGTTTCCAATAAGCATTGGACTGGTGCCGAGCAGTACACCTATGATCTCGTTGCGCTATTGCGCAACGATCCGAAATTCTATGTGGAGGTGGTCTGCCGCAAGCACGCGAATATCCTTAAACAGTACCGCAGGCTGGAAATACCCATTTCCATCCTGCCGCTAAAGGGTGTCACCGATATTGATAGTCCTGTACGCTTTGCACGGCTCCTGCGCAAAGGGCAGAACATCATCCATGTCCACAGCTTCAGGGATGCGTTCATGGCGGTAATGGCCCGTCGCATCAGCGAGAACCGCGACACGCGTGTGGTCATCAGCGTACATGGCGTGTATAAGCCCAAAAGCAATTACATGTACACCAAGCTGTACAAATCCATCGATTGCTTTGTCTTCTCTTCGATGATGGCGCGTGACGCATTCATCGGTAAGGCTAAAAAGCAGTACGCCGACCGCACGGTCGTGCTTCGGGACAGTGTTTGTGACAGTCAATTGGGAACCGTCGTTCCTGATTTGAGACGTGAACTGGGACTTGACTCCCATCAGGCGCTTATCATGTACCATGGCAAGCTGGCTGCCGAAAAAGGGCTTGACGTGCTGCTGGAAGCGCTGACACATGTGGACAGGTCCAAATACCATCTAGCCATTATCGGTGACGGGCAACCAAAGTACAAAGCTCAAATCAAAGGCTTTATCGTCGCCAACAAACTGGTGCACAATGTCTCTCTTTTAGGATTCCGTGACAATATTCTAGAGTATCTGCGTCAGGCCGACTTTGGCATCTTGCCTTCAATCCAGCCCGAGGCATTGGGAATCACCAACCTTGAATATATGATGGCCGGAAAGGCTCACATCAGCAGTAACAACGGGGCTCAGCCCGAGTATGTCCAAGACGGCGTCAATGGCATCTTGGTGCCTCCTGCCGACGTGAACGCGCTAACCGAAGCCATTAATAGATTGCTCAACAATAATGCCGAGCGTTCCCGTTTGGGAAGCCAGGCGAAACACGACTTTGAGAATAGACTGGATTATCCGGTATTTTATAAAGGCATGACCGACCTGTACGTTCATCTGCTTGAGAGCGCACCTGTAGTGAATATGCTGGCTCCCAACGACACATCTATGGAGAACTGACACGGCACGGGGTCAATTAAAAGCTATTTGAGTTGTATAAGGCTGACTGAAAACAACGTTCTTGTACAATTCATCATTCAAAAATAGGTTCATATTGAAAAACTTATTATATTTGCACAAGGATTTGATATACATCAACTGCTGATTTGATTTTCTGAATTGTCTGACTTAATTAACATATAGAACTATGAAATACTTCATTGCAGAAAACGGCCAACAGGCAGGCCCCTTTGAACCCAGCGAACTCTTGGCGCATGGACTTACAGTTAATTCACTCGTTTGGTGCGAGGGAATGCCCAACTGGACTTCGGCAAGCCAAGTACCCGAACTGATGGCATTGCTCTCAGGGCAGACATTCAACCCTGGAGGCATTGACATGCAGATGCCGCAGATGCCCCAAACGCCGCAGATGGGAACCCCGTTGCCCGAGGTACCACCTTTCGGCGGTCAGCAGCAACCCACTCAGCCCGTGACCTATAACCAGGGCACAACTAATCAGCCTTATGCTCAGCCGCAGTACGGGCCCAGCAACAATTCATCCCCCCAACAAAAGATGGCAATGCCCAAGACATGGCTCACTGAGTCTGTCATTGGTACGGTGTTGGCTCTCTTGTGTTGCTCAATCATTGGCTTGATACCAGGTATCATCGCCATTGTGAATGCAAATGGGGTGAAATCCAAGTATATGGCTGGCGATTACGATGGTGCCAACAGGAAATCGTCTTCAGCAAAGCTATGGTTTATGATTACCATTGGTGTGATTCTGGCTTCAGCCATCTATAGTGCATACACCCTCTTGTCCAATCCTGAACTCTTGAAGCAGATTCAAGAAGGATCTGTCGGCTCTTTGTACGGATTCTGATTCCGACACATTTTAGTGTGATATAGATACACACTGGGGTCCCTTTCTCAGGGATCCCCAGTGTGATTTGTTTCATGTCGCCGACTATTGGTGACCAGCCAAACGCCTGTGAAGACCAAGGCTGCCGCAACGGCATGCCCCCACTGCAATGTGGCCAGGCCCATCATCAGGCTGGCAACGGTGGCGACAAACGGCTGAAGATAGTTATAAACGCTGACTGTTGTGGGCATGAGACGACGCTGGGCGAAGACCACAAGCAGGAAAGTGAAGAACGTGGCCGCCGCCACAATGTAAACCAGTTCGGCAACCGTCTTTGCACTAAGTCCCGTCCAATCGAGTCGAGACAAGTGGGGTAGGGTGAATGGCAAGATAAACAGGCTGGCAAAGGTGAACGTCCATTTATTGAATGTGAAAGCGTCATATTTGCGGATAACTCCCGAATAATAAGTGAGGTAGAAAGCATAACCCACTTGAGAGGCCAATATGAGCAAATCTCCCCGAAAATCGATTGACCTGCTGTCGCCTGCCGTGGTGCAGGTGATGAGCAGCACAGCTCCCGCAAAGCCCAAGAGAATGCCCAACGCCCGACGTGGTGTGATGCGCTCATGCAGGATAATCGCCGACAGGATGAGCGTGAAAATGGGCATTGTCGTCAACTCGATAGTGGCATTGATGGGAGAAGTAAAGCCTAGCCCAACAATGTATCCGCCTTGAGCCATAACGAACCCAAAGATGCTGGCTCCCACAATTTTTACCATGTCGTGACGCTCCACATGCTGCTGCGGCACAACCAATGAGCCCACCCAAAACAGCAACGCTGCCCCACAAATCCTGAAAGCCACCAGCTGAGGACCAGTGATGGAGCCGTTGGTGAGCACGTCCTTGGAGAATGTAGCCATTAACCCGAACAGCACCATAGCGAGCAGCATGGCGCCATGAGCTTTCAGGTCTTTTTCGTTAGAAGCTTTGTGCTGTGTCATTCAGGTTAATAGGATGTCTAGCGACACCACCAGCATCAATCGCTGACGACTTGGAAATCCTTGTTCTCGTCCTCGTAGTCGCTCTCCCAGTATTCCTCGCTCCACTGTTTGCGGCCCGAATCCACCATCTTTCCGCCAGCGTCAGGAGCCTCATCCTTAAAGTCATCGGCGCCAAAGATAAAGTCATCTTCGGCCTGCTCACGATGGCGCTCATCGAGGTCGTGGTGGGTGGGTGTCTCTGGTATGCGGTTGCGCTCGTCGTTGATGGTGCGCCACAGCAGATCCTTCAACTCGGTCAAGCCCATTTGAGCCACACTGGAGATGAAGATGCTGGGTACATCCTCGGGCACATCAGGACGCATTTGCTCAATAAGCTCATTATCAAGCATGTCGCATTTGGTGATGGCAAGCACTCGGGGTTTCGATACCAGATCCGGATTAAAGGTCTCCAACTCATGGCACAGGATGCCATACTCCTTGCGGATGTCATCACTATCGGCCGGAACCATGAACAGGAGCACGGCATTACGCTCGATATGGCGCAAAAAACGCAATCCCAAGCCGCGGCCTTCGCTGGCACCCTCAATGATACCGGGAATGTCGGCCATGACAAACGACTGCGCACCGCGATAGGACACAATGCCCAGATTGGGCTCCAACGTCGTAAAGGGGTAGTTGGCAATCTTGGGTTTCGCGGCACTGATGACACTCAGCAATGTCGATTTACCAGCATTGGGAAATCCCACAAGACCCACGTCAGCAAGAAGTTTAAGTTCCAGAATCACAGCCTTTTCCACGCCACTCTCGCCTGGTTGGGCAAAGCGTGGTGTCTGTCTTGTTGCCGTCTTGAAGTGCTGATTGCCCAAGCCTCCTCGACCGCCACGCAACAGGCGCACCACCTGGCCATCCTTAGTGACGTCACACAGGAATTGCCCCGTTTCGGCATCATACACCGCCGTGCCGCAAGGCACCTCAATCGTGCGGTCCTCGCCGTCACGCCCTGTACACTGGTTCTCTCCGCCCGACTGACCATCGGTGGCGAACACATGCCGCTGGTACTTCAAGTGGATAAGTGTCCACAAGTTGCGGTTGCCTTTCAAGTAGATGTGGCCACCACGACCGCCGTCGCCGCCGTCAGGGCCGCCTTTGGGCACATACTTGGCGCGATGCAGATGCGCCGAACCTGCGCCGCCTTTACCGCTGCGGCACAATATCTTCACATAGTCAATAAAGTTGCTCTCTGCCATAATCCTCTGTTTTTATGCCACAAAGGTAGTATTTTTTCCCGTGATTGGAAAATTCTTGCTACCTTTGCCCTGATAACTGAAAATACATCTTCAACTATGATATTGGATTCTATCACTTGGACCGCGAGTCCCAACCTGTTTAGTGCCGGCGGCATCACCATACGGTGGTATGGATTGATGTTTGCCATCGGATTCCTGGTGGGATATGAGATCGTAAACCGCATCTTCAGGCATGAGGGCGCAAAGGAGAGTTGGGTAGGTAGTCTGTTCATCTATGTCGTGGTGGCGACTATCGTGGGAGCAAGACTGGGACACGTATTCTTCTATGATTGGAACTATTACAGCCAACATCTGGGCGAGATTCCCAAGATATGGGAGGGCGGCCTTGCCAGCCACGGCGGCACGCTGGGCATCATGATTGCCGTATGGCTGTACAGCCGCTATGTGACGCGCAAACCAATGTTGTGGACTTTTGACCGCCTAGTGGTGCCCGTAGGCTTTGTCGCCGCACTTATCCGCATCGGAAACCTGATGAACCACGAGATCTATGGTAGTGAGACTTCTCTTCCCTGGGGTTTCAGGTTCATCACCAACGTGAGCCAGTGGATGCAGGGCGCAGATCCTGTTTTCTCTGCCCCCAGCCATCCCACTCAAATCTACGAGGCGGCCTTCTATCTGCTGATATTTGCAGTGTGCATGGTAATGTACTGGAGATATCGCGCGCAAGAGCGCGAGGGACTCATCTTTGGTGTATTCATGCTGGGTATCTTCGTGCCACGCTTTTTCATCGAATATATCAAGAACGTTCAGGAACCGTGGGAAATCACTATGCGGGCCAATTATGGAATTGACCAGGGCCAGCTTCTGAGTATTCCTTTTATCGTATTGGGCATTTGGCTCGTAATCAGGGCTTTGCGCAGACCACGCATACCGCTTGAATACCCCGACCGCTTTGCCGACGAGAGTACTCACAAAGACAATAAGAAATAAAATTATCTCATAAATACAATCACCGCAATGAAATATCTCCACTTCATTTTTGCCGTGTTGGCATTCTCGTTACTGTTCTGCTGCACGACTGGTCCATCCAAGCAAACTATGAACAACAATGACATTTTAGCCGTTCAGGAAGGCCTAGTAAACATCGATGACTCCACCTTCGACGGATTGATTGTGTATTTCCCGCAGTTCAGCCGGATAGATCTCGTGTGCGGCACCATGCCCAGTCAGCAGGATACAACTATCGTATTCTGTGCCGAAGCAGCTTTCACCCACGAGTTGCTTGATGAGTTCAAACACAGCAACATCGATGGAGACCACGTGAGCGGCGGCAAGCGCTACGCGGGTGCCAAGTGCAAGGACAACAGTGGCGCATTCGCCTGGTTTGGTGATTCGACATGGGAATTTGTCAACGGCGAATACAGCGAGTTGCTCGACAGCGTAGCAGCTGCAGGAGGAATGGGATTTGGTCAGGCCATCATCATCCATGACGGCGAGAGCATACAGCCCCTGTGGCGCGAGGGGGTCAATCAGTATCGTGCCCTGTGTGAGAAGGATGGACGACTTTGCATTGTGGATAGCCGCAACGAGGTCAGCTACGAGCGTTTTGTCAGTATGCTGGAAGCCTTTGCCCCAACCCATGCCCTATATATGGACATGGGTGCCGGCTGGAACCACTCCTGGTGGAGAGATAATGACGGCAAGGTGCATGAAATCCACCCCGTTGCCGAAAAATCACGTTACTGCACCAACTGGATCACCTTCTACAAATGATTTAAACTACGAATTGCGCGAATCAGCTAATTGGCATCTGCACTCTTTTGTGGGAAGACGCGAATGCCAATATCGTGGTTTTCATTGCTGGGCTGCTGTGCGGATGTGGACGTCAGCCTGCGGGAAGGGTATCTCAATGCCGTTATCGTTGAGTACACTATAGATGTTCTCCTTGATGAGGGCAATATCGGCCACTTGTGACTTGACACGCACCCATACTACAACAAGCAGGTCCACGCTGCTGTCGCCGAAGTTTTGGAACAGTACCTGCACGCCCTTTTTGGGGTCGTAGCAGTTGAGACGGCTGATGCGGTCGATGATCATCTCGCGCACCTGATCAATCTTGCTTCCATAAGCCACACCGACGGTGATTTTGGCCATTTCGTAGCCATGGTTGCGCGTCATGTTCTTGAAGTTCTTGGTGAACAGCTGGCTGTTGAGAAAAGCGATGACCGAGCCGTCAACGGTCTCGACTAGGGTGCTCTGGTAGTTGATGTTGCTTACCTTGCCGCGCACGCCGTCACACTCGATGACATCGCCTATCTTCACACGGCCGTTCATCAGCGACAGCCCGTAGAACAGGTTCTCGAGGGTATCCTTCATGGCGAAACCGATACCAGTCGAGAGGCCCGTGAGGATGAAGGTGATGCCAGTGCGGCTGACGTGCAATGTGACCAACACAATATAGATGTAGATGCCCCATCCGATGTATTTGATGATGTTCATCGAGAGCGTCACGGCCTTAGACGCAGCCTTGTACTGGGCCTTGGCGTTAGGATCTTCCTGAACAACGGTTTCGATGTCGATATCAACGTTTTTCTCGCCCTCAAAGGCCGAAATGGCCTTGGCTTTGGCACGACTCTGCTTCCATAGCTGATAACCCTGGATAAACAGGTAGATGAGATAGTGGAACACAAAGGCAAATGCCACACATGTCAGAATCCTGTCCAGCGAGAGGACGATTAGCCCTTCCTGATCGACGAACTTGTAGCGGAAGATGCGCTCGCACCACTGCGTGAGGTCAAACACCCGTGCTGCCCAATAAATCGACAAGGCCACACTCAAGGTGGCGGCGATCGGAATCACCATCTTGTAAACAGCGTCATAGAACCAAGTCTTGCGCACATCGGCATCCTTAGGTATGTACTTTGCCTCGTAACTGTGCAGCAAGTCATAGATAACTGTTATGGTCTGGATGAGCGTCAGCTGCATGATCCACCAGATGAGCACCTGCACACCCATGAGCGTGTAGCCCATCCACGACATCACCGTCGAGACCACCAGCACGATGAGCGATATCCACGAGTAGAACACGTCACTGCGGGGAACATTAGCATTATGGCGGCGGTTGACGATCAGCTGCCAAATGGTGCAAATGAGCAGCAGGGCAGGGAAGACCAGGTTGACGATGGTGCTTGGCAGGAACACGATGCGGAAGAAGAACACCAAAAAACCGATCACCAATACAGGCACATAAAGCTTGACACCGCTCTTGACCGTGTCGCCATCCATGCGGATGATGATTGACAGCATGATAACAGCAATGAGCCAAGCATACTCACTGAGAAGCCGTGTCGCCATAATCATGAAGTTCTGGTTAGTCAGCACATTGCTGATGATCAACGTGGCGATGCCAAACACGGCTGCCGCCACACAGATGACGATGCACGACCGCTTCTTGCGGAACGTGAGCGAGATGAAACGTTTGGGCACTGCAAAACGCAGGACAACCCAACTGAGCAGCAACGCGCCCACAACATAGATGGCCATGAAGATGAACAGGAAACCGATGATACCGCTTCGCCACTCGCTGCGCGTCTTGCGCGCCGGTGTGTATTTCTCGGCAAAATCCTTCTTACTGTTTTCCCAGTTGTAAACAAAACGGCTCAAAATCTTGAAATAACTCTGACCACCATTGACAAAGACGCTCTGGCGGATGCGCTCATACATTCCCAGGGCATAGTCATTCAGCGACTTGGCCTTCTTGGTGACCCATTGGCGCTGTTCGTGGTTGTCCTTCATCGTCTCTCGGGCATGACGGATGTCGTTCTTAATGATGTTCGCCAAATAGATGCAGCTGTCACGGGTAACGCGCATCTCCTGGGTTTTGAGCAAGTGATCAGGGATATGATTTAGCGCATTGATGAGGTTTTCATACTGAGTGATTTGCTCGTCCTGCTGCTGCTCAAACTGCTTGAACGAGCGGGTGTGAGACAAGCGGTTATACAACCCTGTCGCCTGCCCACAGGCATAGGCCAGGTCAAAGACATTCTGTTCCTTTTGGCTGTAGAGCATCAACTCTATATTGTTACACAGCTCCAAATCGCGCCCGATGCTGCGCTGGAACTGCTTGTTGCGTTGCTCAAAACGGGCTGCGCGCTCCTTTTGCTCCTTGTGGGTGTCACTCAATTCCTCACACAGCACGCCCAGTGTCTGCTCCATGTTTCTCTCCTTGAGTACCGCACCGGCCTGCAATGCAGTCATCAGTACCATCAAGGCTACCAAAATCTTCTTCATATTTATCATCTCAAAAATCTCTTTATAAATGTGGCACAAAGGTACATTAATCTTAACACTCCACCAACAAATAGTCCTCATCCATCTGCCCATACAAAAAAAGAACCCAGCCCGTGGAGAGTCCACTTGCCCGATTAATTCTTAATTGTATGACGCATTTTATCAAAACATGATAGCGGCACTTACACTCCAGCAATTCCCCTTCTTGCCCTTCACTACCGAGCCGTTATCCACGATATCGGTCTTGGTGACCTGAATGCTGTAGGTGGCAGCAACGCGAACGTGCTTGAACAAGTCCACACCGGCACCAACATTCCACGACAGGCCCAACTTGACATCATCCACGCTCTTGGGCATCTTGTTACCGACACCAACCGACACTGCAGGACCCGTAAAAACACAAGGTGCGACCACCTTTTCTACAATAGGCACCTCAAGACGATAGCGTAAATGAACAGGGACATCGACAGAGTACTGCTCCATGCTTGGCTTGCCATAGGTGTGTTTGGTGTACATCGCGCTTGCCTCTACACCTAAGCCGTTTACTGGAAGATCAAAGTCTACAACCGCACCTGCAGTATAACCAACGTGATGATCCTTGTCTTCGCTGCTTTGACTGCCCTGCTCAATAACGATACCGCCACGGATACCGAACTGTGTTTGAGCCCAAACCGGCATAGAACTCATCAAAATGATGGTGATTGCAAGGATGCGCAGCTTTGCGGCATGATTGATCTTGTGGATCTCGCGCTGGGTGTTGGACTTATTTGAAGTATTGGTTGTCATAACTTTTGTTTTTTTGATGATACAAAGTTATGATGCCCATAACGCCTATACCAAACTATTTGAAACGTATTGGATGTAATGGCGGGAATAATGTATGAAATGATTTTACCAGGCTTTTGTGATGATTAGGGAGTATGACGAAGGGTGGGCAACTCCTTGCTGGAGCGCCCACCCTTGCAGTGGTGATTTATGTTCAATTGATTGAACTTACATCATCTTGGATTACCTGTTCCAGGTGAACTCAAAGTAACCACCAGTGTACAGACTGCTACCCGAGAGCAGCAGGAAGTTCACACCATAGGTGTTGCCGTCCTGCTCGATGAAGCAGTAGCTGGGATAATCGCTGGTGAAGTACATGTAGTAGCCCCAGTAGTTGAGCGAAGCACCCTCATCACAGGTGATGGTACCATCATTGTTCAGATAGAACTGCCAGTTGGCAGTGTCACCCTGACCGTCAACATAGCTAGCGGGATATACATATGCCAGCGGCGAAACGATGCGGTAAACGTTGGAACCCTCACCATTCTCAATGGGTACGTTCTCGGCAACATAGCCGTCCTCCCAAGTGTAGTCAACGAAGGTGCAGGTACCAGCCGGTACCCAGTTGTAGTCACACATCACCGTAATAGTTGCCGAAGTAACCTGCTCACCAAATTCGGTATTGGCGGTAGCCTTATCAGCATCCGACAGGTTCAACGTACCACTGTACTCATTACCCTGCTTCATGCCGGAAACTACAACAGTAGCATAAGCAATACCCTCGCCATCGGCAAAGGTCACCTGATTGCTCTTCAGGCTCACCTCTTCATCATAGTCCGAGAGGGTCACATTAGCAGTATAAGTGCCATTGGTCATTGCGCGGCTGATAGCAACGGGAATCTCAATCACGGTCTGATCGGTCAAGGTGCTCTGCTCAGCAGTAATGAACGAAATGTTCTGCACCTTGGGTTCATAGATGGCGCCCTCATTTTCCTGGTCGCAACTGGTCAGGCCAGCAGCGATGAGTGCCAATCCTAAAATATATTTACCTAATTTCATAATATTCAATTAGTTTAATGTGATTCAACATTTTTTACTCGGGATAGTCGCCAATGGGGTTCTGGTCCCTATCGAAGTCCAGGTTCTCATTGCCGTCAAACTCGGCCTGAGGAATGGTCAGTACCCACAGGTAACTAGCGGGATCCTTGGCTGCAGCAGCATGGGTCGGAATCAGCAGACCGCTGGGCCAACCATAGGCAGCAGGACGCTCGAAGCCCTGGTGGCAACGACGGATGGTGTAGATGCGGCCATCCTCGCCCCACAGCTCGATGCGGCGCTGCAGCAGGATTTCCTCACGCAGCGAACCAGTCTCGTTGGTGGTGATAGGAGCAAGATCCTTACCAGACTTGTTGCAGGTGTAACCAGGATCACGCACTGCCATGAGGTCCATCAAGTACTTCTTGGCATTGCCCTCGTCACCCTTCATACAAGCAGCCTCGGCAGCATTGAGATACATCTCTTCTACACGCATCCAGATGTAGTCGGCTTCCCAAGTCTGGAGATTAGAGAAGTCAAACTTCTTCTGGATATAACCGCCGGTGCTATAGGTCTCATCGTTGGGATCCCACCATGCCAGACGGGTGTCGGTAGAATTCATCTTGTCATAGAGCCAAGTGGAAATCTGCTTGGGAGCACGCTGACCGTAAGCCACGTCAACACTCATGTGAGCCATCAACGAAGCATACATACCGGCCTGGTCGCTAACAATCTGTGCACCCCACATCACGTTACCCTGGTCAACACTGTTGTTGCCCATGAAGTTAGCAACGGGAGTAATCTTCTTGCCACTGGCAGCAATAGCTGCAACAGCTGCGTCATAAGCCTCCTGCCACTTCTCCTCAACGAGAGCGATGCGTGACTTGAGACCCAGAGCCACAGCATAACTGATGTGGCTGGGATGACGCTGAGCAGGCGATTTAGCCAGATACTCAACAGCCTTGGCAATGTCGCTGTCGATCTGAGCGTAAACCTCAGCTACAGAAGAGCGGGGCTGACCGGTAGTGGTGGTCGAGGTGGGCTCGTTGTAGATGGGAACACAAGGATCGTTAGGATATGTGTAGTTGCGGGCAAAAATCTGTGACAGCATGAAATAGCTGTAGGCACGGATAGCATAAGCCTGGCCCATCACGTAACCAACATCCTCGCTGGAACCAGCCATGGTCTCCTCGGCGGCGATGATATAGTTAGCGTTGGCAATCCAGGTGTAGTAGGCCATCCACAAGTCATAGCTGCGCCAAGAGCTGGCGGTGTAACGGGTCTTCACATTGTAGGCAGCGTCGAACCAGAACCAGCCCGAACCCTGGGCACCCATGATGAAGTCATCACCCATCACCTCAGCCATCAGGTTATAAGCACTGATACCGAAGCACTGGTGAGTGTTACCGGTAGTGGACCAACCGGCACTGTACATCGAGCGGTAGATACCGTTGAGGGGCACGAGGGCCTTAGTAGCGTCGCTCATGAAGGTCGATCCCGACATGGAGTCGGTGGGCTCGGTCTCCAGCATATCGTTGGAGCAAGACGACAGGCAGAGCACACCAAACATTCCAATGAACAAATATTTAAATATCTTTTTCATGTTTATATCCTTATTAAAAATGATGAATATAATTAAACACCTTGTCTCGGGATTACTTCACGATGATTTCGCAAATCGAAACACGGTTCCAGCTCAATTCGTCGAACATGTTGCTGATACCCTGGCCAGCGGCGTTGATGCGGTTGGCGGCGATACCATACTTCTTGACGAGCAGATCCTTCACGCTGGCGGCACGGCCGTTAGCGAGCTTGATGTTGTT
>JAFZKD010000113.1 GCA_017553785.1 Muribaculaceae bacterium | reverse complement strand
GTGAAGGCCACGCTCAAGGCTCTCGACGAGATGCGCAGCCCGGCTACCGTGGCTCACTATCGCGGCGTGACTGTGGACAAGGTGTTTAACGGTTAATAGTTTGTTTATTAGTTATGGCTAAGATTCAGATTAAACAAGTGAAAAGCCGCATCAATCGTCCGGCTCGCCAAAAAAGGACCCTCGACGCTCTGGGTCTGAGGAAACTGAACCACACCGTTACCCTCGAGGCTACCCCTCAGGTTCTGGGTATGGTCAACGCTGTTCGTCATCTGGTGGAAGTCACCAATGTTGATTAATTCTTATCATTTCAAAAACAAGAAACAACATTATGGAATTACATGATTTAAAACCTGCTGTAGGTTCAAATAAGAAAAAACGTCGTATTGGCCGCGGTCCCGGTTCGGGCAAGGGCGGTACTTCGACTCGTGGTCACAAGGGCGCAAAGTCTCGCTCGGGTTACAAGCAGAAGGTCGGCTTCGAAGGCGGCCAGATGCCTCTCCAGCGTCGTGTCCCCAAGGGTGGTTTCAAGAACATCAACCGCGTGGAGTATAAGGCTATCAACGTGGCTGTCCTCGAGAAGCTTGCCGACCAGAACAATCTTGAGAAGATCACCGTTGCCAACCTGATTCAGGCTGGTATGGTGCGTAAGAACCAACTTGTTAAAATTTTGGGCCAGGGTCAGCTCAACCACAAGGTAGAGGTTGAAGCCCACGCTTTCTCCAAGAAGGCCGAGGAGATCATCACCGCTGCCGGTGGCTCAATCGTAAAACTCTAACCCGACGATGAAACTCATTGAAACAATAAAAAACATCTGGAAGATTGAGGACTTGCGCAAGCGCCTCATCACCACATTCCTGTTCATTGTGATCTATCGCTTTGGATGTCATGTGGTGCTGCCGGGAATCAATCCCGCCGACCTCGAGGCTATGCGCAAATTCACCAGTAGTGGTCTGATGCAGCTGCTCGACATGTTCTCGGGTGGTGCTTTCGGCCAGGCTTCAATCTTCGCGTTGGGTATCATGCCCTACATCACCGCGTCGATCGTTATCCAGCTGGCAGGTATGGTAGTGCCCAGCTTCCAGAAGATGCAGCGCGAGGGAGAGAGTGGACGCATGAAGCTCAACCAGTACACTCGCTACCTCACCGTGCTTATCCTTTTGGTCCAGGCACCTGCCTATCTGATCAACCTCCAGTATCAGGTCAACGCGGCTGGTGGACATATCGAGATGTCCTGGCTGATGAAGACCTTCCTCACCATCGTTCTTACCGCTGGCGCAATGATGATCATGTGGCTCGGTGAAAAGATGACCGATAAGGGTATTGGTAATGGTATCTCCATCATCATCTTGGTGGGTATCCTTGCCCGCTTCCCTGGCGCCATCATTCAAGAGTTTACTGGTCGCCTCAATACCGGTGGCGGTCTGGTGATGTTCCTCGTCGAGATTATCGTGCTGTTTGCCGTTACCGCTGGTGCAGTGATGCTGACCCAGGGTACACGCAAGGTGCCCGTGCAGTATGCCAAGCGCATCGTGGGCAACAAGCAGTATGGTGGCGCTCGCCAGTACATCCCCTTGAAGGTGAATGCCGCTAACGTGATGCCCATCATCTTTGCTCAGGCTTTGATGTTCATCCCCATCACGCTCGCCGGTTTTGGCGCTCATCAGGATGCCAGTGGTTTCAGTGGCTGGATGTCGCGCACCTTTGGTGACATGAACGGTTTCTGGTACAACGTGGTTTATTTCCTCATGATTGTCGCTTTCACCTACTTCTACACCGCCATCACCGTGCGTCCCACTCAGATGGCCGAGGAGATGAAGAAGAACAGCGGCTTCATTCCTGGTGTAAAGCCTGGTAAGAAGACCGCCGAGTATCTTGACTCGATCATGTCGCGCATCACCCTGCCGGGTTCGCTCTTCCTGGGTATTGTTGCTATCTTGCCGGCTTTCGCCCGCTACTTTGGCATCAACCAGCAGTTCGCCCAGTTCTTTGGCGGTACTTCGCTGCTGATTACTGTGGGTGTCGTCCTCGACACGCTCATGCAGATTGAGACTCACCTCATGATGCACCACTATGATGGTCTGATGAAATCCGGTAAAATCAAGGGACGTTCCCGTTAAGCGTATCCGTTATCTTTAAAAAGGTAATACAATTCAGATTATGATATATCTCAAAACAGACGAGGAAATCGAGATGCTGCGCAAGGCCAATCTGGTTGTTGCAGGCGCGCTCGCCGAGGTGGCCAAGTGGGTTGCCCCCGGCGTGACGACCAGGCGTCTTGACCAAATCGCTGAAGAGTATATCCGTTCTCAAGGCTGCACTCCCGGATTCAAGGGATTGTATGGCTTTCCCGCCACGCTCTGCACCTCGGTTAACGAGGTGGTGGTGCACGGCATTCCGTCGAACTACGTTCTCGAGGATGGCGACATCGTGTCATGTGACTGCGGTGCTGTCACCCCCGAGGGGTTCAACGGCGACAGCACCTACACATTTTGCGTAGGTAATGTGGCCGAAGAGACCCTCCAGCTCCTGCGTACCACCAAGGAGTCCCTCTATGTGGGAATTGAGCACGCCGTGCCCGGTAACCGCATCGGTGACATCTCCAACGCCATCCAGCAGTATTGCGAACGCCGCAACTACAGTGTCGTGCGCGAGATGTGTGGACACGGCGTGGGCCGCAAGCTGCACGAGGATCCCGAGGTGCCTAACTTTGGACGCCGCGGAACCGGTCCGTTGTTGCGCAATGGCATGACAATCGCCATTGAGCCCATGATCAACCTGGGCAGCAAGAACATCATTACCGAGCACGACGGTTGGACAACACGCACCCGTGACCGCAAGCCCAGTGCTCATTTCGAACACTCGATCGCCATTCATCATGGCAAGCCTGACATTCTTTCCTCGTTTGATCCCATCAAGGAGGTTCTGGGTGACAGATTCATCTGATTGGAATACATTTTTAAGGATACAAATTTAAGATACGTAATAACAGATTTTTATGGCAAAACAGACAGCAATAGAATTAGACGGTACAATCGTCGAGGCATTATCCAACGCCATGTTCCGTGTGGAACTTGAGAACGGACACCAGATCACCGCTCACATCAGTGGCAAGATGAGGATGCACTACATCAAAATCCTGCCCGGTGACAAGGTGAAGGTCGAGATGTCCCCCTACGATTTGACCAAAGGAAGAATATCGTTTAGATACAAATAACAAAACAACAATACAACTATGAAAGTTAGAGCTTCTATCAAAAAGCGCAACGAGGACTGCAAGATTGTACGTCGCAAAGGGCGCCTTTATGTGATTAACAAAAAAAATCCCAAGTTCAAACAGCGTCAGGGATAAAAAAAGTATTAACTTTGCAAAAATTTTTGAGATAATATATGGCAGTAAGAATTGTCGGGGTTGATATACCCCAAAACAAGCGCGGCGTGATCGCCTTGACCTACATCTTTGGTATCGGGCGCAGCTCTGCCGCCACAATCCTCAAAAAGGCTGGTGTCAACGAGAACACCCGTGTTAAGGATTGGACCGATGCCGAGGCCGCCGCAGTGCGTGAGGTGATCGGTAACGAATACAAAGTGGAAGGTGACCTGCGCAGCGAGGTGCAGATGAACATCAAGCGATTGATGGACATCGGCTGCTATCGTGGCATTCGTCACCGCAACGGTCTCCCCGTTCGTGGTCAGAGCACCAAGAACAACGCACGTACCCGCAAGGGACGCAAGAAAACTGTTGCTAACAAGAAGAAAGCTACTAAATAACATTATTGAATTATGGCTAAGAAGATAGTCGCAGCTAAGAAGAGAGTCGTTCGCGTTGACGGTGTTGGTCAACTGCACGTGCATTCTTCGTTCAACAACATCATTGTGTGCCTCGCTAACGGCGAGGGACAGGTTATCTCGTG
>JAFZKD010000112.1 GCA_017553785.1 Muribaculaceae bacterium | reverse complement strand
GCAGTAGTAGAAAGCAGATTTACCGATTGAAGTTACCGAGTTGGGGATGACGATGCTGGTCAGGTCACGGCAGCCCGCGAACGCCTCGATACCGATAGCGGTTACCGAGTAGGTAGTTCCATTATAGGTAACAGTAGCTGGGATGACGACAGAGCCTGAATACTCAGTGTAATAGGACCCATCGTAGGTGACAGTGGCTTCGTTGCCATTGATGTTGTAGTAGATGCCATCGACCTCGAAGTCGTGGGCCGTGGCTGTGGCTGGCAGCAGGAGAGCCAGCAGCAGGAGTGCAGATGTAATTAAGTTTTTCATTATCGTTTGTGTATTTCGTGTTGTTAATTGCTGTCGCAAATATAAGTATAACCCAGAAAAATAACAAACCTTTCTCCAACAAAAGAGCCAATCACCAAGGCTCAATCTCGGTTGTCATTTTGACAACCATTTTTTGTCATCAAAAGAACCGTCCCTTTTTTCTGTGTTACTCGGCGAGGCGCAGTCCGACGGAACTTGATCTGACAATACGCATTCCCTCGTGCACTAACCTGCCACGTTCCCACACGAAGCACTTATTGGAATATGAACCTCCGCGAAATATGCGGAAAATATAGCTTTTTCCAGTAGGATCTCTATACGGGACATAATCACAGCAAAACTCATTCACGTTGCCGCTCATATCATAGAGGCCCAGTTCGTTAGGCTTTTTCTGACCGACAGGATGCGTCATGTTGTCGGAATTCCCACCATACCAAGCCACCTCATCAATGGAATCACTTCCCGCATAGGGGTAGCCATGTGTTTTATTCCCTCCACGGGCGGCAAACTCCCACTCTGCTTCGCTGGGAATCCTAAAGTGCCGCCCCGTGAGTTCGTTCAGCTTATCAATGAATTCCTGGCAATCGTTCCAGGAGACGTACTCTACTGGGCGCTGGAGATCATCGCCAAATTCTCGGTCCCGTCCGAACGGAATTTCAGTGGTTGAGAAATAGCTGGGGTTACTGCCCATTACCGCCAACCACAAGGCCTGAGTGACTTCGGTCTGGCCGATGCTGTAGTCGGCAATGGTTACATCAAGGGTCGAATCCTGAAAAAGTACGAACATTGGTGTAATCTGCAATTCCATGTTCAGTGTAAGGGAACCGCCTTTCACTTTTACCATATTGAATGAGACGCCGTTGACCGTGATTTTCTCGATAGAGGACTTATCAGGCTCATCCTGACAGGCCGTTAATGCAAGCATCGCCAGCAGCAGTGTCATCAGTTTCTTAGTTGTGTTCATATGATATGTTTTTTGATGTTTGATTTGTTGCAAAGATACATCCATATCGCATCTTGTACAATACCCAAAAGGGTGATTTTCTCATCTCACTATACGGCTGAAATGTCCTAAGATTATTCAATTGCCGCAGTAGGTGCCGATGAAGAAGATGCTGCGGGTGTTCTCCTCGAGAATAAAGTACAGGAAGGGGCGGTTGGCATGAAACTCAGCCTTCTCATAAAGTTGCGGCCCAGGAGATGTCGCTTCCATTCCCGATATGGTGACTGCCGAGGCTTTGGCGCCGTCCTCGTCGACTTCAATCTTGGCCTTCTGTTTCATCATCGTCACAAACAGGCTTACGTTGGACATATTAGAGAAGTCAGCATTTGGGGTGAACGCCGATTGGATGCCCATGGGTTTGAGGACTCTTTTCAGGTCAATATCGCTCACGATTTCAAACCGCGGCATGAGGATGTCCACCTCGTGGGCTGTCATGTCGATGGCGTTCAAGTGTTCGCTCAAGGCCTGCTGGCTCATGTCGCGGATGAGGTCGCTCGTGGACTTCCCCTCGGCAGGCAACATGACATACATGCTGTAGCCGCCGCTGCCGAACGGGATGCGCAGCATGGAACACAACTCGCTCTCGCAGCCCTGTGCTATAGCCTTGCGGTGCATGAGTTCACGCGTCACGACAGATCCGTCAGGCAAGGTAAAACTTGAGTTGCGGGTGTCGTTTTTATCAAATTTCTCGGTCCAGTCGGCATTGAAGTAGATAGCGTTCAACAGATACATCGCAGCATTAGGATTGATTTCGTCAAGGATGCTTGGAATCATGCCGCCGGTGTTCTTTGAGCACCAGTTGTTGATTTTGTCCAGGGTTCCGCTTTTGGTAAAGTCCAGCGCGTCAATCTGCGCGCTATAGTAGTTCTTCATGTCGTTGACGTACTGTTTGAGCAGACTCAACCCCTTGGCGGAATTGACATAGATACTGTTGGCGATTCTCACAGTCGCCGCAGGATCGACGTTTGGCGCTTCGTCAATCATCTTCTTGCAGTACTCGTTCACTGCCTGAGGATCATTGCCAAATCCCAGCACATTGGTGATTTCGTCACGTGTTGTCCCTGCCGCGCCAGTGTTGAGCATCCCCAGCATGTAAGTCACGCCGATGGGCGAAATCACAGTGCTGGAGTCGCCTTTTTGTTCCTGCATAGTCTGGAACAATCGCCAGGCAAACTCATTGTTATTGTCGCGCATCTGCTTTTGTTCAGCACTCAACTGGATGGGCTTCGTCTCAGGAAGCATATAAACCACCTCTCCATCATCTTTACATGCCGCCAATGCCAGCATCGCCAGCAGCAGGGTCATCAGTTTCTTAGTCGTGTTCATGATGTTAAATTTTTATAGATGTTGAATTCTTAATTGCTACTACTCGGCGAGGCGCAGGCCCATGAAATTTGAGCGGGATTCTTGCCCTTGGCCCTGGCGGCGCCACACGGTGCACCAGTCAGAGTTGCTGGCGAACGTACCGCCCCTAAAGATACGGAAATGATACCATTGAAAACCCATATGAGTGATCTCTCCAAATGACTCAAGATCACTGCACCACTCCGTCACATTGCCACTCATGTCATAGATACCCAACTCGTTGGGGGCTTTCTGGCCCACGGGGTGCGTCATGTCAGAATTGTCACAGTACCAAGCCACCGCATCGATGTCGTTGCTGCCAGCGTAGGTGTAACCATGCGTCTTGTTTCCACCACGTGCTGCAAACTCCCACTCGGCCTCGGCAGGAAGCCTGAAGTGCCGCCCCGTTAGTTCGTTTAGCTTAGAAATGAAGTCTTGGCAGTCATCCCACGATACCCGTTCAACTGGGCGATTAAGGTCATCTTCAAAAACCCGTTCAACATGTCCATTGTAGCCATTATTGCTGGAGAAATAACTGGGGTTCTCGCCCATGACGGCAAGCCATAAGGCTTGGGTGACCTCGGTCTGGCCGATGCTGAAGTCCTCAACTGTGACATTGAGTGTAGAGTCTTGATAATAAGGAAACTGCCCCCACAACAAGTATTCCATGTTCAGTGTCACGCTGCCGCCTTCCACCTTTACCATATTGAATGAGACGCCATTTACAGTGATTTTCTCGACAGAGGACTTGTTAGGCTCATCCTGACAGGCCGTCAGTGCCAACAACGTCAGCAGCGCCGTCATCAGTTTCTTGGTCATGTTCATATTTAATCTTGAGTTAAAATCATATTGACAATCTCATTAATGTCGGCGATGTTGATTTCTCCATCACCGTTCACGTCGGCAGCAGTAGTGCTACTGTTTCCACCCAAGATGATGTCGATGACGGCATTCACATCAGCAATATTGACTTCAAGGTCGCCATTCACGTCACCCATGAATATATCTTCCACAATCTGTCTGAAATACGGATTCCAGTTCTTATCAGCCCGGTAGGCATCACCCGTCCCCCGCGGCACATGAAGCGTGCGACCAGAGTAATCACTATTGAAATCCCTATAGAATAGTTGATTCCCACACG
>JAFZKD010000111.1 GCA_017553785.1 Muribaculaceae bacterium | reverse complement strand
TTCTCGCTCTCGTCGACGCACTGGCAACCGCCATAGTAGCGGTGTCCGGGATAACCCTCGGCATACTTGTTGGTCAGGCAGCTGCCCATGGCCTGCATCACCTGGTCACTAACGAAGTTCTCACTGGCAATCAGCTCAATACCATGTTTTTGACGCAGATGTTCACGCTCAATAATGTCAAAAATCGCTTTGTCTCGTTCCATTTTTTAAGTTTAAAGTTTAATGGTTAAAGTTTAAAGATATTTTTTAGTCTTTTGTTTTTGGTTTTTTGCGCACAGTCCAGCCGAAATGGCCCAATTCCTCGCCCAGCGCATAGTAATGACCGTGGCAATAGGTGATAAGGTCGGCGGCCTTAAGGTCAAGCGCTCCAGTCTCGGAGTCGATGTATCGTTCATCAGCGATGACGTTCATCACCTCGGCGATGAACATGTCATGAGACCCCAGACGCATGATATCGCGCACGCGACACTCGATGCTCACCGGAGCCTCCAGGATATATGGAGCGGCAATAGTCTCCCCCTTGACAGGAGTGAGGCCAACCTCTTTCCACTTGTTATAATCGCGCCCTGAACGAACGCCGCACCAGTCGGTGGCACGGGCCAAATCGCGGTTGGTGAGATTGAGCGTGAAGGCCATGTTGCGCTCCACAATGCCGTGGCTGTAACGTTCGGGACGGATGGAGACATAGCACATAGCCGGATCGGAACATATTGTTCCTACCCATGCAGCAGTGAAGAGATTGTATTCCTCGGACGAAGCCCCACAACTCACCAGCAATGCAGGGAGCGGGTAAATCATGGTTCCAGGCCTCCAATTCTGTTTCATGCACTAAACGCTCGATTCTCAATTTGCTGCAAAGGTAAGGCTTTTTTGGATAATAGCGAACAGTTGAAGTGAATAGTTTATAATTTTTTGAACAATGCCTTCAAGAGGAAAAGATGTTAATAACTTTCTCATGGACCATGATGACTGTCATGCTCAAAATGCCTATCTTTGTAAGTTGTAAAACAAACTTAACTGAACCGTGCACATCGTTATAGCAGGAAATATCGGTAGCGGTAAATCCACATTGGCCGAGATGCTCGCTAAGCATTACGGCTGGGAGCCTTTTATGGAACCCGTGGTTGACAACCCTTACCTGAGTGACTACTACAAGGACATCAAACGATGGTCCTTCGCCTTGGAGGTATTTTTCCTCAAGCAACGTTTCAAGGATATCTTGAACATCAACGCCAGCGACAAGACCATCATTCAGGATCGCAGCATCTTTGAGGGTGTGTATATCTTCACCGCCAACAACCATGAGATGGGCAACATGGACGACCGCGACTTTGAGACCTATATGGAGCTTTTTGAGCAGATGATGACAATAGTCCGCCTGCCCGACCTGATGATCTACCTGCGGTCCAGCGTACCCCACCTGGTGGATAACATCCGCAAGCGCGGGCGCGACTACGAGCAGACCATGCCATTAAAATACCTGACGAACCTCAACAAACGCTACGAGGATTTTGTCATGAATACTTACAAAGGCCGCAAACTTGTCATCGACGTTGACGACATGGACTACAAGAACAATCCCGAAGACCTTGCCTTGATCGTTGACAAAATCGATGCCACTATGTTCGGTATCTTTGGTCCGTTGGACTGATTGGACGAGCTGGACTAACTGGTGGGAATTGAAATTGAAATTGAAACTAACAACTAAAAACTAAATCATATGCATATAGCAGTAGCAGGAAACATCGGCAGTGGCAAAACCACTTTGACCAAGCTGCTCGCCAAACATTACGGATGGAGTCCGCGGTTTGAGCCTGTAGACAACAACCCCTATCTGGAAGATTTCTATGCCGACATGTCACGGTGGTCATTCAACTTGCAGATCTACTTTCTGAACAAACGCTTCAAGGAAGTAGTGGAAATCTCGCAGAGCGACATAGACATTATCCAGGACCGCACCATCTATGAGGACGCGTGCATCTTTGCCCCCAACCTGCACGGCCAGGGACACATGAGCGACCGTGACTTCAACAACTACAAGGATCTGTTCGAACTCATGATGTCACTGGTGAAGATGCCCGACCTGATGATCTACATCCGCTCCACGATTCCCAACCTGGTGCAACAGATCCAAAAACGAGGCCGCGAATATGAACAGACCATGCGTCTTGACTATCTGGAGGGTCTGAACAAGCGCTACGAGGAGTGGATAGCCGACTACAAGGGCAACTTGGTCATCATTAATGGCGACGAGGTCAAGTTCGGCGACAAACCAGAGGATTTCCAGCTGGTGTGCGATAAAATCGACGCAAACCTCTACGGTATTTTCTCCCCCTTCAACCAACAGCGTTAACACTTTCAGGATTATTTCGTTTTAACAACTGTAAGCTGAATAAACTCTTCGGTTTCCCGTGAATCGGAACACTTCTGACACATGGGAAACCGTAGTTTCTTTGCATCTGACTTGTCACAATTCATATTGATGATTTTGAAGGCTCCATTTGGGTATATCGGGCTTTTGTGGTACTTTTGCGGCATGTTATTTAAGAAAGCGATATGGCTCTTGACCGTGTACATGACATGTTCAATGTACATGTCAGCCCAAGTGAGCGTTGACCATTATCGGGACGACGGCACCCGCTTTGTGCGTTCCCAGCAAGTGGTGATGTACGACGATTTTTTCCATGCGGCACGCTTTGCGGTAACAGCCATAGCCGATGCGGGAGGCCTTGTGTCATTCGCGCTTGAGGTGACATTTGACGAAGGGTTGCTTCACGTGTCCAAAGGCGACAGCCTTACACTTGTGTTGCGCGGTGGTGACCGTGTCATCCTCAAGATCGACCATGATGTCACTCGAGCCAATATTTTCAAGCGCCACTATCGCACCTACAACGACTATTACGTGACCTGCAACTATCCGATGACCAATTACGACATCCAGCGCATCACACGCAACCGTGTCACCAAGCTATCGGCCCAAACCGACCGATTCACCTTTGACCGCAAGCTGGATAAGTCGTTCCAAGAACGATTCAGACAACAGTTCACAGCCGTTTACCGATATCTCATGGAGGTTTGACCGACGCACAATAAGCATCGAAGCATCCTGATTTCCCAAATAAAGTGTATCTTTGTAGCAATAATCGCAAATAATTATGAAAGAAGTTTATTTTGCTGGTGGATGTTTCTGGGGCACAGAACATTACTTCAAGATGATCAAGGGTGTGAAGGAAACCGAGGTAGGATATGCCAACGGTCACACCGAAAATCCAACCTATAAAGATGTCTGCACCGACAAGACGGGTTTTGCCGAGACCGTGCGCATCGCTTATGACCCTGAACTGATTTCGCTTGAATTCCTGACTGAAATGTATTTCAAGGCCATTGACCCGACGAGTGTCAACCAGCAGGGTCATGACAAGGGCACTCAATACCGAACGGGCATTTACTATACCGATGAGGCCGACGTGCCCACCTTGCAGGCTGTATATCGTCGTGTGCAAGCCGAAGTAAAACTCAGGCTAGCCGTGGAGTTACTGCCGCTCAAGAACTTTTATCCTGCCGAAGATTACCACCAGGACTATCTTAACAAGAATCCCGACGGGTACTGCCACCTGCCGCTGGAATTGTTTGAGATGGCTAAACGCGCTAACCGATAATCCTTAATGCAGCACACAGAGTTTATTAAACGACTATACAACAAATGGGCCGACCCTGACAATCGCTGGCTGTCGGTACCATGCACTATTGCGGCGTTGCTTGTACTTTTTGTGCTGGTCAAGAGCTGTCAGGGCATTGTCTATTATCACAGCGACGAGTGCAAAATCTACCGCCTAGGCTATCCTATTGATCAAGCCCGTGCCTTTACATCGGCACTGAACGAAGAAATGGTCGATTCGCTCATTAAGCATGGGGAACATGACACGATCGCCTATCCTCTCTTGAGTGAACGGTACTTCATTCCCAAGAATTTCGACCGCTACCTTGCCTTCCACAAGGTGGATGCCGCTTCATCATTATCGGACATTGTCGCAAAGGTCAACGTGGATGTTGACCGCGATGCGCCCGCCACTCCATGCGACACCAGCAAGGGAAACCTTATGCTGGTCAATGGACACCATTACCTTGACGAGAACTACAAGCCCGACGGTCTGGTAGCGTTCCAGAAGACTTACTGCTACGAGGAACAGAAAGCGCTCGGTGCCGTGGTCCAGGCATTCATGGCCATGCAGCAGGAGTGCAAGAAACAGACCGAAGCCCAGTTGATGGTCAACTCGGCTTATCGCTCCTATCAGCAACAAATAGGAACCTACAAACGCAACGAGAAGGGATATGCCGCACGGGCAGGAAGTAGTGAACACCAGACGGGCCTTGCCATCGACGTCACGTCACTGCAGCATCCCATGAGATGGCCTTTCGACACATCCAAGGAGGGCGTGTGGATGCGGGAGCACTGCCATGAGTATGGTTTCATCCTGCGTTACCCTAAAAAACAGGCAAACATGATTGGTTACAAATACGAGCCGTGGCACTTGCGTTACGTGGGTGTGGAGACTGCAAAACGCGTCCACGACGAGGAGATCACGTTTGACGAATACTACGCCTACTATTTAGATAAAAGATAACTGTTACTTTTAACTATTGTCTTTAGGGGCTGATGATGGCTCGATAATGAGTTGGGGATGAGGTGCTCTCTATCTTAAAACTGCCACGCAGGCCGTGACGGCTACCCATGGCGGCGGTGACCATGCCCATGGTCATGCGCAGGTTGACCTCCACACAGGGATTTAGGGCAATTTCTCCATTTTCCTTTTTATACAGCATCATGTCAACACCCATCGGACCTTGATAGTGCGGGGCAATGATTTCGTCCAACGCCGCTATCAGTTTTTCAACCACTTTGTCCAAATCAGGATACTGTCCTATCAGGTATTGGTGCAGTTCCTCCATCGGGGCTACCCTACCCGTCTCGAACTGGCTGTGAAAATCACTGTCAAAAACCGAGTATCCCGTCAACCGTGTCTTGCCACCCAGGCACTCGCACTCGATGGCGAAGTCCTGCAGCCTATCCAACCCCACCTCGCACAAGAGCGAGCCTTGACGGTTGAGCGCACCCTCTATCCAACGAGGCACATGGTTGTCAGTCACTGGGTCAATCACACGATAAATCCCCTTGCCACTACCCGACCACGGCATCTTGAGGTAACAGCCCGGATGCTGATTCATGAATTCAGTGACCTCCACTGCTGTCTTCAGTTCCACAGGGCATGGCGAGAAGGCCTCACCCAAGGCTTGATGCACAGCAATGGTCATTCGGCGGTGAGACAAGTTCCTTATCCAGTCCAGTTCCTCATCGGTTGGGAGATACTCGAGCGATACCCCTGCTTGTTGCAAACGGTATCGCAATGCGGCATCCCATCCCCACGGGTGAATGCTACAAGGGCCCAAGTCGGCGAGTTGGCTAAAAGGAACGAGGTTGACGTCAAGGCCGTGGTCTTGCAGCCAATGGCGGTCCTCCTCAATCGGGGCATCATCGGGAACGGCAATATAGGAGCCAGTTGTCGCTATCCATGCGGGCAACAGCCTCAGGTCATAGCGAAGCTGACGGGCAAATGGTGGCGCAGTATAATTGTGCGCTCCATGAGCCAGTGCCAAGTCATGCTCGGGATTGAAAAGATAAACGTCCACCATGAGAGGGCGAAGAAGGCTACCGCCTTTCATATAACGATTACTCGACGGTGATGTTGACGCTGGATTTCAGGCCTGTAGCGGGGTCCTTGACGGTGAGGGTCATCACACCAGGTTTTTTTCCAGCCTGGCAGACAACCACTAGCTGGCCGTGGAAGAGGCTCATTTGCGGCTGGGTGAACGGTTCGAGCGAGGTTGCGTCGCCATTGCAGGCCGCCTTGTAGGTGCCCGCTCCGGTTACGGTGAACTGCAAGCGGTTGGCGGCATCGGGGCACAGGGTGCCGTTCTTATCCACGAGGCTCACGGTGATATAGGCAAGGTCGTTGCCGTCGGCAGCGATAATTTTGCGCTCAGGCTCGAGCAGCAGGCGCTTAGGTTTGCCCGCCGTGCGTATAACCTTCTGCCCAGCTTTTTTCCCGTTTTCGTCATAGACCACCACCTTAAGTTCTCCAGGCTGATAGATGACGTCACGCCAGCGCAGGCGATAACGGTCGAGACGAGCCGTATCGTTTTTGGTGATGCGACCCTGGCTCTTGCCATTGACAAAGAGTTCGGCGCTGGGATAATCGGTATAGCAATAGACGGGCGTCACCATGCCCTTGCGATCGGGCCATGTCCAATGGGGCAACAGGTGGATGGTGTGCTCCTGCTTGTTCCAGTGGCTGCGATAGAGGAAGTAACGGTCCTTGGGCAGACCTGCCAGATCGCAAATGCCGAAATAGCTGCTGCGCGAAGGCCAATATTCGTCGTATGGCGTGGGTTCACCCAGATAATCATAGCCAGTCCACACGAACTCGCCCACGGTCCAGTCGAAGTCGTCCTGCATCTTCCAGTCATCGTCAGGCAGGTTGCTCCACCAGCAGTACTCCACATCATAGCCCGAGCACTGGCCGTCGGGCCAGGCCTTGTTGGTGGCAACAGTGTCAGGGAAGCAGTAATGGCCACGTGTGCTCACGGTAGATGCCGTCTCGCTGCCAAGAAGGAAACCCTGCGGCAGGCGCTGGATCATTTCCTCATACTTGTGGACACGGTCGTTATAACCAGGGACATCGGCCACCTGTGCAAAGCCACACCAGATGGTGCCGTCGGGCTGGTCCATGCCGCAAGTCACCATGCGGCTGGGGTCATACTGGTGGCACAGGGCGATGAGGTGCTTGTAGCACTGGGCACCCTCGGGCTTCCACTGCTCGGGAATCTCGTTGCCCACACTCCACATGATAATGCTTGGGTGATTGCGGTGATTGAGTACGAGGTTGCGGATATCCTGCTGCCACCACTCGTCCCAGTAACGACCGTAGCCGTTGCGCACCTTAGGCTCTTTCCAGCCGTCGAAACTCTCGGCCATCACCATCATGCCCAGACTGTCACAGACCTCCATCTGCATCGTCGAGGGCATATTATGGGACGTGCGGATGGCATCGGCACCCATTTCTTTCATCATCTTGATTTGGCGTATAAGAGCCGCCTTTTTCACCGCTGCTCCAAGCGGGCCAAGGTCATGGTGCAGGCACACCCCCTTGATCTTGCGGCTCACGCCGTTAAGCTGAAAGCCAGCTTCCTTGCTAAACGTTGCCGTACGGATGCCCACCTTTGTACTCTGATGGTCCACCTCATTGCCAGCATGGCGCAACGTAGCTGTAATTGTGTATAGGTAGGGATTCTCGGGCGACCACAGCGAGGGCAGATACACATCAAAACGGGTAGCAAAGTGTCCCATGCCGTCGGGCCGGGTTTTAGTACTGATCACCTTCTCGTCACGGGCATCGTTGAGCGTGATTTCCAATTCAAAGTCATCATCAAGGATTGTGGCTTGGTCAAGCTGGTGCTCCACTTGCAGGGTGGCTTTCTCCCCCACGATGCTGAGGGTGCGCACATACAAGCCCCAAGTGTCGAGCGCCGCATCCTTCTCTCGGCTCATCACCAGTTTGACAGGACGATAGATGCCACCTCCAGGATACCAGCGGTTGCTCTCTTCGAGGTTCTCAAGGCACACCAGCAAATCATTAGGAGTTTCGCCAGTGTGCATCATTGGTGTGACATCTACGATAAAGGCATTATAGCCATAGGCCCAATGCCCCACCTCATGGCCGTTGACATAGACATGCGGGTCGGCCATAGCGCCGTCAAACAAAAGTTGGGCGCGGCCATATCCTTGAGGCACGACAAATGAATTCCTGTAATAGCCCTTTCCTATCCAGGGTAAGGCTCCGGAGCGTCCCGACTTCTCGGTGGCGACATTCTCGCCGTTCTCCTTGATGGCGACCACCTGCAGGTCCCATTTCTTGTCAAATGGGCCCGCGATAGCCCAGTCGTGAGGCACAGTAACCGGCTGCCAGTTGACCTGGTCGCGCGAGAACTGCCAGTCCTCGTTGAGGAACACCTCGCAGTGGCTCTGCGCCACAGCGGCGATGGTCATGAGGGTGACGATAATAGATAGTGATATTCTTTTCATGATTGAATTGTGGTTACAGGATAAACTGGACTTGCTGGATGGACTGGACAAAAGACTCTAACAGAAAGGTTATTTGAGTTCCTTGTTGATAGAGTCTATGTAGCCGAGTAGCTCGTCACGGCCGCGGGCGTCCTCAGCCGAGGTCATGAAAATAGGAGGTAACTCTTCCCACGTCTTTAACAGTTCTTTCTTATATTCCTCTACGGCGGCTGGACCGGCGACCTTTCCCAACTTATCCATCTTGGTGAAGACAATGGAAAACGGCACGCCATTCTCACCCAGCCATTGCATGAACTCGAGATCGATCTTCTGTGGCTTGATGCGGCTATCCACCAGAACAAACAGATTTGTCATCTGCTCACGTCCCATCACATAACCCTGGATCATTCGCCACAACTTGTCACGATCCTCCTTGCTGCGCTTGGCATAGCCATAGCCTGGCAAATCAACGATATACCAATCACCATTGATGATGAAATGGTTGATGAGCATGGTTTTGCCCGGGGTGGCACTGGTCTTGGCCAGTGCTTTGCGCCCAGTGAGCATATTAATCAACGATGACTTGCCCACATTACTGCGGCCGATAAAAGCATACTCGGGCAGCGAAGTGTTCGGGCACTTGCGATAATCACTGTTGCTGATTTGAAACTCAGCGGATTTGATATTCATATTTAGTTGTTAGTTTCTAAAATTCTAGAGTAGTTTAGGTAATTACTTCGATGTAAAAAGAGAAGGGGCGGAAACCGTCGTTGCAAGATATCATTGCGGAGTAAGGATTGCGCATCCAACCGTCATAGAAGTTGCCCGTTCCGTGAGCCAACTCCTCGACAAAAGGCCGCATCGATTCCCATGCACTCTCGCACAAGCCCTCAGGCCGTTGGGCGTCAACCGATACAAACGTTTGCCCGACAGAAATGTCACAAGTGTGCTCTATCGGATTCTCATATTGCGCCATCAGGTCACGATAGACCGTTTGACGCATTGCGGTAATGCGCACGCGCTTTAACGGCCGATCCCTATTGTTGCCACCATCATTCATAAGCGCAAAAATACATAAAAAACTTCGGATATATACCGCTCAGGTACAAAGAAATCTATTATTTCCCTTTTGAGACATACAAAAAATCAGTTGGGCCGGAATTCCAACTGGAATCTCGACCCAACGCTATAAGTTGAAATAATTCTTAACTAAACGCTATCGGAATTATTACTTGATCACCTTCTTGGCACTGCCATCGCTCATCTTGATGATGTTGATACCAGGCTGCATGCCGTCATGCTGACGACCCATTACATCATAGTAGCCAACAGGAACAACGTTCTCGGACTTGTCAACCAACTGCTCCTCAATACCGGATACACCCTGCTTGAACTTGTACTCTACGTAGTCACCGGGGATCTCGAAGCGGATAACAGCCGAACGGTAAGAAACACCCTCGGGCAGAGGCTGAGCGGTAACAACAGCATTCACAATAGTACCGGTCTCATAGGTCTCAACATCCTGGAGCTCAATGTCCAGCCAATCGGGCAATTCGTCGCTGCCATTCCAGGTCATGTACCAGTCACCATCCTCGACGGGCAGTGAGCAGAAGAAGTCGATGCTCCTGCTGACAACCGTGGTGTCGCTGTACTGAATGGTCTCTTCCATCACACCACCCTCGTTGGGGAAGGTGTATTCGCCAGAAGGATTCCAGTAGAAGGTCAGGAAGGGGTTCTCAATAGCAATGAAGATAGTCAGACCGGTCTTCATCTCCATGGGACCAGAGAAGAAGTTGTTCAGACCACGCCAGTAGTATTCACCAGTGAAGTAAACCTCGGGTTCACCCTGGGCATCAAAGATAGTGTCACCATTCTCGTCGTACTCAATTTCATAAATCGGGTACTTCAGGTAAGCCAGCTCACCAAAACCCTCATCAACGTTCCAGTCGGTAGAGATGAATGCTGAGAAGTTAACCAGGTCTTCCATCTCGGGATCATTGTAACCATCGATGCAGACCATGATGGGATAATCGATAGTCGGGGTGTACTCGTAGGTCAGTTCGGGGTCATCCTCGTCCTGGCCGTAGAGCGTAAACGTAACAAGACCATTCTTGTCCTCACCGGTAGTCGGGGTTACGGTTGCCTCACCGGTAACAACGAGCTCACCGGGAACCAAGGGCAGACGGACGCCACCATCTTCAACATAGTCAGGAACCTCTTCCAGCTTGTAAACCTTACAGGTCATCTTCACAGGAGCCTTAACCTCCATGTCGGTGTAAGCCTGCAGATAAACGTTCTTCAGCATATAAGGAACAGTGGGTTTCTCAAACACCTGTGCCATACCGTCGATGTGTGAACCGTTCTTACCGAACCACCAACCGTACTGGTTGGTTCCATAAGGATCAGCGCCATAGAAACGGGTGATGGGACCAAGAGCATTCTGGAAGCGACCACCATCGGTCATGGACTTGCTGCTCAACAGGAACTCAATATCGTCATCGTACATTTCTGAGTAGGGAATTGTAGCGATTTCTATAGGATATGTACCATTTACTACAGGATTATCATCATCACCACCCATGTCATAGTTGCACCACTGGTACTGATAAATGGGAGAACTCTCGTCATAGATATCGCCGTCTACCATGTAGAATATGGGGGCTTCATCAACTGCGAAGAAATCGGTCCATACCAACTCCTGCTCACCAAACTGGAAATAGGGATCCTCGGAATACCTGTCATAAAACTCCCAAACATAGTTGTAGCTGCCGTCGTTACCGTAGCCATCACCCTTAAAGGTATACTCAGCAAACGGTTTGGCCAAGGCAAACTGATAATTGCCATAGCTGTAAAGACCTGCACCGTCAACAGAGATAAACGGTGAGTGGAACATACCGGCGGGACGGTTGTAGTAAGGCTCGATATAACCACCCTTCCTGGGAGCTTTCTTGGCGATCTCCTGAGGAGTAGCCATCTTCACCTCCATAGCAGAACCCACATTCTGTTTCACGCAAACGCGCTCAGGTTTGTTGAAATCAACCTTTTTCAGGTTTTTCATTTGTTGTGCACCGGCACTCGTCATGACAAGCGCAGCAGCTGCTAAAAGTAAAAATTTTTTCATAAATCTTTTTTTAATTCTATATTAATAAATCTAGATTATTCTATTTAAGCAACCAGGGCTTCTATCAAGGCAAAGCCCTGGTTGCGGTTTCATTTCAAAAATTACTGGAGATTCCAGACGATATAGTTATTGTGGTTACCACTCTCGGCAGTCGTCATGTTGACAGGTGCCAACAGGGAGTTAGCCGACAAGTCAAGCGTTCCGGCAGCCAATGCGTCAACAAGAGCCCTTACCGAAGGACACTTTTCAGCATAGGTCTGACCCATCTTGTCACCTTCGGCAGCGACATTCATCTTGAGATGTGTATCGCTCACATCGGTCATCGTCACATAGTAGGTGGGATTATACTTCACCGAACCTTTCTTGATATTGAACGAGAACAAATAAACCTTTGCGTCACGATCATACTCAATCTGGGCATATTGGAGCGTTGACTTGTTATAGGCCTTCAACTCTTGAGTGATCTGAGCCACCAAATCGGCATACCTGCCACCAACATCGGACAAGGGAGACCTCCACATGAGATCGATATTGGAGAATACGATAGCAAGAGGATCGGCAGTCATCGTCGTCTGCATGTCATCACGGCACAACAGCGAACCGTCGGCCTGGCGGATGAAGTTCTGAATCGTGTAACCATCGATGGTCAAAGGATCCATGAACGAGAGACCGTCATGGGTAATGATCACATTGTGCTCCTCGGCAGTCGAGATTTCATCGGCATCCTCGCGGAACATCTTCAGGATACTGGTAGCGCCGTTCTTGACAATCCAGCGCACACCGTTCGGCAGATTGATGTACACATGAGGCACCTTGGAATTAAAGAACGAGTCGGCCATTGCCACAACCTCATTCATGTAAATCTCGTCATCAACAGACGAAGCAACACGGGTCATAATCATATTCAGGTTATACTTTTTACCAGTAAGGTAAAGCGTGTCACCCGAGTATTTCATGATGTCAAACTCATAATCGCCCTCATGTCCGTAACCGTTCTCATTGATATCGTCGTCGGAGGAAGCTCCACCGACACTGGGGATATCATAGGGATCGGCAAACAGGTGGAAATACTTGTTGTAGGTATTGAACGTGAGGACGGGACCGTTGTCGGCAATCACCTCCCACATGGATACCGCACTACCGTAGGCAGGGGTATTCATCGAACCACTCTGGATATAATTGATCCACTTGTTGTTACCGGAAATCGTCACCGAGCCGTCCTTAGAGAAGGTCATCAGATAGATATAACCTTGCTCATTGCTATTGGCAAAATACTCTAACTGCCACTTTCCACCTTTGTCGGTCAAGATGTCGGAGTACTCGGCTTTGGCTTTGTCCAAGCGGGTAACCGCATCCTCGTCAAAGATGTTATCAATCTCATTTTTGCAAGACGACAGCGAGAGGGCCGACAATGCAACGAGCGTCAATAATGAAATATTTAAAATCTTTTTCATTTTCTTTTTCATCAGTTAAAGGTGAAACAATTACTGAATGCCATAGACAAGCTGGCGCAACTGATTGATGTCATAGGTTGCTTGACGGAGCTGCACCTCTTCGCGCAGGGCATCGAGATCCACATTCCATGCGGTGCGGAACCACTCACGGGCAATCTGGACTTTGCGCTCGATAGCCTCAGCGCCATCGATGCCGTCTTCGTCTTCCACATCATAGACAACAATGCGGTTGCCTGACTTGTCACGCTCATTGCGATAGTACTTGTGAACTGTACCGTCCTCGTCGGTAACGATATTCACATAGCGCTCATCCACATACACGAGATCCTGCTCGGAATCGTTCTGGGGATAATAGTAGTAGCTGTAGTAGGTAGCATCCAAGTCGTCCTCGCCAGCCGATGTAGCCCAACCGCGGGAAGCCAATTGGAGCGTACGCTCCCACTGAGCGTCGGTGTAAACGATGAAGCAAGCGATAGTCTCGGCAAAGTCCTCACGATACTCGCTGGAAGCATAGGTGGTCACAAAGCCCAAAGAAGTCACCTCATCACCGCGATACTGCCAGTTGCTGGCATCATAGCGGCCTACTGAAATCGTATTGAATTCGGTGGGATAGGTCTTGGTCTGATGCAGGATGTGAGCGAACTCATGGTGCATCGTGTGGAAATACAGATCGTTCATCTGCTGGAAATTGTTGATATTCATTGAGTTCACCTTGAACAATGAAATCTTGATACCACCCTCGGCAAGACCGACGGTCTCAGAACCAGAGGAAGGATTGACAGCAGGCGAGCCAATCAAGAGAATGATGCGAGGACCATAAGTTTTGAGGAATTCCTCACCGGCCACCTTATCATACACGTCAAACCACAAGTGCTTGCACAGGACAGCCAAGTCAACCGAGTTGGCATACTCGGCGGGCACCAGATTGTAGTTCATGTTGGTGCTGATGTCCGGCATCTTGTAGAGGAACGTTAAGTTATACTTCTGCAGGTAATTCTCCAGAAGGAATTTGTCAAGCTGGTAGCTATAGGAGTTGGGGTCTAGCGTTTCATCAACATCGGGGAAAATCGTCGGACCCAACTTGTCCTCACCGCATGACGTAAGCGACATTGCAGCGACTGCGACGAGCAGCAAAGCTGAGATATAATATTGAATCTTTTTCATTGTACTATACGTTTATTAGTTAACGCGAACAAAAGCGTCCTTATTCACAACAAGGCTGTTTTCGGGCCTTACGGTCTCGCGGGTGTTGGGATCCAGACCTGCACCGATTACCTCGCTCGGAATCTGGATAGCATAACGCGGGTCAAGCACCTCAAGGTGATAAACATCGCTGATGCCCATCTTATGGGTCACATCGAAGCCAAAGCGCTTGATATCGAACCAGCGGTTACCCAGGTGGATCATCTGGATGCGACGGAAGTGCTGTACACACTGCATGTAAGGTTCAATCTCCTGAGTGAGATGGTACTTATCGCTTGGGCAAACCTCATCGATGTGGAACTGCTTAACGATGCCGAAACCAGGATCACGACGAGCGGGATTGTCGTAGTAACTGTAGAACCTCTGGATCTGATCCTTGGTGAGCTCAGTCATCTGGCCATTGCGGGACTCATCAAGCAGGAGGTGCTCATGGTTCCAGAGATACAGATCCTCGAAGGCTGCATCAATGTTACCCAGGAAGAGGTTAGCCTCGGCACGCAGCAGGATGGTCTCCTGGCTGGTGAACTCGGGACGTACCATGTGTACGTAACCGATACCTGCCACCTTGTCGGTGTACTCAAACTGTTCGAAGCAGTTACCCACGAAGAAGGAACCATACTCGATACCAGCGCTAACGCAGAAGTACTGATAGCAGGGCATCATCGAGAAGGAAACCTTGTCCTTACCATTGCGGTAAGACCACTTGCAGTTCTCCCATGACGGGCCCGGACCCTGGATAGAGCCACGCAAGGCATCACGGTTGCAAGAGAAGCGGTAGCCGTAGAAACGACGGTCCCAAGTGCTGTAGGTACCGATCATCATGAAGTTACCGGGACGCTCAACGCTGCTGTAATAGCGTGCGATGTCGCTGTAGTAGTAGAAGTCGGTCTGATCCCAGAAGTCGTTACGCATCGTGCTGGGATCATTGCCCTTGAAGGCTGCAGTCGCATACTCAACCACCTTGTCATACTCGCGCTTCACGGTATAGAAGCGAGCAGCAAAGGCATTGGATGAAGCGATATTGAAGTGATACTTGGGTACCTCATAGAAGTCCTCGGTCACATACTTCAGACCCAATTGCAAGTCGGCCTCGATATTGTCATAGGTTTCTTGAAGAGTACCACGGTCATACTTGGGGTCGAGCTTGGTCTCAGGCTTGGTAGCATAGGGGATGCCGGGCAGCGTCTTGCTGATCTCGGGACCACGATAAGGCATACAGAAGATCTGGGCCAGAATGTAGTGATGATAGGCACGGATCATGTAAGCCTCGCCCTTGATGGCGTCCATGCGGGCACGGTCTGATGCACTGATGGGCTCACCTTCGATTTCGCCGGTCTGCTCAAACTCCTCGATTTTCTCGAGTACGGCATTGGCGGCAGCGATGGCGCCATAGCAACCACTCCACACGCCAGACGGAGTGTCACCGCCAGAGATGGAGAGGTCAACATCTTCCCAAGCAAACACCTGCTCGTCGAACTGCTCATAGGAGCTCAGGTGATAACGCACACCCTCAGAACCTTTCATGTCGCTAGGTGAATTGTTATCAATCACATTGTCGGTGGACATCTCGGCCACCAGAGCATAATTGCTAGTGGTGTAACCAGTCACAAGCAACTGCTCGAGCTGGTCAAGATTCACCAGATAAACACGCGTATCGGGCACCTTCTCAAGGAAGTCACTGCAAGAACTCAGTCCGATGAGTGCTATAGCAATGAATAATATTCTATATCGAAGTTTCATAATCTTAATATTATATATAATGTGTAACATCAATTACTTTACATTCCAAGACGCAGAGTGAGGGTAAACTGCTTGGGGTTGGGCGAAGCAACACCACCACTGTTGAAGAACTCGGGATCCTGACCGTTGAGCTTCTTGTCGGCATAAAGCAGACAGATGTTGGTTGCAGCCACCTTCACAGAAGCGGTAGTGAGACGCAGACGTGAAATCAACGACTTGGGAATATCATAGGTGAGGGCAACCTCCTTCAAGCGGATGAAGCCACCATCGGCAATGCGTACAGTGCTGTAGTTGTATGCGTTGTAAGCCATGCCCAGATAATTGTTGGAGTAGATCTGACGGCGTGATGCGATAGCAGGGATGTCAGTAACGGCCTCATCACCGGGGAGAACCCAACGGTTCTTGAAGTCCTTGGTGAAGGAGGTAAGGTCACTATAACCAGCGCCGAAGGTCGGATCAAGACGCAACTTATTGCCAAATTGGTAGGTCATGAACACGTTCAAGTGGAATCCCTTCCAATCGAAATTGTTGCCAAAACCACCAGTGATTGTGGGATCTACCGGACCCTCATACTTGAGGAAGCTAAGATTCTCGAACTCCTGGAAGTTAAGACCGACGTTGGAAATGGTACCCGTCTCGTCATAAACCAGAGGCAGACCATGAGCATCAAGACCAGCATAAGGAATTGAGAAGATAGCACGGTGGGGATAACCCTGCAAGGGGAAACCGTTACCGGTTACCAGGTCAATGACACGTGAACGTGACTGCAGCTTGGTAATCTCGGTTACAGCATAGGAAAAGGTCCAGTTGGTGCTCCAAGCGAAGCCACCGGGACGCTTAGCCTCGATGTTGCGGGACTCGAGCGAGAACTCAACACCATGAGATTTCATCTCGGCCACGTTACCATACTTGTTGGTGTCACCGCCGACGCCTTGGGTACGGATAAGACCGATCAGGTCGAAGTTGTTACGGAAGTACCAGTCAAACACGAGATTGATGCGGTTCCACAAGAAACCGAGGTCAACACCAAGGTCAAACTCATGCTTCTTCTCGTAGGTGAGCTCGCTATTGCCCAAACCGCTCAGCTCAAGACCCATTTCATAGGTGTCAATCTCCTGACGCCAAGGACGGGTGGGATAATACAGTGCCTCGGCATTAGCAATGCTGGTGGGGCCGCTCTCTGCAGTCAGTGAGTAGCTCAAACGCAGCTTAGCATAGGAAAGAGTACCCTTCTGATAGAGACCAAAGTTCTGGAAGAACGGCTCATCATAGATATTCCAAGCAGCCGAAACGTTCCACGTGGGAAGCCAGCGGCTCTGAGAGGTACGACCCATCTGGTTAGAACCCTCATAACGCAGGGTTCCGTTAAGAATGTATCGGCCCAACAACGCATAGTTTGCATTAGCGAAGTAAGCCATGTCACGACGATGATACTCACCGACGCTGTAGTATGAACCATTCTCTTCCTGCATCTGCTTGAACAGCTTGTAGTTGGTGAAGGGAAGGTTACCGTTGGCGTAAACAATGCCCCACGCATCGAAGGACTCGCTGAAGCGGTCGAAACGGATAGCCTCCATACCTGCGAACAGGTTGATGATGTGTTGGCCATTGTTAAAGTCCTTCATATACTGACCTGATGCACGGAAGGTGAAGGTCTTGTTGTGATACTTGTTGTAGAACAACATACCACCCTTATCAAGAATTGTCTCGGGAAGACCGTTCTTGACATCGGGGTCAGTGTAGAGGTAAGAGTTAGAAGAACGGATGATAGCGTTCTCAGGATCGATACCAGCACGATAGGCCATGGCTTGGTTACTGTTGTCAAGCACATAGTGGTTCTGCTCGGTGGTAGCGACACGCATCGAACCCAACACGCTGAACTCAAGTGATTGATCCTGCTTGATAATGGGCTTGATGTTCAACTCACCCTGGAACTTGAGGTCAGTCACGGTGAGGTCGATGTAGTTCTGCTCCAACTCGTCAAAGATGTTGAAACTGGTATAGTTGCGCACATAACGCTGAGTGGGGTCAACGGTGCGGGCGGTGTTCAAAGCGAAGCTGTAGGGGTTGATATCGAAATCGCGCCTTACCTCACCGTTCACAACATCAACGTTCTGGCTCAAGGTACCGGGAGCCTTCTGCTCACGGAAACTGTCACTGTTCAAAATTTTGAGCTTGATCTTATCGGTCAAGTTGTAGATTGCGTTGGCGTTGAAGGTATAGCGTTCAACGCGGCTGCTCTTGTACCATCCCGGATCGGTCATCACCGAAGCCGAAGTGTAGAAAGAGCCCTTGTCGGTACCACCCGAAATGCTGACCGAGTGGTTCTGCATGATGTTGTCGTTGAACAACAGGTCGAACCAGTTGGTGTTACGCATCTCAGCCTCGCGCAGATACTGGTTGCGTGCATTCTGGGTATTGGGCAGAGCGTAGGTACCGGTTGCTGGATCATAGGTGTCCATCAAGGTGTACATCTGACCATAGATACCAGAGGTGGTGCTGTTCACCAAGTTGGCATACTCGAGCCAACCCTTCTGCTCCATCTCACGCAAGATACTCATCTGCTCCTGGGAATTACAGATGTTGAAGTCACGGTAGTTGGGCTTCAGGCGGTAAGTGAACTCACCCGTATAATTGATTGAGCTGGTACCCTTGCGACCGGTCTTGGTGGTGATCACAATCACACCGGCGTTTGCCTTGGCACCATAGATAGAGGTTGCAGAACCGTCTTTCAGAATCTGGAAGCTTTCGATATCGTCAGCATTCAGACCAGCGACAGCCGAAGCAATCAGAGTATTAGCATCACCCGACGAGAGGTCGTCGGCACTAATGTCCACGTTGTCCTCAAGGACTACACCATCCACTACCCACAGGGGCTTTGAGCTACCGTAGATTGACGTAGCACCACGCACACGGATCTTGGGCGCTGTACCAAAGGTACCGGACACGTTCTGCACTTGCACACCCGACACGCGGCCTTCAAGACCACGGCTGACGTCGGCGACACCCGAGAGCTTTGTCTTCTCGGCATCGACGCTCTGGGTAGCACCAGTGAAGAGTCGTTTGTCCACCTTTTGATAACCGGTTACCACGACTTCGGTAAGTACCTCACCTTTCGGCTTAAGGACGATTGTCATACCAGCCTTGGCCGCAACAACCGACTCCTCATAACCCACATAGGTAACTTTAATCTTTGTGCCAGCTGGCACATTCAACGTGAAATGACCGTCAAAATCGGTAGCGACGCCGTTCTTGGGATTGCTCTGCTGAACGACCGAAGCGCCGATGACAGGTTCATTGTTCTCATCTAAGACAGTACCACTCACTTGAGCCGAAGCTCCAAGCGCGGCAACTGCCATGACAAGGAACAAGAGAAAATGTTTTAGACTCATAAAATTTAGTTTAAATAATTAATTATTAATGTTTTGCAAGTTTTTTTCGACTGTTTGCCTTCTTCATTATCATGTACCGCTTCAAAACTTCAAACTGTTCCATCACCCGAAAAAGCAGGGATTTTCAGGTTTATTATATGGTTTTTCACAATCTCAGAATCAGATTGTTTATGATAGTTTCATTGTTTTTCTACACCACATCATTCAAAAGACAGGCTTGCAAAATTAGTGTTTTTTTTTTAATTCTTATATAAAATGTAAAAAACTTTTCAATTTTTTTTATTAATGTGAAACAGCCATAAGGTGGGATTTGCATAAACTTCTCTAACCCACTTCGATTTGATGTGATTCCCCGTATTTTGAAATCAGTTACGAACATTGCTGATTATCAGTGATCTATATATATTATTCGGCAAAAAGGGATGATGTCGAAAACATGCATTTCGATATTTTTGCCTCGAATTGGATTATAATTGCGAGAAACACTGTAAATTTGCACTCTATCCCTTTTTGGGACAAGCCAATCAGTGATTATGGAAGTAGTTTACGACGACAACCACATCATCATTGTCAACAAGAGCGCGGGCGAACTGGTGCAGGGCGACCGCACTGGCGACGTCACGCTCATCGACACGGTGAAAGCGTGGCTCAAGGAGAAATACAACAAGCCCGGCAACGTGTTCCTGGGCGTGACACACCGCATCGACCGCCCCACCTGCGGGCTGGTCGTGATGGCCAAGACCAGCAAGGGGTTGTCGCGCATGAACGAGTTGTTCCGCAAGGGCGAAGTGCACAAGACCTACTGGGCTGTAGTGGGCAAGCAGCCCCCTAAACCCGAGGACACGCTCACCCACTACCTCAAGAGCGTGGAGAGCAATAACAAGACCCACGTGAGCATCGTTCCACGCGAGGGGCATCAAAAGGCGGTGCTCAACTACCGCGTCATCGCGGCCAGCCAGCGCTACTGGCTTCTGGAGGTGGATCTCATCACCGGGCGCAAGCATCAGATCAGGGCGCAGTTGTCGGCCATCGGGTGTCCCATCAAAGGCGACCTCAAGTATGGCGCCCCGCGCAGCAACCCTGACGGCGGCATCTCCCTTCAGGCCCACCGCATCCGTTTCACCCATCCAGTGAGCGGCAAAGAAATCGATATCACCGCTCCACTGCCCGACGACTTTAGGCGTCTGGGCTTTGACATGTGAGTTTTTTTCATTAATTTTGCACGATAGAAACCAAATCCTACTAAATAACAACTCATTAACGAATTATGGCAAACAATCCTGAATTCCGCTATGCGCCCATGTTCCAGTTGGGCAAAGATGACACCGAATACTACAAGCTGACCAGCGACTATGTGTCGGTGGGAGAGTTTGAAGGGAAACCCATCCTCAAAATCGAGCCCGAGGCTCTCACGATGCTGGCTCAGCAGGCTTTTCGCGACGTGAATTTCCTGCTGCGCCGCTCACACAACGAGCAGGTAGCCAAAATCCTGCGAGACCCTGAGGCCAGCGACAACGACAAGTACGTCGCACTCACCTTCTTGCGCAATGCCGAGGTGGCTGCCAAAGGGCAACTGCCGCTGTGCCAAGACACCGGCACCGCCATCATCCACGGCGAGAAAGGCCAACAGGTATGGACCGGTTTCTGTGACGAGGAGGCGCTTGCCCGTGGTGTCTACAACACCTACACCCAGGAGAATCTGCGCTACTCACAGAACGCGCCCCTGAGCATGTATGAGGAAGTGAACACCCGTTGCAACCTGCCCGCCCAGATCGACCTGGAGTGTGCCGAGGGCATGGAATACCATTTCCTGTGCGTCACCAAGGGCGGAGGCAGCGCCAACAAGACCTACCTGTACCAGATGACCAAGGCCGTGCTCAACCCAGGCACGCTGGTGCCCTTCCTGGTGGACAAGATGCGCACCCTGGGCACTGCAGCCTGCCCACCCTACCACATCGCGTTTGTTATTGGCGGCACCAGTGCCGAGAAGAACCTGCTCACTGTCAAGCTGGCATCGACCCACTACTATGACAACCTGCCCACCACGGGCGACGAGACAGGCCGCGCCTTCCGCGATATCGAGCTTGAGAAACAGGTGCTCGAAGAGGCCTACAAGATTGGCTTGGGCGCTCAATTCGGAGGCAAATACATGGCCCACGACGTGCGCATCGTGCGCCTTCCCCGCCACGGCGCGTCATGCCCCATCGGCTTAGGCGTGAGCTGCAGCGCCGACCGCAACATCAAGGCAAAAATCAATGCCGACGGCGTGTGGATCGAGAAACTCGACGACAACCCCACCCAACTCATCCCCGAGGAACTGCGCCAAGCCGGCGAGGGTGACGGCATCAAGATTGACCTGGACCGCCCCATGAGCGAGACACTTGCCATCCTCGACAAGTATCCCGTTTCGACCCGCGTGTCGCTTAGCGGCACCATCATCGTGGGCCGTGACATAGCCCACGCCAAGTGGAAAGAGCGCTACGACCGTGGCGACGGCATCCCCCAATACATCAAGGATCACCCCGTGCTGTACGCCGGCCCCGCCAAGACCCCGCAAGGCATGCCGTGCGGCTCGATGGGCCCGACTACCGCCAACCGCATGGACCCCTATGTTGATCTGTTCCAGAGCCTCGGCGGCAGCATGGTGATGATTGCTAAGGGCAACCGCAGCCAGGAGGTGACCGACGCCTGCAAGAAACACGGAGGTTTCTACCTGGGCAGCATCGGCGGCCCTGCAGCCATCCTGTCTCAGGAGAGCATCAAGAGCATCGAGTGTGTCGAATATCCCGAGTTGGGCATGGAGGCCGTGTGGAAAATCCGCGTCGTGGACTTCCCCGCCTTTATTCTTGTGGACAACAAGGGAAACGATTTCTTTAAGAAAATCGGCCTCTGAAAATAAGTATTGATGCGAATTTCGCGAACCTGAATCAGACGTGCTCATCGTCCGTCCAGCTCAGAAAATTCGCGAAATTCGCATTTTCAAAGACCAAAACACTACTGTTTTCAGTAAAAATATGTTAAATAACACATTTTTTGGCGCAAAGCACTTGACACGTCAAGAAAAAGTAGTAATTTTGCACTCGCAAATTGCGGGATGGAGCAGTGGCAGCTCGTTGGGCTCATAACCCAAAGGTCGTCAGTTCGAGTCTGGCTCCCGCTACAAGAGACGAGGTTAAGCGAACGGCTTGACCTCTTTTTTGTGCCATTTTGTGACGAAAAGGACAATGCGTCTTGCACAGTTGGGAAAAGATATGTAAATTTGCTAGACCAAACAATGACACGAATGCTATGAAACAGATTGCAGTTCTTTTTGAAGGAAACATCAATAACCGGATGGGAGTCTTTAATGCGGTCATCAACCGTGTGAAGCACCTGCAGCAGGTGGCCGACTACAAAATTGACGTCTACATGCTCCAAGTCTATGACGGCTGGCTGATGCGCCGTTTGCGCCACAGTCCGAAAGTGGCATTCCGTCCTGACGACATCAATGCCGATGGCGTGAAAGTCCATGTCACCTGGTACCGCCGCCGCTGGAGCGACGTCATCATGCACCGTGTTTTCCACAAGCCTCCACAGGCGCTGATCCGCCGCTTGCACCGCCTGGGCTGGGAAATGCGCGGACATGACCTGGTGACAGCTCACGACCGCATCATGGGCCACGCCGCCGTCTTCGCCGGCGAGAAGTTGAATATTCCCTGCTTCATCACCTGGCACGGCAGCAGCATCCACACTGCTCCAGCCCAAGACAAGGTCATTAAAGAAGAGACTATCAGGCTGTTAAAAAGCGCCACCTGCAACTTCTTCGTGAGCCAGGGTCTACTGGACTATGCCCACGCCCACCTTCTGGAAGACTTCAACGCCGAGGTGCTGCTGAATGGCGCAAACGACCAGTTTTACATTTACAATGACCGCCTTCGCAGCGAGTTACGAAAACAATACAGCATCCCCCCCGAGAAGAAAGTGGTCGCCTATATCGGTCGTTTTGAGTCGGTTAAGAACGTACACCTATTGCCCGAGATATTCCGCGAGATTCAGGCCAAATATCCCCAAGAACTGGACTTCTTCGCCATTGGCGACGGACCGCTGCTCAGCGAGACCCGCAGCGCCATGGCCTCGGCAGGCGTCAGATGCAATTTCACCGGCAATTTACCCTATCAGGAAATCCCAGATTTGATGAACTGCATCGACCTGATCGTTCTGCCCAGCAAGTATGAGGGACTACCGCTTGTCGCCGCCGAGGCGTTGGCTTGCGGTGCCCACGCGGTGACGTCCAATGTGACCGGTAATGCCGAGGTCGTCGGCCAGGATAACGCGATTGATTTCGGCGAGACTTTTGTGGACGATTTCTCAACCCGCGCCACACAGTTACTGTCTGGCGAAATAGAGCAGAGACTTCCTCAGCAAATCAGCTGGTCATACACCGCCAACAAAGAAAATGAAATTTATAGAAAATATCTTCAATAACATTTGATAATTATAAATTTAAACACTAAAACTTAAAGTAAAAATTTAATACTTGCATCGTCCTTAAAAATTTTACATAAGAATATTTTTAAAACAATATTAATGAGTGTTTTAAATAACTATTTATTAAGTAATTATTTAAAATATCAAAATCATGCCTAAATTTGCCGAAACATTGCTGCCGTTGGCTCTTCCTGGCACCTATACATACCGCATACCCGAAGGGATGAAACTCTCGATTGGCATGCGTGTACTGGTGCCATTCGGTCGCAAAAAAATCTTTACGGCCATCGTCATGACCCTGCATGACCGGGAGCCTCAGGGATATGATGTCAAGGAAATATTGGGCACCTTGGATAACACACCCATCCTGCGTCATCCGCAATTGGATTTTTGGCAATGGATCGCCGACTACTACCTGTGCACTATGGGCGAGGTTTACAAAGCGGCAGTTCCATCGGGGCTTAAGGTCGAGAGCGAGACCATTATCAGCGTTAACCCGGATTTTGAGGAAGAAACGCCCGGACAACTGACCGACCATGATCGCGTCATCCTGGATTTCACAGCCCAACGTGGACGCGTCCAGATTGCCGAAATTGCCAAGGCAACAGGATTCAAAACCGTAGAACGGAATGTCAGCCACTTGTTGGACATGGATGCGCTGCACGTTAACGAGCGTGTAATCGACAATTACCGCCCGAAGACCGAGGCCTGCGTACGGTTGACGCTCGCCAGAGACAATGAGGAGGCGTTGCATCAATTTTTTGACCAGCTCAAGCGCGCGCCAAAACAAGAGGCGCTATTGCTCGCCTATCTGGACCTGTCACGCTGGCTGCAAAGCGGCGACGTGCGCGAAGTGAGCAAGGACAACCTGCTGAAGCGTTCAGGGGTGAGTGGTGCCGTACTGCACGAGGCTGTCAAGCGCGGCATGTTTGAGATTTATAAAAAAGAAATCAACCGTTTTGCCGACTTGGGCAGTGCGCTTGAAGAGCCGCCAACATTGAGCAGCGAGCAGAAGCGGGCTTACGGGGAACTCCACCAATCGATGCGTGGGCACGCCATTACGCTGCTGCACGGCGTGACCAGCAGCGGCAAGACATCAGTCTATATGCATCTCATTGCCGACGCGTTGCGTTTAGGCAAACAAGTACTCTATCTTGTACCCGAAATCGCATTGACCACCCAACTGACGCACAGACTCAGGCGCGTGTTTGGGGACAAATTGCTCATCTATCATTCCAAATTCAGTGATAATGAGCGCGTTGACATCTGGAAACGATTACTTGACAGCAATGAACCTTGCGTAATCATCGGGGTGCGTTCCTCGGTGTTTCTCCCCTACTCCAACCTTGGACTCGTCATCGTCGACGAGGAGCATGACAGCAGTTACAAGCAACAAGATCCCGCACCACGATACAACGGCCGTAATGCAGCCATCATTTTGGCCCAGATGCACGGAGCCAAGACTGTGCTGGGCTCGGCTACGCCAGCCATCGAAGTCTATCATCTCGCCCTTGAAGACCGTTACGGAATGGTGAAACTGACGACGCGCTATGGAGACATCAACATGCCCGATGTCAAAGTCATCGATACCATCGCCTCCCGCAAACGTCGCGAGATGTCAGGGCTGTTCAGTGCCGAGCTCATCGCCGACTGCCGCAAAGCTCTGAAAGACGGCGAGCAGGTCATCCTGTTCCAAAACCGGCGAGGCTACTCGCCCATGGTGCGCTGCAAGGAGTGCGGCTCGGTGCCCAAGTGTGAGAACTGCGATGTCTCGCTCACCTACCACAAGCACAGCCACAACCTGGTGTGCCACTACTGCGGCTACACCATCCCGATGCCCGACCTGTGCCCAGCATGCCAGTTGCCTGGTCTAGAGATTATTGGCTACGGAACCGAGCGCATCGAAGATGACATCGACACCGTCTTCCCTGGCGAGAGGATTTCCCGTATGGATTTGGACACCACGCGCAGCAAGAACAGCTATGATCGCATCATCGACGATTTCTCGGCCCACCGCACCAACATCCTGGTGGGCACCCAGATGGTCACCAAGGGGCTGGACTTCGACTCGGTGAGCGTGGTGGGCATCCTCAATGCCGACACCATGATCAATTTCCCGGACTTCCGCAGCCACGAGAGAGCCTTTGACATGCTGGAACAAGTGTCAGGCCGTGCCGGCAGGGCGCACAAGCAGGGCAAAGTCATTATCCAGACCAGCCAACCCGACCACGATGTCATCAAATATGTGCAGGCACATGACTACGAGGGATTCTACCAGCACGAACTCGCAGACCGTCAGCAATTCGGCTATCCGCCGTTCACCAAGGTCATCAACATCTATCTTAAGCATCGCGAGGATGCCGTAGTGGGAGAATTGGCAGTTCGCTACAGCGGTCTGTTACGTCAAGTATTCGGCAACCGAGTACTAGGCCCGATGGCCCCATTCGTGGCAAGAGTGCAAAACCTTTTCATCCGCCAGATCACCCTCAAGATGGAGACCACAGCCTCGATGACCAAAGTCAAGAAGATCCTGCGCGACCTGTACGAGCAGATGCTCGCGGCCGACGCCCGCATGAAGGCCATAAAACTCTACTACGACGTCGATCCCGTGTAGGGGAAGAATGCTTAAACACCCCATACTTTTTAAATCAGCTAAATCTCACGCTAAGACGCCAAGGCGCCAAGATTTTGTGATTTGAGTCCCAACACCTTATCTGGAGTCATTTGTTGGGACTCATTTCCCAGCTCTAATGCCTCTTTAGCTAATTCTAATATACACGCACAGCACGGATGGTAAATCCGATGAAGCGGGTGTAGTAGCTCCAGTTTGAGTAGATCCAAGCGCCAGAGTCGAAGCAGAGGCTGTAGGCGTTGCTCGGGCAGTTGGGGTCTAGCGTGCGTGACCAAAAGTACCCGCCCAATCCAGCGTCTCCGAGGGAATCGCCCCAACGTCCGCCCGCAGCAGGCAAGAACATGGTATTACCATTAGGTCCCGTGACCAACTGGCCGTTCACGCCGTTAAGCTGCGTCCACTGCCAAGAACAGCTGTTACATAACTCCAAGATTTGATTGTATGAGGGCATCCGACCTCCGGGATAGTGGGCACAGGCGGCATCGTCGGCAGGATCCAGCTCAGTCTTGTTGTCAACAAAGCCGTTGTCGCCGTATGAGCTGTAGGTGCAGTACTTCGTCATCGTGCAATAGCTCCCGTTGCACCACTTATAGGTTTCCCAATTATAGAGTTCCTTAGGTGAGGTCTCGCCCCAGGCGAAGTAGTCACCGTAATCCTCAGGGGTGCTGGCGCCCACGTTGCGCGTCGCCCACAGCGTTCCAGAGGGCAGTCCCAGGTCAATATATTCGCAATTGGGTTCCTCGCTACTCGGGTTGAGGATATGGTCGACGAGGGCGTTGATGTCGGCTATATTGATCTTATTGTCACTGTTCACGTCGGCTGTCGGTGTGTAGCCTGTACCGTTAAAGATGATGTTGATAACGGAGTTGATATCGGCAATGTTGACCTCAAAGTCACCGTTCACGTCGCCGTAGAGCGTTTGTTGTGCAAAGGCGTTGAAAGGTAACGCCATGAGAAGAGATAAAAGAAGTAATTGAACGATTCTCATAATAGGAGATAATTAAAATGCTATACAAATTTATTGCAAAAATAATAAATTAATTGGAGACAAAGCAAATAAACCACCGTTTTCTACTCACGAATAGATAAAAATGAGTAATTTTGTGCCCGATTTCAAGAATTGACATAAAAAACTCTAAATATTGATATAGAAGCATGACACTGATAGACGGAAAAATGACCGCTGCGGCCATCAAGGAAGAGATCAAAGCCGAAGTGGACCAAATGATAGCTGCGGGCATGAAGCGCCCGCACTTAGCCGCTGTGCTGGTGGGCCATGATGGCGGCTCGGAATCCTATGTGAAGAACAAGGTGATCGCCTGTGAGAAGTGCGGCTTCAAGTCCTCACTCGTGCGCATGGAAGAAGACACCACCGAGGAGCAGCTGATTGACTGCATCAAACAGCTCAACGAGGATGCCGACGTTGACGGCTTTATCGTGCAGCTGCCTCTGCCTAAACACATTGACGAGCAAAAGGTCATCAATGCCATTGACCACCACAAGGATGTTGACGGCATCCACCCGATGAATGCGGGCCGTATGGCTCTAGGTCAGCCCAGCTTCATCTCGGCTACACCGCTGGGGATCATCACTTTGCTCAAGCGCTACAACATCCCCACCTCAGGCAAGAAATGCGTGATTTTGGGCCGCTCAAACATCGTTGGCAAGCCCATGGCACAGCTGATGATGCAAAAACAGTATGGTGACTCAACGGTGACGGTGTGCCACAGCCACAGCGCAACGCTGAAGGATGAATGCCGCCAAGCCGACATCATCATCGCTGCTATCGGACGCCCCGACTTCGTAACTGCCGACATGGTAAAGGAAGGTGCGGTGGTCATTGATGTGGGCACCACCCGTGTCCCTGACCCCTCTGCAAAGAACGGCTACCGCCTGAACGGCGACGTGAAGTTCGACGAGGTGGCTCCCAAGTGCTCCTATATCACGCCCGTCCCTGGTGGCGTCGGCCCCATGACCATCTGCTCCCTGATGAAAAACACACTCGCAGCAGCGAAAAGGGAGTATTTCAGTTAACAGTGAATAGTTAACAGTGAATAGTTAACAGTGAATCCATCAGCAATACAGCTATTGTTTTTGGAGATTTGAGATAAAAAGGAGATCGATAAAATCGATCTCCTTTTTATCATTCTTTAATGTTATGCCGAGATGTTTTTGCTATGCTAGTTAATAGTTTTATCAGCTCATTACAATCATCATTTATGCTATCATATTCAACATCAGAAAGATATCCTGTTTTATTCAGTAATTCTAACCAATATTCAGTCTCAGCAGTTTCTTTGAGAGAAATAAATACTTTTGCAATAAAATCATTACGGCTAACACCATATAACGCTTCAGAAAGATTAGCACCAATAGATGTGCCACACCGCAAAAGTTGTTTAGACATGACGTACTCACGTTTCTCTACAGTCAAGTACTTATAAAGATTTACAATCCTTATAGCGAATTCCTTGCTTTTCTCAAGAGTTAAACTACTTGCCATCTAAAACTATTCACTGTTAACTATTAACTGTTAACTGTTAACTTGTCCTAGTCAAATAGTCCTTCGGTGGCGTCGTCGTTGCCGCCTCCGCCGCCATCACCGCCAGTGTCTCCGCCTCCGCCGCCACCACCGTGCCAGCTGCCACCGCCACTACCGGCATAGCCGCCCAATTCATCGCCACAAGGATTGAATCCACTGGGGAATTCGAATTTCGTGCTCTGTTTGTATGGCAGGTTCTTGTCGTCATAGATCCACTTCATGAAATAGCCGAGAATGGGAAGCGCCGCTTCGGCACCCTGTCCCATCGCCATGCTGTTGAAGTGAATGTAGCGTTCCTCGCCACCGACCCAGACACCAGTCACCAGTTCGGGCGTGAAGCCCATGAACCATCCGTCGCTGTGGAAGTTGGTGGTGCCTGTCTTGCCACCCATGTCGGCATTGATGCCATAGGCGTAGCGCAGGCGGGCACCGGTACCCTCGTTAACTACATTGGTGAGCATCGAGAGCATCTTCAGATAGGTGTCCTCACTCATGATCTCGGTCTGGTTACCCGTGAACTCGGCAAGCACGTTACCACGGTTATCGGTGATGCGTGACACATAAACCGGCTCCACACGCATGCCACCGTTAGCGAACGCCGAATAGGCAGCTACCATTTCGCGCAATGTCACCTCACAGGCACCCAAGCTCAAAGCGGGCACAGGATCAAGGTAGCTCGTGATGCCAAAGCTGTGCATCCACTTCGCCAGTTCTTCGGGGGTCATGGTATAATAGCCGTTGCGCTCAATCCAGTTCTCGCGCGTGCCACGCATGAATCCCGCCGAGATCCAGTTCTTAGAATAGGTCAACGCCTGTTTCAAGGACATTCCGCCACCACTACCCTCGTTTTGGGGATTATACACCTCATTGTTCCAAATGATGTTAGGCGCTCCGCCGGGACGTGTTGAGCAGGGAGTCAAGCCACCGAACTCGATAGCCTGGGAATATACAAAGGGCTTTACCGTCGAGCCAATCTGGCGACGGCCCGTGGAAACCATATCATATTTAAAGAAGCGGAAGTTGGGACCTCCAACGTAAGCCTTGACAAAGCCTGTGACAGGATCCATCGACATCATGGCACAACGCAGGAACGACTTGGTGTAGAGCAACGAGTCGAGCGGCGTCATCTGCGCATCAAATCCACCGTCATAGTTGAAGAGGTGCATCTGCACAGGCTTCTTGAAATTCTCCATGATCTGGGCATCACTCAAACCCTGATTCTTGAGCACACGATAACGCTCGCTGTGACGGATGGCTGCACTGATAAGGGCCTGCTTGCCCGCACTGGAGAGCTCGTTCTTGTTGTTGGTATAAGGATTCTTTGTACCGCCACGCTCCCTCAAGAAGGCAGGCTGCAAGGTCTTGCTCATGTGTTTGTGCACGGCCTTCTCGGCATATTCCTGCATGCGCGAGTCTATAGTCGTGTAAATCTTCAAGCCATCGGTGTAGATATCATAATGTGAACCGTCGGGTTTGGTATTCTTGTTGCACCAGCCATAGAGCGGATTCACCTCCCAAGCCACCGAGTCATCGACAAACGCTTGCTGGTTCCATGACGGATAATCCTTGCGGTTGGGTTTCTTGGCGGTCATCACACGGCGCAGCTCCTCACGAAAATATGGAGCAGGTCCATCGTTGTGGTCAAGCTTCTTGAACTTGATGACAAGAGGTGTGGTCTTGAGCTGCTCGCATTCGGCCTGGCTCAAATATCCGGCCTTGACCATCTGCTCAAACACCACATTGCGACGTTGGCGGGTGCGCTCGGTATAACGCACAGGATTATAATAAGACGGATTCTTGCACATACCTACCAGCGTTGCCGCTTCCTGGATGTTCAGGTCCTTGGGATCCTTGTCAAAATACACCTCCGAGGCCATCTTAATACCCACGGCGTTGTTCAGGAAGTCAAACTGGTTGAAGTACATCTTAATGATCTCGTCCTTGGTGTAGTAGCGCTCGAGTTTGACCGCAATGACCCATTCAACGGGCTTCTTCAAAGCACGTTCAAAGATATTGTGAGACTCTGGGGAATACAGCTGCTTGGCCAGCTGCTGGGTAATGGTACTGCCACCACCAGCGCTCTTTTGACCCATGATGATGCGCTTGATAACGGCACGGCCCAGGGCTTTCACGTCAATACCAGAATGCTCGTCAAAGCGGGAATCCTCGGTGGCAATCAAAGCTTCGGTCAAGTGGGGAGACATCTCGTCAAAGTCCACATAGATGCGGTTGCTGCGACTGCGGTAATAGCGGCCCATTTCCACACCGTCGGCACTATAGATTGTCGAAGCGAACTTGTCGGTGGGATTCTTCAACTGGTCAATGGGCGGCATGTAGCCGATCACGCCATTGTAAATCAACACGAACATCGCGGCCAGCAGCGCCACAAAGATAGCGAATATCGTCCACATCCTGCGGACGATGCTGCGACGCTTGTTTTTCTTCTTTCCAGTAGTCTTCGCGCTCATATCTTTTATAGATAACAGTTAACAGATAATAGTTAATAGATAGCTCTACTCTGTAAACTTTGAATAATTCAGTTATTTGTTATTAATTCATTATCATTCAACCCATTGAACAATTCAACAGGCCAGAACGATTCCTTTTAATCTGCAAAAATAATGATATTTTTTGAGATTCAAGATTTTGACAAGAAAAAACTAGGGGCAACCGCACCAAAACACGAGCGAAAACGTAAACAAAAGACGCCCAAAGGGCGTCTGTCACAATTCCAATGTGAGAGACATCGCTGCCGCGATGATTCCCACTTATAAATACTAGAGGGCAAGGCGCAAACCCACTAATAGTGAACTAGAAGCCGAGCTAGATGGGCTCATCTTACAACGAGCAGATACTCGATGCTTATTGGTAGATTCTGAAGTAGTTGTAGAATAAGGGTAAGTGTATCCACCACGATAAACTTTATAAGTACCAGAAGTAGGTCCTGTCGGATCTGTTACTGCCGCATTGGGATAACTTCCATACCAGTCTTGGCACCATTCCGCCACATTACCACTCATGTCATACAATCCCAACGCATTAGGCATTTTTTTTGCAACTTGTTGTGGTCTTCCTTCAAGGTACCACGACACATCATATATATTATTGCTTCCAGAATACATATAACTATTTGTCGCACTTCCTCCACGTGCTGCAAACTCCCATTCTGCCTCAGTCGGAAGCCTAAACTGCAGACCAGTCTTCTCGTTCAGTTTTGCAATGAATTCCTGACACTGATTCCATGAAACATGTTCAACTGGGCGTTGAGAACCACTATTATAATAGCTTGGATTGACACCCATAACAGCTAACCATAATTCTTGTGTCACCTCAGTTACTCCAATGTAATAGTCATTGGTCAACGTCACAGCATGAGCAGGTTTCTCATCGGATTCTGCACGACTTCCTTGTTCTGCTGTAGCTCCCATAATGAATGAACCTTTTTTCACCTTAATCATACTGAACGTTTCGCTGTTAGCGATACCAGTTACAGTGAATGTCAAGGTATCAGGTGCTATGGGAGCCTCATCAGGCCACTTGTCATTTAGCAGGTAGTCGATGAGGCAGGTCACGTCGGCGATAGTCACATTGCCGTCTTGATCACAGTCGCCACGCACAAAGTCATCAGCAGATGTCTGGAAGGGCACAGTCAGCATCAATAACACGGGAATCAGATAAAGAAAAGAAAACTTCTTCATGATAAGAACAGTATTAGTTTTGCCTTATAACACCCCAAAATTCAGACAGGTAATTAGTATTAAATAAAAAGAAACGACGTGGGGAGTTCTCTTGCCACTCATTCCACACGCAAAAGCTCTAGCATGTCACGTCAGCTAGATTTTTATGCGTCAAAACACAAAGCGTCAAGTAAACGCCGTATAAAAACGAAATGTCTGTTTTCTGCGCTCTAACCCACCCGCTAGACGGGCCATGGCTCAGAAACACCGCAAAATTAACAAAAAAACGGGAACTTCCACGTCAATAAGCAAAAAACTGTTCACTGTTAACTGCTATCTATTCACTAACCATTATCTTTGCAGGCATGCAATACATTGGTGAACTGATATCGATAGGGGTGGCGTTCTCGTGGACGGCCACTGCACTGCTGAGCGAATTCGGGAGCAAACGCATGGGAAACCTGACGTTGAACCTGATGCGCATGATCATCACACTCGTCTTCTCAGGTATCCTGTTCTGGGTGGTGGGCGGCACACCGCTGCCCGCCTGCGCAAGCACCGAGGCCTACCTGTGGATGATGCTCTCAGGGTTGGTGGGCTATGTCATCGGGGACTTTTGCCTGTTTCAGTGCTACATCATTATCGGTTCCAAGTATGGCCAGCTGTTCATGACGCTGGCACCCATCACAGCGGCCATTACCGCATGGCTAACGTTGGGACAGCAGATACGCCCCCAAGCGATGCTTGCTATGCTGGTCACCTTGGCGGGAATCGCCATATCGGTACTAGGTCGTGGCGACCACAATAAGTTGTCGTTCAAGCTGCCTGTAGCAGGTATGTTGTTTGCTATCGGAGCCGCTGTATGTCAAGGTGTTGGACTGGTGCTGAGCAAAATCGGCATGAACCACTACGAAGCTTCACTCACGACCCCGCTAGAGGGCTGGATGTTGCCGTTCCATGCCAATTTCTTCAGGTGCATCGCCGGTGTCATCGGATTCAGCATACTGATGGCTTTTCGTGAGGGTTTCAAGCCACTGCAGCGAAGTGTGCGAGACTGCAAGGGCATGACCGCTGCTGTGGCGACGACAATCTTCGGGCCATTTGTCGGCGTGGGAGCATCGTTGCTTGCCGTGCAATACACTGCCGCCGGCATCGCCAGCACCCTAATGGCGTTGACCCCCATCATCATTATCTTTCCCGCCTGGTGGCTGTTCAAGCAGCCCGTTACCGCCAAGAGCCTGCTTGGAGCCGCTATCTCGGTCATCGGCGTCTCGCTTTTCTTCCTTCTTTAGCCTCCGTTTCACCCGCGAATAACAAGTGAATTCCATTTGGATTTCACGAATCAAAACGGCAACCCCTTATGCACCCATTTGAAACCTCAATCAAAAACGAAGGATTTAATAAATATTTTGAATATTTTTTTTATAATGTGCGGGATTTGGATTACTTTTGCCGTAAGTTTAGAAAGACATGATGAAATACTTAAGTCTGCCTGACAATGCGACACGCATCCTCCCTTTCTACCTGGCGATGGAGGAGTATGCTGCACGTATCCTTGGAGAAGAGGATATTTTCTTCATGTGGCAGGTGAATCCGACTGTCATCTTTGGCCGCAACCAGCTGATGGACAATGAGGTGAACGTGGATTACTGCCGTGATCACGGCATAGCTTTCTACCGTCGCCGCAGTGGTGGCGGGTGTGTGTATGCCGACAAGGACAACATCATGTTCAGCTACATCACGCGCAGTGACGAGGTGCAGACGACCTTTTCGGCCTATACCAGCGCTGTCGCTTCGATGCTTCGAGGGCTGGGGCTCAACGCCACTGCCAGCGAGCGCAACGATGTGCTCATCGACGGACGCAAGGTGAGCGGCAATGCTTTTTATCATATTTACGGCCGCAGCATTGTGCATGGCACGATGCTTTTTGACACCAACATGGAGCATATGCTCCATGCCATCACCCCGTCACACGAGAAGCTGACCAGCAAAGGCGTGGAGTCGGTTCGCAGCCACATTACCGTGTTGAGCGAGCACTTGACAATGGACATCGAGGAATTTAAGCGTTACGTGCGCCAGACGATGTGCGACGGCGAAATTCAGCTTACAGCGGCCGATGTCGAAGAGATTGAGCGCTTGACCCTACCCTACCTCGAGCCGTCGTTCCTGATGGGCAACAATCCCAAGAGCGAAATTATCAAGGGAGGCCGCATCGAGGGTGTGGGCAGCATCAACATGAATATCACGCTAAAGGGTAACATTATCCGTGATTTGTATCTCACTGGCGATTTCCTGCCCTTGTGTGATGCCCGCGAGAAGTTGCTCGACAAGCTGCAAGGCTCCAGCCTCACCCAAGCCTCGCTTCAAACCGCCCTGGACGGCTGTGACGTGGGGCAATGGATCATGAACCTAAACAACAAACAATTAATAACTCTTTTAACCAATTAAAAAAACATTGAACCGTGACTGAAGAAATCAAAGTAACATGCCTTCATGACAGGCACGTGGCGCAAGGCGCTCTCATGTCCCCGTTTGCGGGTTACGACATGCCTATCCAGTATGTAGATATCACCACCGAACATAATGCTGTTCGTCAAAAGGTGGGTGTTTTTGACGTGTCTCACATGGGCGAGGTGGAAATCACCGGTCCCGATGCTGCCAAGTTCACCAACTACATCTTTACCAATGACATCAATGCCATCAAAGCCGGCCAGATTCTGTACGGAATGATGCTGTACCCCGACGGCGGCACCGTTGACGACTTGTTGGTTTATCGCGTTGACGACAATGACTATTTCCTGGTGATCAACGCTGCCAACATCGACAAGGATGTGGCATGGATCATGGAGAACGCCAAGAACTTCGACGTAAAAATCGACCACCAAAGCGAAATGTACGGCCAGATTGCTGTTCAGGGTCCTGAGGCCGAAAAGACCATGGGCACCGTGCTGGGCATCGACACTACCGACCTGACGTTCTACACCTTCAAGAAAATGGATTATGACGGCAAGACCATCATCGTGAGCCGTACAGGCTACACCGGCGAAGACGGCTTCGAGGTATATGCCGACCCTGCTATCATCTGCAAGATGTGGGACAAACTGATGGAAGCCGGCGTACAGGCCTGTGGTCTGGGTTGCCGCGACACGCTGCGCTTTGAGGCCGGTCTGCCCTTGTATGGAGACGAGCTGACCCCCGAGATTTCGCCCATTGCCGCTACCTTCGGCATGTTCGTGAAACTCGACAAGGAAGGCGGCTTCATTGGCCGCGATGCCTGCGCCCAGCAGAAGGCCGAAGGCACCCCCAAGAAGCTCGTGGGTCTTGAACTTGAAGGCAAGGCTATCCCCCGCCACGGCTACGACGTTCTCGATGGCGATAAGGTCGTAGGCTATATCACTACCGGCTATCACAGCATCACGCTGGACAAGAGCGTAGCCTTCGCGCTGGTTGACCGTGCCGTTGGTGCCCTGGGCAACACCTTGAATGTGCAGATTCGCAAGAAAGTGTTCCCCGCTACCGTGGTGAAGAAACGCTTCTATACACCGAATTATAAGAAGTAAGGCTTTAGACGTCAGACGTTAGACTAGGCTTTAGTTAGCTGATTGAAAAAAATCCATAACAACAAAAATATTAACTAATTAATTTTATAAGAGACAATGAGTAAGATTATCGACGGACTCTATTACAGTGAGTCACATGAGTATGTAAAGGTAGAAGGCGACTTCGGTTATATTGGTATCACTGACTATGCACAGCACGAGTTGGGCAATGTGGTTTACGTTGACATGCCCGAGGTTGATGATGAGGTTACCGCAGGTGAGGACTTTGGCGCTGTTGAGAGCGTGAAGGCAGCCAGCGACCTGATGTCACCCGTGAGTGGTACTGTTGTTGAGGTTAACGAGGCCCTCGAAGACGAACCAGGCCTGATCAATAAGGACGCCTTTGAGAACTGGATCATCAAGGTTGAGATGAGCGACAAGAGCGAGCTCGACAGCCTGATGGATGCCGCTGCTTACAAAGACATGATCGGCGAGTAATTTTTAGTTAACAGATAACAGTTAACAGATAATAGTCAATAGTTAGCTTCAGCAACTGGACATTAAACGACTGTAAACTAAAAGAATCAATGAGTTATAAATTTTATCCGCACACCGACGAGGAGTTGCGTGCCATGCTCGACACGGCAGGCGTCAAATCGTTGGACGACCTCTATCAAGATGTGCCCCAGGAGCTCCAGCTCAAAAAAGAGTATGAGTTGCCCGAGGCTATGAGCGAGATTGAAGTGCGCCGCTTCTTTGACGAGCTGGGCATGGGCAATATCACCATGCGCACTTTCCTGGGAGCTGGCTACTATGACCACTACAGCCCTGCAGTTGTTCAAGACATCGTAAAGCGCAGCGAATTCCTCACCGCTTATACGCCCTACCAGGCCGAGATTTCTCAGGGTACCCTGCAATACATCTTTGAGTACCAGAGCATGATGGCCGAGTTGACAGGCATGGAGGTGTCCAACGCCTCGATGTATGACGGCACGACGGCCACTGCCGAGGCCATGATGATGGCTGTCTCAAACGCCAAGAAACGCAACCGCGTGTTGGTGAGCGAGACAATTAGCCCCTATGTCCTGCGAGTGCTCAAGACCTATGCCAAGTATCAAGGTATCCAGATCGACATGGTTCCCGCCAAGGGTGGCGTGATGGACCATGACGCTCTCAAGGTTGAACTCGAGAAGGACGATGTGGCCGGTGTTATCGTCGCCACGCCCAACTTCTATGGCATTCTCGAGGATTACACAGGCGTTGCCGACATGTGCCACGAGCACAAGGCACTGCTCATCATGAACTGTGTGGCTACCGCACTGAGCGTTGTCAAGAGCCCCGCCGAGTGGGGCGCTGACATCGCGGTGGGTGACGGCCAGAGCCTGGGTATCCCCCTGAATTACGGTGGTCCCTATGTGGGCTTCCTGTGCACAACCAAAAAGCTCATCCGCAAGATGCCGGGCCGCATTGTTGGTGCTACCAAGGATGCTGACGGCAAGCGCGCGTTCGTGCTCACCCTCCAGGCCCGTGAGCAGCACATCCGTCGCGAGAAAGCGACGAGCAACATCTGCTCCAACCAGAGCCTCATGGCGCTGTATGTGACCGTTTATATGGGTCTCATGGGTGCCAAGGGTCTGAAGGAGGTGAACTCCATCAGCTACAGCAATGCGCACTATCTAGCCGACAGTCTGGTGAAGACCGGTCTGTTTGAACTGGCTTATCCCGACAAACCCTTCCTCAACGAGTTTGCCGTGAAGACCAAGCTCAACATCGACGAGTTGCAGGAATACTGCAGTGACGAATATATGCAGTGTGGTCTCAAGATCGCAGACGACACGTTGCTGATCGCTGTCACCGAGACCTATAGCCACGAGGATTGTGATGATCTTGTTGACGCATGTGTAACCTTTAACGAAGAACAGGAGGGCTGATTATGAATAACACTTTTTACGGTAAACTCATATTTGAGTTGTCTCAAAATGGCCGTCAGGGTTATTCCCTGCCCGAAAACAGGTGCGCCGAGTACAAGATGAGTGACATTCCCAAAGGACTGTTGCGTGAGAACACACCCCTGTTGCCCGAAGTTGATGAGTTGAGCGTCGTTCGCCACTACACCAACATGAGCAACAACAACTTTGGTGTGGACACCGGTTTCTATCCTCTGGGCTCATGCACCATGAAGTACAATCCAAAAATCAACGAGGAGATTGCCGCCCACCGTGAGTTCACGGGTCTGCACCCCCTGCAGAACCCCGAGACCACACAGGGTGCCCTCGCTGTTTATTACTTCCTGCAGACCAGCCTCGCAGAGATCTCGGGTCTGAAAGAGTTCACCTTGAACCCCTATGCGGGCGCTCACGGCGAGCTGACCGGCCTGATGATCATGCGCGGCTACCACCTGGAGCGTGGCGATGCCAAGCGCACCAAGGTTATCATCCCCGATAGTGCCCACGGCACCAACCCCGCCAGTTCGGCTGTTTGCGGCCTTGACGTAGTGACGGTAAAGAGCCGCCCTGACGGCACCGTCGATGTTGACGACCTGCGCCCCTTGCTGGACGATACCGTTGCCGGCATGATGATGACCAACCCCAACACACTGGGTATCTTTGAGCAGAACATCGGTGTGATTGCCAAGGCTGTTCATGAGGCAGGAGGACTGATGTATTATGACGGCGCTAACCTCAACCCCATGCTGGGCAAGGTTCGTCCCGGCGACATCGGTTTTGACATCATGCACATCAACCTGCACAAGACCTTCTCGACGCCTCACGGCGGCGGCGGACCCGGTAGCGGACCCGTTGGCGTACGCGCCGGTTTGGAGCACCTGCTCCCCAATCCCCGTGTCGTGAAAGTGAGCGAAGAGGAATATGACTACTTCAAAGTAGAGTGCAGCGACAAGTCCATCGGCAGCATCAGCGGCCATCTGGGCAACTTTGGCGTGATGATGCGTGCCCTTGCCTATATCCTGACCTTGGGCCGTGACCAGTTGAAGTGGGTCGGTCCGTTGGCAACCCTCAACGCTAACTACATCAAGGAATCGTTGAAGGATGTTTATGAGCTGCCCATCAGTGGCGTGTGCAAGCATGAGTTCGTGTATGACGGGCTGAAGGACAAGTCCACCGGTGTGACCACGCTCGACGTGGCCAAGCGCTTGCTGGACTATGGCTTCCATGCTCCCACCATCTACTTCCCCTTGCTGTTCCATGAGGCACTCATGGTTGAGCCCACCGAGAACGAGAGCAAGCAGACCCTGGACGAGTTCATCCGCATCATGCGTGTCATCGCCCAGGAGGCCAAGGACGATCCCGAGATGGTAAAAACCGCTCCCCACAACACGCCCGTGCGTCGTCTCGACGACACCCAGGCCGCGTTGCATCCCATCGTTACCTGGAGGGAACTTGTAGCCGACAACCAGTAACGACTAAAGTTTAGAAGACAAGAAAGACAAGAAAGACAATTTCATAGATTTCTATTCAACAAATAATTTGTCTTATTTGTCTTTCTTGTCTTTATAATCACCCAAATATATTTGAAAAAATACAATGTTTGATATTATTATCATTGGAGCAGGCCCTGGCGGATATGAGACCGCTGCCGACGCTGCCGCACACGGAATGACTGTCGCTATCGTTGAGCGCGACCAGATGGGCGGCACCTGCCTGAACAGGGGTTGCATCCCCACTAAGGCCCTGTGCCGCAATGCCGAGGTGATCAACCTGATGCGCGAGAGCGAGGTTTGGGGCATCAAGACTGGCGAACTCGCATTTGACTATGCTCCCGTATTCGAGCGCAAAGAGGCTGTCGTCAAGCAGTTGCGTGAAGGCGTGGAAATGCTTATGGACTCACCAGGCATCACCGCTATCAAGGGTGAAGCCAGCCTCAAGGACGCAAACACCGTTGTTGTTAATGGTGAGGAATACCAAGCCAAAAACATCATCATAGCTACCGGATCGGCTCCCCGCGGGCTGCCCATTCCCGGTGCAGACCTGGCCATGACCAGCGATGACATCCTGGCAATGGAGACGCTACCCAAGAGCTTGTGCATTGTGGGTGGCGGCGTGATCGGCATGGAGTTTGCAGCCGTATTCAGCAGTTTTGGTGTCGAAGTGACCGTCATCGAGTACTGCAAGGAAATCCTGCCGCCGTTTGACAAGGATGTGGCCAAGCGCCTGAAGACCGTCTTGAGCAAGCGAGGCATCAAAATCATCACCAGTGCTGCTGTGAACGGCATCACTCAAGGTGAAGACGGCATGACCGTGACCTATGAGCTCAAGGGCAAGCCCCAATGCGTGACTAGCGAAAAAGTGCTGATGTCCGTAGGCCGCCAGCCCGTCCTACCTCAAGGACTTGACACAGTGGGCATCACCGTAGGCCGCCGTGGTATCGAGGTGGATGACAATATGATGACTAACGTGCCTGGCGTCTATGCCATCGGTGACGTGAATGGTCGCATGATGCTCGCACATGCCGCCAGTGCCCAGGGACAACGTGCCTTACACGCCATTATGGGTAAGACCGACGACATCAAGCTGGACATCGTTCCCAGCGCCGTATTTACCGTGCCTGAGTTGGCCATGGTTGGCCTTACCGAGGAACAGTGTGCCGAGCGTGGCCTTGACGTGACGGTTAAGAAATCCTTCTTCCGCAGCAACGGTAAAGCTGTGTCCATGAATGAAACCGACGGCCTCCTGAAAATGATTGTCGATAATACGACACGCCAGATTGTGGGTTGCCACATCTGCGGCGCCCATGCTGCCGACCTTATCCAAGAGGTTGTCACCGCCATGAATGCAGGTGCCACTGTTGACCTGCTGGCCAGCAACATCCACGGCCACCCCACCTTGAGCGAGGTAACCCTGGCCGCCGCCCGCCAGTTCTAAGGACTGAAAAAAAGAATGGAGTATAGACTGCATAGTGAATATGAGCCGACAGGGGACCAGCCGCAGGCGATTGACGAGTTGGCTGGCGGCGTGAACGACGGCGTGCCTTATCAGACACTATTAGGCGTGACAGGGTCGGGCAAAACGTTCACGATGGCCAACGTCATTGCACGCACAGGTCGCCCGACGCTGGTTTTGTCACACAACAAGACCCTTGCGGCTCAGCTCTATGCCGAGTTCAAGAGTTTTTTTCCTGAGAACGCAGTTCACTACTTCGTATCCTACTATGACTACTATCAGCCCGAGGCATACATCCCATCGACCGACAAATACATTGAAAAAGATCTTGCCATCAATGATGAGATCGAGCGGTTGCGACTAGCCACGGTCACGGCGTTACTGTCGGGACGCCGCGATATCGTGGTGGTGTCGAGTGTGTCGTGCCTGTATGGTATGGGCAACCCCGAGGACATCACCGCCAATGCCATCGAGATGAAGGTCGGAGACCAGATTGGCCGAGACCAGTTGCTCCACAGGCTTGTGGATGCCCTTTATTCCCGAAGCGACACCGAGTTGAGAATGGGCACATTCCGCGTCAAGGGCGACACCGTAGACGTGTTCCTGAGCGATGAGGACATCATGCTTCGCATCATCTTTTGGGGCAACGAGATTGAGCGCATACAAGTGCTTGACAGCGAAACACAGATGCCCAAAGAGGACGTTGAGGGATTCAAGATTTTCCCTGCCAACATCTTTGTCACGACCAAGGAGCGCATGAAGGCCGCCATGGGCCAGATTGACCTGGACCGCGAGACCCAGGTAGCCGCTTTTGCCCGCGAGAACCGCTTTGCCGAAGCCAAGCGGCTGAATGAGCGTGTGACCTATGACATGGAGATGATGCGCGAGGTGGGATATTGCTCGGGAATTGAGAACTATTCCCGCTACTTTGACGGCCGAAGGCCAGGCATGCGCCCGTTCTGCCTACTGGACTATTTTCCTGACGATTTTCTTACCATCATCGACGAGAGCCACGTGACCGTGCCACAAATCCGTGCCATGTACGGTGGTGACCAGTCGCGCAAGACCAATCTCGTACATTACGGTTTTCGCCTTGAGGCGGCCTTGGATAACCGTCCGCTGCGTTTTGAGGAATTTGAGAACCTCACCCACCAGACCATTTATGTGAGTGCTACACCTGCTGACTATGAGCTCAACAAGAGCGAGGGTATCATCACCGAACAGCTGATCAGACCTACTGGCTTGTTAGACCCGCAGATTATCGTACGTCCCTCGCAAGGGCAAATCGATGACCTGGTGGAGGAAATCCAGCTGCGCATCGAGCGCGGCGAACGCACCCTGGTCACTACCCTGACAAAACGCATGGCCGAGGAGCTGAGCGACTATCTCAAGAGGCTTGACATCCGCACGGCATATATGCACAGCGATGTAGAAACCATGGAACGCATTGAGATCATCGATAACCTGCGCGCAGGTGCCATCGATGTGCTCGTGGGCGTGAACCTGCTACGTGAAGGCCTTGACCTGCCCGAAGTGTCGCTGGTCGCCATCATCGATGCCGACAAAGAAGGGTTCTTGCGCAGCAAACGGTCGCTGACCCAAACCGCAGGACGCGCCGCCCGCAACTTGAACGGTACTGTCATCATGTATGCCGACAACATCACCGATTCGATGCGTCAAACCATCGACGAGACTGAGCGACGCCGCACGTTGCAGCTGCGGTACAACGATGAACACGGCATCACACCCACCGCAATCATCAAGGCCCGCACGGCAATTATCGGTCAAGACACCGACATGAGGCATCCCACCACGCCCAGTCGCCACAACCAGCAAATCATGCCGAGCACGATAGACGCAAAGTCACAACTGCGCTATACTGATGAGTTTGACAGCAGCGCCGGTGTCGCCGCCGATCCCGTTGTTGCCTACATGAGCGGAAAAGACATGCAAGCCGCGATTGATCGCCTGAAGACCCTAATGATTGAAGCCGCAAAGCGTATGGACTTCCTTGAAGCGGCCCAATACCGCGACGAGATTCTTAAACTCGAAGAAATGCTCAAGGAGAAAGAATGAGTCAGCCTCGCAAACATATTCAACCCAAACGTGACGCTGACCATCACATCAAGGGGCAGTGGTTACCCACCACTCGCAAGGAGATGGACTTTTTGGGCTGGGAGCAGGCTGACGTCATCCTGTTCACCGGAGACGCCTACATCGACCACCCGTCGATGGGCACAGCCGTTATCGGACGCGTATTGGAGGCGCACGGCTACAAAGTCGCCATCGTGCCGCAACCCAACTGGCGCGATGACCTGCGCGACTTCAAGAAACTGGGCAAACCACGGCTATTCTTTGGCGTGTCGGCCGGGGCGATGGATTCGATGGTTAACCACTATACCGCCGCGCGACGCAAACGCAGTGACGATGCTTACACTCCCGATGGCCGAGCAGGTGCCCGCCCCGACTATCCCTCGATCGTTTACTGTGAAATCCTCAAAAGGCTGTTCCCCGATGTGCCTGTTGTCGCTGGGGGCATTGAAGTGTCATTACGACGTATGGCGCATTATGACTACTGGCAGGACAAGCTACGGCCTTCTATTCTTGCCGACACCCCTGCCGACATGCTGGTATATGGCATGGGAGAGATTCCCAATCTCGCCATCGCCGATGCGCTGAATGCGGGCAAGAGCATCCAGGAACTGACCGACATTCCTCAGACCGTGGTGCGCTGCCCGTTAAGCGAACTGCCCGCCACTACGACTGACACTGACGTGGTGCTGCACAGTTACGAGGAGTGCCAAAAAAGTCCAAAAGCACAAGCCGAGAATTTCAAAGTCATCGAGGTGGAAAGCAATCTGTGGCACGGGCACAATCTGTGGCAAGCCACAGGTGACGTCGCCATCAAAGTTAACCGCACCAATCCGCCAATGACGACCGAACAGATCGACGCCTCGTTCGACCTGCCTTACACCCGTCTGCCCCACCCCCGTTATCTGGGCAAACGCATTCCAGCCTACGAGATGATACGCCACTCGGTGTGTCTGCACCGTGGATGTTTCGGCGGCTGCGCATTCTGCACAATCAGCGCCCATCAAGGCAAGTTCATTGCCTCGCGCAGCAAAGAATCCATCTTGCGCGAAGTCAAACAAGTCACCCAGATGGAGGATTTCAAGGGTTACATCAGTGACTTGGGCGGTCCCAGTGCCAACATGTACAGCATGCGCGGCAAGGATGTGGAGCGTTGCCAGCGCTGCCAGCGTCCGTCCTGCCTTCATCCCCAGCCGTGCAGCAACCTCAACACCGACCACAGCAAGTTACTAGACATCTATCATGCAGTGGATGCCCTTCCCGAGGTGAAAAAATCCTTTATCGGCAGCGGTGTGCGTTATGACCTGTCGATGCACCGGACAGGCGACCCTAGAGTGGATAAGGTCAATGCCCAGTACAACGAGGAACTCATCTGTTTCCATGTGTCGGGTCGACTTAAAGTCGCCCCCGAGCATACCAGCGACGAGGTGCTGATGCTAATGCGCAAGCCTTCGTTTGAACTCTTCAGGCGCTTCAAGTCATTGTTTGACCGCGTGAACAGGAAATACAATCTGCGCCAACAGCTTATCCCCTACTTCATATCGTCACACCCTGGCTGCCACGAAGCCGACATGGCGGAACTCGCAGCGATCACTAAGGAACTGGATTTCCATCTCGAACAAGTGCAGGACTTCACGCCCACACCCATGACCGTTTCGACCGAGACCTATTACACGGGGCTGCATCCCTACACGCTAAAACCCGTCTTTTGCGCCAAAACCCCAATGGAGAAACAGGCTCAACGGCTGTTCTTCTTCTGGTATGACCGCAAGAACCGCGCTGCCATCACGGCGGCATTGAAACGTATCCACCGCAGCGACCTGTTGCGGAAACTCTATCCCTAGCGATGAAAGTCATCAGAATCATACTCACCGCCCTAATGCTCTCTATTGGAATGAATCTCCAGGCAGGCGATGACGCCTTGCGACACACCACCGATGTGCTTTGCTTGCTGCCCGATGCTACCGCCGTGGGAGTTGCCATCGCCAAGCACGACAACGAAGGGTTGAAGCAACTGGGACTGAGTACGGCCTCATGCCTTGCCCTGAATTACGGCCTAGAGCTTTGTATCAAAAAAGACCGCCCTGACGGCACCGGCCACCATGCCTTTCCAAGCACACACACGGCAGTCGCTTTTAACGGATCGACATACCTGATGAAACGCTATGGTTGGAAGTGGGGTGTTCCTGCCTATGCGGTATCAAGTTTTGTCGCTTGGGGACGTGTACATACCGACCGCCACGACTGGTGGGACGTCTTGGGCGGAACAGCCATCGGGGCCGGCACCGCTTTTATTTTCACCCGACCCTTCGTCAAGGATGTTAACGTGACAATAAGCCCGACCACCTTTGGTGACCGGGCCTATGGCTTGACTGCAACTATACAGTTCTGATTATTTCAGGATAATGTTGATGACGGCATTCACGTCAGCGATATTCACCTCACTGTCTTCGGTCACGTCGACAGCTGGATTCGTCAAGTCTGCCGAGATGATGGCCGCAATCACTTCATTGACATCAGCGATATTCACCTCATTATCACCATTCACATCACCCTTGACAGGATCATCGGCTCCGACCTTGAAACTGAAGCAATCAGCATTATTTACAAACATGTCGGTAAATCCTGTGACGGCATTCTTCATGGGACGGCTGATAAACGCCACAACACGCATATTCTCCCAATTCCATGAATTAGGAATGGTGACAGAATAGGTGTTATGATAGTGGTTGCCGATAATGTTCAACTTGCTGCCAAATACCGAATTCAGCGCCTTGCGGAATACTCCATTGTGCTGGTATTTATTGACCCAAGTGCCCAAATTGAGCTGGGGCGCGATCAGGCTATCCTCAACCAGATATACTGTTAATGTCGCATCCTCGCCCATCATGAGATTAAAGTCTGTTGACAGTTCTCCGCTGATGGTCACCGTAGCCTTACGTGTCGCTTCATCGATGCGGCAGTTGCCCTTAATCTCGGCGAAGGTCGGCGTCGATTCACTAATGTAATCAAAGAATTCGCCCAGATACTCAGCCACCAGCTCATGATACTGTTCGTAGTAGCCCAGGCCATTGACAATCGTGTTGGGATCATCCCAGCCTGGCATACGGTCGAAGGCACCCGAAGGATAGCTAATGGAGCCACCAGTCAGATAACTCATGATGGTATCACCCTGATTGCTCCTGTACGGGTCAACACCTGATCCAAGATTACCGTGGATACCCACCCAGATGATGTCATCACGCTTTGAGGTGAGAATGCTGAGCATCGAGTTGCCGAGCGGACAATAGGTACAATAGGTTGATGTCAACTGTTCCACCAGATGCTTCTGACGCGGAAAACCGTGCTGATAGGCCTTGAAAGCATATTCATATACGGGCATATTCTCTTGAGGCACCCCAGCAACCGATACCACTTGAACCGACATCACATGGTCGCCTGACGCCAGACCACCGGTGGGGACCAGTCCCTTCAAGGAGTAGAATTCATCATAAAAAGCATCAGCGTTGGTAACGGTGGTCACTTCTTGACCATCAATCATCACTTTCACGGTAAGGGTGTTAGCTTCAACCGTCTTGATGCCCTTATTCTTGACCTTCAAGATGAACGGCAATTCATCTCCAATCTGGACAAAATCAATGCTCTGCAAATCATAGGATGCGATGCGATATTCGGGGAAATCATCCTTTTCAACGATACACTGGATGCTCAGGTTTCCATTTTCGATGAATTCCAGCGGTCTCCATTTGCTAGAGGAACCCACCTTACGGTAAGTGTAGGAATCATAAGGCTGACCCAGTTTCACGAGCGATAAGGGCTTGCCATCAGCCGTCTGCTTATAATAGAAGCCAATCAAAAGCTTCTCATTTTCAGCCAGGTTAATCTCATAGGGTGTCTCTAATTCAACCATATTCCAACCCGCATCACCAACAGAACACATCCACTCGGTCTTGTCACCATATTTTCCTTGTGCAGTAACGGGAATGACAAAAACCCTAGCGATTTCGGCGGGTTCTACAAGACCGACACGGAATGCGACAATTTTGCCACCCTGGAACACATCCAACTCATCGGGTTCAAGCATCGCTGCGATAGGCATCAGTCCCGAGCTCATCATAGCAAAGCCCTCGGACGAGAGACTGTCACTGCAATAGTGTCCCATGATTTTCTGATTATTCGGCAAATCAATTCTTGCCTGCAACTGCTGCTGAATCAGGCCATGCTTCGGACCCCACTTCTCAAGTGTGGGTGTGAATCTCAACAAGTCGGTATTAGCCATCACTACCATCGGCAGCAGTATAGCAACCGCTACAAAAAGTAATAGTTTCTTCATCATGTATCTTGTTATTGGGTTAATTATTTCAGTAGTATATCGATGACGGCATTCACGTCGGCAATATTCACCTCACCGTCTTCAGTCACATCGGCGGCTGTGTTCGTTGCGTCGGCCTTGATGATTGCCTCAATTACTTCATTGACATCAGCAATGTTCACCTCTTTGTCGCCGTTCACATCGCCCTTGATTGGATTTGATGAGCCACCCTTAACAAACTGCAAGGTCAGGGTTGGTCCATCTGCCTTGTGAATATAGTTAGGCGGGAACGTTGGAGTCTTGGTCAACACTTCGATGAAAAGCGTGACGATACAAGTGCCGTCTTCGGTAGGGAACCACTCAGTCTGCAAATCCTGCAAGTCTCCCATCAATTGTCCAGGGGCAGTTTCAAAGTAGCCCTCTTCGGTCTTCATGTTACATGTCATCGGGAAACAAATTTGGAAGGTACCATTGTCCATTTGCTCAATGACATAGATCACCTTCAGATAATCCGAAGCGGTTCCGCTTATGTTCTTCACCGAGACGCCAGAGTAGATGACTTCGGTGCCATCTTCATCGTAGGCCTCCACATGATTGCGTACAACTGTCGCACCATCTTCCAGAATATCGCCGTTCTCATTCACGAAAGCGAAAATCATATCAGAATCCTGTGCCAACGTGGGCAATACAGCCATAGAGATACCAAATAAGAAAGAAAAAAGTCTCTTCATTGTCATTTATTATTATTTAGTTGATAATCAGTTTCTTCTTTTGCACCTGTCGCACACCATTCTCATCATAGAGGAAAATGACCACCGAACAATGCTCAGGCACCCACTGGGGATCCATTATAATGTCATAGTTCTTAGCGACAACCTCGCCACGATTCAGGGTCACGTCATCACCCCAAGGGTCGTTGACACTGGCACGGAAAACGTGCATGTGATTATAATGCTCAGTGACTGAGCCATCAGGCATATACTGGAAACTGTCGATGCTGTCCTCGACAAGCCACACCTGCAACTTGCCGCTGACCTGGACGGAGTCCAGACCAATGGTCTGGACATCGAACGAAGCCGAACCGGTATCGGATTCATAATCGGCATCAATCAGGAATGACACAGCAGCCTTGGAAGAGGTTAATTCATAGTTCACACCACCTGCCCAATCAGTATAGGCGAAGGCCATACCGCCAAACAGCCTGTCCACCAGACCTACAGGTTGGGCCGAGAGATTCCAACGGGCAAAATACTGATCGCCCACTTCGGTATGGAGCGGAGAGGCTACACCTTTCTGCTTGGAGAACGGTCCTGAGTGAATAGCGACAGGTATCACCACCGAGTCACCGTACTCCTCAACGAGCCGCTCAATCTCCTCGGTGGCACGAGGACAATTCACACAGTACTGGCCCGTATAATCCTCGATAAGAACCGCACGCCCAACCTCGGGAGGTTCCACATAGGTCAAGCGATTATTGACAGATACCTCATCACATGCCACAAACAGCAAAGCGGCAAAGGCAAATATCATCAAGTGTATCTTTTTCATCATCGTTCAGTTAGAAGCTGTAATTATATGACAACGTGAAACCACGGGTTGCCGGAACCCATCGGCACACGCCACCCGAGCAGTTGAATCCGGCATCGGTGCGGCCATAACCAGCCTGGATGCGATGGGACTTGATGCTATACGTCACCAAGGCCTGATAGAAATGGATATCGGTCTCACCACAATTCCACATATCGCTCAACGTGAACATCCAGTGTGGTGCCAGCGACAATTCGGCCAAACCGAAAGCCCAGTCGCCGTCATCGCCCTCACAGAACTGGTATTGCAATTCGCAACGCAATGTCATCTTGGGCGAGAACTTGTACTTACCGTCAGCAATCAGGATATCGCTCGTGATCATACCCCCATGCCCCTCGATAACGGTCATGTTATAGCGCTCGTTCATATACATCAGAATGAGCTGGAAATCACGCGAAAGCCGTTTCTCGAGCTGAACATCGATATCCTGATAATAGGTCTCGTCACCCATCTTAAAGAAACTCGACTTATAACCGTCACTACCTATAACGCGGCCAGTGGCGACAGGATTCTTCAACCCGTCATAATCCAAACCGCGCACATGTGAGACGTTAAGTTTCAACTTGGTGCCATATTGACCACCCAATTTGGTGCCTTTCTTGAACGTGTAGCCAAACTCGCCCTGGAACGCCCACTCACCATTGGGGTTGGTCGCGTAAGGGTACTGGGCCGCCAAGGCATAGGTCTGGTCATGGGTGAAAGCCGGCAGGTGGTTGATCGAACTCGATATACCGCTCATGCTGCGGCGGCTGCGGAATGACATGCCCTGGCTGCGCTTGGCCTGCAGAAGAACGCTCATGCCCTTCTTGGAATAAGACGTGCTGAGCATCGCCACACTGCCCCGGCCATAATGATAACCATTGTCAAATGAGGGATCCTGGGTCTTGGCCGCATACTCGGCCAACACGTTGAAACCCTTATGGGTCAAGTTCACACGGGCATCCCAGGCATTGACATACTCAGGCAAGTTGAGTTTATGGGTCGCATCCACAAAGATGGCATCATCGTCGGCATCCTCATGCTTGTTGACCCATGAGCCGCCGACTGAGATTCGCGTATCGTGAGTTCCCAATGACTTGATGAACTGCTCCAAGCCAATTTCCATATCAACACCACTCACCAGCGCTGAGTTATGGTGCCAATAGCGGCGTTGTTTTCCACTCAACACCTTCATCGTCATGCCATCGCAGGGTTGATATACCACACGTCCACCACGCAATGCGTTATCGATGCCCAACGAGCGTTCCTCATAAGCACGCAACACGAAACCCGAGCCAAACTGCTCATAGTAATCGCCTGCTGTGACTTCCACATTCTTGTAATGACCTTTCACATAGAAGTGGGGTAATCCCCACCCCTTGAAATCAGGCTCATAACCAGGAAGCGGATATTGCAGAAACTCGAAACGGGTTCCCGCCTCCACATATTTGCTGCCCAATTTCAGGTCAACATAGGTATTGGTCAACAACTTGTCCTCGGAATGCTCGGTGCCGATGACTTCATCGTCTTGCGGGATGAGGATATCACTCTGGATACTGCCGCTTACTGTCACCTGTGACAGGGCGGATATCGCCACCATCAACAACAGATGTAAAACCAGCAGCCGTTTTAAGGGGTTCATCATGCTTGATTTCGGTTAATTGGCTAGAAGGCCACGTACCTCCTTAATCAGTTCCTCCTCGGCCCCATCAGTATATCCACTATGCTTTGAAACGATGTTGCCATTGCCATCAACAACCACGACAAATGGAATCATCTGGCCACCTAACGCTTTGAGCAATTCACTGTTAGGATCAAGCAGCACTTCATATTCCCACTCGTTTTGGTCAACCAATGGTTTCACCTTGTTGATGTTCTGGGCCTGATCGATACTCACGGCATAGATTTTTACACCAGTTTCTTCCTGCCACTCGTCATAGACCTCGGCGATTGCCGACAATTCCCTGTTGCAAGGCTTGCACCATGTGGCAAAAAAATCAATGATAAAAGGCTTGCCGTCGTTGTTTAACGTTTCGGTCTGGACAGTTGCCCCGTCAATCGTTTTTAACGTAACAGCAGGAATCTGTGCCTGTGCAGCACAAAAGACTGCAACCAGGCAAACCATCAAAGTCATCACATTCTTCTTCATATACTTTTCTTTTGGGTTTATGTTTCAAAACTGCAAAGATAAACATTTTTTATAGCATTGCTATAAAAAGACTGATAAAATGCAGACAATGGATTGAATTCAACTAAATTCCGCTCCAAAAATGAGTCTCGAGAAAAACAATCATCGGGAAGCCTTGTAATAAAGCACAGCAGCGATGATGATATAGACAAAATTGGGAATCCACATGGCGATACGCGGACTGGTATAGCCCGACACAGCAAATGTTGAGGTAACTGTCATGAACAGGATATAGGAGAAACTGAGCAACAGTCCCAAACCGATGTTCAAACCGATTCCGCCCCTGACCTTGCGCGACGACAGCGAGAGCCCGATAATCGTGAGAATGAACGCAGCAGCAGTCATGGCAATGCGCCGCTCATACTCGATCTCAAAGTTCTTGATATTTGCCACACCACGAGCCTTTTGCTTGTTGATGTATTCCTTGAGTTCGGGCGAGGTCATGGTCTGCTCATCATTTTTTGAAATGAGGAAGTCGCGCGGATCGATATTCAACAAGGTATCCATCACGGTGCCCTTGGTCATGGTCTCCTTCAGGCCGTTGAATGAGCGGATAGTGTATTGGCGCACGGTCCAGAGGCCAACGGAATCGTACTTGATGGTCTCGGCTGTGAGACGGGACTTGAGGGTGTTTCCCTCGAACTCCTCGAGCGAGAATCTGAAACCGCTGCGGGTTGTGTTGTCATAGCGGGACATGTAGGCCATCACACCCGGCTTGACCTGCAACTGAATGTTGTCACCGTAGATGACCTCCTTGTTCTTGACCCACTTGTTGGTATAGGCGATGCGCTCGATATTGGCTGGTGGGATAATATAGGCCGACAACAAGTAACTGCCCAGGGCAATCACCGCTGCCGAGAACAAGTAGGGCAAGGTCAACCGATGGAAACTTATACCATTGGAAAGCATGGCAATGATTTCGCTGCGGTCAGCAAGACGTGATGTGAAGAAAATCACCGAGATGAAAGTGAATAACGGACTGAACTGGCTGAGCACGAACGGCAGGAAATTCATGAAGTACTGGAACACTGTCGCCTTGATCGGAGCGGTGAGCACAGCATCCAGTTTCTCGTTGATGTCAAACATCACCACAATGGCGAACAGCAACAAAATGGCGAAGAAGAACGTCCCCAGGAAGTGCTTGATGATATAGCGGTCGAAGCGCTTCACGTAATACCACGGGTAGCGCTTGAGGGAATCCTGGACAGGCTGGATTTCCTGGACAGGCTGGATTTCCTGGACTGATGTGCTGTTGAGCTCTTCCATCTTAAACGGTTAGAGGCGTTGTTGAACGTCGTGGAGCATTTGTTTTTTCCACTTAGGGAAATCGCCGGCAATGATGTGCTTGCGGGCCTCACCCACTAGCCACAGATAGAAGGCAAGATTGTGGATGCTTGCAATCTGCATGGCGAGGATTTCCTGGGCAATAAACAGGTGACGGACGTATGCTTTGCTGTATATGTGGTCCACAATCGAAGGGCCATCTTCCTGTAAAGAGGTGAAGTCGTCGGCCCATTTCTTGTTGCGCATGTTCATGATGCCATGACGGGTAAAGAGCATACCATTGCGGCCATTGCGAGTGGGCATCACGCAGTCCATCATGTCAACGCCGCGGTCGATGGCCTCAAGAATATTGGCAGGTGTACCCACACCCATCAGGTAACGGGGACGTTCCTGCGGCAGAATCTCGTTGACGATCTCAATCATCTCATACATCACCTCGGTAGGCTCACCCACAGCAAGACCGCCGATGGCGTTGCCGTCGGCACCCAAATCGGCGACGAACTTCGATGATTCCTGCCTCAAATCCTTATAGACGCATCCCTGAACAATGGGGAAATAGGCCTGACTGTGGCCATAGCGGGGCTGGGTGTTCTTGAAGTGTTTCCAGCCGCGTTCCAGCCAACGGTGGGTCAGCGTCAACGATTTGCGGGCATAATTGTAGTCGCTTGTTCCGGGAGGGCATTCATCAAGCGCCATCATGATATCGCTACCGATTGTGCGCTCAATGTCAACCACCTTCTCGGGGGTGAACAGGTGCTTGCTGCCATCAATGTGGCTGCGGAAGGTGACGCCCTCGTCGGTCAGTTTGCGGTTCTCGGCAAGCGAGAATACCTGGAAACCGCCGCTGTCGGTCAAGATGGGACGGTCCCAGCCATTGAACTTGTGCAAACCACCGGCGCGCTCAATAATGTCCATGCCCGGACGCAAGTACAAGTGATAGGTGTTCCCCAAAATGATCTGGGCTTTAATGTCCTCGCGCAGCTCGGTCATGTGAACAGCCTTAACCGCACCCACGGTTCCCACGGGCATGAAAATCGGGGTCTCGATCTGACCATGACCGGTCGTGATGAGTCCCGCGCGGGCATTGGTGCCACTGGGTGTGGCTATGAGTTGATAATCCATTCGGTCGTATTTCTTAGAAAGCGGTGCAAAGGTAGGAAAAAGTTATCATTTGTCAGTTGTCGGTAGTCAGTTTTTAATCATTGTTTAAGATTTATGCCTGCCCCACGCTTCACAACGGCGAGGTTTTATCGTCTCCCTGTCAAAAAAAATGGTCAGGGACCAGTGGCCACATTGCTCACTTGTCCCTGTATCCATCATTTCTCTCAGCGAACTGCAAGAAAATCATTTGATACTTTTCATGTCCCGTTTGGCAGCCTCGGCAAGATCATAGGCTTGAGCGTAATCATCGCATGCGATTTTCAGGGCACCCTGAGCGACCATCAGTTTCTGAGCCAGTTTCTCTTCGAGTCTCAGTGTCTCTATTTCCTGTTCCTGCCTCAGTTCCTCGGTAACACCCTTCATGGCCGCCTTGGCATGTCTCACTTTGAGTTTATCCCGCTCACGATTCTGCTTTTTCATCAACTTATCAAGGCTCTTCCAGGCCTCGTCTCTCTTCTTCTCGGCCACATTCAAGAGGTCCTTGGCCCATTTGCACCTTAAACGTGGACTATTCATCAAAACCTCCTCACGATTGACCATGATAAACGCTCTCTTTGAGGTCGTCTTGGCATTTGAGAATCCACCTGTATTGCCTGCAACCGCAAAATGAGGCTGTCCTTGGCGAGCATTACTTGCCCGATATGTCATGTCAACCATATAGGTGGGAACCTGATGTGAGGGTTCGACACTTTGTGAACTCCTGACCACCCTTTGAGCCATGACGGCGGGTGCTACAGCAAAGCAGAACAATACTGCCATTAGTAATACTTTTTTCATAATCATTAATGTTTAGGAGTTAAACAATAGTATTTTATCTCTTTTTAATAATCTAGACTCTTACTGGCGCTAAAGGTTTAATGGAAATTTCAATAAAAGAGGCTGGCGATCAGATGCGTCACCAGCCTATGCTCTAGTAAGCAAATGCTACAAGATGCTTATTATTTTTCATTACCTTCTTGGCCCACTCCATTTCCTCAGCGGCCTTTTCGCAGTTCTTGATGGCCTTTGCGAGTTCTTGCTGAGCCTTCACGTTCTGCTTGGCATGCTTCTCGGCAAGTTTCATCTTCTCGCCATCCAGTTTGATCAGCATCTTACCGGTAAGGTCTTTTGACTCGGCTTTGGCGTATTTCTGCTCAAGCTCTGCCTTCTCACGATTCTGTTTTTCAGAGAGGCGGGTATATCTCCTTACAGCCTTGGCCTTCTTTTTCTCGGCCACGATCATCTTCCCGATAGCATTGTTGTACTTTTTGGTTGCCAAGTCGGAGATCAGGTTATTGGGAAGCTCGCTTTTGTAAACGATCTCGTTTTCTTCGGTCATTACCCTGGGATCCTTACTCACGTGCATTTTACTTCTGTCGATTTCCATGTCGGACATCCCGTGACGTCTTCTCTCGTCCTGCATCAGCTGTTTGTCCCTCATGTTCTGTGACAACGAGTAAAGTGGATCGGATTTCTTAACTCTAGATGTTCCGCTCTGTGCCATTGCGGCGGGTACTGTAGTGAAGCAGAATAAAACTGCCATTAAAATCATCTTTTTCATAATTGTAGTTTTAGATGTTAAACAATTAGTTAATACTTTTTTCTACTTATTAGACCCAGCATCAGCCCAATGGTTTAATACCGGCAGCCATTTCGCGTGTCTTTTACAAAAAAAAGACCGGTGACACGAATCGTCACCAGTCTCATTCCTTGTACTATAACTGACAGTTATTTATACTTCTCCATTTCCCTTTTGGCTTTCTCCAGGTTCTCAGCAGCCTTGTCATAGTTCTTGATGGCTTTTTCGAGTTCCTGTTGGGCCTTTACGTTCTGCTTGGCGTGCTTCTCGTCAAGTTTCATCTTCTCGCCATCCTGTTTCAGGCGTTTCTCGTCGGTGAGACCCTTTGATTCAGCCTTGGCGTGCTTCTCTTCAAGTTTAGCCTTCTCGCGCATCTGTGTCTCGGGCAGACCGCTATATTTCGCCTGAGCATCGGCTTTCTTCTTCTCTGCCTCCTTCATTTTGTCTACGGCCTTGTTATACTTCTCGGTGGCCTTTTGACGCTTTTCAGCTTCTTTTTGAGCTTTCTTGGCCTCTTTTTCGGCCTTTTTGGCTTCCTTTTCCTGCTTCTCGGCAGCCTTCTTGGCTTCTTTAGCTTTCTTTTCCTGCTCCTTGTAGGCGTCCTTCTGCTTCTTGGCGGCCTCGGCTTGTTTCTTGGCGGCCTCAGCATTCTGACCATACTGGACCTGCTGCTTTTGCAAGTCGCTGACCGATTGGGTCTGAGCTTGGGTGGTTGTCACCTGTTCCTGGGCAAGCGCTGCAGGAGCAGCGGCAAAGCAGAATAACACTGCCATTAAAATCAATTTCTTCATAATTGTTCTTTTTAATAAAACATTAATCTATTTCAATTCTGCAAATTTACAACATTGACTTCATTTGACCAAAAAAGTTTAAAAATACACGATTATCATAGCCAAAACATGAATGAAGATAACCATAATCTTTAGACTTGAATCCAGCCTCCATACAATCGTCTTTCTCAGAATTTGCAAAATGGCTAGAGATGAAATTTCCGTACCGCAATCAATCAGTAGCTTTCATTCAGCAACATGTCAATGAGTGCTGTCACGTCACCGACGGTAATCACGCCATCGGGCTTCACATCGGCGCAGATGGTACAAATCCAATTGTTATTATCCAACAAGTAGTCGATAAGAGCGGTCACATCCTTGATTGAATAGGTGCCATCATGATTTACATCTCCCACATCAAATCCATGACTAGGAGTCGTGCCATCACCGTAACCAACATCAAAAGTGATGATGCCATTGTTCTCGTCAATGTTCAAGAGGCCCAAGTCATTCGCCTGTCCATCCCATGTCAAGAGACTGGGCATGGTGAGATTATTGAGCACTGTCACACCATAAGTGCCCGGGAAAGGATCACTGGCATTAGAGCCTTGTTCATTGCCCGCTCGCAACAGTTCATAGTACATGTGAGAAGCATCGACATTAATCGTGTTGTGGTTCCACTTGTTTTGATCAAATTCAACGCGAGTGACCAGCATGCCGTGTCCAGGCAAATAGGCATCCCACCCTGTATTCTGACGGTTCTCAAACAAGAAGAACTCATTATCATTGGGTGTCTGCATCCAATAACCCGTATTACTCGTGTTGACTGGCTCTAGAGTGTAGCCAGTTCCTATTTCAGAGATTTCCTCAATGTCAGCAAAGCCCAAACGGTAGCGTTCCCATATCGAGAAGCCTGAAGGGGTGCGTGAATTATTCAAATAACTACCGCCCGACATCACGTCCCACCTATCAGGATCGTTGGCCGCGCCATTCTCATCATAGTCTGTATCATATAAATCCATGATTCCCAAAGCATGTGTAAACTCGTGCACGATAGTGCCGATTCCATCGGGATCGGTGTACCCATAGTATTCCCAACCATAAATCTCACCCGAGCAAGAATAGCGACCCAGGTAAACGCCATCATATAAATCTGATGTATAATAGTACATGTAGAATTGGTGAGGCCACAGGTAACCACTGTTATTGCCAGAGAAATTGGCTGTATAACCCGCTACGACAAAATAAATCATGTCCACAATGCCATCACCGTCGCCGTCATACTGACTGAAGTCGATGTAGGGATCAATAGCGTCAATGGCAGAGACAAATATGTCTCCCACGTTATTGTAGCCTTGGGGGGTAGTACTCGTGTAATTGACCGGAACAGGACCCACGACATCAAACTCAGGATCAAACAAACCCATACTGTTATCGTAATAATAATCCCTGGCACTCCCGGTGCACGGAACAAAATAGCCGTTGGACGAATAATATCCTGTATAGTTCCTCTGGTTCATCATGGCATCAAAATAATCGTTGCCATAGGTGAACTGCCTATCCGAATAGTTGATGAGGACCAACAGACCGCGAAAGTCCTGGTAATCAGTTCTGCGGGGCTCCATCATTTTGTCACGGTTAGTGCGAATGCGTTGACCTTGGGCAATCGAAACCTTGTCGGTCAAACCCTTTTGGAGCGTTGATACCATCTTCAGTTCGCCGGCACTGCGCGCTTGCGGGTTGTGGGCAATCACATTACTGGGAATCAACCTTGAATCGGCCGACTGCAGAGCATAAACATAGTCTCCATTACTCGTCTGGAGCAATGTGTAACCATCGGTTGTCATCGTGCGGTGATAGAACTCATCGCCAACCAAGCGCACCGTCAAGGTGGTACCGTCACTTTGCAGGACATTCACAGGTCTAGGATGGGCAGGAACAGCCGATACTGTTAAAACTCCGATAATAACGGATGCCATCACCCACACGAATCTCTTGAAACAGAAATTGATCTTCATTTCTTCATTTGGTTTTAGTTCATCAGCCCATGTGGTGTAGACCATCACTCTTGGGCAAATGAAAGATGAATAATTGGTTATGCACAACGATGAATAATCATTTCCACCTCAGGTTCTTTTAAATGATTATACTCGGATGTCCCCGCAAAGATACAACATAGACCTGAATTGTCCAAAACGTAAAAAAAAAGTACGAAGCAACTTCTGCTGCCCGTACCCTTTATTGTGTTTCCTATTCGTCCTGTGTTTCACTTCAAATCAACATGAACAGTTTTCAGATACTGACAAGGGATTCTGAACGAAATCGGCAAATTGAGATTCACATCGACTGGCTCACCGTTCAAGCTACCCGGAATGAAATCGGGCAACATCTTGCAGACTCGCATCGCTTCACGCTTGAGGTCCTTATCCACCTTTTTATCCTTTTCATTGACCCAGATATCGCGCACTTTTCCAGTCTTATCGACCATGAAACACACATTGACACGTCCCTGCACTTTCTTCTTTGCGGCCTTGGGCGGGTACTTGATATGTTCATTCACGAATCTCATCAATGCCTCTTCTCCTCCAGGGAATTGGGGATTAACAAACACATCCTTTTTTTTATCGTTCAGTACGAAAGTAACGGGCAGTGTGTACCATGCGCTCACATACTTCCCATTCTTGTGGGCCGGATAGAACTTGGGCAAGGTTTTGACAACTCTGACGGCCTCAGCATCAACGTCTTCGCGCACCGACCGGACCACCTTAACTTCACCCACATTTCCCGAAGGGTCTACAAGGAATTGTACCACCACACGACCCTGTACACTATCCTTGACAGCACTAGGCGGATAAGTTATATGGGACTGGAGATAATTAAGCAATGCACTCTCTCCTCCTTTGAATAGAGGATTCTCTCGGTAGTCGTCAAAGACTTCTATTCTGCTATCAGTTGAATCACAAGCCTCAAGCCGACCACCAGCGCTCAATATCACAGACTCCCCAGGAGAACAGTTGTCTGCCATTCCCTCGAGGCTGACCATGAGCAGAAAGATAAAACTGATATACTTCATCATCTTGTTATCGTGTTTATCCTGCTGACCCGCAGTTTATAAATTGTTTGATGCTGCAAAGTTATATCCGATTTTTGAAAAACGACTCACATTTGATGGTCATTTTTAAAAATATAATTATCTCATTTTCAATAAATTAAAAAACAAAATGGTCATTTAAAGGTAATTTGTCATTTGGGGGTGCAAATTACCTGCAAAAAAAGGTGTATTTTTGCAGTGTTTAATTCTAAAATGACAAAAATGAGACCCAATCAACATATATTGGTATTGGCCGCCCTCATCATCCTGATGGTGATGGGTGGTTGCGGTCATCATGCCGATAATAGCCAACTCGTGGCCGTGGATACGATGCTGGCCCGTTACCAGAACCAAGACGCCATGCAGATGCTCCGAGCCATCGATGCCACAACATTTAATAACTACAATCAGGCCTACCATACCCTGTTGAAAACTCAAGCCCAACTCGCTTGTCACGTTACGGTCTCCAGCGACAGCGCCATCAGAGGAGCCGTTAGATATTTTAAGTCGCACTATAACAAGGGAAAACTAGCCCGCGCTTTGCTCTACCAAGGCTGTGTCAACAAAGAATTGGGAAGTTTGGACAAGGCCATTACCTGTCTGATGCAAGCCGAGGACATCGCTGGCGACAACGACCTGAAGACCCGTGCGTTGGCCAAGATGATGATGGGCGAATTGTATCAAAGCCAGTTCATCGGCGCCAAGACGCTTGGTGCCAGCAAGTATCGTGAGGCACTCGCCTTGTTCAATGCGATTGACGACAAATATAACCAGATTATCTGCCTGAGCGAATTGGGCAGCCTCTACCGTATCAACAAGGAGAAACAGGACAGCGCATTGCACTACATCAACGCCGCTATAGAGCTTGCTAAGATGGAATTCGAACCTTCTTATGTAGAGGCGAACCTATTCTCCCGCGCCGAATACCGCGCATCTATAGGGGATTATGAGGGCGCCAAGGACGATGCCGTCGAGGCCATTGACTGGTGCGGCAAGAAGAAGATCCACCCACGAATCCACTACACGGCAGCTTCGGCCTATCTTCATTTGGGGCATATCGACTCGGCCCGCTATTATCTGGAACATGCCCCGGCGATGGAGAGCATTGCCGACACCATCATGCATTATCAGCTGCTGGCCGACCTTGCCCGCATCGAACATAATACCAGCGAGGCCATCAACTACCTGGATTTGACCCACCACCTAGCCGACTCGGTGACCTTGAGCAGCATGAACGACCGCTTGCTGGAGGCAGAAAATAAATATAGCACCCAGCAGGCCGAACTCAAGAACGCCCTGCTGAGTTCCCGCCTCAAGGGGACACTGTTGGGATTAGCCTTGCTGGCGCTCCTAGCGGGTGCGTTGGCGTTCCTGGTGTGGCGCTATCGCAACCGCCTGAAAATCCAGCAAACTGAGTACGAGTTGCAAAAGGCTGACCTTGACCAATCCATCACTAGTCTGCAACAGATGCAGACATTGCTCAACGAGAGAGAATCCAACAGAAACCAGTCCCAGGAACTCAAAGCCATCGTCGACAACCAGATACAAGTCGTTCACCAGCTGCTGCAATGGTCCTATGAGTGCAACGAGACAACATTCGCCAAACGGTTCAACTCGCTGATGACCATGCATGGACCCGACGAAGTGGGTGCCTCCTATTGGGACAATCTGCAATCGCTAGCCAACGAGCTGTATGACAACGTGTTGGTAAAAGCCCAAGAGGCAGCGGGCGGCACTTTGCGCGACGACGAGATCAACATGATCGCCTTGCTGTGCCACGGCTTCTCAAGGACTGTCATTATGATTTGCATGCGATATCGGAACCTGAGGACCGTCTCGAACAAGAAAATCCAAATCGCCCATAAACTCCATGTCAATACCCTTGACGAGTTTCTACAACCCTACCTGCAGCGGAGGGCTGACTCTACTGAACAATAATGATGAACGAGACGACGATAAGGTTTGTGGGTGAGCATCGCGAGGAAGACGTACGCGCTCTCGCATTGAGGGGACGCCGTGACGATAACGTGGACCTGCCCTGGGCACTGGACCAAATCCAAGGATGGCAAACAGCGCGCCACAAGCTGCCGTCGTGGGCGGCTACTGCAGGCATCATTTATCCGCCCCATCTGTCAATGGAGCAATGCTCAAGCGAGACCACAGCACAATATAAATGTGGCATCGTCGAGCGGTTGCCCCATTCCTGCCGCGAGTTACTGATAGACTTGACTGGCGGTTTCGGTGTGGATTTCACTTTTTTGGCAAGGTGTTGTGACAAGGCCTGCTATGTTGAGCGGCAAACTAACCTGTGCGAGACAGCGCGGCACAATTTCAAACTGCTTGGACTGCCACACGCCCAAGTCATCAATGCCGAGGCCGAACAGGCGCTTGATGACTTGAAAACCTCCCCCTCCTCCACCCTGCTCTATCTGGACCCCGCACGGCGAGATGATAACAAGGCCCGCACCTACGCCATAGCCGATTGCTCGCCCAACGTGTTGGAACTGTTGCCACGCCTGCTCAAGTGTGGACACCATGTGCTGCTCAAACTCTCACCAATGCTTGACTGGCACAAGGCGGTCGCCGATTTGGGTGGCTGTGTCGCTGAGGTTCACATTGTTAGCGTGGGCAATGAATGTAAAGAACTGCTGCTTTTCATGGATGCTGCCCATGAGGGCGAGCTGGCAGTCCACTGCGTCAACGATGACCAGTCGCTCATTTACTGGCCTTCACAAGACAGCAGCACACCAGCAATTTCGATAAATGGGGACGCCCAATACCTCTACGAGCCTAATGCCTCAATCATGAAGGCGGGATGCTTCGGAGTGCTCACCAGGCGCTATCCCGTTGCGGCCCTAGCGGCCGACAGCCATCTTTTTGTATCAAACGAGCACATAGCGGACTTCCCTGGCCGCTGCTTTGCCATCAACACCATCTCATCCCTCAACAAGAAAGAAATGGGACGGACCCTGAGCGGCATCACACGCGCCAATGTCGCAGTGCGCAACTTCCCCATGAGCGCCCAAGACCTGCGCAGACGCCTTGGGCTGAAAGACGGCGGCGACACCTACATCTTTGGCTCAACGACCGCTACTGGCGAACACCGCCTCTTCATCTGTGAGAAACCATAATACAAAACAAAACCCTCAACCGATTGGCTGAAGGCTTCGCTTGTAGAGAAACAGGGACTCGAACCCTGGTTTCCGCCGTGAGAGGGCGGCGTCCTAGACCACTAGACGATATCTCCGTCGAATAATAAAGCCCTCGCTCAAATGGGTGAAGGCTTCGCTTGTAGAGAAACAGGGACTCGAACCCTGGTTTCCGCCGTGAGAGGGCGGCGTCCTAGACCACTAGACGATATCTCCATGGAAAAGCGTTGCAAAATTACTGCCATTTTTGAAACTGGCAAATTTTTTACACTGTTTTTTTCGAAAAAAAGTCAAAATGCCTCATTTTCGGTATTTTTTCACAAAAAATGATTCATTGGATGAGATAAAAATAGTACCTTAGCGCAATCATACTGTAATATTTTTATTCATTACTTAATTATGGCAAGTAAACGACAAATCAAGAAAGCGATCCAGGATGCCTGTAGCAACATCGCAGGCGAGTGCATCTTTGCAGAATCAGCATTTGGCGCCGATAAGCGCGATGAGTGGGACAGCATCATCATCGACACCGCACTGTTGCAACAGGAAGCCATCAACCGCGTGAGCAACAAATTCGGCAAAAAGGTGAAAGAGTTTGCCAACCGCAAGGAGTACAATAAGGCACGCCGCGTTTTCTTTAAACAGTGCGAAAAGGAATTGAGCGAGTACTTCCGTGCCGAGGTGGAGAATATCGCCAAGCGCATGAACGAGCTCATGCCATCAAACAAGTGATTTTCAATCCATTAGCTTTTAGTGTTTTTCAGGGATTGGCAGCATGAACCTCTCTGGTTGGATATTGAAGAAAGCCGGGTGGACCTTCAAAGTCAACCTCAAGATGCCTGACAAGTGCATCATTGTTATCGCTCCACACACCAGCAACTGGGATTTCATCCTGGGTGAATTGGGCATCCATTCAGTGGGCATGAAAGCGGGATTCCTGATGAAGGACACTTGGTTCTTCTTCCCCATGGGTTACCTGTTACGGGGCCTAGGTGGCATTCCCGTCAACCGCCGCCAGCATGGCAATCTCACACAATCGATAGTCCATGCGTTTAACACAACGCCCAAACTGGCCATCGGTGTCACCCCCGAAGGCACCCGCAGCCCCAACCCCCACTGGCACAAGGGCGCCATCTTTATGGCCCGCGATGCGCGAGTTCCTCTAGTGCTGGCCTACTTTGACTACAAGGACAAGGTGGTGTGCATCGACAAGGTGTTTGAGCTCAGCGACGATCCAGAGGCCGACATGTTGCGCATCAAACAGTATTATCAACCCTTCCACGGGCGCTATCCCGGGAAGTTTGTCACGGGATTGGAATAGGACATGCTGCTGTGCAGCTAGTTGTTTATAGATTAGGGATTATAGTTTTATACGATAATGATTTCACGCAACCTGCGCGTCACGCTCATCGAGGACGACATCGTCTGGGGCGACCGCGATGCTAACATCAAGCAATTGGAGCGCAACATGCGCAATATGGCCGACGACACCGATCTGGTCATTCTTCCCGAGTTGTTCACTACGGGATTCATGACCGGGGACCGTGAAAAAGCGGCCGAAGTCGCCGAGTGGAACAGCGGCGACACGTTGCGGCAACTGCGCAAACTCGCCGACGAGTACCACGTGGGCATCATCGGCAGTTTCCTGGCCAACACTGCGGCGCAACTCTATAACCGCGCTTTCTTTATCGAGCCTAACGGTGACGAGACCTACTACGACAAACGCCACCTGTTCTCTTTTGGCGGCGAAGACACGGTCTTCAATCAGGGTTTGACTAAGGCGCCCATCGTGCGTTTTCGCGGCTTCAACATCAAGCTGGTGGTATGCTATGACCTGCGTTTCCCCGTATTCTGCCGCAATGTGAAGAACAACTACGACCTGTTGGTGGTAATCGCCAACTGGCCCAAGTCACGTGAAAACGTCTGGCGCACGCTGTTGGCAGCACGTGCCATGGAGAACGAATGCTATGTCTGCGGCGTGAACCGCTGCGGCACCGACCCCGCTGGCGTGGAATACCCCGAAGGCTCATCACTGGTCATCGACTTCAAGGGCAAGGTCATTGCCCAGCGCATGACCAGCCCTATCATCACAGCCGACCTGTCACCAGCACAATTGGCGCAGTTCCGCGAGAAATTCCCCGCATGGCGTGATGCCGACCGCTTCACACTTGACATTTGACTCCCTCGACCGAAATAGAACTGCTGGCGCCCGCTCGTGACGCCGACATCGCTATCGCCGCCATCGACCATGGCGCTGATGCGGTTTATATGGGCGCATCACATCACGGCGCGCGCGCCGATGCCACCAACAGCATTGATGACGTGCGCCGCGCCTGCGACTATGCCCACAGGTTCAACGCCAAAATCTACGCCACGGTCAACACACTGGTGTATGACAAAGAGCTGAAAGAGGTTGAGCGGCTCATTCAGGACCTGTACCGAATCGGAGTGGACGCGCTCATCGTCCAGGACCTGGGGCTACTGCGCCTCGACCTGCCGCCCATAGCCCTGCATGCCAGCACGCAATGTGACCTGCGCACGCCCCAAAAAGCCCGCTTCCTTGAAGCCCTGGGCTTCTCTCAGCTGGTCATGGCGCGCGAACTCATCCTTGACGAGATAACGGCAATCCGCAAGGTAACCTCCGTTCCGCTTGAAGCCTTTGTGCACGGTGCCCTGTGCGTGAGCTACAGTGGACGTTGCGCCATCAGCCAAGTGTTGAAAGGACGCAGCGCCAATCGTGGCGAGTGTGCCCAACTGTGCCGGTTGCCCTATGACCTGGTTGATGGTAAAGGCAACACACTGGTCGAGGGCAAGCACCTGCTGTCGTTGCGCGACATGTCTCGGCACGACCGTCTGGAGCAGATGCTGGCGGCAGGCGTGTCATCGTTCAAGATTGAGGGACGCCTGAAGGATGCGGCCTATGTGAAAAACGTGGTCGCCTTCTACCGCCACGCTCTTGATACAGTCATCGACCGTCACCCTGACCGCTATCGCCGCGCCTCGTTCGGTTCAGTGGAACTGAGTTTCAAGCCAAGACTGGAAAAGAGTTTTAACCGTGGCTTCACCCATTACTTTCTTGACGCGCGTCGGCCTGAGGACGGAACCGCCATCGCATCAATCGACACCCCCAAGTCTCAAGGCGAGTTTTTGGGACGGGTCGTCCGCTGCATCGATAACTCGCTCACCATCGACACCAGCGCCACACTTGCCAACGGCGACGGTTTGAGTTACTTTGACGCACAAGGCCAATTCTCGGGAGCTAGAGTGAACCGCGTTGTGAGTAGAGGTACTGTGCTGCTGCGGGAGCATATCACAATTCCCCGCGGCACACCCATTTACCGCACGGCCGACAAGGCGTTTAACGACTTTCTCAACAAGCCGTCTGCATCCCGCACCATCGCTGTCGAGGCTGAATTGCGTTATACCAACGGTTTGCTGACGCTCACGCTTAATGACGAACGTGGCCACCGTGTGACCCACGCCATCGACTGCGATCTACAAGCAGCTGCCAAACCACAGAACGACCGTCAGAAGGCCGAACTCACTAAACTGGGTGGCACCATCTATCGCCTGAATGAGGCGCTAGTGCTTGGTGACGTGTTCATCCCCGCCTCGCTGCTAGCACGTCTGCGCCGCGAGACCGTTGAACTGCTTGACCGCACCCACGCCATAACACGCCCAGTAGATAAACGCCGTCCTGAGGACAAATCAGCGCCCAGTCCCGTCACGGCCCTAACACCTGCCGACAACGTCGCCAACCGCCTTGCCGGGCAAGTCTATCGCGACCACGGCGTAACGAGCATCATTCCAGCCCTGGAAGCCGGAACTGATGCCACCCCATCGACACCATTGATGCACACCCGCTATTGCCTGCGCCGTCAACTGGGCGCATGCCTCAAGGGGAAAAACGCCGACAAACTCCCCCGCGACCTCTACCTGAAAACCGGCACAACCCTTTTGCGCATCAATTTCGACTGCCACAACTGCGAGATGACCCTCACCCTTCCATAAATCAATCTATAACCATATTGATGTAACCATCTGATTCGGTGGCCGGATGATAAACACAGTGACACAAACCTTTCCTCATGACAGGCCACATCATCATATCAAAGGCCTTCATAAGAAAATATCTCCCTAAAATATCTAACATATCTTCATTGAATCCAAGAATCCACAGATTCAAGAAGTTGTCTGGTTAATTTGTTGTCAGTTAATAAGTTGTTAATTAGAAACTTAAAGAGTTTTTGAAAGGCGGTATACAGAAATATTAGCACCAGGAGCATACTGATAAATGGTCACACCTGTCTCGTCAACCTCGGCATTTACCCAGTTGTTCTGGAAACCGTTCATGTTGGCTGAGACTGTCGGAGCGACTTCAAACATGGGAGCCTCGGCACCAGCCTCGGAAATAGCAAAACCATTCCAATAGTTGGGCCGGGTGGGATAAATGTACAGTTCCATGCCGTCCCAAACGAACGCGAAACAACCGTTGCAACCACCCTTGTTGGGCAGAGAAATATCAGTCTTTGTGAAGATGTTTCCATCAACCATCAGTTTGCTGGGAGCACCGCTGCGGTAAGCATACAGCAGAGCGTCATCGCCATTCAGATCCTTGTAGTAGTTGATGACGGTAGAGGTCTGACCTGTAACTGCGGGCTCAACGCTTGCGGTGTAGCAGTTATCAAAGTCAACTTCACCATCAGCAACAGAGAATACAGCGACGCCATTGGTGTAGGGATCGGTACCGGTGTTACCGCCAGTGAGGTAGAGCGTTCCTTCTTCAAAGAAGTTGCCTTTAGCGAAACCGATAAAGTCACAACGCCCACGCAATCCGCACTGCAATGGAACCATATACTCTTTTGTCTCACCAGTATTCGGGTTGATGACCTTGATGGTAGCATCTTCATCCCATGGGCCAGGGAATGGTGCATTGCTCACCAGAATATTGCCAGCCTCATCGCAGCTAATACCGCAGTTAGTGCCACCTGGCAAGGTGCCAAAGAAACCATTTTCATTGATTACATAGATGGTTTGGTTGGCCTTGTCATTGATATAAACCTTTCCATCCATGCCAAAGCCTTGACGGACATCATTGACGACAAAGCCAAGAGTGTTAACGTCTATTTCCCAAACCTTTTCAAATTTGTAACCATTGTGGCTTATGCCCAATAAGTAATCTATAAGCATAGTCACATCAGAAATATTAACAGTACCATCTCGGTCGGCATCAGCGTTCTTGGCATTGAAAGTGGCCATATTAATACCCAAGAGGTGATCAATCAGGTCAGTCACATCACCGATATTCACAAAGCCATCACAATTTACGTCGCCCAACTCGGTATAGACTGTCACCTCGCATTCTGCAGGATGACACCATCCGTCAGCTGTCTCGACGGTAATCGTCGCCGTGCCCTCAGCAACGCCAACGACCTGAATCATGCCGTTAACGTAACGAGGAATAGCAACAGCTGTATTGTTTGAGGTCACCAGAAGGTTGGTAACCTCAGGAGAGCAGGTGGCCGTAAGTTTTACTAGGTGGTTAGGTAATAGGCGTACTTCCTGCTTGTCAAGAGAAATGGTAACTCGTTCAGGTGTCACCACCACATGACACAACTCCTGTTTATCGACACAAATAGCACGGATGTAACACTCGCCAATACCCACAGCAGTCACTTTTCCCCCACTCACTGTAGCGACTTCAGTATTGGTCGAGGACCAATATACTGTGTTGGGCGTGGCATTCTGAGGGTTGACACTGGCGTTCAAGGTTAATTGCTGCCCAATCTCTATCTCAACGGATTCCTGGCTTAATGACACAGACTTCGGCTCCACGGCATCGGCAAGCACATTTGTGAAGTTGTACCAGTATTGGGCACTAAAATAGCTAACCATCGAGGATGTTGGAACATGGAGGGTCGCACCATAACTCATGAACGTGTTGGATACGCATGCGGGAGGAATTGTCGCATAACAGTAAATGACACTAGGACTGAGTTGTAAACTGCCCAGTGAAGTCACACCGCTACTGATGAAGAGTTTCGACGCGTCTTGATACACGCCATCAGCCACTTGAACATAGCCGGCACTTGCTGTATTTGGCAGCAAGACCGCCAGCAACAGTACTAGAGATTGTAATAATTTTTTCATTTGATTAATGATTTTGATAATTCTGCTTTTTCGAAGGCAAAAATATAACAAATCATCGAAACATGCAAACCTCCTGCTATATTAATCAGGGCAAATGCGCCATACACAAGGTAATAAGACAAATAATGATGTGTTGCAGAATGACCATTGCAAAAAACCATTCACTAATGAGTATTAACTAAAAACAAATTTGTACCTTTGCATGATATTTTAAGAGACAAGACTATGCTAAAAGACAAAATAGAAGCGCTCAAGGCGCAAATCGCAGAGCTCAAGGCCGAAAACGAAGAGGCCCTTGAGGCGTTGCGCATCAAGTATCTGAGTAAGAAAGGTGAAGTGACGGCATTGTTCAACGAGTTCCGTGATGTACCCGCCGAGGAGAAGCGTGAGTTGGGTCAGAAGCTCAACGAGCTTAAGAATCTTGCTACCGAGAAAATCAATGCCCTGCGCGAGGCGACCAAACAGCAGGCCAAGGAGCAGAACAAGATCGACATCACCCGTCCCGCATTTCCTGCCGAGCTGGGTACAAGGCATCCCATCTCGGTGGTGCGCAAGCAGATTATCGACATCTTCTCTCGCTTGGGCTTCACGATTGCCGACGGCCCCGAGGTCGAGGACGACTGGCACGTGTTCAGCGCGCTGAATTTCGCTGCCGACCATCCCGCGCGTGATATGCAGGACACCTTCTTCATTGAGAAAAACGAGCAGGACGTGACGCGCAACATCGTGCTGCGCAGCCATACCAGTTCGGTACAGGTGCGCACGATGGAGCGCCAGCAGCCGCCCATCCGCATCATCTGCCCGGGACGCGTTTACCGCAACGAGGCCATCACAGCCCGCGCCCACTGTTTCTTCCACCAGATCGAAGGTCTTTACATCGACAAGAACGTCTCCTTTGCCGACCTGAAACAAGTGTTGCTGCACTTCGCCCAGGAATTGTTCGGCACCGACACCCAGATTCGACTGCGCCCCAGCTATTTCCCGTTCACCGAGCCGAGTGCCGAGATGGATGTATCGTGTATGCTGTGCGGCGGTGAAGGCTGCGGTTTCTGCAAGCACACGGGTTGGGTTGAAATCCTGGGTTGCGGCATGGTGGATCCAGCCGTGCTCGAGGCGAGCGGTATCGACAGCAAGGTCTATAGCGGCTATGCCTTCGGCCTTGGCGTGGAGCGCATCACCAACCTGAAATACATGGTGAAAGACCTGCGCATGTTCAGCGAGAACGATGTCCGCTTCCTTGACGAGTTCAAGAGCGCGCATTGATATTTTGCCGCTCTACGGCAAATGGTTTAGAGTGTGGTGTTTAGAGTGTAGAGAGATATATAGAGACGCAAGGTTTTGCGTCTCTACATTATAAATTAAGTCATGACAATCAAGGAGAGATACGAGGGCATTCTGGAATATTTCCAGCAGGAACAGCCCAATCCCGAGACCGAGTTACAACACAGCGACCCATTCCAGTTGCTGGTGGCTGTGATGTTGAGTGCCCAGTGTACCGACAAGCGTGTGAATATGGTGACGCCCGCCCTATTTGCTGCATACCCTACTCCCCAGGCCATGGCAGCGGCCAGTGTGGAGGACATTCTGGAGTATGTAAAAAGCGTGTCTTATCCCAACAGCAAGGCGGCGCATCTGCAGGCGATGGCTCAGAAACTGGTCGATGAGTTTGACGGCCAAGTGCCTGACAACATGAAAGATCTGACCTCGTTGCCCGGCGTAGGCCGCAAGACTGCTAACGTTATTTTAGGTATAGTTTTCAATCAGGCGACGATTCCCGTTGACACCCACGTTTATCGCGTGTCGCACCGCCTGGGTCTCTCTCAGGGGAAAACGCCTGCCGATGTGGAGCGTGACCTGACGCGCCACATCCACGCCGAGTTGCGGTTCAAAGCGCATCACTGGATCCTGCTGCATGGGCGATATATCTGCAAAGCCCAACGTCCCGACTGCCTGAACTGCGGCATCCAGCAATACTGCAAGCAGTACAGCAGATAGAACTAAACCATGAGCGCTGACTTGACTTTTGCTGACAAGAGTTGTTAGTACATGAAGATGTCGGTTTAGATAAGGACAACCGCCAATATCATTTTCATGCCATTTCCATAGCACAACGTTTTGCCAGCATTTTTCTTGATTTATTTAAAAACTATTCATAAATTTGCAGTGTCACTTTTTTATCCTACATAATCAGTAGGAGGATGTATATTTCTAACAAACCCTATAGTATTATATTAAAACCTCAATCAACAATGAAACATTCATTACAAAAGAGATTACTCCTGGCGATGCTATGCGTCGCTGGAGCATTGAATGCAAGTGCCGCCTACAACTTTGTTGTAGATAACATTTACTATGAAATAAATGGCACAAATGTAAGCGTGACCAGCAATGGCGATAATAGTTATGAAGGTGACCTTGTCATCCCATCAACAGTCACTTACGAAGATGTTGTCTATACGGTTACCAAAGTCGCAGACTGGGCTTTTAACCGTTGTACCAGGCTGACGAGTGTGACAATGCCCCCCACCTTGAAAAGCATTGGTTTCTATTCCTTCAGCCAATGCAACGGTCTGACTAGTTTAACCATTCCCAGTGGAGTGACATCGATAAATGATGGTGCGTTTTCTTACATGCGCAATATTCTGGAATATCGTGTTGACACAGCAAATACCGCCTATTGCGATGTGGATGGCGTGCTGTTCAGCAAGGACAAGAAGAAACTTGTGAATTATCCCATGGGCAGACAGGACACGGCATATACTATACCCGATGGTGTTACTTCAATCATCAGAATGAATAATCCTTATCTCAAGCACGTTGATTTCCCAGAAGGCTTGAAGAGAATTGAAGGCTGGACCTTTCAAGATGACGAATCTCTGGTTTCGGTTTTGTTACCACAATCGGTCAGCTATCTTGGACCTCAATCATTCGCTGGATGCGATTCACTCGAGACTGTAGTATTTGGTTCCGGTTTGACCTACATGCATCAGAATATATTCGCTATAAATGAAACGCTAAAGAGTATCACTTGCCATGCACCGACTCCTCCTTCGGTTTCCAACATGACCTTTTACAACTTTAGATTTAATATTACCACACTCTTTGTGCCTAAGAGTTCGCTTGAACTCTACAAGAACCATCAATACTGGAAAGACTTTATTCACATGCAGGGTATATCCGTAGGAACAGGAGACGTGAACTATAACGGTGCCATTGATCTTGGCGATGTGGTGATGATAATTGATAAGTTATTGGAAGGCAAAGATATAGAAGTAGTGGCCGATGTGAATGGCGACGGTGTGGTGAATATCTCAGATGTTGTCGCGATCATCGATGTTTTGTTAGGCAACGATTTACCCAACCCCGGCGAAGGAAATCTGAGCAATGGACTCTTTGGTCTGGCCGAAGATGCATCTCCCGATATGGAAGGCACAGCCACATCTGACCACGTTTTCGTGCGCAACAGCGACTGCAACATGAATAATATCGTCTTCAACCGTGGCGCACAACAAACCGTATGGCTATGGCTCGATGACGAGGCGATATATCACAACCAGGCGATTCAAGCATTGACCCCCATCGGCTGCGACGGCGAGGGGTCCCTCTATAACGAGATCACGTACAGTGGTTTGCAACTGGACTTGTATTTGCCCGCCTGTATTGAACCCGCCGTTGATGGCCAAGGTAAAATTGTCTATCACCGGGGAGACCGCATTCCCAACTCTTCGATCGTTGAAATTGAGCCCTATGAGAATCCAGATGATACGATCGACGGACTTCCCTATAAAAAATACCTTCTGAAGATTTATTCCACTCAAGAGTATGGATCACACCTGTCCTCGACCAGCCCAGAAGAATATTACAACCACGGCGCGCTCAAGAAAAATGATGCACCACTCATTGGCTTGGACCTGCAGATGACCGCGACTTCAGCATTGTATGCCGAATATGACAACCTCATTATCGGCAACACTTCATTCAGCGTCAGTGAGGCAAATCTTGCTGGATGGGATGCCAACTCGTCGCATTTCTTCTTCGGCACTGGCGGAAACAACGAGACCCAGGTGTTCAATAGCTTTAACCGAGTGAGAATTTTCAACAAGCCCTAATGATGGGTGCCTCGCATGTTGGATAGAAAGTAAGAAACCTGATGAAGAAAGTGTTTGTTTTGATTGCTGTGGCAATCGTTAGCATGAGCGCTTTGGCTCAAGTACAATTCGGTGTCAAGGTGGGTGTTGACGCTACCAACTTTTGGGGCAAGGGAGTTGAAGGCATTCCCACTTCATCTTACCCTTGGCTCGTAAACCACGAGATGCATCTGAACTACCAGGTCGGCCTGGTAATGGAGTACAAGTTCTCTCCCAAGTTTGCTATCGCGCCAGAGGTCGTGTTTGCAACTCAGGGCGGCAAACGCACATCCGGAAATCCAGCATTGCCATTATCTCAACGCGAGCTCACGTACACCACAAACTACATCAACGTGCCAGTGATGTTGAAGTATTATCTATCCCCCGCCTTCAGCATCGATCTTGGGCCTCAAGTGGGTTTCAATGTATATAGTAAGGGGAAGAACGGTGACAGCGATTCCCATGACACCAAGGAATTTACCAAGAAGGTTGACTTCGGCGTCGGTCTGGGCGGCACCTACAACCTGACCGACAATGCCTTCATCCAGGCGCGCTACACCATGGGCATGACCAACGTGTTCAAAGGTGATGACGATGACTGCAAGAACGGCAACATCCAGCTTGCCTTTGGTTGGAAATTCTGATTGCTATAACTGAGATAAAACAAGAGAGAATCAACTCTGAACAACGGTGGCTGCCTGGTTTGATGTCGGGCAGCCACTGTTAACATAAGGTGAGTACCAAGTTTGTTGTGGTGGTGCCGATTTTCCCTGATTGAGATGACAGACTTTAGAGATGCATTAACCGAAGTGGTATATAATCACCCGAAAGTGTCCTAAATGTCATCATAGATATTATTTTCTGCAATAAGCATTAAACCTTATCGTTAGTATTGCGTCAAATGTTCGTTTTTTGCAAAAAGAACAGTTTTAACTAGAGAACAAACGTTTTTAAACATTTAGTTATTTATGAAGAAAGTTTTTGTTTTGATTGCTGCTGCAATCGTGTGCATGAGCGCAAGCGCTCAAGTTCAGTTCGGTGCAAAGGTAGGTTTTGACTTGACCAACTTTTGGGGAGAAGATGCTGAGCATGGCATGAAGCCGAGCTATCAGGCCGGTCTGTTAATGGAATACAAATTCTCACCCAAGTTCGCTATCGCTCCTGAAGTTGTGTTCGCTTCCCAGGGTGGCAAGTTCAAGGCTGTCGAAATGAACATGTTCGGTTTAGACGTTTCTAAGACCGTCACCTTTAACACCAACTACATCAACGTACCCGTGATGTTAAAGTACTACGCTACACCCAATTTCAGCATTGATTTCGGTCCTCAAGTGGGTTTCAACGTATATAGCAAAGTTTCTGTAGAGGACGAGGACAAGGCTTGGGACCTCAAGGATAGCACTAAGGGTGTAGATTTCGGCCTAGGTCTGGGCGGCACCTACAACCTCACCGAGAATGCCTTTGTTCAGGCTCGCTACACTTTGGGCATGACCAAGGTCTTTGACGGCGATTACAACAAAGAGAAGAACGGCAACATCCAGCTTGCCTTCGGTATGAAATTCTGATAGCCAATAATCAATAAGCAGGAGCGGCGACATTCCTCATGTGAGGGTGTCGCCGCTTTTTTTTATTCTAGTATTACTAATATTCTATCTTATCCTCTTTGCTTGCCCATTTGTTGAAAGAGTTAATGGCATCGGTATCCTGCATGTGGATACATGGGATGGAACGCTCTAGATGAGGTCTCTCAATCTCCTTGTAGATGAAATCGTCGCCGAAATTGATGTTGTCGGCATCGGCAGCGGTATTGCCGTAGTAGATGCGACTCACCCCAGCCCAGTACAATGCACTCAGGCACATGGGACATGGCTCACAACTGCTATAGACCACACAGCCGTCGAGCTTGAAATTGCGTGTCAAGCTACATGCCTTGCGGATGGCGTTCACCTCGGCATGGGCAGTCGGGTCATTGTCAAGAGTCACCGAATTGCCGGCTGCGGCAATGACTTCTCCATCCTTCACAATAACAGCACCAAAGGGACCTCCCCCTCGGTCAATACTCTCACAAGCAAGATCACATGCCATCTTCATGAACTTGCGGTCTTCATCAGTGATTAAGTAGTCTTTCATATAATATGGCTTTAAAATATTGAAATTATATTTAAAAATATAAAATATTATTAAAAAGTTTGTTTAAATCAAAAAAACATTTGTACATTTGCATGTGTGTTTTTCATGGTATTAGATTTAAGGTTTGTGGAGGCTGTCGTGAGACATCTTCCACTTTTTATCTTTTACGGTGATTAGGCGCAAACTTGCATCGGTAATTGCAAGACACATTCCCTTTCACCATATTATTCAGTTTTGAACGGATCAGCGACTTGCGGATGGGTGAGATTCGGTCAATAAAGAGCGTCTTCTCCAGATGGTCGCACTCATGCTGAACCACACGGGCCAGATAACCCTCGATGTCTTTCTCATGCTCCTGGAACTGCTCATCCTGCCAGCGCAAATGGATCTTCTCGTGGCGATGCACATTCTCGTGAATACCAGGCACACTCAAGCAACCCTCCTCGCGGTTAACCATCGGAGAATCCTCATCGACTGTAATCTCAGGATTAATGAGCAGCATGCGCACGTCTTTCAGTTCCGGGAAATCCTCGGCCAAGACATCCACATCGATGTAGACAATCCGGGCATTCACACCTACCTGAGGAGCGGCTATGCCAATTCCCTGGGTGTGGTACATGGTTTCCTTCATGTTCTCAATCAGCTCATGCAGGCCCTCATATTCGGGGGTTACCACGGCATTCTCGGTACGCAATACGGGATGACCGTATATATAAATCGGTAAAATCATGATTCTTTATTTTCAGGTTGTTTCAGGTTGATTTAATTTACTTTGTAGATAATCATTCAGGATAATGGTCGCCGCGATGGCATCAACTTTGGACTTGTCCCGACGGTCGCTTTTTTTCATGCCGCCATCTATCATCGCCTGATGGGCTATCGCACTTGTAAACCGCTCGTCATACATCACGACGGGCACTTCGGGCAATTCCTTGCGCAACCGGTTGACAAACGGCATGATATAACGCATGCTCTCGCTGGGTTCGCCATTCAGTTGGGTCGGTTGACCCACCACGATGCATTCCACATCTTCACGGGCGATATAGTCTTTAATGAACTGCAAGAGCGTGTGAGACGGCACTGTCGCCAGATTGCCCGCAATAATTTTTAGTGGGTCGGTGACAGCAACGCCAGTACGCTTGCGGCCATAATCGATGCCCATGATGCGTCCCATTATCCTCAATGATTTTTAACCTTGCTGCATCGTGAGCAGGAATTCCTCATTGTCACGAGTACGGTCCATGCGCTCCTTGACAAACTCCATGGCCTCGACCGAAGTGCGGTCACTCAAGAAACGGCGGATAATCCACATCTTGTTCAGGGTGTCTTGAGGTAGCAACAAGTCATCGCGGCGTGTGCTTGAAGCCATCACGTCAACAGCGGGGAAGATGCGCTTGTTAGACAACTTGCGGTCAAGCTGCAGTTCCATGTTACCCGTGCCCTTGAATTCCTCAAAGATCACCTCATCCATCTTGGAACCGGTCTCGGTCAACGCTGTCGCAATGATTGTGAGGCTGCCACCACCCTCGATATTGCGGGCGGCACCAAAGAAGCGCTTGGGACGCTGCAATGCATTGGCGTCAACGCCACCCGTCAGAATCTTGCCTGATGCCGGAGCAATGGTGTTGTAGGCACGTGCCAATCGGGTGATTGAATCCAGCAGAATCACTACATCGTGACCGCATTCCACCAGACGCTTTGCCTTGCTGAGCACCAGGTCTGCGATTTTCACATGGCGGTCGGCTGGCTCATCAAAGGTCGAAGCGATTACCTCTGCATTCACGCTCCGAGCCATATCTGTCACCTCTTCAGGACGCTCGTCGATCAGCAAAATGATCATGTAGGTCTCAGGGTGATTCTCTGAGATGGCATTGGCAATCTCTTTCAACAACATGGTCTTACCAGTCTTAGGTTGGGCAACAATCAGACCTCGTTGACCTTTACCGATGGGCGAGAACATATCCACAACACGTTGCGAGACAGTGGGATGACGCTTGCTCACAAGGTCAAACTTCTCATCAGGGAACAAGGGCACCAAGTGCTCGAAAGGAACACGGTCACGGACATAGGCAGGCGTGCGGCCGTTGATGAGCCGAATCTCACTCATTGGGAAATATTTCTCTCCTTCCATGGGGGGACGGATAGTACCCTCAATCACGTCACCGGTCTTGAGACCGTATGCCTTGATTTGGGACTGCTGCACATATATGTCATCGGGCGACGTGAGATAGTTATAATCGCTGGAACGCAAAAAGCCGTAACCCTCGGGGGCGATATCCAGCACGCCTTGCGCTTCAAGAATCCCATCAAAATTATAGGGTTGGTCAAGATAAGGATTTATCTCAGCATTCTGCTGCTGTTGCTGCTGTTTCATCTTGCGCTTGTTCTTCTTGCTCTCCTTGACAACCTTGGGTTCCTGGATGACAATGGGTGCCACGGCGGCCTCTTCAGCCTGACGGCGACGATCCTCCTCGGCACGGCGCATTGCTTCTTCCCGCTCCTCACGTGTGCGCGGCTTGAAGGTGAAACTGCTGCCTGTATTAAAGAATGAATTCAACGACATTCCTGGACGCTCCTGAGCCGGCTGCTCTACAGGTTGCTGTTCCTCAACGAATTCCTGCTGGATTTCAGGCTCTGCCTCAGTGGGATCATTGGCCGGCTGCTGCGGTTGCTCCTGATAATTGGCCTCGGGCTGTTGCTCTTCCATATTGTCAAAAGGCAATACAGGGGCGTTTACCTCACGTTTTGGTTTACGTCCTCGGCGTTTTGACGGCTGGTTTTCTTTAGCCGACTTTTCATCGGCTGCGCCAGTTTCGTCCTTTTCGATGACTGCATCAAGGTCAGGCTGATTGGGTACAGCGTTTTCTTGAGACTCATCTGCGACCATATTATTGGTCTGCTTGGCAACTTGCTCACGCGCGGCTTTCTCGGCAGCCGACGGACGTCCGCGTTTGCGTTTGGGGGCTTCAACCACCGGCTGTTCCTCCTGAGCAGGCTGCTCTGGAGTCACAACAGCGGGTTGAGGCTTTTCGTCTTGCTTATTCTGTTCTTTTTTACTTTTCTTATTATTTGTCGCTACAGCGTCGTCCTTGGTCACTTCAGTGCCGTTAGCTTTCGCTGCGGGTTGACGTATTCTTTCACGGCGACGCTTTACAGGTTCGGGCGTATTCGCAGCATCGGTCTCGGCCTGCATATCGAGCACCTGAAATACAAGATCATCATGCTCAGTCTGGTCCACTCGTTTGAGACCCATTGACTTTGCCAATTCACGCAGTTGAGCGTCGCTCATTTCATTCAATTGATTGATGTTATACATGACTATAGTAAAATAATGCTCAGATAATGAGATGGCGCTTGGTCTTTACCATCATATTTTAAATCTCATCTCCATGTGCACTCTCGCGCACAATTTCTGTTTTTAATGTCTTTTCAAAAAAGTACGTTACATTCCTCAGTCCTTATTGTCCTGATAAATTTGACAAAACACAACATGCCAATAACTGATCAAGTAAAAAGGAAATGACGGGAATATGGAATTGATTATTTTTGACCACAAAACTATCTCATCGATACTGTTTTGCGATGCAAAGATAGTGTTTTTTGGCGATATGAGCAAAAAAAGACCGAAAAAAACTGTAATTTTGCGTCCCAAGAACTTAAATAATGGTAATTGACCGTCAAAAAATATCTGAGCACGTGAATCTCCCTGTCATGAGGCTGGTGGGAGAAGTCGCCGACGAGCTCCAGCGCGAATGTTACGTCGTTGGTGGATATGTCAGGGACATCTTTCTCGAGAGACCTTGTAACGACATGGACTTTGTTACTGTGGGCAGTGGTATTGAAGTGGCTAAAGCCGTGGCAAAACGCATCGGTAAACGTGCCCATCTAGCGGTCTTCAAGACCTACGGAACGGCACAGGTCAAAACACGGCAATGGGAACTGGAGTTTGTTGGAGCCCGCCGTGAGTCCTATCACCGCGAGAGCCGCAACCCCATCGTGGAAGACGGCACACTTGATGACGACCAAAAACGCCGCGACTTCACCATCAATGCGATGGCGATCTGCTTGAACAAGGAGCACTACGGCGAACTGCTGGACCCGTTTGACGGCATTGGAGACATGGAACGCCGCATCATCCGCACTCCTCTTGACCCGGACATCACCTTCAGTGACGACCCGCTCAGGATGATGCGTGCCGTGAGGTTTGCCACGCAGCTCAACTTTGACATCTTTCCTGATACGTTTGAGGCGATCCGACGCAACGCAAAACGGATCAACATCATCACACGTGAACGGATTGCCGATGAGTTGATGAAAATCATGCGCAGCGCCCAGCCTTCCCGCGGGTGGATACTTCTTGACCAGAGTGGTCTGTTGCCCCTCATATTCCCGGAGTTAGCCGCGCTGAAAGGCGTGGAAACCGTCAATGGGCGCGGCCACAAGGATAATTTCATGCACACGATGCAGGTGCTCGATAACGTAGCCGCCACAAGCGACAAGGTGTGGCTGCGATGGGCGGCCCTGCTGCACGACGTGGGTAAGGCTCGAACCAAACGCTGGGACGCACAGTTGGGGTGGACTTTCCACAACCACAATTTTATCGGCGAAAAGATGGTGCCCAAGATTTTCGCCAAGATGCGTCTGCCACTCAACGACCACATGAAGTATGTGAAGAAACTCGTCGGGCTGCACATGCGCCCCATCGCGCTGGTCGAGGACGAGGTGACCGACAGTGCTGTACGCCGTTTGCTGTTTGACGCGGGCGACGACATTGATGACCTGATGACACTGTGCAAGGCTGACATCACCAGCAAGAATCAGAACAAGGTACAACGGTTCAGAGAGAACTTTGACTTGGTGAAGCGCAAACTGGTGGACATCGAGGAAAAAGACCGCGTACGCAACTTCCAGCCGCCTGTTGACGGTGAGGAAATCATGACCACCTTCAACCTTACACCGTCACGTCCCGTGGGCTATATCAAGGATGCCATCAAGGATGCCATTCTCGACGGTGTAATCAGCAACGACTATGCCTCGGCGTACCGCCTCATGCTCAACAAAGCCTCCGAACTAGGCATCGAGCCAGTCCACAAAGGGCACTTGTGCCACACCTCGATGGAAACTCCCTTGGGCATGCTCTATATCGGTGCGACCGACGAGGGCATCGCCACAGTTGGCTGGGACAAAGACAACATCGACAAGACATCCAAGAAATTGAAGCTGCAACCTGTCGAGGAAGTCACGCCCCTACTCGACCATTGCGTTGCCCAGTTTGGAGAATACTTCAATGGCTCCCGCCAGGAGTTCTCACTGCCGCTTCATCTCAAGGGAACAGAATTCCAGATGAAGGCATGGACCGAGTTGATGAAGATTCCTTACGGCGGGACAATCTCGTACGGTGAGCAGGCCACACGCTTGGGTTCTCCCAAAGGTTTCCGCGCCGTTGCACAAGCCAACCACAACAACCCTGTCGCCATCGTCGTTCCCTGCCACCGCGTTATCAACTCCGACGCGACACTGGGCGGCTATGCTTCAGGCCCTGACATCAAACGTCAGCTCCTTGAGTTGGAAGCCCGGCACATGAAGTAACAAACACCCGACTATATCAATGATTGCGAGGATACCTTCACAAAGGCATCCTCGCAGTTATTTAAAGTTTTTGTTGGCAGATGAGATCAGCGGGACTATTTGTTGACACGGAAGGTAACCGTGCGGTTGTAGATATAGTTGGCCAGTGTATAGGCCACCATGGCAACCACCATGACGATATTCTGGCCTGCCTTCTGCATGGGGAAGAATGGGATGATATCGTCAGGAAGGTTCTTCCAGCCAAGTCCCTCAAGGAGAATCCAGCTGACGCAGAGCTGCAGAGCGAGGCAAATGAGGAAACCACACACGAACAGCAGCAATTCCCGCTTGAAGTTGTTCTTGGTTTTGAAGACCCAGTTGCGATTCCACAAGAAACTGTTGATAACACCAAAGATGTAGCCGACGACATTCGAGATACCGTAAGAAAGCCCCATCTTGGTATTGAGAAGATAGAACACCACAAGCGTGATGAGTGTGTTCAGCACACCTATCACTCCATACTTGAGCAGTTGTATTCCCGTCTGGCGGGCTTCGGCTTTATCTATCTTCATGATAACAGTTATATCCCTGCAAAATTAGAAATTTTTAACGAATTTACAAAAAAATGAAGAATTTCACATGAAAAAATATCATTTTGGCCTGACAATGACACCCATGTTATCCAAACCACGCAGCGTGTCGCAGCCCTGCATCGACTGCCACACCACAATGGTATGGGCATCATCAGGAGCAATACCATGGGCTATCACCGTCTGGTCTTGATAGAGGGCACCGAATCCCCCACCCGACCAGTTTCCGTACTCATCGGCCAGCAACATATTGACCTCACGGCGTGTAACAGCCGAATCAGCGTCAATAATGTCCACCACAAGTGATAGATTGCGGTAACGGTAACTGTTGGCATGGCGCACCACGAGAGTGATATCATATACTGCCGCCGAGTCGTCATAAACCGGAATATAGGTCAAGGGCAACGAACGCTGCCAACCCTCACTAGGCAGGTGCGTGAAACTGGAATGGGCCATCACCGGCTTGCGTTGGCAGGCCGACATGATGAGTATTGCGGCAGCAATGAACAGTATCATTGCCACCGCTTTAGCTGTCATCAACTTAACAGAACAGTTACTCAACTGCTCCATTATTTTGTTGGTTTTGTCCATTCTGGTCCGAGACAGGAGCGCCTTCGGTAGACGGCTGTCGTGGCCTGAAGGTCTTGACTGGGCGCGGCTGCTTATCCTTGGGTTTCTCACCAAGTGGCTGGCGAGCGCCACCTTCCTGCTGCTGTCCCTTGGGTTTGCCTTGACGCGGATTGTTGTCAACCTTGGATGAATCCGCCTCATTCTCTCCCTTGGCCACAGACTTCTTCGTTTTATTGGAAGCTTCTCCCGAAGACTTGTCGCTATTGGATTTTTTCTTCTTTTTCTTCTTCTTTTTGTTGTCAAAACGACTGATGCTATCCTGGGTCAAGAGGTCACCAAAGGGCGATGATTTAGCAGCGCTTCCATCATCGGGCTTAAGGCTCTCGGGCTTGACGCCATTCTTGTTCAACGCAATGACCTCAAACGCCTGAGCGGCCGTCAACGTCACTGTATTCACAGGGGCGTTGCGTTCGGTGGAATAGATAATCTCCCGTTTCAAGGCATCGGCCTTGAAATAGTAGTATGTATTATCCTTCGTCTCTAGATGAATGTCCTTGGCAGGGAGCTGTCGGATAGCCTCGACATAGGTATTCACCTCGAAATTGATACAGCACTTGAGCTTTGCGCACTGACCGGCCAAGTTCTGAGGATTGAGCGAGATATCCTGGAATCGGGCCGCACTGGTAGCGACCGATACAAACCCCGACATCCATGTGGCACAACACAACGGACGGCCACAAGGCCCGATGCCGCCAATGCGACCCGCCTCTTGGCGTGCTCCAATCTGCTTCATCTCGACACGGATCTTGAACACATCGGCCAGCACCTTGATGAGCTGACGGAAATCCACGCGCTCATCGGCAATATAATAGAAGATCGCCTTGTTTCCGTCGCCTTGGTACTCGACATCGCCAATTTTCATCTTCAGGCCCAGATCCACAGCGATTTTGCGGGAACGGATCATCGTGTCCTCCTCACGGGCCTTAGCCTGCTCATAACGTTCCATGTCGGCAGGTTTTGCCTTACGGAAAACACGCAATATCTCGGCATCCTTGCGCAGGTTCACACGTTTCATCTGGTTCTGGACCAGACGACCGGTAAGCCCGACACGGCCGACGTCATGGCCCGGGTTAGCCTCGACGGCTACCCAGTCGCCCTGTTTGAGATGCAAGTTTGCGCTATTACGATAGAAGCCGCGTCGGGTATTCTTGAAAAGCACCTCAACAATCTCATAGTCATTGCCGGGCACATCCTCAAGCCAGTTGGTGCTCGTAAGGTTGCAACGCCCCACCTCACCACAGCAGCCCCCACTGCAAGGACCCGCATCGCATTTCACGCAGGACTCAGCACCATTGCCCTCATTCACTTGAATGATATTCTTCTCGTCCATCGTGGTACGCGGCATTATTTAGCGTAGCTCACAGCGCGTGTCTCGCGGATAACGGTAATGCGCACCTGACCAGGATAAGTCATCTCGTCCTGAATCTTCTGAGCGATTTCATTTGACAGCTTCTCGGTCTCGGCGTCACTGATCTTGTCGGCGCCAACAATAACGCGCAGCTCACGACCTGCCTGGATCGCATAAGTCTTCACCACGCCGGGATAGGACAGAGCCAAGTGCTCAAGGTCGTTCAGACGCTTGATATAGGCCTCGACAATCTCACGGCGGGCGCCTGGACGGGCACCACTGATTGCATCACACACCTGAACAATGGGTGCGTAGAGGCTAGCGGCTTCCTCCTCATCATGATGGGCTCCGATGGCATTGCAGATGTCAGGTTTCTCCTTGTATTTCTCAGCCAGCTTCATACCCAATTGCGCATGCGGCAGTTCAGGCTCATCATCGGGCACCTTGCCGATGTCATGCAACAGACCTGCACGACGGGCTTTCTTGGGATTCAACCCCAACTCACTGGCCATGATAGCGCACAAATTAGCGGTCTCGCGCGAGTGCTGCAACAGGTTCTGGCCATAGCTGGAACGGTATTTCATCTTACCGATAAGGCGGATAAGCTCAGGATGAAGGCCGTGGATACCCATGTCGATCGCAGTGCGTTTTCCTGTCTCGATCACCTCTTCCTCGACCTGGCGGCGCACCTTGGCTACCACTTCCTCGATGCGGGCGGGATGGATGCGGCCGTCGCTCACTAATTGATGCAATGCCAGACGGGCAATCTCGCGGCGGACGGGATCAAAGCCCGAAAGCACAATGGCCTCGGGTGTGTCATCAACAACGATCTCAACACCGGTAGCGGCTTCAAGTGCTCGGATGTTGCGGCCCTCACGACCGATAATGCGACCCTTGATCTCATCATTGTCGATATGGAACACGGTAACCGCATTTTCGACAGCAGTCTCGGTAGCGACGCGCTGAATCGTCTCAATAATGATTCGCTTGGCCTCTTTGTTGGCCGTCATCTTGGCATCATCCATGATGTCATTGATATAGCTTGCCGCACTGGTTTTCGCTTCGTCTTTCAGGGACTCTATCAGCTTCTCCTTAGCCTCTTCGGCCGACAGACCGCTCACGTGCTCCAGGGTGTCGCGCACGCTCTTCTCCATTCTGTCGACCTCTTTCTTACGGTCCTCAAGAAGAGCCATCTGGTTATCAACATTGATTTTGAGGTTCTCGACGCTGGTCTTCAGGTTTTCCACCTCGTTGCTGCGACGCTTGAGTTCGCCCTGTTGCTGGTTGATGCTCATTTCGCGCTGCTTGAGTTTGGCCTCACTGGTCTGCACTTTCGTCAAACGGGCATTCGCCTCTTTCTCGGCCTCACTCTTGATCTGCATACCCGTTTCTTTGCCTTTCATCACCTCATTATTCTTGAGTACCTCGGCTTCAAGACGGGCTTTCTCAATGATTTCGTTGGCCTGTGACTTTGCGTTCTTGTTGGATAAGAACCAAGCCAATCCAAAACCAATCACCATCGCTAGAATGGCTGCAATAACTGTAACTATAATCATTTTTATTTATAAAATATTAAACAAAACGCCCCACTCGAGATGCTTGTTTATTTCGCTGGTTATCAGTGAAATATAACATCAATCCTTGAGTGGTGCAGGAACCTAATTTCTTCAACAATGTTATCTCATGCCACTCATGCCGAGCCTGGTCTTAATCTGCTTTTCCCGAACATATCTCCATTTCAGGAAAATGCAAGCAAACAAAAGACTGGCAACTCGTGTGAGGCACAATCATCACTCAGCGCCGATGAGGACGTCGAGCTGTTTTTCCAAATCAGTCAGGAAATCATTGACCTGCCGGTTTTCACCGTATGCCTCCAAATAGAGGCGGGCAAACTGGAAAGCAACCCTCGCAAGCACGTCGCTTGACGTGTCGTTAAAGCGGCGCATCCACTTGTTCCACAAGGCGTTAACAAGTTCTTCCGCTTTCCGATAGTTAGCCTCCTCGTCCGGGTTGATGCTCAAGGCGATTTGGTTAGCATCGGCAAGTTGTATCCATATTTTAACTTTATTATTGTCGGCCATAACGTTTGGAGAGTCTCGTGTTAAGCGTTCAATTGTTTGATGCATCGGTCAATGTCCCGCACCATCATGGCAACCTGCTTCTTATAGCGAGCCACAACCTCAGGGTTGGCAGGAACGGTATGGGCCACTCTCAGGAACTCGTTATCAATTCGCAGTTGTTTCAACTCCTTCTCCAACCGCTCAATTTCCAACTCCTGACGGCTGATCTGCCTGGCCATCTCCTTCTTTTCGCTTTGGAGCGCGAGATAGCGCTTGCGCAAAGTGTCGACCTTGTGCGTCAAGTTCTGCAATCTGTCTTTCAGCTCCTGTGAAGGCATAGTTGTCATTTTAATTTTGCAAAATTACTATTATTTTTCTTTTTCTATCCATAAATGGGACAATTTTTTCATTTTTCCCACCGGATAGCGGCCCAAAGCGACTATTATCGGCAAACCCTTGCATTCATTCGGATTTTTCAAAACCAATTCCCAAAAAATCACTCTAAAAAATTTGCCAGTTCAAAAAATGGTATTACTTTTGCAACCGCAATCGGGGCATTAGCTCATCTGGTAGAGCGCAACACTGGCAGTGTTGAGGTAAGCGGTTCGAGTCCGCTATGCTCCACAATCGATTTTATAAGTGACTGAAAATCAGTCACTTATTTTTTTATCCGATGGGGTGCTTCCCCCCAATGTACCCCCCTTTCCTGTTTTCGGCGCATAATTCGATATGATTTTTTGAATATCTCTATCGAATACTTGTTGGTCTTCGCTCTTAGCACGTTTCTTCAATTTACTCACATCTATTGTCTTTCCGTCTCCTTCGCAGAACACACTCGTGATCACGGATTTGACTTCATTGTCATCAACATTCTTGCTAGCCAATGTCCTCATTAGAATGAACAAACAAGAATAATTTGTAAGCCCACTCTTAGTCGTACGCATCCACCTCAATTTCTGTGACAACGCTATCACAGAGGAGCTGAAGATTGCTAAAAATACGGCTTCTTTGTTAGGCTCAATGTCCTTCTTGCTCACTAGATACTGATAAATGCCTTTCAGCGCAGCCATGCTCAAATCAGTCGGCCAAGTGGAGAGAAGCCTGTAGAAGTTGATTTCTTGTTTATTATATACCGGCAGGACACTCATAAAGGTGTCCTGTCCGGTTTCTTTTTTCATCTCAACTCATGAGTAGTTATGGAAGATAACTACTACTATTATAGCAGAATGAGAAAAATGCACACTTTTTGCGGATTTTCGACTGGTTATCAGGGGTCTATATATTATAGCAGAATGAGAAAAACGCACATTTTTTGCGGATTATGGTTTTGTTCGTGTGTTCAGGATGTTCAAATGTTCATGTTCAATTTCACCACATCGTCGCCCATAACCCATTGTGATGCTGGCCTATTATTCGCTCAAGTTGTAACACCTGATCTCCAACACACGGCAACAAGAAAATCCCTCACACCCGCGAGAGTATGAGGGATATATCTTGACTTTGTTGAGGCTTTAATTCCAGGAGCCGTTCAACAGGTAATCGATGAGCGTGGTCACGTCGGAGATAGTCACGCTGCTGTCCTGGTTGCAGTCGGCACCACTCAGGTTGATGCCCGATGCGTTGCCGCTAAGCAGGTAGTCGATCAGGGCCGTCACGTCGCTGATGTTCACGCTACCGTCACCGTTCACGTCGCCACGCTGGAACAAGGGCGCATTTGCCGTGATGATGACATTCTCATCGGGCATGATGAGCGTGTAGGGGTTCTCCTCACCCGTTAGGGTACCGGCGCTAGCAGTGTAGCCAGTGGTCGAGCCGTCGAGATTGAGGCTCACCTGCTCCTCATTACCTGCATACAGCACACCGTCATACATGATGCCCGTACCGTAGGCCGTGATGCCACTTGTCCCGTACTCAGCGGCTGTGCCGCTGAACTCCACGGTCACACCCTCGCCAGCCGTGATGCTGCGAGTCTGCTTGCCCTGCACTTCACCCAGCGCCTCGGTATAATAGCAGTTGGTGATGGTGGCGCCGCCACGGCGCGAAAAAGTGTAGCAGTCGCTATCGTCGATGGTCACCTCGGCTGGGGCAAAGAGGCTGTTGCTGATGTTGACGGTCTTGTTGCGCCAGCCCACGAAGCCACCGCAGCTGTTGGTCGATGTGCCGAGCAGCTTGCCGTTGAAGACGCTGCCCTCGATGTCAAGGGTTATGCCGCTGTTGTTGGCCTGCACGGCTACGAGTCCGCCGTGGGTGCCATCGCCCTCTGTGCTGCTGTTGATGGTGACGCTGCTGACGCTGTTGGTGATGCTTGCTGAGCCTTGCGCGATGCCGATGATGCCGCCGGCGTACTTGCCGTTGGTGCTGATGGTGCCGTCGACGGTGCAACCGCTCACGGCGAGCTGGGCGCTACTGACCACTTGACTGGCGATGCCAGCGGGATAGAGGTCAGTGTTGTTGTCGCCCTTGGTGCTATTAATATTGACGGTGACGTCGCAGTTAATCACATCGACGTAGCCCCATACTTTGGCAATGAGTCCGGCCATGTGACGGCAGTCGTTGGCGGTGATGTTGGTCTCCACCTTCAGGTTTCGGATGACAGCGTGGTCGGTGTCGCTGCTGCCAAGCACATTGCTGAAGGGAGCTAAGTAGCTGTCCGAGGCCTCGGCGGTGAAGGTGAGTTTGTTGCCCCCGCCGTCGAACGTGCCGAGGAAGTCGTGGTAGTCAGCGCCTGCCATGCGCGTCACGCTGATGTCAGCACCCAGCTTCACCGTCTTGCCGCTAAAGCGGTTCCATGTGTCGTTGTCCTGCAAGCAGTCGCAGAAGTACTCCCAACCCTCAGCACTGCTGATGATGTAAGGATTTCCCTCTGAACCATCGCCTTCGCCCCAAAAATATGCCGCTTCCTCAGCTGGGGTGGCGGGCCGAATGGCTTTATTGGCGATAGCCGCTTTGCGTTCAGATGAGAGTGTGCCCTTATATACATTGCCGCTGGGATCTTTGAAAGCCTTACCTGTTACAATGGTGACAGTGCCGTTGTAGCTGGCAGTGATCACTGGCTTAGTGATATCGTTGCCATAGGTTAGGGTGGTTATGCCGCCGTTTCCCTTGCTGCCGTCGCCGATGCCGATGGGACCGCTGGTCGTGATGGTTCCTCCGCTGATGGTGATAGTACCGCCAGAACGTTCGTAGCTGCCACCAATCGCTGCTGCGACGCCATTCCAAGGACCGGTGCTTCCAGTGGCATTCACTGTGCCTCCGCTGATGGTGATGGTGCCACCGGCGCCATGGTATCCACCACCGATACCGGCACCCAGATAGTCGCCTGTGGCGTTCACTGTTCCGCCGGTGATTTCAATGACACCGCCATTTGTAAGGTACGCCCCGCCGATACCTGCACCCCATTTGCCACCAGTCGCTGTAGTCGTACCACCGCTGATTTTGATTGTGCCTCTTGAATTGGCCTGGTTTCCGTCACCGAGGCCCGCGGCACATTCACCACTCTTATTTACGGTCACCGTGCCATCGGTGATAGTGATATTGCCAATAGAAGCTCTATCACCACTGCCGATTCCTGCGCCGCAGGATTGGGATGAGGAGCCACCTATTCCACCCGTGGCTGTGATGTCGCCCCCATTGATGGTGATGTCGCCCATGGTGCCTTTACAGCCGCTTCCGATACCTGCACCAGCGCCCAAACCAGAACCACCGCCGCCATTAGCTGTAATCGTGCCGCTGCTAATGACAATGTTTCCGCCTCCGGCTGTTGCAGCACTGCCAATGCCAGCGCTACCGCCAAAAGACGAATCATAGCCACCAGTAGCCGTTACCGTGCCACCGGTGATGGTGATAGAAGAAAAGTTATGATGCTTGCTCCCACCGTACATTCCACCGCCTATGCCCGCGGAAAGGGTTCCACCAAAAGCATTCACCGTGCCGCCGTTAATCTTAATGACGGCATTTGTGCCACCAATACCTGGAAAAACGCCGCTACCGTAGGTCGTGATGTTACCGCCATTGATGATGATGGTACCACCATCATCAGTAGCGATGCCACCTGTGACGACCAAAGTGCCTGTTCCTTGAATGGTCAGTTGATAACTAAACACTCTTATTCCATCGGAGTGGACTGTTAATGTACAGCCTTCGTTCAGCTGCAAGGTCGCAGGACCCGTATTGTCGCCATATTGAATGTGCAGCCTTCTTGTCGAGACATTGGATGACACGACGTATGTCCTGCCACTATAAAGGACTTCCGTGTCATCTGTCAGTTGCTCAGTTTCGGCCCACGCCGTGGCACAGGTCAGCATCACGAGCAACGTCAGGGCCGCTCTTGTCAAGGTGGATTGTGTTTTAAATCGTCTCATAATCTTTGTAATTTAATAATGTGAATATTTTGATGATTGAATGATTTTCTGTTGGTCAATCCTCGTCTTTGCGACGGAACCAGTTCTTCCATATGAGATAGATGAGCAGTCCCCACAACACCAGGTTGATGATGACAAGCGGGACGGTGAGCCACAAGGGCGAATCGAGGATGTAATTGATGAAATCCATAACGTCGCGGGTTTGATTTTTTCAATACAAAGTTACATCGAGCTATCTCCGAAATCTGTCTTGATTTGCAATTTGGTGTCTTAATTCTCCATTTTACCTGTCTTAATTCGCAAAATAAGACAATTTTTTAACATTCATTAAGTGTTAAGCACAAATTTTTAAAATATTGTTTGATTTCTTGCAAGTGTTCATGAAATACACTACCTTTGCAGTCAAGATGAGAGAGATGCAGTTTACAGCCGTCGTGCTGACCATACTGATGACTGGAGTATTGGTGTTTCTGCTTCCAGGACGTGTAGCTGATGACCGCGTGGCCAACCGATCGCGCTGGCTGATGGCGTCCGCCTTTATCCTGACAGGCTTACAGTTCCTCTTGCAGTTTGTCCTCAGGCTGCGCGAGTTCAGTGTGCCCCACGCCCTGTCGCTTAACATGTTGTTTTTCACTCCCTGCACCGTGCTGCTTGCAGCATGTATCCTGAACCTACAGCGCCAGGGACGCATCCGCCGCCGTGAATGGATATTGGGCTGGACCGTTTGTCTGCTGAACGCTCTCATTCTCGCTGTAGGCTGGCTGAAGCCAGACCGGCTAATGAACTGTGACATGGTGGCCAGTTCCCTGTTCGCCATCTTGCAGGCCTATTATGCCGTCGTCATCAGCCGCGAACTCAAGCGCATGCGCGCCATGCTCGCTGACTACTATGATCGCGAGCCCGATGGCCTGGTTAACTGGATGAGTGTCAGCATCGTGGCGCTGCTGGCGTTGGCGCTCATGCTGCCTGTCGCCATCTTCTCAGCAGGCTGGCCCTTGGCCATTTATGCCGTGTGTTTCCTGGCCGTCATCTTCTATATGTGGTTCTGCTTCGTGCGCTACGTCATCAGTAACGCCTCACGCCGTGTGCGCGAGGCCGAGGAGAAAGAACAGGTAGAACTGAGGGCCAAAGCCGAAGAGCAACCCTCTGTCAAAACCGCTACCGAAGAGACACCCGAAGTGAAAGACAACGTGAACGTGGCCATCGAGCAATGGGTGGCCGACGGCAAGTACCTGCGCCACGACCTGAAGAGTGCCGATGTCGCCCGCGAACTGGGCATCCCGCGCACCCACCTGCTGGCATGGGTCAAGTCATCGGGCTACGAATCTTTTACCCGGTGGCTGACCACCCTGCGCATCAACGAGGCCAAGCGGATGCTGCGAGAGCATCCCGACTTCACCATCGAAGCCATCGCCGACCACTGCGGCATCAGCCGTTCCCACTTCCACACCGTCTTCAAGCGCGCCACCGGCCAGTCCCCCACCAGCTATTGTGAAACGGCATCTGTCAATCATCAGCATCACAACTGATTCTTCAAATGAAAGGAAAACAATAAGCACTACAAACATTAAGGATTAAGAAGGCATCCACATTCAATATGAGTGCGAATGCCTAATTAGTTGAATTCGCGTAATTTGTAGTTAATATTCAAATGCGGAAGCCAAAAAAATACTTAGTGTCTTAGCGTCTTAGCGTGAGAGCAGGAAGCGGATGCCAACTCCTAACTCCTCACTTCTCACTCCTAATGCCTAATGCCTACCATTGGTCCGTGAGCAGGAAGTTGATGAGTGTCGTCACATCGGCGATGTTCACGGCACCGTCCTGGTTGCAGTTGGCAGCATCGAGGTTGATGCCCGTGGGATCGTCGGTCAACAGGTAATTGATCAGCGCGGTCACGTCAGCGATGTTCACGCTGTTGTCGCCGTTCACGTCGCCACGCAGGAAGCTGGGCTTCTTGCTGAAGTAACCGGGGTTGCTCGTGCCACCGTCGATGTGGGCGTATTCAGCATCAATATGGTTCTCGTCATAGGTCGTACCCAAGCCGCCCACCAGACTGGTGCAGTATTTGAACATATCTGTAGAGTTCGTCACGGCAGCCGTGCTCCAATCATTGCCTGCATAGATAGTATGCAGATTGCTGCAGCCAAAGAACATGTAATTTATGTGAGTAACTTGGGACGGATTGAAACCGCCCAAGTCAAGGCTTGTCAAGCTGCTGCAGTCGCGGAACATGGCGGACATGCTGGTCACCTTGGCCGTATTGAAGTGGCATACATCAACGCTCGTCAATTTATCACAGCCATAGAACATAAAACCCATATGGGTCACCTCGCTGGTATTTAAATAGGAGATGCCCGTGATTTCGGTAAGATTCTCCATGTTGGCAAACCAACTATAGGTGGTCGTCGGGCGGGCTTCGGCAAACGACGGGTTAAAGACAACCCTTGTCACGCTGGCATTGGTGCCGTCAGTTTTCCAATCGGGAGAGTTAGAGCCCGTGTTCAGGTTATAGGTCGTACCGGTGCGGGAACTGCGCAGGTTGTCGTAATAGAATGTCAGCGTCGTGTTCGACGGCGTGTAATTGGCATAGGCCTCGGCAGCCTGCATGCCCAGGGCGCACATCATGGCCGTCACGAGGGCGACGAGTCTAAAAAGTAGTTTCTTGTTCATAGTTATCGGGATTTATTGGTTAGTAATATTTATGTTTGCTGTTTGGTATTTCTTGCGAGGTTTGACTCACAAAGATAATCAACTTTTTCCTATTCTCATCTTTGTTTGGCTCATTTTGGGCTATTTCCAAAAGAAAACGCAACGATTTGTTGCGTTTTCAAAAATTTTCATCAATGACATACTCGTCAAATCATTGTCATATTGTTGTCATAATAACAAACAATGATTAGCAAAAACAACAATGGAATAATAACGTCTTTCCGATCTCTTCTTCAGCCATTACAGAAAATCACATACACACTATCAGGTTTAACATTCTATCGATGAAAAGATGTGCCGCAATCCTAGATGGAAAACGGCACATTAACTTATGGGAGGAATGGTAAATCTTATCTGATGACTACCTTCTTACCATTGTGGATATAGATGCCAGCAGGCAAGTTGTTGCCATTGAACTTCTGGCCCATCAGGTTGTAATAAGTGTTGTCGCTAACCTGTGCGGCCTCAATTTCCTCAACACCCACAGCTTCAGAGTAAGAGTAGTTGATCAGGGTAACAGGCAACTCAACGTTGGTGCCGCATCCCAGCATAGCGGTTGCATTGGGGAAGTCCTCGCCCTGAGCATAATCAATAAAGCTAGTCCAATTGTCGGTATAAACCATGGCCTTGCCACGGATGCCCGAGGTGTAGAAGGGAGCATAGTCATTACCCGATGTGCAGTTATCATCATCCTCAGCGTCAAATACCACAGTCACGAGCAGACTCTTGCCAGCGGTGAGTGCGAAGGGCTCGGTCAGTTCAAGCGCGAGTTCCACATCCTCATACATAGTGTTCATGAACTCATAACGAACCGAAGTCTCAAGAACCGGATCGCCAAAGGTGAAGAATTGCTTAACGCCGTCTTCATTCACTGCGAATGCCACATCATCAATCTCTTGGAGATACAATTTCACGTCGCGGTAGATGTCTTCCCAGGTTCCGGCATTATTGAACTTGAATGTGAGCTTATTGATCATCACATCACTCAAATTCTGGAGCTCAGCCAACTCATCAACAGTATAAATCATCTGGGCGCCTGTATGAGCCAGATAAAAGGTGGTGGGAGCCATGTCAAAATATGAACCGTTGTAAATCTCGGAAGCGTTTTCAAAATCACCTACCTCGATTGCTCCGTAATTGATACTCTGAGCCTGTGCGCTCATCGACATTGCAGCGATTGCTGCTAGAATCATGTAAAATTTTTTCATCTTGTTAATTTTTTAGTGGTTAATAACATATATTCATTGATGTGCATATTATTGCACCAACAACAGTCTAAACTGATATGTGTTGCAAATATACAAACATTTTGCGTGTGAACAAACAAAATCGCCATATTTTGAAACAAACCGCCAACCAATGAAAAAACCGGCGAAAAAGGCCATTTTGCCAAGAGTTTTTACTTAAAAACAACGGATTTCTAGTTTTTTTGCCTAAGTTTGCACTTCAAATCCCACAAGCCGTTAATATGACTGAACACAAAACACCTCATCCTCTTGTTGCAGCGATCCCCATTGTGGTATTGATTGGCCTGCTGATTATTGTCATATCCCTTTTTGGCAGCGATTCCCTGAGCGGAGGCAGCCAAATCGCATTGTTAATCGGTTTGGCGGTGTGCGTGACTATTTCTATGACGGTTTATCATGTGCCCTGGAAGACTTTCGAACGGCAGATGTGCAAGACATTGGGAGATGTGTCGGTGACACTGCTCATTCTGCTCACGGTGGGCATGCTATCAGGGTCATGGATGATTAGCGGCATTGTGCCTACGCTCATCTATTATGGTGTACAAATCCTGTCACCCAAGTTCTTCTTGGTCAGCGCATGCGTCATCTGCGCCTTGGTTTCTCTTTTGTCAGGCAGTTCATGGACAACAGTGGCAACCATCGGTGTAGCCCTCCTGGGCATCGGTCATGCGCTGGGAGTGAGCGAAGCGTGGACGGCGGGAGCCATTATCTCAGGTGCCTATTTCGGTGACAAGATGTCACCGCTCAGCGACACGACGATTCTGGCTTCATCATCTGTTGGGGTGGACATCTTTGAGCATATCCGTTACATGGTCATCACCACCACGCCTTCGATTCTCATCACGCTTATCATCTTTCTGCTTGCCGGTTTTGGGCATGGCAATGATGGTGCGTTGCATGTCGAGCAATACACTCAAGGCTTGTCAGCGACATTCAACATATCGGCATGGACGCTGCTGGTACCCATCATCACTGGCATTCTGATCGCCAAGAAAGTACCGTCGCTGATAGTGTTGTTTGCCTCATCAATTATGGCAGGTATCACAGCCCTCATTCTCCAGCCCCACATCCTCACCCAAATCGCAGCCGATGCCTCGTTAAGCACCCCAGCTGCGCTGGCTAAGGGGCTGGCGATCACCTTCTACGGTGCAACAGCCGTCCAGACCGGTTTCGATGCCTTGAACGACCTGGTTTCAACAGGTGGCATGGCGGGCATGCTCAACACCATCTGGCTCATCATCTGCGCCATGTGTTATGGAGCGGCTATGGTGGCTAGCGGCATGATTGAGAGCATTACGCGCGTCATCATCAGTTTCGTGCGCACCAGGTTGAGTCTGGTTTCTTCGACAGTGGGTACTGGCATTTTTTTGAACCTCACGACAGGCGACCAATTCATCAGCATCGTTCTCACTGCCGATATATTCCGAAACGTCTTCAAGACCGAAGGATACGAGGCCAGGTTGTTAAGCCGCACCTGCGAGGACGCCGCTACAGTGACATCGGTACTCGTGCCCTGGAACACATGCGGAATGACACAGGCCACGGTGCTTGGGGTCCCTACCCTCACCTATCTCCCCTATTGTTTCTTTAACCTCATCAGTCCGTTAATGACAATCCTCGTTGCTGCCATCGGCTGGAAAATCAAACGCCAACGTCCAGATACAGTAAGCACGTCCTAATTACTTTAGGACATGCTTATTATCTTTCCAGAGTCTCAGACACTCTGTTAGCTTTACAGCTAATGCTCTAGTTCACTGTTTCTTTACAATTACATCGCAAGACGGAATCCCCATCCCTTCTTGGGGTCACTGCGATACAACCTGAACAGGCAACACTCAATGGCATCCTGGAAATAACCGCCGTCCCTGACAATGCGTCCCTGGCCACTGCCGCGCTGGCTCATCTGCTCCTCCTGAGGTCCTTTAGGATTTACCAGCGGCGGGGTCTGCTCGTCGGCGTCGGGCCAGTTCCACCAGTCGGCGCACCACTCACTCACACTGCCTGACATATCATATATTCCCAATTCGTTGGGGGCCTTTGTACCCACTTCGTGGTATTCGCCATCACTGTTTCCGCTATACCATGCCACATCGTCAATATTATTGCTGCCGGAAAACACATAGCCCTGTGATTTGTTACCGCCACGGGCAGCGAACTCCCATTCAGCATCAGTAGGAAGCCTGAAAGACTTTCCTGTCAACTTGTTCAACTTATCGATAAACACATGGCAGTCGGCCCAATTCACGTCATCGATCGGATATCGGGCGCCATCCTCGACAACACTATCGGCCATTACTGCGTACCACAGTTCCCATGTCACCTCATGCATGCCGATATAAAAGTTTGAGACAGTGACCCGGTGGGCAGGCGGCACACCGCTCACGTCGCCGTCAACGATAGAGCCCAGGTTATCGGGAACCTTGTACCTGGTATAGGTACCGCCAGGCACATACACCATGATAAAGGTGACTCCCTTAACGGTAATCGTATCATTCAAAGCCTTTTGGGCATTAGCGGGGTCATCAATCAGGACTGGAACCTCGGGTTGGGTGGACTCTGGTGGCAAGTAAGGCGCCACAGCATCCTCGCCTGTATATTCCGACAATTCAAAATAAAAATAATCCTCCTCCTCGGTGACTTCTATAGTGGTGTCTAATGGCTCATATCCCTCGGCCTCGACAAGCACCTTGTAGATGTCCTCCTTGAGCATATAGGTATCATCGATATCTCCAGGTTCGTCATCATCAATCGTGATAACAGCATCACTCACATTGCAGCCAAAGCTCACAGCAATCTCGGGAGACTCATTATGGTTCTTCGGGACATGAGAGGTGGAACGCCGCACTTTGGGAGGCTGGTTGCTACGACGCGCAGGACGCGGACGGGCGGTCCTGGACGGTGTGGCTTTTGGTGTTTGTTTCTCAGGCTTAGCCGTCTGTTTCTCAGTTTTGTTGGTACGGGGTTTAAACACCGCACCCACCTGACCAAAAACAGGCGAGACTGGCAATAGCAAGATCATTGCCATGAATGCTATGATATATCTTTTCATCTCGTTTTTTGTTTAGCTTTCAGCGATTTTGCAACAAGTCGCAGCCCAATGGATTGACTGACGTCATCAGGTGATACAGGGTGCCGGTAAGTCACCGAGCAGTGATTGGATTCACTTTCCCAAAAACCGCCGCGGGTCACACGATAGTCGCCCGATTTGGGACCAGTAGGATTCTTCTGCAATCCGGCTTTGTACGGTCCATGCCAGTCCGAGCACCATTCCAACACATTTCCTGACATATCATATATTCCCAATTCGTTGGGCTGTTTTCCTCCAACTTCATGCGAAGCAGTATCAAAATTGTAATACCAAGCCACCTCATCAATGCTGTCGCTACCAGCATACCGATAGCCTTTGCTCACGTCTCCGCCACGAGCGGCATACTCCCACTCGGCCTCGGTCGGCAAACGGAATTTCACACCCGTGATTTCATTCAGTTTGCTGATGAATAACTGGCAGTCATCCCACGAAACGGACTCGACGGGCAGATTCTCACCCGTATTCATACTCGGATTATTACCCATCACTTCCTGCCACAGTTCTTGAGTCACCTCATATTTCGAAATATAATATGAAGAGAGCACCACCTCATGGGCCGGCTTCTCATCAAATTCACCGTCAGCGTCAGGCGACCCCATCTTGAACGAACCGCCATGGACAAACACCATGTCTTCCAACAGGTTCTCAATAGCCTGAGGAGAGATCTTCGTCATCTTGAAATTGAATGAACGGTTAGCGTTCGATACCGTGATATTCGAACTGTAATCCTCATAGCCACTAGCGACTAATTGCACATTATGAGTACCCGTCTTGAGATTATAGGAATCACAGGCCGAGCCAAAATAAGAATTATCAACATACAAATCGGCATCTTCAACATTACAGCTGAACGTCACCTCTAAAACCGCCGATGATGAACCCGATGAGCCGCTGCTGTAATTGTGTTTACCGCTTGAAGAAGAAGAAGAATGACTACTGTTTGGCGTCCGCTTTTTGGTCGTGGTCGTCGTTTTATTGGTCTTCTTGACAGTCGTCTTCTGGGTCTTTGACGTCTGTGGCCTATAGACCTGACCAACCTGACCAAATACCGGCAGTACCGATAATAGCACCAGTACCGCAAAAGCCAATATGTAATTCTTACTCTTCATTTGATCTTCACTTGAAGAAAAATGGTTTAATCAGTATTCAATCAGGAAGTTAATCCAATAGTTTTCCCTTCTTGTCATACATGGCGCCCTTCTTCATGTCAGGCTGGCCATCAAGAAAGAAGCCTTCAAAATAGGAGCCGTCATCTTTCCAGGTGAAACGTCCCTTGTACAATTTGTTGTCCTTGAATGTGCCAAAAAAGATATTGCCGTTAGGATAAATGATCTGGATGCTGTCGCCATCGACATTTCCGTTATCGAATGTTCCTTCAAGCCGCTGGCCATCGGCAGTGAATACTGCGGTACCTTTGCCTGCGGGCAAGCCTTTGCCGTTCACAGGTCCAGTATAATGGCATTCTCCCAGAGGAATGGTCAACAGCGAATCGGTCACATTCTTCACCACCAGCGAATCCTCAGCTGCTTGTGAACCATCGTTGCTACTGAAACCGCCGTTAAAGAAATAATAGAAACCCACAGCGAGCAACAGACCGACGCATGCGGCAATTATTATCGCCTTTTTGGTTTTCTTGGCGTTCTCGGCGCTGTTCTCGGAGTCATCTGCTTCCTCATCAGCGTCAAACGTGTTCTGGGTGTCTTGCAAAGCCTGAACATCAGGCTGGGTGAGCACGGTAGTGTCAGTATCACGATGGGTTCCCATTCCAGACGCCTTCAAGTAATCGGTGATATCTTTTACCGACTCGGGGCGTTCCTTGCGGTTGGTTTTCATCATCCACAACAAGAGGTCGCGCATTTTGTCGCTCACACCAAAGGGTAATGGCAGGGACAAATGTTTGTCTGGAGTGTGGTCATCGTTGATGTCGCTGGGCATGGGAGGACGCTGATTGGCGAGCACATTGTAAATCGTGGCGCCTAACGCATAGAAATCAGTCCAGGGACCCAGTTTCTCATAGCTCTTCTCCATCTGCTCGATGGGCGCAAAGCCATTGGTATATGTCACCGACGACGTGGACAAAGCACCACCGGTCTTGCTGTTGAACTGCTTACTGGCGCCAAAGTCGATGAGCTTGACGGTGCCGTTTTTGTCAACCATCACGTTTGCAGGTTTCAAGTCAAGGTGCCAAATCCCTTGGGAATGTACTTCCTGCAACGCGTCGAGCACCTGCTCCAGAATGTCGGTGGCCTCAAACTCCGAAATCGGGTTATCGGTGCGTTTGAGCCTTTCTTTCAGGTTCTCGCCGTTGATGTAATCCATGACATAGTATGCGGTCCCGTTCTCATCAAACAGGTCATACACTCGCACGATGTGGTCATTATTGAGTTTGCGCAACCGGCGAGCCTCTTTCTTGAACTTCTCTAACTGCTCGGTGAATTCAGTGACTTTCTCGTTATTACTAACGCTCACAGCAGTATTACCGTCACGCTCATTCACGCCTTTCATGAAAAATTCCTTGATGGCATATTTTTCATTGAAGTTGATATGAGTCGCCACATAGGTGTTACCAAATCCACCACTTGACAAATAGCTGTCAATGCGATAAGTACCATGCAATACAGTGCCCACTTTGAGCATTGACTCCATGTTGATATTATCTTGTTTAGCCATATTCTAGCGTATTTAGTGTTTGGTAATCCTTAATTATCGCCCTCATTGGCGTTATTATCACGCGAATTGTCGGATTCGCCCGACGTGACTTCATGACGAGACTTGGAATCCTTGCCGGTAGATGCTGCGTCGCCATCCTGGGCATTACGAGACGCAGCGGCTTCCTCAGCCACTTTACCCTTTGAACTGGCACGATTGCGTTGGGGCGTTGTCGAGTGATGAATGACCGGTTTAATCGGCTCATCGTTGTGAACCGAAACGGTCTCATACGCGGGCTCGTCATTGGCCTTATCATGACGACCTCCCCAACCATAAAGTGCCAACCAGGCGGCAACTGCCACAATGGCAGCGATCAAGAGTGCCCACCACAACGGGGTCAACGTTTTTTTCTTGCGGGTATGCCGCTTTGCCGATGCGGGGGCTGATGCCGCGGTAACTGTCAAGTCATCATCCTCGTCAGGACGGTTGGCTGCAACGTCGCCAAGGGGCTTCATGTTCAACACATTGAATTTGGCCGTCGTCTCCTCGTTGCCGGTGATGTCGGCGTCGCACTCTTCAGTCTTGACATCTTCGACATGAATGATATATGCGCTGTGGTTGTCTTGGTTTCCTGCAGTGGCGGCGATGAGTTTTTTCATTTTCTTCTCATCACTGCCACGGCCCGAGAGCAACCCAAAGATATCATCGTCATCCATTTGCTCGAGCATGCCGTCACTGCACATGTAGAAGTAGTCACCAGGTCTCACGTCAGTGATGTGGATGATATCGGGTTTCACGCGGTTGTCCTCGCCCGGCTGTACCGCGCGGGTGATGACATTCTTCTGCTGCGAAGTCCTCATTTCTCCGTAGGTGATCTCTCCACTCTGATATAAGTCAAACACCAACGAGTGGTCACGGCTCACATACAGCAGCCGTTTGCCAGGCCTCAAATGATAAATTCGGCTGTCGCCGATGTGTGCTGCCGTTACACCCCCACGGTGGAAATACAGGAGGGTGAGCGTTGTTCCCATCTTCTTGTAACTGCCACTGTCGGCGGCATCCAGATTATGGTAAGCGTATGATAGCGCGTCGGCAATTAACTTGTCAGGCAAGACGACATCACTCGAAGCATGGGTGTTAAAATATTCTGCCAGAGACTTCGCGAACGTCTGGCTGGCAACCTCGCCATGTTCATGACCTCCCATGCCATCACAAACGATGAACAACTTGTCATCGGATGTGGCGTCACCTAATACAGGATAGATATAATCTTCCTGATTATCTCGGTTACCCTGTTCATGGATGGCCAGCGGCGGATATAACTTAATTCTCATTACGATGCGAAATTAATTGGTGTGAAAAGTTAGTTTGGTTTTACCCAGTTCTACCGTGTCTCCATCATGCAGCACGATAGCATCACCATCTTGAAGCAATATTCCATTAATTTTGGTCGAATTCTTGTTCTTGTGGTTGGTGACATCAACCTTGAGTCCGCCATTGGGAAGGCGGCGGACATTAACCACAGCGTGTTCACGGCTCATGAACATGTCAACTGTCTCGATTTGAACGTCAGCGGCCGAGGTGTCTGCCTTGCGGCCAATAATGTTGCCGCCAATCGAGAGCTCATACTTCTGGCCCTTGCACTCCAGATAGCAGGACTGTTGGATCTCATCACCGCACATTTGGGTGGCCTGGCTTCCGCTTTTGCCATCTAACTGGGTCTCGCCATCTTCATGTTTGAGTCTATAGAATGGAACGACAAGACGCTTGCCGCACTTGGGGCAAGCGAAGCGCTTCTCATCCTCATTCTTGGAATTGGTCACGCTCAGTATCACGCCGCAACTTGGACACTTGATGTTAATTGTCTGTGGTATCATGATTATTCTTATTATTTGTCTTGTTATTCTTTTTTTGCCAGTTGATGATTGGCCGATCGCCGTTGAACCGGCCCCACATGACAGGGTGCTGATGACCCTTGAACAGGCGGTCATTCATGACGCCATCATGAACGAAATCAAACAGTTCCTTAGGCGTGATGTCGCTATCCTTGTTAGCGTCGGCGCCACCCCTCAATCCTCTCTCTAGATACATGGTGAACAAACTGTTGCTGTATCCTGTCTCTAGGGATGTTTCCTCGTTGCGCGAGGAGAGGAAGAAAATCACATCCTCATCGGTAAACGCTTTTTGCCAAACAGTGTCACAACGCATGATACCTGAATAGCAGGCATCGACGATGATCATCTTGGTCTTTGCCTTGCACTGCTTCAACACACTCACAATCGCATCGTTCTCCAATACATGGTCATAACAGAGCAGTCCGTCCTCTGTTCCATGGCCACTGAAGTAAAATACCACCATATCATCGCTCTTGGCGGTGAAGAAACGGTACTTCATAGCCCTCAACACAGCGTCAAGTGTAGCGGCGCTATCGGTGAGAATCGATGTTCTGAAACCATTGGCGGCAAACACTTTCTTCATGACCTTGGCATCATTGGCGCTAACGCGCAATGGCTTGACAAGATAACGGTCCACCTTCTTGGGATAGGTATCCAGCCCCACACACAACACATAGTTGTGGGAGATCGCATCCTGAGGCACTGCCGCGAGGACCATGAATAAAAGCAGACTGCAGATAATCGACCGCATGGTTCCAATAGATTAAAACCGGATTTTACAATTGGGCTATCGCGTCATCCATGTAATCGGGCATGTTCTCGGCAACATCAGGATTCGGCGTGTTGTCGTTCATGTCATCATGATTCAAGTCCATGGCAAAGTCATGAAGGTCACCATAGGTCGACATGTTTCCGGAACCCTCCTCCACAACAAGGTCATCTCTTGAAAGATCGCCCGAGTCATCTACATCAATCACAGCGATGTCAACCATGTTATCACCATCAAGATCGAGACCTCGAACCACATGGCCGTCAAACTCGCCGTAACCTACGATGCGCACCTCACTGTCCTCGAACAGGAACTTCTCAAAACTGTCGTTCTGGACTTTTTCGGGAGCGCCCTTTGATGCAGCCATGGCGACATCTTCATTCGGTTCCAAACCAAACACCTCGTCAATCATGTAGCTATCATCTGATTCGGCGATAGCGACATCAGCGGCAGAGGCGGCAGCTGCGGCACTTTCAGCGGCCTCGATATCATCAATCATGGCGATATCCTCAATCACGTCGGCCTGCTCAGCAATGACTACATCTTCATCGGCCACGGGAGACTCGGCCACAGCAACATCATCACCTGAAACCTCACGGATATCGGCCAGGATGAAATCCTCGTTCATCTCATGAACGGGGACATCGGCGAGAACTTCGTCGGCATCCACGTTATCCTGGGCCTGAACCTCTTCTTGAGTTGCCTCAGCAACGGCAAAATCTTCGGCAGGACTCACTTCCTGAACGGCATCGGCGGGTTCAACAGGATGCTGTGTCGACGAAGCGAGATCTTCGGGCTGAACTTGGTTGGCATCAACCTCGGGGCGCACCATCATGGCATAATGCTCATGCTGCTCGTCGGTCATGGAATCCCACTCATCGGCAGTATAGGTGCTGAAGATGACACCACGCCAGTAAAAGACGCCGCCAGGACCCACCTGGGAGCGAGCCTCGACAAATGCCTGTTCAAACGACATGTCATCGGTGATGGTGACAACCTTCAAGGTGTTGTCATCAACCGGTTCCTGAATCATCTCGGGTTCTTGAGCCTGTTTAGGTTGTACCTCATCGTTGCTGACGGCAGGCTGCCGTGAGACAAATACGTGTTGGGTCAGCAGCGCGCCTGAGCCCAGCAGGATTCCAGTGAATCCTCCAATGGCGACGGGCTTCCAAGCCATCGATGCTACTTTCTTAATAACGTCTCCGTTATTATTCCCATATTGGGTATTGCCCATGTAGATTGTTTCTTCGTTTACCATAATCTTAAAATTTTGTGCGGTTAATAATTTTGACAATGCAAAATTAAAAAACGGTAATCCCGACAGCCAAATAATTTAAAGCATATTGGACGAAATGGTGGGATTAATGTATGAAACTATTTTTTGTATTTGGCCTTGCAGCCTGGACAGTGACTATTTTGGTGTAATAGGTCATAATCGACGAAGCCCATGAAGCGTCCGCACTTGGGACAAACGTAGTCACGTTGGAACTGTTTTTTGAGCTGTTCCTGCTTGTCAATGGCCCGGTCTGTAGCTTGACGATAGAAACCGTAAGCCATGATCAGCAACGCGATCACCGTGAAGGTGATAGAGTAAGGACGAATGTTCTCGCTTAACGCGATCAGCACACCTCCCAGCATAGTCAAGAAAATCGGAATCCTTGACAATAGGTTATTGGTTTGCTGACGTTTTCTGATGGCCAGCGTACTCGTGTTATAGGCCTCCCAGACCTCCTTCAATGGAGCGATATCAACAATATTGGGTTTGATCTCTTCAAGAATCTCTTCCAAAGGCAGCAGATAGCGGCTTTGACCTAGCTGCACTTTATCTTCCTTGGAGATTCTCTTGGACTGAACCTCAATACCGTTTACCCATGTCACATTAGCGGCCTTGATGTTGCGGATCACAAACGTGTTCTCGTCCACAATCGTCAGTTGACAATGTTGACGACTAACGTCACCAGGGACACTCGCCGCCTCACCATACAGTTTCACCTGCGTGCCATCGACCACTTTCAGTTTGGCGGTCGCGCCGTCTCTTCCGATAATCAGTTCCATCAGACTTTAGATCTTAATATGAACCATAATATCCTTGAGGTTTTTCAAGGCTTCCTTGGAAATATCCAGCGGGTATGAGAAATTATTGAAATCCGTCAATACAAGCTGTCTCTTGAGAGGATTAATCTTGTAGATGTAACTCAAGTTGACAATGTATCTCTTGCCAATGCGGGCAAACAGGCTTTTCTTCTCTTTCAATCGCTGGGCAAGCACGTCTTCCATCTGGCCGAGGTTCATGCACACGGCGCTCTTGATTTTGTTACACGTCACGATATAGGTATAATTTCCGTCGGCCTCAAAATAGACGATACGAGGAACATCTATACGAAGCAGCTCGTCGCGGGAATTAAATATCAAACGTTGTTGTTGATCCATATGGCACAGTATTTTTGGTTAAACTAACAATTGTTGGTTTCATGCTAAAGCAACTGCAAATATACTATAATATTAGTGAATGACAAGACATTTTAACAGATATTTTAAAGAAATTTCAACATGTCGGCGTTTTTGACAACAATCAATCACTAAAACGGCTGATAATAACGCTTTGGGGCTTATTTGTGGCAACCTTATCCATGAGGTAACGTAGCCTGTTCCAAATGAAAATTCCCTGGCGGCGAAAATGCCGTCAGGGAATCATCTGTATTTATAGCTATAAAAAAGTTATTCAAGGGATTACATCATGCCTCCACCCATGCCGGGTGCACCAGCAGGCATCGGGGGCTCGGGTTCCTTCTTCTCGGCGATGACGCACTCGGTAGTGAGGAACATGCCAGCGATGCTGGCTGCGTTCTCCAGAGCGATACGAGCCACCTTGGCAGGGTCGATGACACCTGTCTCGAAAAGGTTCTCGTAGTTCTCGGTGCGGGCGTTGTAACCAAAGTCGCCCTTGCCTTCCTTTACGCGGTTCACGACAACAGCGCCTTCCAGGCCGGCGTTAGCGACGATCTGACGCAACGGCTCCTCAATAGCGCGTTGGATGATGTGGATACCTGTGGTCTCGTCATCGTTATCACCCTTCATGCCCTCGAGGGCCTTCAGGCAACGGATGTAGGCGGTTCCACCACCGGGAACAATACCCTCGGCTACAGCGGCGCGGGTAGCACTCAGGGCATCGTCAACGCGGTCCTTTTTCTCCTTCATCTCCACCTCGCTTGGGGCACCGATGTAGAGCACGGCGACACCACCCGACATCTTGGCGAGACGCTCCTGGAGTTTCTCCTTGTCATAGGTGGACTTGGTATTTTCGATCTGCACGCGGATTTGGGCAATGCGGTCGGCGATCATGTCCTTGTTGCCGGCGCCATTGACGATAGTGGTGTTCTCCTTGTCAACAGTGACCTTCTCGGCGGTACCCAGCATTTCGAGGGTAGCCTTCTCCAAGGTCAGACCGGTCTCCTCGCTGATGACTGTGCCACCGGTGAGGATAGCGATATCCTGCAACATCTCCTTGCGGCGGTCGCCAAAGCCAGGAGCCTTCACGGCACACACCTCAAGCGAGCCGCGCAAACGGTTCACTACCAGCGATGCCAACGCCTCGCCGTCAACGTCTTCGGCAATGATGAGCATGGGACGATGAGCCTGAACAGCACCCTGCAGCAGCGGCAGCAGGTCCTTCAAGCCCGAGATCTTCTTGTCAAAGATCAGGATATAGGGGCGCTCCATCTCACATGCCATTTTGTCGGCATTAGTGACAAAATAGGGCGAGATGTAACCACGGTCGAACTGCATACCTTCAACCACGTCAACGCGGGTCTCGGTACCCTTGGCTTCCTCAACGGTGATGACACCGTCCTGTTTCACCTTCTTCATGGCCTCGGCGATGAGTTGGCCGATGGCGTCGTCATTATTGGCGCTCACGCGGGCAACGTTCTCAATCTTGTCGAAGTCGTCACCCACCTCCTGGGCCTGCTCCTTGATGCCCTCGACAACAGCCTTGACGGCCTTGTCGATACCGCGCTTCACGTCCATTGGATTAGCGCCGGCAGCCACGTTCTTCAAACCCTCGGTGATGATGGCCTGAGCCAGAACGGTAGCGGTAGTGGTGCCGTCACCGGCATCATCATTGGTCTTGCTGGCAACTTCCTTAACGAGCTGTGCACCAATGTTCTGGAATTCGTCCTCCAGTTCCACCTCACGGGCAACGGTCACACCGTCCTTGGTGATGTGGGGAGCGCCATATTTCTTATCAAGAATCACATTACGGCCCTTGGGACCAAGGGTGACTTTCACGGCGTCACTCAACTGGTCAACGCCTTTCTTGAGCTCTTCACGAGCCTTGATATCAAATTTGATTAATTTTGCCATAACTTTTTCTCCTTTCGTTTATTCCATTACAATGGCCAAAATGTCGTTTTGACGCATCATGAGCAGTTTCTCGCCGTCGATTTCGATTTCGTTGCCAGCATACTTGCCGTACAGGACGGTGTCACCAGGCTTCACAATCATTTCTTCGTCTTTGGTGCCATTTCCGGCGGCACGCACTTTACCTTTGAGAGGTTTTTCTTTTGCGCTGTCGGGGATGATGATACCGCCGACGACTTCTTCTGCTTTTGCCGGTTCGATAAGAACACGGTCATTTAATGGTTTAATAGTCATGATTTTTTAATGATAATTTAAAGTTATTTTTCTTGTTTTCCGAACTGCAAGACTGCAACGAATGTGCCAACCACCCAAAACCGACAAATTGTCACCCCCGCCCTGCCATTTTAGCTATCACGACCTAACGTCACCGGTTCTCTCGCTTGACATTAATCGGCATGCATGGAATGAAAATCTAAAAATTGATGAAAAATCAAGGGTTTGCCGAAGTAAAAAGATAAAAAATGTTTATTATTCCGCGTTTTGAACCTAGTTGGTGTATTTTTGAGTAAGTTTGTACCCAAATTTGACAAGAAATAAACAATGATGAAGTATTTTTTGAGAATAGCACTTGCAACAGTAGCGGCAGTAATGCTCTACGCTTGTGGCGGCAACAACGCGACCTACCAGTACAAAACCGAATATCTGCCCGTGCAACTTGTGGGCAGCGAGAAGTGGTCAATCCTTGATGTGAACAGCGGAGAGGTAGTGGCCAAAGACGCTTTTGTCAATGCTCCCTCCCCCGTTGTGGCAGGGATGTTCTATGTGATGAATAGCGAGGGAAGCTTCGACTACTATGACGTGTCGGCTCCCACGACACCTGTAGCCGGCCACTTCGGCAGCGTGACGGCGTTCAGTGACGACGGTATCGCCGTGTGCAGCAAGGTGGGAGGCCCCATTTGCCTCATCGACCGCAAAGGAAATGTAGTGAAACAGTTGCCTAAGGAAATTTCGCAGTGCTCCATGTTTGCGCACGGCATGGCGGCATTCCAGAATGACAACGGATCATGGGGTTACATCAACACCAGCGGAGACACCATCGTGCCTGCAGCGTTCAGCAGTGTGAACATGTTCCTGTATGATGACTATGCCATGGTCATCCCCAATAGCCAGCCCAACGACAGCGTGATCATGTTTTCGGTCATCGACAAGAGCGGCAAAGTCATGTTCTCGGCCAACAGCAACGAATACCAACCCGTGCAACCCTACTACATCAACGGGGTGCTGCCTGCTGTCAAGGGAGATTCCCTCGTGTGCCTCGATCACAACGGCAAGGAAGTAGCCAACCCCATCGACGACAAAGACGTGGTCGAGAAAGCCGGATATGATGATTTCTCGCGCACACCCTCGGGCGACTACATCGTTGTCAAAGACAAGAAAGTCGGCATGGTTGACAAGTATTGCAAACAACTCATCAAAATAGGACATGACAACCTGATTGACATCAACGGAGAGCGTCTGATAGCCGTTGACGGCGACACTTTCCGCATTGTTGACCGCAACGGCAATGATGTGGGTAACGTCAAGTTCGCTAACGCACACACCAGCGAGGACAACCCCTACGCGACCCGAGGGTTTATCGACACCGACCTGGCCGCCGCATCGATGATGATGATGTTTGATGAGACATCTTGCTGCGGAGCTAACGCCTCGACGACACTCATGGACATGAACAGCATGGTGGGTACCGACCCGCGTCCTTACGCAGGCAGCAACACGCTCATTTTGCCTCAAGGACCGTACATCCTGCAATATGTGTTTGACCGTGAACTCGCGACAGCCAATGCCGACAGCACCAGTGCTGAATTCAACTACGATGCTCGCGTGAAATGTGTCATCATGTCACTCAATGTGAACCACTGCCCCGCAAACACCGAGCCCATGATCGTGAACAAGGTGGAAAGCCGCTTGGGCACCAAGGGCTTCGTGTTCGCTAGGGACGGCATCTTCTGCAGCGACTACCTGACGGCAATGACGCTGGGCTATGACAAGGGCATCGTTAGTGCCATCTACTACATGCACTTCAACGAATCCGTTCCACCCGTCAAGAACAAGAGGGGCTAACAAATCAAAGCCCACCCGCAACACAGATCTAACGTCTAAAGTCTAACGTCTAACGTCTAACGTCTAATGTCTAATGTCTAAAGTCTAACAACTAACAACTAAAATATGTATTACGTACAAAAGACACTCGAGATTTCATCAGCCCACATGCTGTTCCTTGATCACAACAGCAAGTGCGAGAACCTGCATGGCCACAACTGGATTGTAAACGTTTATTGCAAGGCCAAGGAACTGGACGACAACGGCATGGTGACCGATTTCACCATCATTAAGGAGATGGTGCACGGCAAACTTGACCACCGCAACCTCAACGAGGTGCTGGACTTCAACCCCACCGCCGAGAACATTGCACGCTGGATTGTCGAGACCGTGCCCAACTGCTACCGCGCCGACGTGCGTGAGAGTGCCAACAACCTGGCCATCTACGTCAAGGACGAGGACAACGATCTCGAGTAAAAAAGTTTATCTAGATGTTCTAGATTAACTAGGGACTGATGTGGAAAGTTAACGAAATCTTCCACTCGTTGCAGGGCGAGGGTTACAACACAGGTACCGCCAGCGTGTTCATCAGGCTGAGCGGTTGCAACCTGCGTTGTGACTTCTGCGACACCCGCCACGATGAGGGCACGATGATGTCGCTGCCCGAGATTGTCGAGCAGGTGATGCACTACCCCAAAGCGCCCCTCATCGTGCTCACGGGCGGCGAACCTTCGCTGTGGATAGACGAAGATTTCGTTGCTGGTCTCAAGGCTATGACGGGTAAGCGCATCGCCATCGAGACCAACGGCACCTGTCCCCTGCCCCAGGGCATTGACTGGGTGACCTTGTCGCCCAAAACAGACATCGGCAATAGCGGTGACACCCCGGTAGTCCTCACCAGCTGCGATGAGCTTAAAGTGGTATATTTAGGCCAGGATCTGGCCCAATACGACAACATCACTGCCACCCACCGTTACCTGCAGCCCTGCTGGACCGAAGACCCTGAAAAACGCAAACACAATCTCCAAGTGACCGTTCAAGCCGTCATGGAGCATCCGCAATGGCGCCTTTCCCTTCAAACCCATCGCATCCTGGGCATCAAATAGCTCTAAATTAGTTAATTAATGTTAAATACGGGGGAGGTAATTGCAGGAAGTACTAATTTATGTATATTTGCAACTATATGAGTATTTCAGTGACTAATGGGTGGTGGGAAAGTTGAATTCTGCCCTCACTAACAAGAAATATGAATTTTTATTCCTACTTAAATAATTGAATGATAATGAGACAATTGATTAACATCGGCAAACGAATCATTTCATCTTTCTTTGTGATGATTGCGCCACTGACAGTATTAGGTGTTCCTACCCTTATTGCTGATGGGGTTTATTTAGATGGAACAACTCTTTACATCAGTAGAAATGTGACAAGTCTTCCAGACTTGCAGCTGAATCCCACAGACATCTATTGCTATGCCATCACTCCGCCTGCGTGCACTCAGAATACGTTTAGTGGATATGACGGTACTTTGCATGTGCCTCGTTCATCAATGGTTGCTTATTTCTCAGCCTTATATTGGAACAATTTTACCAACTACAGCACCGATGCCGTTGAACCTGAGTCCGTATCGATAAGCCAGGAATCGGTCACGTTGGAGAGAAATAACCAAGTCACATTGACGGCGACGGTTACACCTGCCGATGCCACGCCAAATTATGTGACCTGGTCATCTTCCAACACCTCGGTAGCCACGGTCGAAAACGGCAAAGTCAAAGCAGTGGGATACGGCGAATGTGATATTACTGCCTCTTGCTTTGATAAGACTGCTGTCTGCCACGTAACCGTCCCCGCTCACATCGTTATCCATTTTATCCAACATGAGGTTAGCATCAAGCCTAATGAGACCATTTATCTGACAGCATACTGTGAGCCAGTTACTACCGCACTGACAGCATCGTCAAGTGACCCTGCCGTAGCCCGTGCGACTTATGTTGACGGAATTGTTAAGGTTGATGCCATCGGTGAAGGGACTGCTATTGTCACTGTATCCTCGGTTGACGGCCTTGCCACACCCGACACGTGCGTTGTAAGGGTCTATACCTTGGCTGGCGACGTGAATGCCGATGGCAATGTGAGCATCAGTGATGTGACACGTCTAATCGACTATCTACTTAATCCTGAATCTGTCTCTATCAGCATGTCAGCTGCCGACACCAATAGCGATGGAAATGTTTCTATCAGTGATGTAACACATCTCATTGACTACTTGTTGTCGGGAGAATGGCCCACCCCACATGGCGACAGCCCCACGCTGACTTTTGAGGTCAATGACATCTCATTCACGATGGTCCTGGTTGAGGGTGGCACATTCACTATGGGCGCTTACGGGAGCCTGCTAGATAATGCGACTTCATTTGAATTACCAGCCCATGAAGTGACCATCACAAGGAATTATTACATGTGTGAAATTCCTGTCACCCAAGAGTTATGGACAACGGTAATGGGCTCAAATCCCAGCTACTGGTTCACTTCCCCATTATATCCTGTCCTCAATGTGTCATGGGATGCTTGTCAACAGTTCATCACTAAACTGAACCAGCTTACAGGCCAACGTTTCCGTCTTCCGACTGAGGCAGAGTGGGAGTTTGCCGCCCGAGGAGGAAATTTGAGCCACGGGTACATGTATGCCGGAAGTGACAACATCGACGATGTGGCCTGGTACCATGATAATTCCCAAAACGGCAATCCTCATAATGTCGGCCAAAAGCAGCCCAACGAATTGGGCCTTTATGACATGAGTGGCAATGCTTATGAGTGGTGCCAGGATTACTATGGTGATTACAGCAGTGAGAGCCAAACAGATCCCACTGGTCCTGAAACTGGCATCTATCGAATTGCCCGTGGTGGGTCGGCAGATCAAATGGCCAAGGCTTGCCGTGTATCAGCACGCATTCGCAATACCCCGACGATGGGTATGATGATGGGTGGCTTGCGCCTCGCATTATAACGCCGCCGATTATTGATATAAGAAAAATAGAGAATAGTTAACAGTTGTCGGGCTTAAATTCCCTCAACTGTTAACTATTCTCTTTAATCTAATATCTTTACTCTAGATTACTGGCGACCGCTGAGGACGACGTCGCGGCTGGTCTTGCCGATCAGGCCTTGCAGCACCTTGCCGGGACCCAGTTCCTCGGCCTCGGTCATGCCATCGGCCACCATGTTGGCAACGATGTGGCTCCAGCGCACGGGGGCGGTGAGCTGTTGCAGCAGGTTGGCCTTGATTTCCTCAGGGTCGGTATGCGGCTTGGCATCCACATCCTGATAGATGGGGCAAACGGGCTCCGAGAAGTCGGCAGCCTCAATAGCCTCGGCCAACTCGACGCGGGCCGGCTCCATCAGGGGCGAGTGGAAAGCGCCACCCACCTTGAGGGGCAATGCACGGCGGGCACCAGCCTCTTTCAGCTTCTCACATGCGGCCTCGATAGAGGCAATCTCACCCGAAATGACCACCTGACCGGGGCAATTATAGTTGGCGGGAACGCATACGCCATCGATGGTAGCGCAGATTTCCTCCACCTTCTCGTCTTCCATACCGATGATGGCAGCCATCGTTGAGGGGGCAGCCTCACAAGCCTTCTGCATAGCCAGGGCACGTGCCTCGACCAGCTTCAGACCCTGCTCAAAAGGCAGTGCGCCAGCGGCAACCAGTGCCGAGAACTCGCCCAGGGAGTGGCCGGCCACCATGTCGGGCTTGAACTCGTCGCCCATCGTGAGCGCGAGAATTACCGAATGCAGGAACACAGCGGGCTGTGTAACCTTGGTCTGCTTCAGGTCATCTTCGGTGCCCTCAAACATGAGGTCAGTGATACGGAAACCTAACACTTCGTTGGCTTTCTCAAACAATTCTTTGGCCTGGGGATTGCTGTCATACAGGTCCTTACCCATACCCACAAACTGTGCACCCTGGCCAGGGAATACAAATGCCTTCATTTTATTGTTTTCTCTTTTATAGTTAATGTTGATATCTACTAAAAACGGCCGCAAAGATAGTGCTTTTTTAAATAAAAGATAAAAGATAAAAGATTTCACGCCTCACGAAAAATGGCCATCAAACATACTGACAATCAATTATCTATTATCTTTTATCTCTTAATTCTTATCTTATATTATTTAAGGTATTCGGTGGGGTCGTCGATGCCGGCCTCGCGCAGGGCTTGACGGCGCTCGGTACAGGTGCCACAGGTGCCGCAGTGCTTCTCGCCGCCCTTGTAGCAGGAATAGGTCTCACTGTAGTCCAAACCCAATGCCGCACCATGGCGAGCAATGTCGGCCTTACTCAGGTCGGTATAGGGAGCAAAGACCTTGATGCCCTCATAGGTGCCAGTCATCATGGCGGTGCTCATCGCCTCAATGAAGGGCGAGCGGCAGTCGGGGTATATGCTGTGGTCACCGGCATGGTTGGCAATCATCACGCGCTTGAGGCCGTTGCTCTCGGCGATGCCACAGGCGATGGCGAGCATGATGCCGTTGCGGAAAGGCACCACCGTCGCCTTCATGTTCTCGTCGTTGTAGTTCCCGTCAGGGATGGCATCGGCACTCTCGAGCAGGGCACTCTTGAAATACTTGTGCATGAAGTCCAATGGGATAATCAGGTGCTTGATGCCCAAGCGCTTGCAGTGCATGACGGCACAACGGCGCTCACGGCCGTTCTGGGTACTACCGTAGTCGAACGTGATCGCCAACGCTATTTCGTCCTTATACTCATAGAGCATGGTCGTCGAGTCCATGCCACCCGATGTAATGATCACCGCGTCTTTCATGTCAATCGTTATGTAAGTTAGCAATCAATCTAGCCTTAACCATGTCCTGGTGCTCACTGTCACCATGGTTGGCAAAGGGCTTGATGCTGATGCCGCCACGAGGATTGAACAGGCCGATGACCTCGATATATTTGGGATCCATCAGCTTGACGAGGTCCTTCATGATGATGTTCACGCAGTCCTCGTGGAAGTCACCGTGGTTGCGGAAGCTGAACAGGTACAACTTCAACGACTTGCTCTCGACCATGCGCTCGCGCGGGATATAGTTGATGATGATGCGGCCAAAGTCAGGCTGGCCCGTCTTGGGACACAACGAGGTGAACTCGGGGCAGTCAAGCGTCACCACATATTCATTCTCGGGATGCTTGTTCTCGAAGGTCTCCAGCACATCAGGCCGGTAATCAAACTCATACTGCGTGCCCTGATTACCCAGCAACGTCACCCCCTCCAACTCTTGATCAGTTCTAGACATATAACTAATTATATTATTCTGTTATGGACTGCAAAGGTAGTAAAAAAAGTAATTAGTTGTAAGTAGTTAGTTATAAGTACTAGTTCAACCGCACCAAAATTAACATTTTGCCGATAATTTAACCAACATTTATCGCCCAACGGGCGATCCTCTAAGTAACCCTGGTAATGTAAACCGCTGAGCGATAGCGAGGTGGTTTGCATCACCCAGGGGAAGACGATACTATGTACTGTCGCTGAAAGCGACCCCTTTTTTGCGCCATAGGGGTCGCCTGCGGCGACGTCATGGGTTACATCTATTTTGATGCGGTTGCCCTAGTCATATTCAGCGACAAAGAGCTTCGAAGAAGCAGGCGGCTCGAAGAGCCGACTTTGTAGGAAAACACCATGCAAGACCCTCGCAGAGGGTCGCAGCTTGGTGAACAGTGGAATGTCGAGACAGTGCGTCGAAGACGAACTTCAATCCGCCAGCATTTGCACAAGATTGTCATAATTGATACCTTTGCATGATAATCCAAACAAACGCTATGATACTATGAGTGCAGTAAGTTCAATGTTTCACGTTGTCATCAATACTTACCGACGCCAGATGACCATCCCAGACGAGACCAGTGAGCATCTGTATCGATACATCCGGTCTATTATCAAGAGCCGTAATAGCTGGCTATATCGCATCAATGGGACCGGCAACCATATCCACATGCTTATTGAGTTGCCTCCAACTCTGGCCCTGAGCGACCTGGTGCGTGACATCAAGCAGGGCAGCAGCAAATGGGCCAAGCAGCAGAGCTACTTCCCGCAATTCAGCGGTTGGGGTAAGGAATATGGGGCTTTCTCATGCAGCCAGCGCGACAAGGCATCCATCGTCAACTATATCATCAATCAACGGGAACACCACAAATCAAGGACATTTGAAGATGAGTACAGGGGCATCATTGAGGAATATGGACTTGAGTGGAATGAATTCAGGCTGACATGAATTCCAGCCACGAATGAAGTTCGTCTTCGACGCACTTCACAACTATTGCTTTCACACCAAGCTGCGTGGGCCTTCGACCCACTTGCATGGTGTTTTCCATTGAAATCGGGTCTTTCGACCCGCTAGGACTCTGCGAGTCCAGCATGAGGAAACAACAAACACATGGTTTCGCTGATGAGCCGAAAAAACACTGGGTATATCTCGTAAGGTGCGAACCATCAGGTCGTCCGTCATGGGGGCGGCGGCTTGGTGAGCCGCCTGTTCTCGCCCCCTAGACGGGCGACCCGATGGCAGGGATTGTGTGTTTCTTCGAGTCGGGGCAAGGGTGCTAAATTCTACGATACACGCACAGCACGCACTGTAAACCCGTCCCTGCGGTCGTAGCTGCTACAGCCGTGCCAGCCGCTCCAATGGCCCGTGTTGAAGCCGAGGCTGCAGGCGTAGTACGGGCGGCCGGAGTAGAAGAGCGTGCGCGACCAATAGTAGCCGAGCGAGCCAGCGTTGGTGAGGGAATCGTCCCAGCGGGCGCCCGCAGCGGGCAAGAACATGGTGTTACCGTTGGGACCCGTGACCAACTGGCCATTCACGCCATTTCGTTGAGTCCATTGCCAAGAGCAAGAGTTACAAAGCTCTTGTATCTGCTCCAGCGACGGCATTCGGCCATCGGGATAGTGGGCACACGCCGCATCGTCCGACGGATCCAGCTCCGTCTTGTTATCGACAAAGCCGTCAATGCCATAAGAACTATCTGTGCAGTACTTCGTGTAACCGCTATGAAGATTGCCGTTCGCATCATAATACTCTTGATACCACTTGTAGGTATTCCGATCGTAGTAACTTTTTGGTGCCGTCTCGCCCCAGGCGAAGTAGTCGCCGTAGTCCTCGGGGGAGCTGGCGCCCACGTTGCGCGTCGCCCACAGCGTGCCGCTAGGCAGACCCAGGTCAACCCACTCGTGGCCATCTGGTGGTGTGACAGGTTCTTCGGGCCACTGATCCGTGAGCAGATAGTCAATCAACTCTGTAATGTCGCTGATGTTAACTTTGCCATCAAGGTCACAATCAGCATTGGCAAGGCTAAGGGCAGCAGGATCACCCATAAGCAGATAGTCGATCAGTTCGGTCACATCATCGATGTTCACCTTGTCGTCACTGTTCACGTCACCGCGCAGAGTAGCTGCGCTGGCTGTGAACGATGTCATCATGAACAACAATACCATTAACATGTAACTTGTTCTCTTCATTTTCTCTGGATTTTTTAAGACGGATAAATGCTTTTTAAGAACAGCAAATTTACAACAGTTTTTGGGAATAAACAACAATTGATAAGAATTTACAGGGTATCAGTATGAAAGAGGATATCCAAAGCGTAACGGGCTGCGGCAGGGCCTTGCGGTTTCATCTTTTCTAGGCTTTTCAGAGCAGAGATTCGGACAGAAAAATCCTCATCGTCACAGCAATTGGTAAGCAGATGCCGGCTATAGGCGACCGTGAACTCGGGATGGCCCTGGAAAGTGATGACCTGGGTGCCAATTCTGTAGGATTCGTTCTCGCAAAAGACACTGGTGGCACACAACACGGCATCCTGCGGCAAAGCAATCACTTGGTCGTGGTGGCTATAAAGCAAACGCATAACTCCATCGGCGAAATAATGCTTCATGCGCTCATCTATCACATGAGAAGCCCTCACTCCGGCACCAAATCCGCCTTCATATCGCATTACCTCGCCACCCAGGGCCCGAGCTATCGCCTGATGCCCGAAACACACGCCCATCAACTTTGCCCCACGGCAATAGGCTGTTTCTATCCATTTGAGCAAAGCGACAATCCATGGTTTGTCGTCAAATGCCGAATCTAAGCTGCCTGGAACCAGATACAGTTCATCTGGATTGATGACAGAAGGCAACTCCCCTTGCCACGTCTGATAAATGGTATATGACGGCCGTTCACCAATGGCGGCGAACAAGTCAAAGAACAATGACTCGTAGTTGGGAATAAACACCGGCAACCGCCCTGGGAACGTGTCGCACAGCAGGATATTGACATGTGTCATAGCTCGTCAATCTCCTCGCCCGTGCGTTCCATGATGCTGGCAGCCAAGCCGTCAGCCGTCTGGATAATGGTCACAAGGGGATAGAGTTTGCGGGCCGCGTCATAGTTGCGCACGTCTTCATAGCTGTTCTGGTTCACGCCCCATGCGCCCATATGCCAACGGATGGCGAGCATCTCGTCGTCATTCAGCGCCAGACCGCTGCACAACAGCAACGTCAGCGATTTCTCGCCATGGCCCATCGGGAAACCCTTGTAGGTGATTTTATAGCCCTCGGCATCTTCCCAAATGCCCAATGCATTCTTGCGTTTCTTGACCGAACGCTTGTAGATGTCGCATTTGCACACGTCATGCAACAGGCTGGCAAGAATAATGCTGTCACGCTTCACTTCATGCTCAAGACCCGGCTCAACGGTCTTCATCGCTTCCCAAACGGCGAGCGCCGCCTTGCAGGTGTTGAGGGAATGAAGGGCCAAACCGCCCTCGGTATTCAGGTGATGGCCTGCCGACGCAGGAGCGGTGAAAAAGCCCCATGCCTCCAAATCGCCAATCACGTCCTCGATGCCGTCACGCCCTGTTGACCGCAACATTTCAAGGATCTCGTCTTTACAATTATCACTGGTTTTCATAATTGTTTCTTAGTTTCCACCCAACTCTAATCTATTATCTAATATCTATTATCTGTTAACTGTTATCTATTAACTATTAACTCGTTAACTCCCCGACGGCTTATACCCGTGCTCGCGGCGGTACTTGCGCACGTCACGGAACAGGTCGGTGGCATAGACGAAATTGTTCAGGTCGTCATTGTCAACGTTATAGATCTGGTCCTTGTTGCCAATCCAACCCACATGACCCTTGTTGATGAACACGATATTCTCGCCGATGCCCATCACTGAGTTCATGTCATGGGTGTTGATGATCGTGGTGATGCCGAACTCGTGGGTGATGTCACTCAGCAACTCGTCAATCACGATTGATGTCTTGGGGTCCAGGCCCGAGTTGGGCTCATCACAGAACAGGTACTTGGGATTCAACGCGATGGCGCGGGCAATGGCACAACGTTTCTGCATACCGCCAGACAACTCGCTGGGATATTTGTTCTCGCTACCCGTGAGGTTTACGCGGTCAATACAAAACTGGGCACGATCACGCATCTCGCCAGGGGTCATGCCGCTGAACATCACCAACGGGAAAATCACATTGCCCAATACGGTCTCGCTGTCGAACAACGCAGACCCCTGAAAGAGCATACCGATTTCCTTGCGCAAATCCTTACGCTGTTTGCGGTCCATCTTGGTGATGTCGCGTCCGTCATACAGGATTTCGCCCGCATCAGGATCAAACAGGCCCACGATATTCTTGATCAGCACCGTCTTTCCCGAGCCTGACTGGCCAATGATGAGGTTGGTTTTGCCATCATACAGATTACAGCTCACGTCATACAGCACCTGACGGTCACCGCCTTCTTCCTTGAAGGACTTGGATACGTGCTTAACTTCTATCATTGTTTTACAGTAATAACAGGGTTAATATGACGTCGGCCACAAGAATCATGATGTTGCTGATCACCACGGTGTCGGTACTTGCCTTGCCCACCTCAACCGAGCCACCCTTGACCGTATAGCCATAATAGCACGCAATGGTGGACATCAAGAAGGCAAAAACCAGCGACTTGATTAATGCGAACCACACATACCATTCGATAAACAGCGACTGAATACCGAAGATGTAAGTATCGGGCTCGACAATGCCCGTGATGATGCAGATGAGCCAGCCGCCAAACAGGCTGGTCGCCATACAGATCACAACCAGGAACGGAAGGATGGTAATGAGCGCCAAAATCTTGGGCGCGGCCAGGAAGTTGGCGCTGTTGATACCCATAATGTCCAGGGCATCAATCTGCTCGGTGGCGCGCATCGTGCCAATCTCACTAGCGATGTTAGACCCGATCTTGCCCGACAGAATCAGGCACAGGATGGTCGATGAGAACTCCAGCAGAATGATCTCACGCGTGGTCAATCCCACAGTGTACCTCGGCAACAGCGGATTGGAGATATTGAGCTTAATCAGGATTGTACACAACGAACCTATGAACAGCGACACGATAATAATCAGCGGAATTGAGTCAATGCCCAACTTACCGATCTCATCAAGATAGCGTTTGAAGAACACCTTCCATTTGTCGGGTATAGCGATAACCCGCCACATGAACATGCAGTAGTCCCCAAACTTATCCAGCATTTTTAGCAACAACATATCTTTCGTTTTATTTCAACCTGCAAAGATAATAATATTTACTTTATAGACATCGGGATAGTGTCAACAGATTACAGCAGGGTGGACTCATCGATGAGGTTATTGAGCATGGCATAGACGGTGAGGCCCGCCACACTCTTGATCCCTGTCTTGTGGGTGATGTTCTTGCGGTGGCTGATCACTGTGTGGACGCTGACGCTGAGCGCTTCGGCAATCTCCTTGTTGGTTTTACCTTGGGCGAGTTGGACGAGAACTGCAGTCTCACGCTTGGTGAGTTCGTAGTTGTTCTTGCCTGACTCGGGTTCTCCAGGCAGCGCTTGGGCCAAGGTCTCAATAATCACGGCTCGGCTGTCTCGGATGTCCACAATGCCGTCATAGTTCTTCAGCGCCTCACGCTCCACATACTGATAGACCAATGCCACCATCGCAATCGGATAATCGCTCTTGAAACGCACAAAATCCCCCAACAGCGTTGGATTGATGAGCACGATATCAGGATGATTAGCGACGATACGCTCTTCCAGGCGGTCGGCATTCATCTCTGGTTCCAACACCTTGAAGCGTATCTGCCCCTCAAGGACAGCCTTCAAGCCCTCCACAATGACCTCCGATGGCTCAACGATTAACAGTCGCTTTTTCATTTCTTCAGAATGGCATTTTCGAGATGTTTAACCAGCGGCACCATAATTCTTTCCTCTATGAATGTGTGCTTCTTGAGGTCCTCGCTCAAACGCAGGATGTCATAGACCACGTCGAGCACGTTGTCGTCGTCGACCTGAGGGGGCAGGTACTTGAACACGATGTTCAGCAAGTCTCCCAGTTTTCCTTCGATGTCGCTATGGCTGTGAAGAAAATCGCCGATGCTGTATGTCTGGTCGCTCTCGCCCGCCATCAAAGCGCGGATGTGGGGGAACACCTCACACTCCTCATGGGCGAAATGCGCCTCTACCTCCTTCTTGTACTCCTTGAAGAAACTGATGAACACCTTACCGATGCGCCCGTCAAGCTTTTGGGCGATGGCGTCAAGATGACGCTCGATGTGAGGCAAGCGCTTGTCCACATAATAGTTGTGTGATTTCTCCAGATAAGGCACCAGACCGGCCATGTCGGTCCCTAGAATGGCGGCTGTCGAAGGCACATAGTTGTTGAATGTATAAACGTTGCAGATCAGCAGGAAAAAATCGGTATCAACCCCGCTGCTCTCACACACGTCGGCTATCGAGCGGTCACCGAATCCCAGAGATATGCCCAAACGGGTCAACAACGACAGCAATGCCGGATGAGCGGTAATCAAGTCGCTCAAGCGGCCATCACTGGAGAACAAACGCGATTTATAATCTTTCATGTTTCAATTTGCTTTTACTATTATCTTTATCAAAAATGAGTAATCGGCTGATTTCCCATGCTTTCAGTTGATGAGGAGTGAGTGCGGTGCTGTCACCGATAACCGACATGTTGCGGTGCTGGATCGCACTGGTGACAGGAAAACGCAGAATACTGTGTCCCAGTCCTTTCCAATAATACTCATTGGCGCCCATCACGTCAAGCAGCGTCGGGAACACATCCACCTGACCGATCACAGGCTCATAACGCAATGTGGTGTCGGCCCCGGCAATGATCAGCGGAATACCCCAATCATTGGGGGCGAATTCACTATCGGGCTTGCCCATGACCCGGCTCAAATAAATCTGAGTATGGTCCGAGACTATGGCGACAACGGTATTTTCGTCCAGCCCTTGTTTGTGCAAATCATGGATGAATGCTCCAATACAACTGTCGGTCAGATTCACACAATTCAGATAGCCGCGGGCTTCGGCGTTCAACGTGTCACTGTCAAGGATCCACGTGTGGCGCACCTTGTCGGCGGGATATGGGGCATGCATGGTCATGGTGACCATCTCTAGGAAGAACGGCTGATGAAGTTGCGGCAACAACCCCGAGGCGAAATCGGTAAGCGCCGCATCATCGACGTTGTGATGACGATGGAGCACACCCGCCTCATTCATGTGGTCACGTGTATAAAGCGTATCAAAACCGTAAGTCCTTGCGGTAACCGACTGGTTCCAATTCATGCCTGGCGTACAGATGACTTCGCGACAGTCATAGCCCTCAAGCGCTTCGGCCAATGTCGGGTATGGTCCGTTTCCCCAACTCACTGCCACTGCGGCGTCCCGGAGCGGCAGCAATCCCGTGTTGTAGATAAAATGGGCATCACTTGAATGGCCATGACTGGTCTGGAACAGGACATGAGGCGCGTAAATCACACCTTCGCCGGCAAGCAGACTATCAAGCGCGGGGGTCACCGCACGCCCATCAACTTGCATGCCAATAGGCCAAGAGTGCAGCGATTCAACGATGATAAGCACCAGATTAGGGTTGTCACCGGCAGCAAACCGATTGTCGGTGTAATGAGGACAATCCTCATCAAGAAACCGCTCTACCATCGCACGTTCCTCATCGCTCACCGAATTGCTGTTGAAAACAATCTGATACAGGGTGAAAACGCAATACGGAATGAAACCGTTTTGGCCAAAGTACCCCCGATTGCTGAAATTGTGCAAATACCTGTTTTCATAGTTCTGGTGTCCGCCAACATAGCCCAGCAGCGACAGGACCAAACAAGCCAAGATGGTTTTCACAAACGGACGCCGACGCTGGTTAGTACCCCGTTTTTCTCCTCGACTGAACAGATCGTACAGCACCAGCAACAGGAAAGGCAAAAAGACGAACAGGTCATGCCACCTCAACAATGATAGTGTACTGTTCATCAATGTGGAGTTGACATTGTCGGTCAATGTCAGGCTCTGCCACGGCATCAAATCGTCATAGGCGCGGCAATAGCACAGCTGCATCAGGCACCACAGGGTGAACAAGGTAAGCGGGATCCACACCAGCCAACGCCAACGTTGTTTAAGCAGCCAATAAGGCGACAGGACCAACAAGGCATTGGCCACTGATATGACGATAACACTAGAGAGGCTGAAAGCGCCCAGCCTGTCACTCAGCAAGATGAACAGGCTGTTGAGCGGAGTCAGCAATACCATCACATTACCTAGCGATAAAGGCAGCATGAGCCACTCCTGGACCCCTCGTCCCATCACACGCAAATCGGCCACGAGCGCCAGACTTTGCCAGGCCATCAAGAGAACGCACAGCACAAAAAACATTGTGCCATAACGCCTGCCCTTATATGTCTTATCAACTGCCACGCCTCAAGTTCTACACCCGTTTGATGATATGGGACACCACGCCCCAAATCTGGAAAGTGCTCTCTTCCTTAACTTGTATCTCGGGAAACTCAGCGTTCGCCGGAGTCAAATAAATGCCGTCTTCCTTCACACTCAACCGCTTGACAGTAAAATCCCCGTCAAGGAAGCAAACGGCGATACAGCCGTCATGTGGCGTGAGGGAACGGTCGATAATCAGCAAATCGCCCTCGTTGATGCCGGCATCTGTCATGGAATTGCCAATCACGCGGGCACAGAATGTCGCCGCCGGATTAGTGATCAGGGCACGGTTCAAATCAATACTGTCGGCATACTCGCCTTGGGCCGGACTGGGAAATCCAGCCTGAACCCGTCCTTCAAAGAACTGAAGGCCCGACATGGTCTCATTCTGCTCAATCTGTGAGATTTTTACTTCGTCCATTGTGTTATACTCTTACAATAAGACCGTCATAGGCCAGTTCAACACCTTCAGGCAACAACTTGGGAGACTCCGCATGCAGGCCCATGCGGTCACTCATGTGGATGAGATAAGCATGGCCTGGTTTCACACGGCTGACCGCTTCCAGTGTCTCGTCAAGACACATATGCGACAAATGTTGACCTACACGCAGCGAATTAATCACCAATAGTGGAACACCCTTGAGACCTTCCAGCACTTCTGGCGAAATGGTCTTGGCATCGGTGATATAGGCCAACGGGCCGATACGGAAACCACATATGGCTAATTTATAGTGCATCACCGAAATTGGCTCGACGCGAACGCCATCGACCAAAAACGGTTCTTCGCCAATAACATGTTCCTCGAACTTAGCGACCCCAGGATAAGGGTTATCCGAGAAACAATAAGGTATTCTCTTGTGCAGGTTGTCCAGCACATCGGGGCGTGCGTATAATGGGAATGGCTTCTCAAAACAATAGGTGCGCAGGTCATCAAGGCCCGCGACATGGTCATAATGGATGTGTGTCAACAACACCGCGTCAAGATTGTCATCACTGGCCCGCAACATTTGAGTGCGGAAATCAGGACCGCAATCAATCAGCAGGCGAACCCCTTGATATCGCACGATAGCCGAGGTGCGCAACCGTTTGTCGCGGGGATCAGGGCTCAAGCATACAGGGCAATTGCATCGAAGCTGGGGAACACCAGTCGATGTGCCAGTACCAAGAAATTCTATCTCCAATGTCGTTAACATCTCTATCGCCTGAATTGTTGCAAGATGCCATCTGCAAAATAAAGATATGAACCGCCTTCATAATACCAGTATTCTTTCATTCCCGACTGGTTTGGGTTCTCATTGATGCGTTTAGGGTTTCCCAACGCAAGCCGACATTCTGTCTTGGTCATGCCCTCAATAATCTGTTGACGGGTGATGCGGTCCCAATTAGCGTCCGAAATGTCAGGGTATGACTGACGAGGATCATTAGCGACAAACATCGCATCAAAATCCCTGCCGTGCATGGTCGAGGCGTTGTCACTCATCCACACCATAGCGTGTTCATGGGTATCGGCAGTAGTGAACAGAACCCTCAGCGGCATGACGGCGTTGCCCGGCAATATGCTATCGATATGCACCTGGATAAAGTGGCGACCGTCCATCATCTTCTCGGTTTGGCTGTTAAACCAGATGGGAGTGCGGATGTAGTAGTCTTTTCCCTCGATTTGACGGGCGACATGATGAACCAGATCCATGTCAATCAACATGGGAATGGAGAACAACGGGTTGAACTCCGACAGGGTCTTGCCCGAGCGGTATCTGTAGGTCAGCCCTGTTTGGGAATCTGAAAACTTCAGATTCAACGTGTTGCGGTTGTCATAGATATCACCGATATCATAGCCGGCATACTCTATTATTCGACCTGCCAAACGCACGGTGTCCAAGTTATAGTCCTGGGAATGGACAAAAAGCAGTTTCACCTGATCATCAGCGACCCAAAAACGCTTGCCTGTCCTCCACGAGGGGACAGAGTCAACATAAGGGTCGAGTGTCACCAATTTTTGGTGATTATTATCTTGGTTAATGACTTTTTGGACATCCTTGTCCGAGACATGCTCAGTCACCTCAATTCCTGTGCCGCACGATGCCATGATCACGCAACAGGCGAGACTCATCACAACGCGACACGTGAGGTGTCCTTTACAAATCCTCAAACAGCACATAACCAAGCCTTAACACTCAATACTTACTTATCTTTTTCTTTCTCCAACATCGCGTCTATCGACTCGGTCAGCGAATTGATGTTCACATCACCTTCCATAACGTCGCCAACGGCCTCCTTCACGATATCATCTTTTGATTTGCCTTTCTCCAGCTTTGCCGAGGCAACAAACGGAGCGTTGCGCTCACGGGTCTCTTTCAATGCCTCACGATAGGATGCGACAGCCACCGAATCACCGGTAGCGGCAATCTCTTTTTCCTGGGCACGGATTTGCTCGTCGATGGAAATCGCTTTTTCCATATCCTGTGCCTGGCATGCCTCATCCAACTGACGGGCCAATGCCTCACCCTTGGCCTGGTATTCGTTTGTGTGATTGCAACTGATTAATAATACTGCCACAACAGCAGTCATAAGAAATAAAATCTTTTTCATATTCATGTATATCATTTGATGTGTTAATAAATAATCTTATTTGTTTTCCAAGGCCTGACGCAAGGCCGTCGCCAGCTGATCGGGGCATGACGTGTTCTTGTAACCGCAACGGATACCCTGCAACTTGGTTATCGCCTCTTGAGCGGGCATCCCTCGCAACAGAATAGAAATGCCCTGCAGGTTGCCATGACAACCGCCATAAAACTGCACCCTCTGGATAATGCCTTGATCGTCAATCTCAAAGTCAATCTGAGTCGAGCAGGTGCCTCGGGTTTGATATGTGTAGAGCATAAAAAACTAATTAGAGTCTAATCCGATAACATTTCACTCAACCTTGGGATATCAATAATACGAAGCTCATTGCTTTCATATTCGATGATATCCTGGGCACTAAGTTTGTCAAGCGTGCTGATGAGTGTTGTCCGCTGGGTTCCCAACAGGGCGCACAGGTCCTTTTGCCTATACCTCAGGACAACGTCGGTTGCCCCTGGCACCATGAGCTGGTCAACAATCAGTGCCAACCGCTCCGAGACTGAGCCATCTCTCACTGCCAAAGCCGATAAAGTGCTGCGTTGACTGCATGTTGACAGGTAGTTGAGAATGTTGAACAGGAATACCTTGTCGCTGTTGATCATCTTGATGTAGTCACTCTTGCGCAGTTGGAGAATACCGCATGTGTCATCGGCAACAGCAGTGAACGGATAAACCGTTTCACGTCCGAACAGATACTCGGCAGCCAACACATGAGGCGTGGCCAGCGTCTGAAGCATACTCACACGCAAGGAAGCGTACGGCATCTCAAGCCTGACTTTTCCAGATACAATAAACTTGATATGCGTACAGGTGTCACCGGCCGCAAGCACTTGTTCGCCATTCCGGAACTTCAGAAAATGGAATGGCAGTTTTTCGACAAGCGCAGTGATCTTTTCAGAACTGACGCCCTGAAAAAGAGGCAACTGCATCAACTGTTGATACATACTGTTCATAATACCAGTTTTTCTCCAACCGACAGCACTTTTGTCACTTGCTGAACTGCTCGATCATCTGTTCCAACGTCAACGTCTTCTGCTCGCCGGAATTCATGTCTTTAAGAGCTATCGTTCCATTCTGAACCTCATCAGCCCCAACAATAGCGACAAACGGAATATGACGGTCATTCGCATAGCCCATCTGCTTCTTCATCTTGGCACTGTCAGGATACAATTCTGCGCTGATGCCTGACTTGCGCAATGCCATGATGTATTTCAACGAAGCAGCGGACTCCTGCTCACCAAAGTTGGTGAACATCACCTGAGCTGTCGCTATCGTATCTGCAGGATAGAGATCCAACGCGTTCAGCACGTCATAGATGCGGTCGGCGCCAAAACTGATTCCCACACCCGACAATCCGGGCATGCCAAAGATGCCCGTGAGGTTGTCGTACCGGCCTCCTCCCAAGATGCTGCCGATGGTGACATCCAGCGCCTTGGTCTCGAAGATCGTGCCTGTGTAGTAGTTCAAACCACGGGCCAACGAAGCGTCAAACTCAACACGGGCACGTGTGCCCAATGCGGTCACGTGGTCTAACACATAGCGCATCTCTTCAATGCCTTTCATGCCGGTCTCACTGCCGGACAACATTTCGGCAAGGCTTGACAAGCGGCTCTCATTCGTGCCGTCGAGCGACAGCAGGGGCTGCAAGGTCGCGATAGCCTGATCACTCAACCCTTTCTCTCTCAACTCGGAATTGACATTATCTATACCGATTTTATCAAGTTTGTCAATGGCGACAGTGATATCGACAATCTTGTCGGCGGCGCCAATGACCTCGGCGATACCACTCAGGATTTTACGGTTGTTCAGTTTGATGGCGACATTGATGTTGAAGCGGTTGAACACCTCATCAATCATCATCACAAGCTCAACCTCGTTCAACAGCGAATCACTACCCACGATATCGGCATCACACTGGTAGAACTCACGATAACGGCCCTTTTGAGGACGATCGGCGCGCCACACGGGTTGAACCTGATAACGCCTGAAAGGCATCTGCAACTCGTTGCGGTGCTGAACCACATATCGGGCAAAGGGAACGGTCAAATCATATCGAAGCCCTTTCTCACTGATTTTTGTGGTCAAGTGTAATGAATCATGTGCTGCCAGCAGGTCATCGGGGGCATCCTTGAGATAGTCTCCACTATTCAGGATCTTGAACAGCAGTTTGTCGCCCTCCTCGCCATACTTGCCCATCAGTGTGGACAGGTTTTCGACAGCAGGCGTCTCAATCTGCTGGAAGCCGTAAAGCATGAATACGTCTTTTATCGTGTTGAAGATATAGTTGCGGCGCGCCATCTCTATGGGCGAGAAATCGCGCGTCCCTTTTGGAATCGATGGTTTTTGTGCCATTATATTGAATTGGAATAGAAATTTTGTTAACGACGACGACCGCCCAAAAACATCAGCGCATAATATACTAATGTTGCTAAAGAACCAAGAGCAGATACCACATAGGTATAAGCCGCTGCATGCAATGCGTCCTTAGCCATATCCAGCTGTTGTCCGCTGGCAATACCCGACCCCTCGAGCCACTTGACGGCACGACGGCTGGCATCTACCTCGACAGGAAGCGTGATAAAACTGAACAGCACAGTCATGCCAAACATGGCCAAGGCGATATAGAGGGGAATAGGCGTGACCTCGACAATCATGATACCAGCCAGCAACAACCAACTCATGGTCTTGGAGGCAAACGACACGATAGGCACCATCTTGGTTCGCAATTGAAGCATACTGTAGCCTTCCTGGTGCTGAATCGCATGACCGCTCTCGTGGGCGGCAACCGCAGCCGCAGCAATACTATTGGTTCCATAAACCGGTTCACTCAAGTTCACCGTTCTGTTAGCAGGATTAAAGTGATCGGTCAGTTGACCGCTGACACTGGTCACCTTCACGTCACCACATCTGTTCTGCTGCAACATGGCGGCAGCGATGTCTCGTCCGGCCATTGGAACACCCAAGGGCACTTTACTGTACTTGGTAAACTTCGACTTGAGGGAGGTCTGAACAATAAAGCTCAGAAGAAAAATAGCTCCAAATAAAATGTAAAGCATAATATTCTCTTTTTAGTTAATAATTCTCGTCACTTTTTGAGTTTGGCACGAAATTTGTAGCTCGAGGCGCTGGACAAAATTCTGCACTGCAAAGTTATAGTATTTTGACCGCAAAACCGCCTAAATGGCAAATAAAAGTATTAAAAAATGAAAATTAGGAGCAAAAAAATTTGGTAATTCAAAAATAGCCGTTACTTTTGCGGCGTTGAATCGTTTTATTATTAATCATTTATTTTAAAAGTTGTTTTATTATGAAGAAATTTTTATTGATGTTTGCAGCTGTTGCTGCTATCGCTTTTGTTGGTTGCAAGACTGAGACCAAGCCCGCTGAGGAAGTTACTGAAGAGGCTCCCGTAGCTGAGTACACTGTTGACGGTGTTGCTAACGACCTGCTGGCTTGCGCCGATGAGGCTTCTGCTCTTTCTCTGCTCGATGGCATCAAGGCTAAGGCTCAGGAACTTCTGGATGGTGGTGACGAGGCTGGTTACTTCAACATCATCAACATCCTGAAGACCGTTTGGGAAAACAACAAGGAAGCCCTCCTCGCTAAGATCCCGACCCTCGCTGACAAGATGACTAACTACATCGATGTTCCCGAGAACCTGAAAGCTGGTTTCGCTGATTTCGTAGCTAAGGCTGCCGCCGAGAAGGTTGGTGAGGCTGTTGACGCTGCCGTTGACGCTGCTGGTGAGAAGGTTGAGGCTGCTACCGAGGCCGTTAAGGACGCCGCTGGCGACGCCGTTGACGCGGCTAAGGAGAAAGGCGCTGAGGCTGCTCAGAAGGTTGCCGACGAGCTGAAGAAATAATCTGGAAGAAAAAGATTAATCCTTAATATCAAATTAGGGCTGACTCCCAACCGAGTCGGCCCTAATTGATTAATGTCTATACTAAAACGACGGCTATTCCGCCCTATTCAACTGATAAGCCAACCGCTCGTCACCGTTAGCCAGATAGATGATGCCGCAATAGGTGAAGCCGTAGTTCTTAATCACATGACGCATAATGACGTTATCACGGTGCGTGTCGATGCGCAAGTTTCTCGCCACAGCCAAGCAGTAGTCCATCACATCATTAAAGATACCGTGACTTGACGCCGTGCTCGCCAAACGATGAACGACATGATAAGGATGGTCGTCCAGCCACTCACCCTCATAGATATCTTTGTATGTCGGCTCTGGACCCGGAATAAAGGCAAATGAAGCGACAATCACCCCACCCTGCTCCTCACACACGTAACAATGGCAGTTATTGATGTCATTCTCGATGGTCTCCTCATCGGGATAGCCATCAATCCACTGGTTCATGTTCCCGCATGAGCGCATGATGCCCCGCGCCTCGTCAATGAGCCGCATGATTGCCGGCACATCATCTAGCCTTGCCCTTCTAATCTTCCTCTTCATGCCACAAATATAGAACAAATCACGCCCAACAGCAACCATTCAGGCCTTTTTTCTTCTCACAGACCATAAAAATCCCTCACAATCATTTGCTAGCCACAATACTAGAATATAAAAAAAACAGGCAACCATTCCTGCATCCGAGCAGTCAGGTTGCCTGTGTTTCTGATTCACACAACGATTAAAGCGCTAAACGCAATCCAATCGTGTTAGCCTTGAATGCCATGGCGCTGCCATTACGGGCCGACACGCGGCAATTAATCGCATTAGAATTCCAACCGCCACCACGATGAACACGGATCGAGCCGTTTACCGGTCCAGTGGGATCAGTTTGCGCTGTGCTTCTGTATTGCGCCATCCAATCCTGGCACCACTCTGACACGTTTCCGCTCATGCCATACAGACCCAACTCGTTAGCGTCCTTGGAATTCACTTCGTGAGTACCATAGTTCGGGTTATTAGTTCCCACGCCACTACCAGCGTTGGACATATACCACGCTACATCATCAACCGTATTGCTGCCGGCATATTTGTTACTCATGCTCTTATTGCCACCTCGTGCAGCATACTCCCATTCTGCCTCAGTGGGCAGACGGAACGATTTGCCCGTCATTTCGTTCAATTTTGCCACGAACTCTTGGCAGTCGTTCCAGGAAACCTGTTCAACTGGACGCTTGAGATTCTCACTATAGCCATTAGCACTCGAGAAACGGCTTGGATTGACGCCCATTACAGCTTGCCACAGTTCCTGGGTAACCTCCATCTGGCCGATACTATAGCTTGACAATGTCACCTCATGGGCTGGACGTTCATTGCTGGCGGCGTCTTCATCGATGTCACTAGCACCCATCGTGAATGTGCCACCCTCGACATTGATCATCATGAATGACACACCCTTGACATTGATCACCTCGCCTTCCCAAGGCCAGATGTTACCACCCAAAAGATAATCAATCATGGCTGTCACGTCCTTAATGCTGACAATTTCGTCACGGTTCACATCACCATTAGATACGTTTAAACCGGTTTCATTATTAGTAAGCAGATAGTCAATCAAGGTAGTAACATCTTTGATGCTCACATAACCATCGCAGTTCACATCGCCCAACTCGGTATAAACGGTAACCTCACAGGTGTCAGCGATTGCATTACCATCTTCCGAACCAACGATGATCAACGTTGTGCCCTCGACTCGACCGGCAACTTGAACACTGCCGTTAACCAGCTTTGCGATAGCAACTGCGGGATTGGTTGATGTCACCTTGAGGGTTGTTGAGATAGGCGACATGGTGGGAGTGAGAGTCAGCAGGTGGTTAGGAAGAAGCCTTGCCTCATGCCTGTCTAGAGTAATGTAGATGGTCGTTTCGACAACTGTCACATGACATACAGCATGCTTGTCGAAATAGGATGCGATGATGTCACACTCTCCCACGCCTATTGCTGTAACAACGCCGTTTTCAACGGTCGCAATCGACTCGTCGGTAGAACTCCATGTTACACTAACGCCACTGGAACTCTCGGGCGTGACGGTTGCGGTAAGCGTCACTTGATCAGTCTGTTCAAGCGTCAACTCGGTCTGGTCCAATGTCACCGATATGGGTTCCACGATCGACACGTGACAAACCGTCTGCTTATCAAGGCAGGAAACGATAATATCACATTCGCCAGGAGCAATGGCACTAATTCGGCCAGCGCTCACCTCAGCAACGAGTGGATCGCTCGATGTCCAATCCACAGTCTGTGGTGTGGCGTTTGAAGGTTGAACTGTGGCATAGAGATTGAAGCTGTCACCAACAATCAACTCGATTTGATAATAATTGAGGTTAACGTCTGTCGGCTCAACAGCATCATTTCTAATGTCAGCAAAATTTCCCCAGTAGTCTGAAATGAAATAGTCAGTAAATGATGTGGCGGGAACATGAAGAACGCCATCATAACCCATAAACGTGTTCTCATCACACTCAGGCGGGTTAGCGGCAAATGTGTAAATCACACTCGGATTCACCTGCAAGCCCGTGATGGAGGTCACATTACTACCGATGTACAGCGCATTACCGTCCATGTACACGCCCTCGGTAATCAACTCAAAAGCACTTGCAGCAGTCGGCATTATCAGCGCAACTAGAAACAAGATAAACGTATGTAAACTATTTTTCATGTGACAATAAATTTATAAAGTCATTGAATATACAAAAAACGCTTCATATAAGCAAATACAAGCAAATGGCGCAAAAACATAAGCCCCATCGATCACCTATCTCCTACAGCCATAATAGAAGACTTAACAACAATAAATCCAATTACTCCCAAACCATGGGAGAACTGTAATGGTTCATTTATCACGCTGCAAACATAACACTTTTTTCTCTAACTCACAACATACTGTCTTAAAAAAATACAAATAATTACATCTAAACCGCTGATTATCTTTTATTTGTATCGGATTTATGAAAAACTCCGTCGCGACGCATCATGGCTTCAATGCCTGGCTCTGCGCCTCGAAAACGCTTGTAAAGCGTCATCGGAGCCTCAGTCCCGCCCCGTGAGAGCACATGCGTCTGCCACAACCGGGCGGTATCACGGTCAAAGATACTGGTCTGCTTGAACTTGTCGAAGGCGTCACACTCGATCAACTCGGCCCACTTATACCCATAGTAACCTGCCGCATAGCCGCCTGAGAAGATATGGGTGAACTGGGGAGACATGATACAGCCTTCAACGGGTTCAAAAGCCTGGACATCTTTCACCGCATGATACTCAAAATCAAAGTCGTCGCCCTGATATGGCTCAGTGATGCTGTGCCATGCCATGTCGATGAAGCCGAAGCCCAACTGCCGCACACAGGCATAGGCGGCGCCATACTGTGACGACGCGATCAGTTTATCAATCAGCTCTTGAGGCACTGGCTCGCCTGTTTTGTAATGACAGGCAAAACTATCGAGAAATTCACGTTCATACACGTAGTTCTCGTTGAACTGCGACGGAACCTCAACAAAATCTCTATAGACGTTGGTACCCGATAAGGACTGGTACTTGCAGCGGCTCAGCAACTGATGAAGGGCATGACCAAACTCGTGCATAAACGTCTCCAACTCACGCACAGTGAGCAACGAGGGCTTCGCATCGGTGGGACGGGTGAAGTTCATCGTCAGCGTCACCAGTGGTCGCACATCATTGCCGTTATCATCGATATACTGCTCTCTGAAACTGGTCATCCATGCCCCGCTCTGCTTGGTGGGTCGTGGGAAAAAGTCCAGATATAGCATACCCACTGCCTTGCCGTCTTCATCGGTCACGTCATAGACTTCCACCTCGGGATGAAACACCTGGGCGTCATGATTGTGCGTGAAACGCAAGCCGTACATACGCTTCGCAAAGCCAAAAACGCCTTGGGTGACACGACCCAATTCGAAATATGGCCGCAGCAACTCGTCATTAATCTCATACTTCGAGTCTTTTTCCTTGTTACTGTAATAGCTATAGTCCCAAGGCATAATGACGGTTGGCTTGCCTTCAAGCTTGCTCGCGAACTCCGTCAACCGCTTCATCTCATCACGCTCCACAGGCAAATAGGCGTCACGCAGTTGGTTCAGCATGCCGTAAACGTTTGCCGGCGTCTGGGCCATCGTGTGCTGCAACTTGTATTCGGCAAACGATTTACAGCCCATCAGTTGTGCGATTTCAAGCCTCGTGTTTGCGATATCACGCAGCACATCAAGATTGCAGTAGTCTCCGCTAGTGCACTGGCGGTTATACATCTTATACAACTGCTCACGCAGGTCGCGGCGGTCGCTGTATTTCATGAAGGGGCCGTAACTGGGTGCGTCTAGAGTGACCAGCCACTCGTTCTCACGGCCTTTGTCCTTGGCGGCCTGTTTGGCGGAGTCAAGGGCACTTTCAGGGAGGCCGTCTAAGTCTTTTTCGGTAAGCCACAGTTCATATCGAGGGGTCTCCTTGAGGGCATTCTGGTCAAATTTCAACGTCAGTTCGGTCAATCGCTTGGACAATTCCCGATAACGCTCTCTAGCCTCTCCTTGCAGGTTAGCGCCACTACGCACAAAGCCGTCATAGGTCTCACGCATCAGCATCTGGTCCTCCACGTCGTAGCTGGCTTCATCAAAGTGATCTTTAACATATTTCACCCGTTGCCACAGCCGCTCGTTTAGGGTGATGCTGTTGAAGTGCTCGCTCAACACGGGGGCCATGAGCTCACTCACCTTCAGCAACGCATCATCGGCATTGCACGACAGCATAGGATAAAACACACCCAGCACACGGTTGAGTGTCGCTCCAGCACGCTCAAGGGCTACAATGGTGTTCTCAAAGGTCGCTTCATCATTGCTTTCGGCAATGGCTCGCACCTCGGCATCATGCTCTTTAATTCCTTGACGGATAGCCGGCTCATAATCAGCAGTCGTGATGCGGTCAAAAGGCACCGCACCTCCACGCGTCCTGAAAGGCCTCAAAAATATATTATTCTCAATCATATCTCAATTCTTCACTTAACCCCTACTGAGAAATCACTCCAGCTCAACAACTGTGATGCCAGCGCCGCCAAACTGCACATGCTCATCGCGGTAGCTCTTCACCCCGTTCACACTTTGCAGATACTCTCGGATCGCCACTTTCAAGGCTCCGGTTCCTGTGCCATGCAGGATGCGCACCCGTTGGGCACTGAACTGGATGGCATCATCAATGAAATAGGTGATGGCCTGCAATGCCTCATCGGCCCGCATACCGCGCACATCAATATCGGGTTTGAAGTTCAGCTGCCGGTTGCGGATCTCATCGGTGGTCACGCGGCCTAGAGACTCGGGCTTGGGCAGTTTCTCCTTGCGCATGGTGCGTTCTACCATATTGGCCTCGATGCGGGTCTTGATGTTACCGAATGCTACCAGGGCATACTTCTCGTCGATGCTGATGAGCGTACCCACCGTGGTAGAGCCCTTGAGCACCACGTTATCGCCAGCCTGCAAGGGACGATCCTTAACGACAGGTTTCGGCGTTGATTTTTTGGAGGTTTTGCGGCGAGGTTTCTCTTTGGGTGCGAGTTCCTTAAGTCGTGAGGGTTCTTCGGGTTCCAAGTCATTCAGCCGTTTTTTGAATTCGTCAAGCTGGCGGCGCAATTCCTTAGTGCGCTCCTTCTCAGCCTGTTGTTCACGAATTTCCTTGATGGTCTTCTCAATCTGCGCATTGCTGCCGCGCAGGATTTCCTGGGCTTCGGCTCGGGCGTCATGAATAATCTGGCGATGCTCGGCACGAATGCCGTCAAGTCGCTCGTCATAGTCAGCGATCAGTTGGTCAAGGCGTTTCTCCTTGGCACGAACGTCCTGGCGCTTGTTTTCCCAATAACGGCGGTCGCGCACGATGTCGAGCAGGTACTTGTCCATGTTGATATAGTCGCTGCCCACAATCTCACTGGCCTTGTCGATGACCTGCTGCGGTAACCCCGTCTTTCGGGCAATCTCTATCGCGAACGAGCTTCCGGGATAGCCCATTGACAATTGGAATAGCGGCTGCATGCGCTGGCGGTCATAGAGCATCGCACCGTTGACAACGCCAGCTGTCTCCTCGGCAAAGTGCTTGAGGTTCTGGTAATGTGTGGTCACGACGCCCATCACCTGGTGCTCATTCAGCTGTTCCAGGATGGATTGGGCGATGGCGCCGCCAATCTGGGGCTCGGTGCCGCTTCCCATTTCATCAATAAGAATCAGGGTCTCTTTCCCACCCTTAGACAGGAACATCTTCATGTTCTGCAAGTGGCTGCTGTAGGTACTCAAGTCATTCTCAATGCTCTGCTGGTCACCGATATCGATAAATATGTCGCGGTAAAGGCCCATGTGTGAGTTATCCCGCAGCGTGGGCAACAGACCGCACTGCATCATGTATTGAACAACACCCACTGTTTTGAGACACACCGATTTGCCGCCGGCATTAGGTCCTGATATGACAAGGATACGGTCCTGGCGGTTGAGAGTGATGTTAAGCGGAACCACCTCCTTGCCCTGGCTACGCAACGACAACAGCAATGAGGGATGCAAGGCATTGTACCATTCTACCACGGGTTTGCGGTCGATGTGGCACATCTGTGCGCCCACATCTTGGGCGAACAAGGCCTTGGCACGGATGAAATCCAACTGTCCGAGTGTTTCCAGCACTCCCGACAATTCATCAAGATGAGGGCGTATCTGGTCTGTAACTGCGGTCAGGATGCGGATGATCTCACGGGCAATCTCGGCCTCGGTCTCGCGGATGCGGTTATTGGCCTCGACAATGGCATCCGGCTCAATGAACACGGTTTTTCCTGTGGCACTCTCGTCATGGACGATACCATGCAGTTTGCGCTTGTTCATGGCACTCACGGGCAACACCAGCCTGCCGTCACGCAACGAGGGCTGAACGTCATTGTCAAGGATACCGTCCTGCTTGCCCTGGGCGATGATGTGGCGCAGGGTGCCATTGATGCTGCTGGTCACTCGGGCGATTGTGGAGCGCAGGTCCTGCAACTGGGGCGAGGCCGTATCTTTGATATTGCCCGCCTTGTCCAACACATGACCGATGGCGTTGCTCAATTCGGGAAAGGCCTGCAAGCCGCTAGTGAGCTCGCGCAACCGTGGATAGGGCGTTCCGCCTTCGGCTTCTGTAGCGAAAAAGCGCACCACCTGGCTCACCGTCACCAGCAGCCGCTGCAGGTCAAACAATCGTTCGGCCGACAGAAATGTGCCTGGAGTGGCCACCTCCTTGAGCACGACGCGCAGGTCAAAATAGTAACTCAGCGGGAACTCCTTGCCTGTCTGAACAATGGACAGGAATTCATTGGTCTCCTCCAACCAACGGACCACCTCATCGCGGCGGGTCGAGAAACGCAACCTAGGCACATTGGCGGCTCCCAATGCGCTAACACAATACCGCTCCAGCTCACGGCGCACGGTGTCAAAACCTATCTTTGTCTCAAAGTTTGAGGGATATATCATGGTACAAAGGTAAATATTTTTCACAATAAAAAAATTGTTTTTATCCATTTCAAGGTGAAATTTAGTATATTTGCGGCATCATTGGGGCGACATGCCCCTGTGATGTAATCATCAATCAAATCTTATCTGTCTGATCCTAAAAAACGGTGTCCTCGACAGTGGTTCATCCAACCGCCAGAGGACACTTTTTGTTTTTTCGGAACAATTATTCGCTTGGTTAGGTGAAATTTCAAAAAAAACTACTAAATTTGCATGTTTGAAACTAAGAAACTATTAACCTAAAACATTTATAACTCTAAAACAAAATCAGTATTTATGAAGAAATTAGTTTTTGCTTTACTGGCTTCGGCAATCGCTATCAACGTGATGGCCGATAACAAGATTGTCATCCCCGACAGCACCGGCTTCAAGTTCACCGACACCAAGGAGATCCGTCACACCCCCGTCAAGGACCAGAACAAGTCCGGTACGTGCTGGTGCTACTCGACCAACTCATTCTTCGAGGATGAGATCCTGCGTCTCACCGGCAAAGAGGTACACCTGAGCGAGGGATTCGTCGTTAACCACTGCTACTATGACAAGGCCATCAAGTACATCCGCATGGATGGCGAGATCAACTTTGCCGAGGGTGGCGCTGCCGAGGATGTTCCCTACGTATGGCGCAACTACGGTATGGTGCCCAACGAGGTGTACACCGGCATGACCTATGGTGACAAGAAATTCGATACCCATGAGTTGACTACGCTGCTGAGTGGCTATGTTGGCACCATCAACAAGCACAGCCGCGGCAAACTCACTCCCGCATGGAAGGACGGTCTTCAGGCCATCCTCGACAGCTACATGGGCAAGATGCCCGAGACTTTCGTCTATGAGGGCAAGACCTGGACACCGAAGACGTGGGCTGCCAGCCTGGGCATCAACCTCGACGACTATGTGCCCATCGCTTCGTTTACCCACCATCCCTACTATCAGCCCTTCATCCTTGAGGTGGCTGACAACTGGCTGTGGTCCAGCTACCAGAATGTTCCCATCGACGAACTGCTGGAGATTGCCAACTATGCCATCGACAACGGCTACACCATCGCTTGGGGTGCCGACGTGAGCGAGAAAGGCTTCAAGTGGCGCAATGGTTATGCTATCCTGCCCGTCAAGAAGGAAGTCCCCGATGCAGCCGGCACCGACATGGCCCGTTGGGCACAACTCAGCGACAAGGACCGCGAGGCCGAACTTTGGGACATCAAGGGCCCGGTAAAAGAGCAGTGGGTAACTCCCGAGGAGCGTCAGGAGATGTTTGACAACAAGGAGACCACCGACGACCACGGCATGGTTATCATGGGCAAGGCCGTTGACCAGGAGGGTAACAAGTACTTCAAGGTGCAGAACAGCTGGGACACCAACCAGCTCTACGAGGGATACTTCTACTGCAGCGAGGCCTTCTTCCGCGCCAAGACGTTGAACATCCTCGTTCACAAGGATGCTATCCCCGCTAAGATTGCCAAGAAAATGGGCATCAAGAAGTAATCGGAACAACCGACTTTAATGATAAAGACCTGCGCACCTCATCGGCATGCAGGTCTTATTTTATGTTTAATGTCTATAAAGCCATCAGTTCTTTCCTCAGCGGTTGCGGCAGGCGTTCAATGGCATAGCGCAGCGTCGTGCGGGGCATTTCCTTGACATGCGATCGCACATAGGACAACAGCCGTGCCTCGTCACGCTTGCCCGCCTCACGCAGCATCCAGCCCACGGCCTTGTGCATCAGGTCATGAGGATGACCCAGCAACTTGGTTGACAGTTGGTAGGTGTCATCAAGTTCTCCACCTCGCATCAGGCCCAATGTCGCCACCATAGCGATACGGTTGTCCCACAGCAGCGGGCTCTCGGCAAGACGATAGAGCACGTCACGGGGCTTGTCCAGCAGATATTGGCCCACAATTGTCGGTGCCGACAGGTCCACAAGGTCCCAATTGTTGATTCGTTCGCTATGGGCAAGGTAAAAGTCAAATGCCTTGCGTCGCTCCTCCTCATCGCTGCGTTTCCACCGCAGTACTATAATTAAGAGCGCGCACAACCGGGCCTCATGCCATGGCGATGCCAGCAGCTCGTACAGCGTCTCCCATGAGGCCTCCAGATGTCCACGCGCCACTTGACGCGTCAACGGCACCACAACGCCCAGGAACTTGTCGCCCTCGCCATACTCGCCCTTGCCGGTCTTGAAGAAACGGGGCAACGTCTCCCTTTTCGCCTCAGTACCCAACGACTCCAACTCGCCAATAATCCTGACTGACTCGAGATTTTTCATTTAACAGCACTTTTTGAAGTGCAAATATAGGAAAAAAATGTATCTTTGCAGTATTCTAATTGACTAACATTATTAACATCATTAAGAATTAAAACTCACATTTCAATGAAAGCATTAAACACCGACAAGGCACCCGCTGCCATTGGCCCCTACAGCCAAGCTATCCGCACTGGTAACATCGTCTTCGTTTCAGGACAGCTCCCCATTATCCCCGAGACAGGAGCATTCCCCGAGGGAGGCGTACAGGAACAAACCCGTCAAAGCCTGCTCAACGCACGCGCCATTCTCCAAAGCGAGGGGCTAGACCTGTGTAATGTAGTCAAGACAACGGTCTTTCTGAGCGAAATCGCCAACTTCGGGCCCATGAACGAGGTATATGCCGAGTTCTTCACGGCACCCTACCCCGCACGCTGTGCCTTCGCTGTAAAGGACCTCCCCAAGGGAGCCCTCGTCGAAATCGAACTCATCGCCGAGGCCCAATAACGGAATCTGAGCTTAGTATTGAAGCTGACTCTATATGCCAACGGCTTTTGGCATTGCATAAAAAAAGAGACGCACATTTGCGTCTCTTTTTTTAGGTCATGTTAACAGCTGGATTTAACCGTTACCCAATAGCAAGTCAATCAGCGCCGTCACATCGGCGATCGTGACATCACCGTCAAGGTTCACGTCGCAATAGGGGGCCCGGTCAAGATTCCCGCCCAGCAATATATCGATGAGAGCCGTCACGTCAGCAATGCTGACCATGCCGTCGCCATTCACGTCGCCCACGTCCTCGATAGCGACAATAGTCTTGAAGTTTTCCCATTCAACAGCTGTCCGATAGGTTTCCAGCGAGGACTTGGGAACATAGAGAACAACCGACATCTGTTGCGGATAGGGGTCGAAACTGTGCCAATAACCATCGCAACGGGGAGGAACAGGCGCCCAACTGATAAGTACCTTTAGGTGTTTCAGGTCAACCAGTGCGTGGGATTCCAGTGAATCGACATTAGCACCTAACTCGAGGTGTTCGATTTGTTCACAATCGACAATACCGCAATTCTTGATTAACGTGACACCTGGTGCGGAATCTTTGCTGCCGATTTTCAGGCGCTTCAACCCCTCACACTTGGCAATTGCATTCCAGATGGTGGTAACGCCTCCGGGAATCTCACATTCGGTGAGCAATGGGCAATAAGCGAATACGCAAGTTCCCATGTTTGTCAGGCTATCACTGACATGAGCCCACGCCAGTGAATCGCATCTGTAAAATGCCTGGTATTCTATCGTCTTGATGCTGTTGGGCATATCCACATACTGCAGACTGCGGCATTCGAGAAAAGCATCATGGTCTATCGTTTCAAGGCAACTGCCTTCCTCAAAGGTGACAGTCCTGACACCAGACTGATAAAAGGCATAGGTGCCGATGTATTTCACGTTGCGTGGGATAACGACCTCAGTCAGTTTGCCGCACAACATGAATGTGCTGTTCGCGAGGGAATCAAGACCGGCTGGCAGATGAACGCTGGTCAGATTGCTGCAACCCCCGAATACGGTCATATCCATGTGCGTCACACCGTCAGGAATATAGGCCGTCTCTATACCTTTACAATCCCTGAAGATGTTCATGTCTATCCAGCGGAGCGTTTCGGGGAAATTCACTTGCGTCAGGGTCGGGCTGCCATAAAAACAATATTCATGGATACGGGCTACTGGGGCAGGAACGTCAAATGTGGTCCGCGGGTCGGCTATCGGATAGTAGTACAGCTCGGTCATATCCTTGGAATAAAGCACGCCGTCAACGGCCTTGAAATGCTGGCTCAGAGAACTGCACGAGAAAAACCGGATCTGTCTGCATCCGATTAATGCACGGTCGCCAAACTGCGCAAGATTGCGGGGTACATGAAAGGTTGTGAACGAAGAACAGCCATAGAAGCCAAATCTTTCAATAGAAACAAGTGAGTTGGGCAATTCAACGTTCTCGAGTTTCGTGCTATAGGCAAAAGCGTTATCCCCGATCGAGGTAACACCCTCGGGTATATCGACCACGGTCAAGTCTTTACAACTGTAGAAAGCCTTGTTGCCTATGCGGGTGACACGATAGGTCGTGCCAGCGTTGACGACAGTAGAGGGGATTAATACCTCACCAGCATATTTTACCGAATCGGGGCTGGTGACTTCCACCTCATTCTCGTTGATCACGTTATAGCAGATGCCGTCAACCTCAAAGTCGGCAGCCAAGGCAGGGAACAGGCAGGCAACAAGCAGGACTGCCAGCACGCAATACATTTTTGAAGGTTTCGTAATCTCTTTCATTGTTCTGGAAATATTTAATGATATATCATTCTTTGTACTGATTTTGCAAATGTACACAAAAAATCCGACTTTCAACACAACCCACTCCCTGTTTCTTCATTAATGCCCCTAACAGGCCCATGTAATGTTACATGGCATGTTTCGTCGAATGACATGTGGAATGTTAGTCTAAATGTGTAGTCGGCTTGTTTCGTGGGCGGCGGCTATGCCGCCGTACTCCATTTCCTGTTCGTGAAATCAGCTTAATAAAATAGCGAGGGTGCCTAAAAACTTGTGATCGCGCAACGCGCGAGAAATTTTTATTTAAAAATTTTATAATATAATTTGTTCAATTTCCCGCCCATCAGGGCGGTTAAAATAAGTGAGGCGACGTGTACGCGGATGCCCAACTAACAACTAACAACTAACAACTAATGTCTAATGTCTAAAGTCTAAAGTCTAACAACTAAAAACTAACAACTATTTTGTTTTTTCGTTTTTTTATGCTATATTTGCAGCGTGAAGTGGCGGGACGTGTCCCGCTGCCGAGCATGACATATTTTTAACAAGACGAAAGCGTTTTGTTTTTGACCTTCTATTGAAATTTCGCCAATTTTCATCCACTGGTCAAAGGCAGTCAGTAACGCTCCGTCGCTGGTTGAGTGGTACGCTCTCATCCCCCTGACCATGGGATAGGGCCCGACCATAAGGCCGAGCGTGGGGGATGACTGTTCGCAGTGGAGAAGGTGTTTGGCGATACCTCAATAGAAGCGAGCAGACAAACTAAGTCCCTGCGCTTTCATTTTACTGATACTTTAAAGCCGAATTCGGGGGGCTCAGGAGGCACCGTTTACGCTTATGAAAAAATTATTATTCCTAAAACTGCTCGCCCTTGTGACGTGCCTCTCGAGCGCCCTAACCGCCACAGCCTACACCTTCAAATCTGGAAACTTCTATTACAACATCCTCACAAACACGTCAAGCAGCAGAACTGTTGAGGTGACCAATAGCGGCGGCACAAACGGCACAGCAGCAGACTATCCGAATTCTTCCTATTCCGTCCCCAGCACCGTGACCTATAATGGCTATACCTATACGGTGACCGCTATTGGAGATTATGCGTTTGCCAATTATGAGGCGGGCTACGATGTGAGCAATTTCACATCTATGACTCTCCCCAATACAATTACTTCCATTGGACAAGGAGCATTCCAAAGAACTGGTATTTCATCCATCACGCTGCCCTCCAGCCTTACTACTATTGGAGAAGGTGCATTCTATCGTTGCCTCAATAGTAATTTTACTACAATCACCATTCCCAATTCTGTAACTTCAATAGGCCCAAGTGCTTTTTCGAATTGTTGGTTTTTGCAAAAGGTGACCCTGGGCTCTGGTATTACCAGTATTCCTGATTACTGCTTCAATGAATGTAATGATTTGTGGGAAGTCACCATCGGCAGTGGTGTGACCAGCATCGGCTCCCATGCATTCCAGCATTGCGCCCGCCACTATGAAGATGGCCAATATTACTACAGCCTATTATATATCTACTGCAAATCTGTAACGCCACCTACCATCCAGAGCAACACATTTGATACCGGGCATTATACCACTGGAATTGTTGTTGTCCCTGGCCCCTATGCGAAGTCCCTTTATGAGGCGGCACCCTATTGGAGTAACTTCCGCAATTCAAATGGCCAAAGCAGAATATCAGTTGACTACCCATACGACTTTGCAGTAGACAACATTTATTATCTCTTGACTGGCACCAACACCGTCAGCGTTATCTATCAATGGGACTATTTAGAAAATGGCATGGTAAACTACGTGGGTGATGTGTTCGTCCCCGAGCAGGTCAAATACAACAGCACGACATACAATGTGACTGGTGTTGCCAGTAGGGCCTTCAGTGAACAGCCAATGGAGAATAAGGGTGCTGTTAATGGCGAAGACCAGACTCGTGCCAACCAATACCATGTGGAGAGTGTTGTTCTCCCTAACAACGTCACCACGATGGGAATGGCCTTTAATTATGATAACTACTTGCATACAGTGGATATTGGCACAGGTGTTACTAGCATTAGTGGCGGTTCCGTTAAATGTGATGCGTTGAAGACAGTGGTGTGCCGTGCCACCACGCCGCCGACGCTCTCAAGCGGTTTCTCCAACTATACGGGTGCGACGCTATATGTGCCCTCTTCGGCCGTGAACGCCTATAAGGCAGCGACCAACTGGAAGAACTTCCCCACCATCAAGGCCCTGCCGACCCTCAACGAAGCGCTGACTGTCAACGGCGACGGCAACATCACCTTTACCTCAACGGGATCCTATCCCTGGAAGACGATGGTATATGATGGCAGCTTCTATGCCATGTCCAGCAACAACAGTGTTCACAGCAGTTCCTCGACGCTGACTGCCACAGTCTCCGTGCCCGCTGGCGGAGCCACATTGTCGTTCGACTTCAAGGCATGGGGTGAGGGAACCTCCTACGACAAGTGCATCTTCTCGATCGACGGCGTTCAGCAATTCTCCTACGGTGCACGTGACAACGACTGGGAGACCTACAGGAGCGACGAATTGAGCGAAGGCACCCACACCCTGACCTGGACCTACACCAAGGACAGCAGTGTCAATAAAAAGGGTGACTACTTCGCCGTGAGGAACGTGAAGCTGGATCTCGAGGCCTATGTCGTTTACACGCCCTCGAACACGACGCTGACGTTCTATTACGATGGTGCAATCCAATACCATGAAGGCTCGCTCTACCTCCTGAACGAAGGTTATGATTCTCCAGAGTGGTACACAGATGGCACCTATGCCAACGTGACTAAAGTCGTCTTTGACCCGTCATTTGCCAATGCCCGACCCACCTCAACCCGTCAATGGTTCACGATGATGAGTAAACTCACGTCCATTACCGGCCTGACTTACCTCAATACCGAGAATGTGAAAAACATGAGTTATATGTTCAATGAGTGCAAGAAGTTGACGAACCTTGATTTGAGCAACTTCAACACAGCCAAGGTGACAACCATGTTAAACATGTTCTATGGCTGCACGAATTTGATGGCCATATATGCTGGAGACGGATGGACGACTAATGCCGTCACATCATCTACCAATATGTTCTATGCCTGTACCAAACTGGTGGGTAGCCGAGGCACGACCTACAATTACAATCACATAGACAAGGCCTACGCCCATATCGACGGCGGATATAGCAACCCCGGCTACCTGTGCGATTTGAAGGAGGCATACGTCTGCTACACGCCATCGAACACGACGCTGACGTTCTACTGCGACAACCAGCGCTGTTCCCGCACGGGCACGATCTACCACCTACAAGAAGCATCCATTGCTCCTGATTGGTTCGCCGACAGCACCTGTCGCAGCGTGACCAAGGTCGTCTTTGACCCGTCATTTGCCAACGCCCGTCCCACATCAACACATGCTTGGTTCTGGAAGATGAGTAACCTCACGTCCATTACCGGCATTTCTTATCTCAATACCGAGGATGTGACAACCATGTATTACATGTTCAATGGCTGCTCGAAGTTGACGAGCCTTGATCTAAGCGGCTTCAACACGGCCAAGGTGACAACCATGTTGAACATGTTCTATGGCTGCACGAATCTGACGACCATCTATGCTGGCGACGGATGGACGACTAATGCGGTTACATATTCTACCGAAATGTTCAAGAACTGCACCAAGCTGGTGGGTGGTCAGGGCACGACCTACAGTAGCAGCCACACGGATAAGGCCTACGCCCATATCGACGGCGGATACAGCAACCCCGGCTACTTCACCGAATGGGCAGAGGCCTACGCCTGCTACACGCCCTCAAACACGACGCTGACGTTCTACTACGACAACCTGCGCAGCACACGCACGGGTACGACCTACGACCTGAACGACGCCAACAGTAACCCAGGCTGGCGCACCGACAGCACCTGTTTCAACGTGACCAAGGTCGTCTTTAACTCGTCATTTGCCAATGCCCGACCCATCTCCACCCGCTCTTGGTTCTCGAATATGACAAACCTTACGTCCATTACCGGCATATCTTACCTCAATACCGAGGATGTTACATACATGGGATCCATGTTCTATAAATGCAGTAAGTTGACGAGCCTTGACGTAAGCAACTTTAACACGGCCAAAGTGACGACCATGGGCTCTATGTTCTATGGCTGCTCTAGTTTAACGAGCCTTGACGTGAGCCATTTCAACACGGCTAAGGTTACTAGCATGTATACAATGTTCTATCAATGCAGCAAATTGACGAGCCTTGACGTGAGCAACTTCAACACAGCTAACGTGACAGCCATGTCCTATATGTTCTCTGGCTGCTCTGGTTTAACGAGCCTTGACGTGAGCAACTTTAACACGGCTAAGGTGACAACCATGAGCAGAATGTTCAATGGCTGCTCAAAGTTGACGAGTCTTGACGTGAGCAACTTCAATACTTCCAAGGTAACAGACATGGCATACATGTTCTATGGATGCACTAACTTGACAACCATCTATGCTGGCAGCGGCTGGACGACTAATGCGGTCACATCTTCTAATTATATGTTCACGAACTGCACCAAGCTGGTGGGTGGCCAGGGCACGACCTACGACAGCAGTCACACGGATAAGGCTTACGCCCATATCGATGGTGGCACGAGCAACCCGGGCTACTTCACCGATAAAAACGCCGGCCTGACTGGTGACGTGGATGGAAACGGCAGCGTGACCATCGCCGACGTGACCCTTCTCATCGACATCCTGCTGAATAACATCAATGCTTCAGCTGCTGCCGACGTGAACGGCGACGGCTTCGTGACCATCGCCGACGTGACCGCACTCATCGACATGCTCCTGAGCAATTAACAGTTAACAGAGAACAGTTACTAGTTAATAGTTATTAGTTAACAGTGAATAGTTAACAGTGAATAGTTAACAGTGAATAGTTAACAGTGAATAGTTAACAGTGAACAGTGAATAGTTGACTAGAGACTAGCGTTATTAGAAGGAGTGGCATTCCCAACTAGTGGAGTGCCACTCTTCTTTTGCCCCTCTTGCCTCACCCAGGGCGAAACCTCAGCTCTCCCGATCAAAGCGGGTGCTATCAGCTGGAATGATGCACCGCCCCTGCCGATGTCACCATAATACGTGGGCCCAAAAAGCCCGCGGATGCCCCCTAACGTCTAATGTCTAAAGTCTAATGTCTAACGTCTAAAAACTAACAACTAACAACTAACAACTATTTTTACCCTTGTGAACAACATGCCACGGTATTACCTTTGCGCCATGAAGGGGATTTTTTACATTTAACAGTTCTTTAACAGTTCCGCCCCTCCCTATTTATAAACAGTCATTCTCAAAAACCATTGGCAATGAACTAAATAAGAAAACAGCGATCAAAACTTCCTTTCTGCATTTTGACAGACACGGCTCACCACCAACAAAAGCAGTATTTCAAAATATCCCCCAGTTAAAAACCGACAACTGAAAAGTTTGTACTAACTTTGTAGTCCAAAACAGGTAAATTTCTAATAAGGTATTATACAATTATGGCAAAGAAAGCATTATTAATGATATTGGACGGTTGGGGCGAGGGTCCCAACGGCCACAGCAATGCGATTTACAGTACACCGACGCCTTATCTTGACTTCCTGAGAGCCGCCTATCCTCACAGCACCCTCAAAGCCTGCGGTGAGGACGTAGGTCTGCCCGACGGACAAATGGGCAACAGCGAAGTGGGCCACCTGAACATCGGTGGCGGCCGTGTGGTTTACCAGGATCTGGTGAAGATTAACAAGAGCATCAAGGACGGATCAATCCTGAAGAATCCCGAAATCGTCAGCGCATACTCCTATGCCAAGGAACACGGCAAGTCCCTCCACATCATGGGTCTGACCAGCTCCGGCGGTGTGCACAGTTCACAGGAACACCTGATGGCTCTATGCGATATCGCCCAGCAGTATGGATTGGAAAAAGTATTCATCCATTGCTTTATGGATGGCCGAGATACTGACCCTGAGAGTGGTAAAGGTTTTGTATCTCAGGTGGTTGAACACTGCAAGCAGAGTGCCGGCACGGTGGCTACGGTCATCGGACGCTACTATGCCATGGACCGCAACAACAACTGGGATCGCATCAAGGTGGCTTATGACATGCTGACTGCCGGTGTCGGCAAACAAAGCGACGACATGGTCAGGGCCATTCAGGAATCCTATGACGAGGGAGTGACCGACGAATTCATCAAGCCTATCGTCAACTCAACTGTCGGGGGTCGCATCCAAGAGGGTGACGTGGTGATTTTCTTCAACTTCCGCAACGACCGCGCTAAGCAGATCACCATCGCCCTGACCCAGGAGGACAAACCCGCCGACGGCATGAAGGTCATCCCGGGCCTGCAATACTACTGCATGACCCCCTACGACCCGACGTTCAAGGACATGCACGTGCTCTTCCCCAAGGAGAATGTCGATAACACCCTGTCGGAGTACCTGTCAAGCCTCGGTAAGCGACAGCTCCATATCGCCGAGACCGAGAAATATGCCCATGTGACCTTCTTCTTTAGCGGTGGCAGCGAGCAACCCTTCGAGAACGAGGACCGCATCCTCGTGCCTTCGCCCGATGTCGCCACCTATGACCTGAAGCCCGAGATGAGCGCCTATGAGGTGCGAGACAAGCTGGTTGCCGCAATCCGCGAGGACAAGTATGACTTCATCGTCGTGAACTACGCCAACGGCGACATGGTCGGTCACACCGGTGTATATGATGCCATCAGCCAAGCGGTCAAAGCAGTTGACCGCTGTGTCCATGACACCGTCGAGGCGGCACGCGCCACGGGATATGAGGTCATCATCATTGCCGACCACGGCAATGCCGACCATGCCATCAACACCGACGGCACGCCCAACACGGCACACTCGTTGAACCCCGTGCCCATCATCTATGTGACCGAGAATCCCGAACTCATCATCAACACGGGCCGTCTCGCCGACGTGGCACCCAGCATCCTTCAAATCATGGAGCTTCCACAGCCCAAAGAGATGACAGGAGTCGGGCTCATTGATATAACCAAATAAACATCTGTAAATCAGATAAATAACATAACAAAACAGGACACATTCCAGATGCGTCCTGTTTGATTTCTTTGGCCAATGTCTTTTAGCCCGGATATAACAACAAGTCTATCAAATCTGACAAATCGGATATCTGGATGATTCCGTTTTGGTCAATATCGGCAGCCCTTTCATTAATCGAGCCTCCGCCATTAAGCATATAGTCAATCAATGCCGTGATGTCATCAATATTGACAACTCCGTTATCATCGACATCACCAATGATGAAGCCATGACGAGACAGTACGAGTTGCATACCTGCATAAGCATCAATCTTGCCATTAGGACCAAAGTGTTCCCTATTAGTGCCGTTGGTAAAACTGTCATGGATAGCAGTTTCAGCTATAATGTCTTTAGCCTCGGCGACTGAGAGTTGAGGATATGCCTCCATCCAAAGGGCAATGATGCCTGCCACGGTTGGTGAAGCCATCGAGGTGCCAGTCATCACACCCCAATAGCAGCCATCATCGGTCACCATCACCGTGTTCTGATGTTTATTGGCAAAATACGAATAACGGCTTCCTGCGGCAACTACATTCACACCAGGGGCGCAGATGGTCGGCAATGCTTTTCCTGTTGGGCCATAGCCTTCAGCCTCATAAGCCGACAGGTTATAAATATCTCCAACGGTTAATGTCCGGTCAGTAATGATCTTGTTCTTAAAGTAGGAATAATAGCTGTTTCTTGCGATATAGGCACCTGCCGAGATGATCGAGTCGCCGACAGCATAGGTACCAATGGAACATGAGTCAGTGCCTTGAGAATAGAAGTTAGTGTGTGTGATTCCATCCAACGTCCTTACGGTTCCTTTGTACGAACCGAATCCAGATTTAGTCACATATGTCCAGGCATCTATCGTGCAAGGCGTCTCCTTTCTTGGCCATATGCTGACACCTAAGGCATACCGGCTCATCTTCACACCATTCAAGGTCGCGTAACTCTCACACAGGAAATTATACACGGCGATGCTCATGCCATACTTGGAGCCATCAGATGAGGTCTTTAAGGTCGCTTTGATAGCACCTGTCTCTCCAATGGTCGAATCGGGGCGATAATAACCTTGGAATGTGCTCACATCAAGGGTCTGGGATGACGAGAACTGTTCCGACTCCCAAACAATACGCCCAGTGAACTTGTCTAGAACATGGAATTTATAATACAGGTTGGTTCGGGGTTCCCGAACCCAGATGTCAGAATTATGGCCACGGAAATAATACGTGGAGTCAGCCGTGTCTGAACTATAAGAATTGAACATGAGGTTAATCGGATCAGACTCACTGGCCACCTTGTGTGAATAGAATGGCATTCGGGCATTATTACCTGCTGCAATGACAAAGATGCGGCCTGGACCGACAATGCGAGAAATGGCTTTAGTGAGGTAATCGTTGCCATCGTGCTGACCATCTGCCGTGCTCACGCTAAGGCTCATCACACATGGCTTGCCAACACTGTCGGCATAGGCATCAATATACCGCACACAGTTTGCGATTTCCACCAACGACATGCTGCCGTCAACATTGGTCGCTGAGCACAGCACGATGTCGGCTCCCGGAGCCATGCCGCCATAACCGTTCACATGAGTACCTGCGGCAATACTTGCCGTATGAGTGCCATGAGTGCTGGTATTGTCGTAGGTGAGGCTGAGTATCTCCTCATTCATGAACACCGATCCCGGTAACTTAATCACCTTATTATAAAGTGCCGGATGACCGGTTTTCAATTGGGTACTGTATACCCTGACAATTCGGGACTTGGCAACGTTATCACTGCACCTGAATGCCCTGTGCTGGTAATCAAATCCATTGTCAATAATACCAACAATCACTCCTGTGCCATCATAGTTTTGGGGCAGGTCATACATCATCCCGTTCAGCACCTGGTTTGTGTGGGTGACACTCAGTGTGCTGTCAGTACACAGTTGAACCAGTTTGCTGATCTCCACGTCAGTCACGCCTTTCATCCGCGACACACTGGTCAGACGGTCCAATGGAATCTGGGCGGTCACAAAGCCATCAAACAGACAGTTCACGACAACTCCAGAATTCTGCAGCACAGATACCATGCTGTTATCCCGAATGCCTATAAAGGCATCTACCATTTCCTGACCATCAATCAACTTGGTAGGAGCAAAGCGTGCATACTCATGAAGAGGCACCGAGCGATTAGGCTTGATGCTCTCTATATAAGCATGCTCATTGAGGAACTCCTGAACTGATGCGGGCAGCAAGCTCTGAGCATGACTCACACTCATCGAAAACAGTAGCAATATCAGACAAAGTAGCCTTTCTTTCATCTTAGTCATTACGGTATGATAATTGAAGTATTTTATACTGATGCCAATAACATGTCAATCAATAACGTTACATCCTTGATGGAGAACAAACCGTCTTGATTAACATCCGCTGCTTTCATATCTATCGATAAATCATCGTTCAACAGTTTGTCAATCATCCATGTGACATCCTTAATTGATCGTATACCATCACCATTCACATCGCCTAATACAGGTTCGTAAGGCAGTCCAAGCAGATATCTCACACCTGCCAGTGCGTCAATCTTTCCGTTTGGACCAAATCGGGGCGACATTGAGAATCCGTCTTTTTTGGCGGTAGCGGCAATAATCCGTTTGATATCACCAGGAGACAGATTCGGATTAATCTGCAGCCATTGCGCAATAATACCGGCAACAGTCGGTGCCGCCATCGACGTGCCTGTCATCACACCCCAACGGCTACGGTCTGGCCCCATCAGCACAAGGTCGGGATTCGCATCGGGCAAAGGATTGTGGAAATAGGAGTATCGGTTACCGGCAGCAACAACAAACACGCCAGGAGCGCACACGGTAGGAAGGGCCTTTCCGGTCGGGCCATATCCTTCTTCTTCATAACTAGAATTATAGTATATATCTCCTATCTTGATGCTTGGATTGCTGACCACCGAATCCCTGTTCAAGGAATAATGACTGTTGCGGGCGGCATAGTTACCCGCAGAGATCAAAGAGTCATTAACCGCAAACGTATTAATCGTGCATTTGTCACTCGGGACTGCGTAATAACCCTCAATCTCCTGCGTGTGGATGCTGTTGTCTTCAACCCATAAACTCTCGACAGGGATTGGTCTATCGTCAAGTGCAAAATAATTCTCTCCTGCGCTGATCCACACGTCAAGGAAGCAACTGTCAACCAAACGCGAATTTGTGGGATTAGAGATTGACGGGGGAAATATGGTCAAGCCAATCTGATAATTACTGTCATAGGCCCCAAACTGGTTGACCGTATACGATTTAGAACGCAGGTTATATACGCTAAACCGCACGCCGTACTTCCTGGAATTGGAATTAATATAGACTTTAGACAACATCATGTAACCGACACTGTCAATCCACGAGTTAGGCTCGAAATAGTCGCTGAACTCACTCGCGGGAATCGTATCGAAGCTATTCAACATTCGCGATTTCCACACAATTTGTCTGTTCCTCTTATCCAAGATATGGAACTGCAGCACGGGTATCACATTTCGCTCACGCGCCCAAATCTCGCCCCAAAGGGAACGATAATAAAAGGAATAATCTGTCTCGGCTAACTCTAGGTTACGATAGGCTAATTTAGCGTTAAAAGGATGCTTAGTCGTCGTAGGGCCATAGACATATTTCGAATATCCGTTAACGTTTCCCGCATTGTTTCCTGCCGCAATCACAAACACCTTGCCCGGACCAACTAGTTGAGCAACGGCTCTTGACAAATAACTCCTTCCGTCATGGTCCCCGTTATAAACGCTAACGCTCAAACTGATCACACAGGGCTTGTTCACGCTATCGGCATATGCATAGATGTATTTCATGCAATTCGCCATCTCGGTCTCCAGATAGTTTGAAGACACACACAGCACGATGTCTGCACCTGGCGCCATACCTCCGTAACCCTTATAGTGAGTGCCAGCGGCAATACTTGCAGTGTGGGTACCATGAGTGCCATCGCTATCGGTAATCAAAGTGTCTATCTGCTCGCCCATGAATATAGAGCCTGACAGTACCGTCGAACCCAGACGTGCCGGGTGGCCTGTGCTATTCTGAGTGTCATACACCCTTGAAATACGGCTGCGTGTAGGGTCACTTGGATCACGGAAGGCATAGTGCTGGTAATCATAACCTGAATCAATGATACCGACTATGACACCACTGCCATCATAGGCTTGTGGCAGACCATGCTCAACGCCATCTAACACATCATCCACATTGGTCACTTTCATGGTGCTGTCGGTGCATTGCTCCAGCACCCTGCTGACCTCGACATTGATCACTCCAGGGATTTGGGAGATTTCATACAAGCGGTCAACCGGGATATGGGCTGTCACAAAACCATCAAATTCGCACTCAACAATCACCCCATGGCCCTTTAGAGATTGTATCACATTGTTATCATCAAATTCAATAAATGCGTCGATTGTTTCGATGCCATCGATTAAACGTGGTGATGCGTAAACAGGGGTCAGTTTTGCTAACTCATCTGTTTTATTGGCTTTTGCCAAACGATCATGAATCGAACGTTCTTCCAGAAAATGGCCTATTGAACTAGGAACAAATTGATGCAAATGAGCATATGAGATTGCCAACGACAGCGCTGCGAGGGCAACCAATAATATTCTTTTCATTCTCTTCTTTATAATTTGAGCCTGCAAAATTAGTCAATAATTCCCAACTAACCAAGCACTTGTTTATTTTTAAAGCCAACGGACTATCCACTTCAACGAAAAACGTCCCTGGATAATGGCAATTCCTGAGTTCAAGTTTACACCTCTTCTACACTAACGAACTGCCTTGAAAAAGTCATGCATGCAGAATCTTATAAATCAGTTCCTTGAGTAAAGCATATTGATCTTGTCGGGAACCTATGCCCTTGCTGCGGGTGTCGCACTCGCGCAGACAACCTATGATAAACACTAGCGCACGGGTGTCGTACATTCGCGTGGCATCAAGGAATTTACGAGCCCGCCATGAACTGCGCGTGCCCACCAGCGCCATAATCCCCTCGGGGGATTTGTCACGAGCAGTTGCGGTAAGCAAAACATTGGAGAAAAACGAGAACAGCATTGCCACACTCACCACCGAAGGGTTGTTCTTGGGATTACGCTCAAAATAATCCACAATGCGGAATGCTTTTTCTGCATCACGTCTGGCAAGAGCCTCCTCTAACTCAAAATTATTGAAATCCTTGCTGATGCCGATGTTCGTCTCAATGAGGAGCGGCGTGATGTTACCATCATCGGCGAGCATCGCGAGTTTATCCAATTCGCTAAATAGCCGCGAGATATCAGTCCCGATATGGTCGGCAAGCATTCGTGTGGCCTTGGTGTCTATATTGCACCCAACTGAATTAGCATATCCCGTGATCAGATTCTCCAGATCACGGCCCTCGCGCACTTTTTTAGAGTCAAACACAACACCCGCCTGAGATGACTTCAGCGCTGTGATGAAAGACTTGCTCTTCAACGACTCACCCTTGTTGCAGATGACAAGGATAGTCGAGGGCAGAGGTTTCTCGGCGTAGGAGGCAAAAAGGTCCAGGTCATCCTTATGACCAGGTTGTTTGGGTATGAGTTGTGCTTCTCGCACCACGACGACCTTGTGTTGCGAGAAAGCCGGGTACTGCCTACAGGCACTGATGACCTCACGCACATTGGCGGTGTTGCCGTAGTACAACGAGAGGTTAAAGTCACGCTGATCCTCGGTCAATGCCGTGTCTATGATGAGCTGCTGCAAGTAATCAATGTAGTATGACTCCTCGCCTTGAAGAACATAGATGTTCCTGAACTTGCCGTCCTTGATTTCCTTGCTCAACTCAGCAAATGTAACCGTTTCCCGTTTTACTGCCATTGTTGTCGATTTGATTTCTCTCGCAAAGATAGTAATAATATTTCTGTTGTCTGTAATCTGACATCAGTTATTGGGCAGTGTAGAAAACTGTGATGCGTTGGATGGCGCGGATGCAGACAGGGCAGAAGTCCTCAACCTCATTGATCTTCATACGGCATTCCTGGGCGGGCCGGTAAACCCCCTTAGACTGGTATCCCCCACCCTCAAAGACTCCGACTCGCTGTGTCGCGGCGTTAAGCAGACGGCGTTCTTTATCGTTGGTGATTTTGCGGTAGTTAGGCACCTTGGGATCTTGAGGCGTAGGGATAGCCGTTCCCTTGGGGAGCATATCGGCCCACTTGCTGTTGAAGTCAACAAGGGTGGTCAAGTTGGGCTCCCAGGGCTCAGTATCAGCAGGGTACATAGTCTCGTATGCATCATCATAGAAATACTCGTCACCCAGGCCACCATAGGAATGCCCGAACTCATGGACGAGCACCTGGGCAAAGGTCGGATGGTCGCTGGTAGTGACCATGAGCTGGTTGTAGATACCACCGCCACCATAGGTGTCGCTATTGACAAGAACGATAATATGCTCAAAGGGGACACACGACAACAGGTCATACAGGTGGTGGATGTCGCGGGTTGTGAGATAGCGGTCGCTGTAGAAGGTGTCGTAGTTGGTGCTCACAGCAGTATTGCGCCAGCGGCCCAAATGGGGCACGCTAGGGCCACCGTCAAGCGACTCGGCAGCGACGGCAACGACATTGAAACGGTGCTTGAGCGATTTGAACGGCTCACGTGCAAAAAGGGCATCGACAGCGCGCTGGCAGTCATTATAGAATTTGCCCATCTGAGCGTGGGTATATCCCTCGGCGACAATGGCCAAATCGATGCAGTCAGTGACATTAGGCTCACCGCCAATGACACCTTCACTCGGCGTGAAATTGCGGTTGTCTTGGCTATCGACAGGTTTCTCTTTAACAGGGAGGGTCTGACCTTTCCAGACATAATGGAACGGCACACCATTTGGCCCCAGACGACGGATAAGGATATCTGCGGGGTCAACCATGTGGGTCATACTGGTCACCACCTTGCCATGGAAGTCTGTGAGAGTCACAGTAATGTCAACGGGGCACTTAGGCAGGGGCACGTTGTAGCTGGTCTCAAAAGCGCGGTTGACTTGGGTGGCCTCCTCGGTTGCCAGCCACTCCTGGAAAAGCGTTGAAAAGGTGTGGACATAAATCGGCTGACCCGTTGCATGGTCTTTGACCATCAATTGGCCATTGCCCTTTAGGGGGGCTTCGGTCAAGCGGCCCTTGCGTCCTGCCCAAAGCGGAGTGACGCAGGCTTTCTCGAAGTAAATCTGCTGGGTGTCATGATTCCCTGCAAAAACATAATCAAGACGCAGGGTGCTGTCATTGAAACAGTCGTCAAACGATTGGGCACTGGCGGTGATTACCGTTAATGCAGCAAGTAAAAGAAGGATAATCGGTTTTTTCATTATTGTTAAACTGTTTTTTTGCAAAGGTAGTGTTTTTCTCGAGAAAAATAATAGAAAAGTAGTATCTTTGTGGAGAGAAATTGAAAAAGCGATGGTGAAGTTGAATTTGCCGAAATATGAGTACAAAGTGAGGAAGACCGGGGACGGCTCGTGGACCATCCATGACCGGCTGCGGGACCGCTGGGTTGCTCTCACACCTGAGGAATGGGTGAGGCAGCACTTTGTGGAATGGCTCATCGATGAGAAAGGGTTTCCCGCCTCGCTGATGGGCAACGAGGTATCGCTCACGCAGAACGGCATCTCGCGACGTTGCGACACTGTGGTTGGAGACCGCACAGGCGAACCGCTGGTAATTATCGAATACAAAGCGCCCAGCATCACCATCACACAGAAGACGTTTGACCAAATCGTGCGCTACAACATGGTGCTCAGGGCACGGTACCTGATCGTGAGCAACGGCCTTAACAACTATTGCTGCCAAATCGACTATGAGAACAACAGTTACAGGTTTCTGGAGGAGATTCCATGCTATGGTGAGCTATAACATCAATTTAATGCAGTGATTTTGTGACCATGACTGAGGAGTATCTTGATCTATTGAACGAACAACAACGCGCGGCGGTCGAGTATTGCGACGGGCCCCAACTGGTGATTGCAGGTGCCGGGTCGGGCAAAACCCGCGTGCTGACCTATAAAATTGTGCACCTATTGAGGCAGGGATACGAGCCATGGCGTATCATGGCGCTCACGTTCACTAACAAGGCAGCCCGAGAGATGCGCGAACGTATCGAGCCGCTTGCCGGCCCCGAGGTTGCCGCCCAACTGTGGATGGGCACGTTCCACTCCATCTTCTCCCGCCTGCTGCGCCGCAATGCCGAGCGCATCGGATTCAAACCCGATTTCACGATCTATGACCAAAGCGACTCGCGCTCACTCATCAAGCTCATTGTCAAGGACAAGGGACTTGATGACAAGCTGTACAAACCTGCCACCGTGCAGACCCAGATCAGCAACGCCAAAAATGCCCTTATCACTCCCGACGACTATGCCTGCAACCAAGGGCTCATTGATGCTGACAAGGATGCCATGCGTCCCGAGTTAGTGAACATCTACAAGGCTTACTGGAACCGCTGCCGCATTGCTGGGGCAATGGACTTCGATGACCTGCTGCTCTATACCAACATATTGCTGAGAGACCACAAGGACGTACTAGAACAGTATCAGGAATTTTTCCGCTATATCCTCGTTGACGAGTACCAGGACACCAACTTCTCGCAGCACATGATTGTCCACCAGTTGAGCCAGAAATATAACCGACTGTGTGTAGTGGGCGATGACGCGCAAAGCATCTACAGCTTCCGCGGCGCGAATATCGACAACATCCTGCGGCTTCAACGATTTTACCCGGACATCAAGACTTTTAAGCTTGAGCGCAATTACCGCTCGACCCAAACTATCACCGATGCCGCCAACAGTCTGATTAAGAAAAACAAGGGACAGATTCCCAAACATCTGTTCAGCAAGAATATGGTGGGCAATCGCATTCCCGTCATCCAATGCTACAGCGACTACGAGGAAGCCTACGTTGTCGCAAACCAGATTGCGGCGCTCAAAGCTCAACAGGGAGACAGTTACGAGGACTATGCTGTGCTCTACCGCACTAACGCCCAATCCCGTTTACTGGAGGAAGCCCTGAGTAACGGCGGCAGACGTGACAAACACGGGAATGTGCGAAGCGCTATCCCCTACCGCATTTATGGCGGTTTGTCGTTCTACCAGCGAAAAGAGGTCAAAGACGCCATCTGTTACTTCAGGCTAGTCATCAACCCCGATGACGATGAGGCGATCAGGCGTGTCATCAATTACCCCAGTCGAGGCATTGGCGACACCACCGTGGGAAAAATCAACCATTGCGCCACCGAGAACGGCGTGAGCATGTGGCAAGTGATCAACCATGCAGAACAATTCGGACTCAACGTGAACCGCGGCACCTTAACCAAACTCGAGGGCTTCACCAGCCTGATTACCGGTCTCATTGAACTCAACCAAAATGGCGCTGACGCGTTGACGGTCGCACAAGAAACCATTAAGCGGTCACGGCTCAAGAGCGTGCTCCTTGGTGACAACACACCCGAGAACATCAGCCGCATTGAGAACCTTGACGAGTTGGTGAATGCGGTCAATGACTTCCAGCAAGGCAAGGAAGAGAGCGGTGACCAGCGTTGCCAGATAGGGGATTTTCTTGCCGAGACCTCTCTGCTCACTGACCAAGACATGAACGACCCCGATGGAGAGAAGGTTACCCTAATGACCGTGCATGCGGCCAAGGGTTTGGAATTCAGAAACGTTATCATCGTGGGAGTGGAAGAAGATCTGTTCCCGAGTGCCATGAGTGCTGGCTCCCTTTATCAGATCGAGGAGGAACGGAGGTTACTTTACGTTGCTATCACGCGTGCCGAAGTGAATTGTGTCATCACCTATGCCACCTCTCGATACCACAACGGACAAACCAAAACGTGCGTCATGAGCCGTTTTCTGCGAGACATCGATGCAGATTTCCTACTCATGGGTAGCACCAACATGTCAACCATGCCGTCAAGGCAGTCGAGACCATCAAGACCTTCTTTTATGGACAGCCTGTCCAAGTACTCCGAGGCTAAGCCTCGGTCCACAAAAAACGGGACCACAAAAACCGCGCCTGCCACAAGAAACATTACACCTCCTCCCGCACCAGCGCCCGCCTCTACGCCTGCTAATGGCAGTTTTTCCATTCACACTGCCGATGAATTAAAAGTGGGCTGCACAATACTGCACCAACGTTTCGGTCGCGGCATGGTTACAAACATCGATACCAGCGGAAGCGATGCCAAAATCGATGTCACTTTCAGTGACGGGCAAACGCGCAAACTGCTGTTGAAATTCGCCAAATTCGAAATCCTTTAACCCAGATATATCATCATGGAAGAGTACAAAACCCCTTACTACATCGTATATGAGGAAAAGCTTCGCAAAAACATCGAGCTGATCACCAGTGTCGCCGAACGTACAGGTGTGGACATCATCATGGCATTTAAGGCCAACGCCTTGTGGCGCACCTTCAACGTGTTCAGGGAATATGGCATCGAGTCCACTGCCAGCTCGGTGAACGAGATGTTGCTTGCCTTAGACGAACTCAAATGCCGCACCCACACCTATTGTCCTGCCTATACCGATGATACAATTGATGCCTACATCGCTGGCAGTTCGCACATCACTTTCAACTCAGTGGAGCAATATCTGCGCTTTGCCGACAAGGTCAGGGCCCACAATGCCGACTGGCCTGATGAACAGGTAAGTTGCGGGTTAAGGGTCAACCCCATGTGCTCGGTTATTGAGACAGACATCTACAACCCGTGCTGCCCAGGTTCACGCTTCGGTGTGCTGGCAAGCGATCTCAAGGAATTGCCTGACGGCATCGATGGTTTCCACTTTCATGCCCTATGCGAGAGCACGAGCTTTGACCTGGAGAAGGTGTTGTTGGCGCTAAAGCAGCAATTTGGCGCGTATCTGCCTCATTTAAAATGGCTAAACATGGGAGGCGGACACCTGATGACACGTGAAGGGTACAACATCCGACATCTGGAGCAAGTGCTAGGTGCCTTCCAAGGCGCTTATCCCAACCTGCAGATTATTCTTGAACCCGGTAGCGCATGGTGCTGGCAGACTGGCGACCTGGAGGCAACCGTGGTTGATGTCGTAACCAACAGTGGCATCACCACGGCGATTGTCGATGTGTCTTTCGCATGCCACATGCCCGACTGCCTGGAGATGCCATATAAGCCCAAAATCACCCAAGCACTCGACGAGGTAGACAAGACAAAACCCACCTACCGTATTGGCGGCAATTCCTGCCTAAGCGGTGACTATGTGGGAGACTGGAGTTTTGAAGACCCCCTCAAACGCGGCGACCGCATCACCTTTGAGGATATGAATCATTACACGACTGTCAAGACCAATATGTTCAACGGCATTCATCATCCGTCCATCCTGTTTAAGCGAATGGACGGCACGACAGAGGTATTGCGGGAATATGATTATCTGGACTATAAGACACGGATGTCGTAAGACATACCGTGATATCATCTGCCTGAATAAGTGAAGCCGTAGCCCACCAGATGGTCATAGCGCTCACCCATGGGCCGGTCATAAACCTTGACAAGATACTCGTTAATGGTCTCGTAGTGGTCGCCTTCAATCTTTGATGTCAGACCGACAGCGGTTCCGTCAGGGACCCACAGGTACAAGTAATTATATGCGCCCTGCTTCAACAACACGTCAGCAGTGTAGCAACCGCTTGAGGTATCATATTTCATCATATACTGCGAAGCCGGGTATCCCTGAGTAAACTCCCCATACAACCACACATTGCCTCCATTCAGCTTACCACCCGTATCAAGGCAGAAATGGGTAATCATATAATCGGCCTCAACTGCGCTTTCACCGTTTGTCTCCCCATTGCGGATGGTGAAACGTCCGAACTGGGTCTGGTCATACAGATACTGCATCTGGTTGCGAGGCTCATCGGTCAACAGTGTGGCATGATACAAGGGATTATAGTACCTAATCGACTGAACACCCATATTGAGGCGATGGGCATTGACTGTCTCAAAACGGCGGAACTCATTACCAGCGGCGAAAATCAGATCACGATTGTGGTCAAAGGTGACATAATCCACACCCACCATCATGGGACGTTTGACAGTCACGGTATTATCCTCACGGGAGTTTTGGGAAACCACACAAGTGAACTCACTATAGGGATCCTTAATCTGGTTGGGCTTGTACCGCACATCGAACGACACCTGCTGGAAACGGTTATTATACTCTACATCAGTCCTTGAAGTAACCTGAGGATATACACCCACCTGGTCCTCGCACACCGAGAAACGAGTCTGGAACAGGATATCGTCTGAATTATCCTGTTCATATACCGTGAGCAGATAGTTTCCACTGACCAACAGCTCCATATCATCATTAGGAAGCATGAATTGGTAATTATAGTAGTGGACAAATGTAGCCTCGCTCAAGGCGTAATCATCTATATCGACTTGATTAAATCCGCTCACATACTCACTTTCAACCAAAACTGACGGCTGCCAGTCGGCATTGCAATGGGTCACGCTATAGCGCAAATAATGCACATTATAATCCAAATAATCGAAATTGACGATCAAATGGTCATTATTATTCATATTGAGGATGGGCGGAACGTACATGTTGCTAGCCAAGCACACCTTGAGCGAACGCACATTGTTATCGAAAATGTGGGGACGTGTATCCACCCTACTCTGAGCCACAGCTGTCAATGCCACTAAAAAAGCACACAACAACAAGTATGATCTGTTTATTCCTTTCATAGCGTGATGGATTATTTCCTATTTGACGAAATAAATTTACCTAGGTTTAACAGGATGCGTCAACGCAGAAGCAAATAGATAGTATAGCCCACATAGAGCACAAAGAAAATCACGCCCTCGACACGGTCAAGTTTATTCTTCTTGAACGTATAGATAACCACATAGAGCATCACGGCAGACAAAATCATCATTGCATAGTCCACGATATTGATCGATTGGAAATGCAACGGTTTAACAGTCGATGCCGTTCCCAGGATAAACATCAGGTTAAAAAGGTTGCTGCCAATGACATTACCTAGCACAAGCTGGGGATTACGCTTGGTGGCGGCGATGATTGCTGTAACCAGTTCGGGCAGAGAGGTTCCCACTGCAACAATGGTGATGGCGATAACGGCGTCGCTCATGCCCCATGCTTTTGCCAGATGCTTGGCGCTGTCAAGAAACAGATTGCCACCAAAAATCAGGGCCACCAGCGAGACAACGGCGATGAGCCATAGGAGCCATGGGCTTTTACCCGTCAATGACGATTTGGTCTCCTCGTCAGCTTCCTCGATCGCCTTTTTCGGATCTTTCCCTTTTTGGATGATGACCCAGCACATGTATCCAATAAAGACGATAAGCAGCACGATGCCATCCAGACGATTGAGCGAGCTGCCAGGACCCGGAACAATATTGTCATTGGCAATGGCCATGACCATAACCGACATGAAAATGAGGAATGGTATGTCACGAACCCGTTGCAGCCTCTCGATAGAGAACGGCAATATTATCGATGAGACACCAAGAATCAGAAAGATGTTGGCGATATTGGATCCCAACACGTTTCCCATGGCGATATCTCCGTTATTAGGCACATTGTCCAACGCCGATGACACCGAGACAAACAGCTCAGGCGCACTGGTGCCGATTCCCACAATGGTGAGACCAATGATAAAATTAGAGATTTTGGCACGCTGTGCAATGGCCACCGACGAGTCTACGAGGTAGTTAGCGGCGAGCAGCAACAAGCCCAATCCCAAAATGAGAAATAGATAGTCCATATCGAGAGCTGTTGATAAAGCTGCTGCACCACCATAGGGGCAGTGATGCAGCAGTAAAAATGTTGTTACTGATTTAATGCGTCACGCATGATCTGCATGGCGTCGTTCAAGCCTTGGGGATTGCGTCCTCCAGCCTGTGCAAAATGCGGTTGTCCACCGCCTCCGCCCTGGATAGCCTTGGCAGCGTTGCGCACGATGTCGCCAGCCTTCTTTCCGTCCTTGACAAGGTCCTCGCTCAGCATGACCGTGAGCATGGGCTTGCCCTCAAACTCGGTAGCTGCCAAGAATGCAGTTGCTGCAGGGCAATCAGCTTTGATGGCGAGAGCCACACCCTTGACGATATCGGGCAAACGGTTGCCGGTAAGGGTAATGACATTAATGCCATTTTCCTGGTTGGCCTCATCCTTGAGCTGCTGGGACAAGATGGCGATGCGTTGCTTCATGAACTCATCGACCTGTTTCTTGAGGTCGGCATTCTCGGCCAGCGACTTCTGCAATGCGGTGATGGCATCGGGAGCGTTATTCAGCATCTCCTTGATTTTGCTCATCATATCCTGAGCCGTATCCAGCATTTCCTCGACACGGGAACCGGTGACAGCCTCGATGCGGCGGATACCGGCTGCGATACTGCTCTCGCTCACAATGCGCACCATACCGATATTACCCGAGTTGGCAACATGGGTACCACCACACAACTCGACCGAATCACCGTACTTGATGACACGAACACGGTCACCGTATTTCTCACCGAAGAGTGCCATCGCACCCATCTGTTTGGCCTCGGCAATAGGCACCTCACGATGTTCCTCACGCGGCATGGCGTCACGAATCATCTTGTTGGCAAGATGCTCGACTTGACGGATTTCCTCGGGAGTGACCTTACGGAAGTGGGAGAAGTCAAAGCGCAACGAAACCGGGTCGACATAGGAGCCTTTTTGCTCAACATGTGTTCCCAGCACCTGGCGCAATGCGGCGTGAAGCAAATGGGTTGCCGTGTGATTGCACTCGGTGGAACGGCGTGCCTCGAGATTGATGGCGGCGTGCAATGTGGCATTGACGTCGCTGGGCAACTTGGCTGTGAGGTGCACGGGCAAGTTGTTCTCACGCTTGGTATCAGTCACTTCAATTACCTCGTCACCCAGGGAGAGGGTGCCGCGGTCACCTACCTGGCCACCCATCTCGGCATAGAACGGAGAGCGGTCAAGCACAATCTGGTAGAAGGACTTGTTCTTCTGGGTCACCTTGCGGTAACGCAGGATGTTCACGTCACACTCGGTAAGATCATAACCGACGAATTCGGTCACACCGTCCTTGAGTTCGACCCAGTCGGTGGCCTCGACAGCGGCAGCGTTGCGAGCACGCTGTTTCTGTTTCTGCATCTCGACGTTGAACTCCTCCTCGTTGACGGTCATGCCGTTCTCGCGCAGGATAAGTTCGGTAAGGTCCAAGGGGAAACCAAAGGTGTCATAAAGCGTAAAGGCCTCCTTACCGTCAACGACAGTCTTGCCTGCGGCCTTGGTGTCGGCAATGACTTTCTCGATGAGCTTCATACCCGTCTCCAGCGTGCGCAGGAAAGCGTCTTCCTCCTCCTTGGTGACATGCTTGATAAGATCGGCCTGAGCTTTGATTTCGGGATAAGCCTCTCCCATGCTGTCGATGAGCGTATCAACCAGACGATACATGAAGGCCTCGCGGAATCCCAGGAAAGTGTAGCCGTAGCGCACGGCACGACGCAGGATGCGGCGTATGACATAACCAGCCTTGGCATTGCTGGGCAACTGTCCGTCAGCTACCGAGAATGCGATTGTACGCACATGGTCGGCGATCACACGCATGGCAATATCCACATCTTTGCTGTCGCCATATTTCTTGCCACACATCTCACCCAGTTTGCCAATCAGGGGCTGGAAGACGTCGGTATCGTAATTGGACTTTTTGTCTTGGAGTGCCATGCACAGACGTTCCAGACCCATACCGGTATCGATGACCTTGTTGGGCAGCGGCTCCAGCGAACCATCCACCTTGCGGTTATACTGCATGAACACGAGGTTCCAAATCTCTATCACCAAGGGGTTGTCCTTGTTCACAAGCGATGCGCCTGGCATGTTAGCCTTTTCCTCATCGCTTCGCAGGTCGATGTGGATCTCGCTGCAAGGCCCACAGGGGCCGGTGTCCCCCATCTCCCAAAAGTTATCATGAGCGTTACCGTTAAGGATGTGATCCTTGGGCAGATGCGCTTCCCAGAACCTTGCAGCCTCATCGTCACGTCCCACACCAATGGTATCATCGCCCTCAAAAACTGTTGCGTACAGATTCTCGGGATTCAGTTTATATACATTAACCAGCAGATCCCATGCCCAGTCAATGGCTTCGTGCTTGAAATAGTCGCCAAAGGACCAGTTTCCCAACATTTCAAACATCGTGTGATGATAGGTATCATGTCCGACCTCCTCCAGGTCATTGTGCTTGCCGCTCACTCGAAGGCACTTTTGTGAATCGGCGACTCGGCACCATTGGGTTTCTTTGTTTCCTAGAATAATATCCTTGAACTGGTTCATTCCGGCGTTGGTAAACATGAGGGTTGGATCGTCCTTGATTACCATAGGAGCAGACGGTACGATATGGTGTCCATGTTCCTCAAAGTAACGTTTGAACGTCTCGCGAATTTCTTTTGCAGTAAGCATAATCTTTTATCTTAATATGTTATAAATGTTCGGTTTTTATTGCAAAGTTTAAACTTTATATTTATCTTTGCAGGGTTGTTACCAACTTGCAAAGTTAGATAATTTAGTTAATTTGTGCAAGACCATGCAGGAACTAGATAAAAAATTCTATAAAATCGGAGATGTTTCAAAGATATTAGGCATCCCCGAATCCACCTTGCGCTATTGGGAGAGCCAATTCACCATCATCCGTCCCAAACGCAACAAGAAGAATATCCGTTACTACACTCCCAATGATATCGAGATCATCAGTAAAGTCTATTATCTGGTGAAGGAGAAGGGCCTGAAACTAGATGCTGCCCAAGCCCAGATCCGCCACAACCGCGACGGCGTGGACAAGCGGTTTGATGCCATCGACCAGCTCAAGGGCATCAAAAAACAGCTCATGGCATTCCAGCATTCCCTGGACGAGCTGTTCCCCGACATCCCCGCCGCAAAGTGACATGACAAACTGTCATCGCAAGTCGAAGACGGCTCCTCATCTTGCGCCAACTTCAGCAAGGGATTTCAATATACTAGAACAATAACAAAAACGAATCCGGCAACGTGCGATCACCGCACATTGCCGGACATTCAGTTAATGAATTTTATAAACGTAATTTCCGGGTAAAAATCATCTTGATTAGAATCTCATGCCCAATGTGAGCGAGATACGGTTGTTGTGATCTGTCACGTCGGCACTGACGTTTGGCTCATAGCCGTAGTTGTCGTTAATGGGAGAGAATGCGTTATACACGCTCTCACGCATCTTGTGGACATAGGCCAGATCGGTATAGAACGACTTGTAGCGGTAACCCACACCACAGGTGATGTTCTGCACAGTGTTGTCATACTGGTAAGTGGGATTGGTACCCACAGTAGCGATGTTGTATTCGTACTCGTCAACACCCTTTTCAACCTGTGTGGTCTTGTAGCTGTAACCGGCACGCAGGCTCCAGTTGGGGTTCACACGGTACTCACCACCGATGCGGATGATGTGCGAAGGCTTGAAATAATCCTTGACCTTATTAGTCACATCTGTGTAGTTGTCACCACGGTCATCACCGATGCGCATCGTCTCGTTAGCCACATACTCATAATCGAGGCTGATGATGCCATTGGTACCGATTACTCCAGCCAAGCTACCTATGAAGCGCCAGGGAGTACTTAAAGTGTAGGTGCCTGAATAATTATAGCCATCATTGCTACCCTTGTCGGCGCGATAGAGCAGGTTGTTATCCTGATAGGCATTCAACTTGGCACTCACATAATAGGTGTCACGCATATCATAGTAGGTGGGAGTATGGAATGCGGCACCGATACGCAGTTCCTGAACAGGCTTCCAGATAAGACCCAGCTTGAAATTCACACCAGTTCCCTCGCTATGGAGGTAGTTGTACAAGCCCCAATCGGCACGTGTGTTCTGGTTGTCAATCGGACTCTGGAACAAATCCTCGTCATCAGTCATGATATAGGCATTGTCCAAGTCCTCTTCATAAGCCTGGTAGCTCTTGTAATCCAAGTCGAGGATACCGAAGTCAAGGCCAAAATACAACTTGTTGGCGACGTTACCGCCGAAAGCGATATTGTACTCGTCGGCATGGCCACGCTCATCCACCTCATAGTAGGCATTACCAGTAGTACCATATCCGTAAAGGCCTTGCATGAACCCGTCACCAGCGTTAATAATGCCCACGTATCCTCCGTTGTTGGTCTTCATATCAAATGTAGTGACAGCGGCCCAGGGAGCATACTCGTCAAAATAGGGGTTAAAGTCATCGGTCCAATACAGGTCGCCTGCATTAAAGCCCGGGACGTTCACAAATTCATCGGCGATGAAGTTACTCATCGAGGTCTGGATGTTTCCCACGCCACCAGTGTAATGGCGATTAAAGGACTGCAGACGGTTGTATGTGAATCCAAAATTCAGATTGGGAACAGCCTCGCTATCCAGACGGATCGCGCCTATATAACCCACGTTGTTCACGTTGAATTTGGTCTCATTCAGCTTGGTCACGCCAGCCTTGGAGCTGTTAAAGTCCAGACTGAAGGTGATACCCAAATCGGAGTTGCGATATACACCGATACCTGCCGGGTTTTGGGTGAGCGTCGAGAGATCACCACCGAGGGCTCCGAATGCGCCAGCCATTGACTGGAAACGCGATGTTCCACGGAGTTCGTTTTGAGACATCTGCAGGACATCAAAGGCATCCTGAGCGTTTATCATAAGAGGAAGACCGCACAAGAAGGCAAAAACTATCTTCTTCATAACTTCTAATATTTTGAGATTAGTCATTAACTAACACAATGTGTGTGTGTCTATATAAAATGTGTGAGTGACAGGATTGTTAGTTTAGCGACGACGTCCGCCACCTCCTGAAGAGCCACCTGAAGAGCCACTATGGCTGCTGCCACCGCCACTTGAGCCGCTATAGCTGCCGCCACCTGAACCACGGCCTCCACCGCTATAGCTGGAGCCGGAACTTGAGCTGGGGCTACCACGCCAAGCGCTACCACTCGATGAGCTGCTGGACGAACGGCCTCCACTATAAGAGCCTGAGCTGCCGCTATATGAGCGAGAACCGCCAGAAGAGCGAGATACAGAGCCACTGCTGCGGGGTGTCACGCCACTACTGTTGCGCGATCCCATATTGCCGCCACCACGACTGGAGGCATATCCGCCACGGGAGCGATTCGTTGCAGTACCCACACCACTGCGGCTGGTGCGGTCAGCGCCACGGGCTGCGATACTGTTGCGGTTAGTATGTGGTGCAGCAGCATCTACACGACCACGCCCATTACGATTAGTGGCAAGCCCAACGCGACGTCTGTCGACACTTGTTCCTGAATGACTGTTATTGTAGATAGGCCTGTTATGATGATCATTCCAGTAGCCATGATTATGCCAACCGCCATCCCATGCCCAGTGATCCCAACCATGAATCCAACCGGGACGGTAATAATTCCAATATCCATGCCAATAATAGGAAGAATACCAGCCATAACGCCAAGGATAATACCAAGGGCCATACCATCCGTAATACCAAGGATAGTATGAGTCATAGGTATACCAGGAATAGTATGACGAAGCCCATCCATAGGAGGGACCAAATCCCCAATCGTCACCTATGAACAGATTAATTGTGGGAGACTCGTCATAGTAAAGTTCCACGAGGTCATCATCATCGCTCAGGATCACGACGTCAGGGTTGTAGAAGCGTTCAATGCGACGAGTGTTGGCGAATGTCTCCTCATCATAATAGACAGTATCGCCGTTGATGTCCACCTCATACTGGGGCGCATACTCACCATGGCGGTTGTACTCGTCCTCATCACGTTCAACGCGGTAATTACTCTGGGCCGTCACCTTATAGGTTTCTGGCACATCGCCATAAACAGCGATCGTCTTAACAGGCTTAACGACCTTAGTCTTCTCCTTGGTCGTACCTGTTGAGGACTTGGACGCATCGTAATAGATGTCGTCATAGTCCTGGGCCTGCATCATCGATCCGGCGGAAAACGCCAGCAAGCCTAACAATGTTAAAAGTCGGTACTTCATAATCAATTACGTTTTAAAAATCCATTAATTTCGTTTGTCTTTTAGACCACAATACTTTTAAAAAGTTTAAGAACTGTATAAAAATCTTTTAAAACTGCCGCAAGTTATAAAGTAAAGTGATACAAGTGCTTTTTTTGATAGTGAAAAAATGCTAAATGTAACATTTTTAACAATATAGCATGCTCCTCCGAAATGCAAAAATCATGCCATCGTGTTAAAAACCAGTGCTAACACGCCCAAAAAGTATCGACAAAATAGCTATCTTTGCCGACAGAAATGGGAAGAGAAAAGATATTTAGGTTCAAGCGGTTTGCGGTCGTGAATGACCGCACGGCGATGAAAGTGGGCACCGATGGTGTCCTTCTGGGGGCATGGTGCCCTGTCTGCGGGGCGCAACGCGTGCTCGACGTGGGGACCGGCTGCGGTGTGATAGCCTTGATGGTAGCGCAGCGCAACGAGCACGCACTCATCAAGGGCATCGACATCGACCCGGGAGCTATCGAGGAAGCGGCACTAAACTTCGCCAACTCACCCTGGAGCGATCGGCTCACAGCCCAATTGCAGGATTTCAACAAGCTGGGAAGCCGTGAGAGCTATAACCTGATTGTCTCTAACCCACCCTACTTCACCGATAGCCTGCTGCCACCTGATGCGGCGCGCACGTTAGCACGCCACACTGCGACGCTTTCTTACCGCCAACTCATCGAGGGTGCGGCCCAACGACTGACCGATGACGGATCGTTGGCGCTCATCTCGCCCACCGAGGCCGAAGGCACCATCATCGAGGCGGCAACCTTTGCCTCGCTGCCAGTATGCTGTCTCACCCGTATCATCCCCGTTGAGGGCGGAGCTGCAAAGCGCATCCTATGGTTGCTCTCACGCCACGATATCCCTTATCATGAGAACACACTGACCATAGCCCACAACGATGGCGCCTTCACCAGCGAATACGTCTCCCTGACAGGTGATTTCTATCTGAAAATGTAACCAAAACAAAAGCATCCACATTCCCCAGTCATATCGGGTGAGCTCAAAAAAACATAGCTAGAGCATCGCGATTAACATTAAACTATTATTGTGAGCTGGCACAAAAACAAAAGTCCCGAGACTTTTTTGTCAGGCGGGACCTATATGTTCTGTGTCTAGTGATGCTTCGTCAGCAGTTCGGCACAAGGTTGAAGTGTTTTATTATTAAGAAAAAGTCAGTTTTAATCGTTTGAAGCCTATAAATCTTCATTGATTTGTTATATTGACTAAATAAAACATAGAAGGTTTAACGGCAAAATTGATTTTAACGTTTATTAACAAACGTTGTTCAAAATGACAACAAAACAGCCATTTAAAACCAGTGAAGTATATACCTAAAAAGCAAGTCCTTGACTCGACGTCAAGGGCTTGTTTTAACTAATTAACCTTCTAATACCATTAACATAAACCTTAAACATTTCGGAAAAATCTACCTGTCTCCCGACAATCAATTTACCTTAATCTTAAAAACTAATACCATGAAAACCTTTGCAAATATAACGCCAAATATTTTTTATATCCTAATTTTTCGATTAAAAAATGCCAATATTTAACACTAATTAGCAAAAATCGGCAAAAAATCATCGAAATAACATAATAATGCACCCAAAAGCGTCATTTTGAAACCACATTTTTAACTCAAACCGTGAATTTGAAACAAAAAAAGCGGATTACAGAAAGTCCAACACCTTTCCTGCAATCCGGCAGGGATTCTCAAAAGACACGTTTACCCTTCGGCCGGGCCAGATTTGAAAGCATTCCAGCCTTGGGCCTGGATAGCGAGTTCCTGATTATCGCGGGTTACCATATAGGCTCCAAGTTCGGGCTTGGTGATGCGGCCGATGAGCCTAGCGGTCTTCATGCGTTCGACTTTGTCATGGTCAGCAAGAGGCACGGTGAACAAGAGTTCATAATCCTCACCACCGTTCATGGCCGCAGTGACAAGATTCATGTTCAGTTCCTCGGCCATAAGGGCTGTCTGATAGTCGATAGGGATGCGGTCCTCATAGACCCTGCAACCCACTCCCGAATCCTTACAGATGTGCAGCAGCTCGCTGGACAGGCCATCGCTCACGTCCATCATCGCGGTCGGCCGGATGCCCAGTTCATGCAATTCCTCAATCACGTCTCTCCTTGCCTCAGGTTTGAGTTGCCGCTCAATGATATACTCCTTACCCGAAAAGTCGGGCTGGAAATCCTTATCTTTCATTTCGGCACTAACGCGACGCTCCCGCTCCAACAGCTGCAAACCCATATAGGCCGCACCCAAGTTGCCGCTCACACAGATGAGATCGGTATCCTTGGCTCCGGTACGGTAAACGATATCTCCTTTTGCCGCCTCTCCCAAGCAGGTCACGCTGATGATCAATCCCGTGACCGATGCGCTCGTGTCGCCGCCCACCAGGTCAACGCCATAATGCTCACAGGCAATGCGCATGCCTTCGTACAACTGTTCGATGTGCTCCAGGGTGAACCGCTTACTGATACCCAACGACACGGTCACCTGACGCGGCGTGCCGTTCATGGCATACACGTCGCTCAGATTCACCACTATCGCCTTGTAACCCAAGTGCATCAAGGGCACGTAGGTCAGGTCAAAGTGGATGCCCTCGAGCAGCAGGTCGGTGGTGACTAAGGTCTCACGATCCTTGCCGTAGTTGATGACTGCGCAGTCATCGCCCACCCCGCGACGGGTGGACTCGTTGCGTACAGCAAATGAGCGGGTGATGTGGTCTATCAATCCAAATTCTCCCAAAGTCGATATTTCGGTCTCTTTCATAACAAAATGATATCTGATAAACAATCACCGCCCGTCGGGGCGGTAATTGTCATGATAAAACTCGGTCTATTATGCCATTCCAAGGCTTACTGCTCATCGAAACGATTGATGATTTCCCTCACGAGCATCGCCATAATAGGTTGGGCGGCCGCTGCCGCCTTCTGCACCTCCTCGTGAGAAGCCTTTTCTACAGCCCCTTCCACGCCCAAATCGGTGATAATTGAAATGCCGAACACCTCCATGTCCCCATGACGAGCCACAATTACCTCGGGAACGGTGCTCATGCCCACGGCATCTCCACCGATGCGCCAAAAGTAGCGGTACTCGGCAGGAGTCTCAAAGGTGGGTCCTTGGGTGCCCACATAGACACCTTCCATCAGGCGGATGCCCTTCTCCTTGGCGATGTCACGTGCCATCTGGATGAGACGGGGGCTATAGGCGTCAACCATGGCGGGGAAGCGCGGACCCAACTCATCGATATTCTTGCCATGCAGCGGATGCTCGGGGAACACATTGATGTGGTCGGTAATCACCATCAGGTCTCCCACCTTGAAGTCGGGGTTCATACCGCCCGAAGCGTTTGAAACAAACAGGGTCTTGACACCTAACGCCTTCATCACCCTGATGGGGAATGTCACCTGTTGCATCGTGTAACCCTCATAGTAGTGGAAACGACCCTGCATCGCCATGATGTATTTGTTGCCCAACGTGCCGAAGATGAGCCGGCCCTTATGGCCCTGGACGGTCGAGACAGGGAAGTTAGGCACCTCACCATAAGGAATCTCAACCTCAATATCAATGTGGTCGACCACCGCACCAAGACCGGTTCCCAAAATGATAGCAGTCTTCGGGAGTCTGTTGTTTACGCGTTTCTTAATGTATTCGCTGGTTTCTTGGATCATATCCAGCAAGTTGGTTTCTTTTGCCATAAACATTCCTTTCTTTTTGATATGGTTATTCGTTTTTTAATAGATTAGATCATGGCTCGCCTTGCTCGTCGATCTTTTCAACAAGGCTCTCAATGAAATTGGGTCCCTCCATCTCAAGGAATCCCACCCTCATGGGAATATAATAAATGCAATTACGCATCGTTGGCGGGTAGTAAGGATTATTCAAGATGCGTACCGCATCCTTCTCGGTGGTAATGATGAGCTTGCGTTTCCCTTCAAGTCCGTTATACACCTTAAAGATGTCCGAAAAGTCGCGACGGGTGAAGAAGTGGTGATCATCGAAGTGCATCACCTTGACCTTAGCCGGGAATGAACGCAGATACCGCACCAGAGGTTTGGGTGTGGCAATGCCGGTCAGACACAGAATCGTATCATCATCGCGCAACCATTGCAGCGATGAGAACTGCGGCGACTGTACGGGGAAGACAGGAATGGGGTCGGCATAACGGATATTACTGAAATACAGTTGCTGCGAAGGGAATAAATCAAGGTTTTTCTTAATCATCCTGATGTCCATGGCCTTTAAGTCACTAGGACATTTTGTCACGACCACCATGTCGCATCGCAACAGACGCTCGGCGGGTTCTCGCAAAGTGCCCAACGGCATCAGTTTATCCTCAAACGGCGGACGGTTGTAATCCACCAGCACCACGTTGACCTTGGGTTTCACATATCGGTGCTGGAAACCGTCGTCCAACAGGATAAGGTTGATGTCGGGATCGATGCGCAAGAGCTCACGAATGCCTTTGCGACGTTTCTCACACACGGCAAGGATAATCAGCCCGCTATACTTGCGGTAGATTTGATAAGGCTCATCCCCGATGTCGCGTGGAGTCATGTTGTTACTTGCCAAGATAAACCCTTTGGTCTTGCGCTTGTAGCCACGGCTCAGCACCGCCACATGATAGCGGCGATAAAGTGCCTCAACAATGTATTCCACATGGGGGGTCTTTCCAGTGCCGCCCACAGTGATGTTACCCACCGATACGACGGGCACATCAAATTCCTCCTGAGGCAGCAAGCCCATGTTGAATGCCGTGTTGCGCAGCCACACACCAGCGCCGTACCCCCATGAGAACGGCGTCAGGAGTGCGTCCATGATCGACTTGCGTTGTTCCTTGTTCAGTAACTTGGAAAGGTCCATTATTACCTTGAGATTTTAGACCTTGATTTTTATTTAATGGTGATGATTAATAAGCAATTTCAGATTCAGGCATCAGGCACAGTACTCGATCACGGTTCATGATGCGCTGAAGACGTTTGTGATAATCATATAATGGCCCCATTTCCTGCTGCAAACGGGTTTGGTAATTCTTCGCCATATACTTGTTGAGGAACACCTCGAACGGATCCTTGATAGCAGGATAGTTCTGAGTCTTGTAGTCATCACCCAATTTGAGCTTCTTGGCAACCCATTCCACAGCCTCCTTAATACCACCGAACTCGTCAACCAGTCCAATCTGCTTGGCGGTGACTGCGTCCCACACGCGACCCTCGGCAATGCTCTTGATGGAGTCCTGACTCACGTGGCGGCCATCAGCGCAACGCTTGGTGAAGAGCTCATAACCCTGGTTCACCATGTTCTGCAATGCCGCTAACTGGGCAGGCGTGAGCTTCTTGCCCACTGCACCCATGTCGGCGTTCTCGTTGGTCTTTACCGATGCCATGTGGACGCCTAGCTTGTTCTCAACCAACTCGTTGACTGAAGGAATCATGCCAAAGATACCGATCGATCCAGTGATTGTGGTGCGCTCGGCAAAGATGCGGTCGGCATTACATGAGATATAATAGCCACCGGATGCCGCATAATCACCCATTGACACGGCAACCGGCTTGCCTGCAGCCTTGAAGTCCTGGATGGCCTTCCAAATCTGCTCGCTGGCAAAAGCGCTACCGCCGGGTGAGTTCACCCTGAGCACCATACCCTTCACCTTATCGTCATCCTTGAGTTTGAGAATGGTCTTTGACAGTTCTTGTCCATTGATGTCCTCGTTGCTGTCGCCACTGGTGCTGTAAATCTCACCTACGGCATAAACAACAGCGATGTGGTCACCCAACACACTTGCCTCAACATCTGAGGCAAGGTCCTCAGGGCTTATAAAGTTCAAATCATCTTTCTTGTCCACATCGGTTCTTGCACGAAGAATATCGTCCATCTCGTTGCCATAAACCAATTTATCAATCAGTTTCAGCGTGACGAGATCTTTTGCGTCAAAAGTGAGAAGAACGCTGTCGCACAACGCGTTCAAAGCCTCGGATGTCATTTTGCGGTCGGCGGCTATGCTGTCGCGCATCTCTTTCCAGATGGCACCCAGATAGTGCTCTTGCTGCAGGCGGTTGGCCTCGCTCATGTCGTCAAGCATATAAGGCTCAACAGCACTCTTGAAAGAACCGACACGAACAACCTGCATTTCGACACCAATCTTATCAAACATTTTCTTCATGTAGGGCGTCACACTGCCAAGTCCATGAAGGTCAAGCGCACCTACTGGGTTCAGGAAGATGCTATCGGCAATACTAGCCAGATAGTAGTCCGATTGATTGATACCCTCGTAGCCGTAAGCCACAATCCATTTACCGGATTTCTTGAACTGTTTGAGCGTGTGGCGCACCTTCTCGAGCGTTGCCGGAGCGGCACTCACACCATTGCACTCGATGTAGATGCCATCCACCTTATCGTCTTGGGCCGCGTTCTCGACAGCCGAGATCAAGGTGTTCAAACCCAACGTTGAGGGAAGGCCCTCGCCTTGCAACAAAGACATCATGTCCATGGGCTCGACATCGCCCCGCTCCTGTATCGTTGTGCCAAGGTCAATTTTCAAGATGGAGTGTTTGCCGATGCTAACAGGGGCTTTATTGCCCTTCATGGACATCGATCCCATGATGGAAAAGCTCATAATCATTCCCACGAATAAAAAAATCAGGAACGCAAGAAAAGCTCCGACAAATGAGCCACACACAATAAGGATAAATTTCTTCATCATAACGGTATAGTATTTTTGTGTTAATATCTATAAATAATTTAATATCAGCCTATTAATATAGGCCGATCCGAAATTTGCCGCTGGTGCGCCAAACACCAAGCTACAAAGGTAAGATATTTTTGTGATAAAGAATCAAATTTGCGGTTTTTTTTCAGAATGCGTGATATGTTTTCCGGCCCACAGGGCAAGAGCCAGGCAAGCGACTAAGCTGCACAAGGCGAGCCATGGGAAGGCACCGTCGGCAGGAAGACCTATTGTGTCACCCATATCTTGGTCCACGACACCAATGTTGGCGAGGTAGCTCAACACGACCACCGTGCTGTTGTTTAAGGTATGCGCGATGATGGGTACCCACAAGCTTCGTGTCCACACGAGCAGATAGCCTAGCCATGCGCCCAACACCATGCGAGGGATAAAACCATAGAACTGCAAGTGGAACGCACTGAACAAAATAGCCACAATCCACACTGCGGCATGCGGTCCCAGGCGGCTATCCTGCATCGTGCGCAACATGGCACCACGAAACAGCATCTCCTCGCTCAGGCCAGCCATAAAACCAACGACCAGAGTGCATGCGATCAGCATGCCCACACTCTTGAAACTGAGCAGGTCTTCAGTCAGCTCGGCTGCAGCATCCTCGGCAACCCTCATCGCCTCCTCTATCGCACTCAGCGATGCTGGAAGCGCCATTGACTTGTTGAACTCAACTAGCCAGTTCATAGCTGGCAATGACAAAAAATAGAACAGAACGACCACCATGATAGCCCGCCAACTGGGGGCACGATCCAGTTGCATCGCATGCAACGGACGGCGATAAAATATCGCCATGGCGGCAACAGCCGGTACGATAAACACAAGAATATCTTGGGCCGTAAGCTGGATAAGCATATCACTTTTTGCCAACAGAACACTTGCAATCGAAAGCAGCACCAGCCCAAAAGCCATCATACACAACAGCACCAACAACCTCGTGCCAAGTTTCATATTTCTTTTTCTTTCCATCGGATTCTTATTTTTTTACAGTGCAAAATTAAACATTTTTAAATAATCAGTGTCTAAAAGGAAAACAATAATCATAAACTAAAAAAACGATACAACAATGAATAAGTTTTTTATAGCATTGGCATTAGCGTTGGCAACCGGCATTTGTGCCACAGCGCAGACCAACGAAATAGTAAATGATGAGGAAGAAGGAGTACAACTTCAGATGTTGACTCCAGCCGTTCCTGTAACCGAGACTAAGGAAGAAATCAAAGAACGAGAGAAGAATTTGCGCATGCTCAATGACGATATTGCCTATGCCAAGGCATGCAACTCATTGAAGCGTGGCTATTTTGTCCTCGTAGCCGAAAACATTCAACTAGGCAACACGGGTTACTGTCGTTATGATATCAACAGCAACTCCAACTTCGTTCTCGTTCAAGATAATGACGGCATCGTCCAGGTTGCACTAAATAACGGCAAATTTGGCAGCAACGGCATTGGCGGATGGACCGGCAAAGGCCAAGTGAAGGACAAGCGCATCAAGTGTGATGACAATGGCGACATCCATCTGGATTACAACTTGATCAGCAGCAAAGTCAACGCACATGTTTCCATCACCCTTTTCCACAACGGCAAGCATGCTGTGGCTCGAATCACCGGTGGAATCCCCATCACCATCTACGGTGATATCCTGCCCTACCGTGACAAAGAGCATCGATAATTAAGATATACGGATTTGAATTTTATAAACGTTCGCATGTGTGCTCAGTGTGAGCAATGAACAAGCCCCGCTCTTCCTGTGAAGGTCTCGAGCGGGGCATTCTTTGTTATTAGATATTTACTGGCAGCAACGACAGGGAAGTGATGGCAGAATATCCCGCTCAAAGATATCGCGTCTGACGATACGGTAATGCGGATTGTAGGCCTGACGATACTCAGGAGAGTGACTGAGCGCATATTTACCCTGGCTCAGCATATCATCGATAAACCGTGTGTCCTGTCCGTAAAACGGCAACGACAGCTCCATCAGGTCGATGACTCCGACAATCTCATGCCACCTGGCCGCCCATTGTTCAACCGATGGACGCTCTGTTGTGTTCGCACTGCTGATGAATGCGTCCAGCAAAGCCTCGGCGGTGATGAAACCCTCGTTGACGGCCCGCAGACTCACCCTGACGTAATTACCGCGCATACCACATGGCTCATAATACCACGGCATCAAATCATCAAGCCCTGCCGAAGCGAGTTCTCGTTCCAGATAGGCGCTAACGCTTGCCGTGTCACCCACCAGGTGCTCGGCACCCATATAGTCCTGGAAACTTGATTTATAGATATCCAGTAACCGGGACTTGGGATAACGGTTCAGCAGACCAGCCACAAACGATTCTACCTCTTGGGCCGATGTCGCCACATTTAAAGTCAACAGCATCGATAACACAATGCTAAAAGTCCGTTTCATCAATCACTCTAACATTTGCAGGAACTGATTCTCGTCAATAATGTCAATTCCCAGTTTTCGGGCCTTCTCCAGTTTTGCAGGACCCATATTCTCTCCTGCGAGGATGAAGCTCGTGGCGCTCGAGATGCTGCTCACGTTCTTGCCGCCGTTCTGCTCGATCATCGCCTTGTACTCCTCGCGGGAATGCTTGGCAAACACGCCACTGATCACCACTTTCTTGCCCGACAGCTTGTCGGTTTGGCCAGCGGTCTCCTCTTCGGTCAGAGCCAGTTGCACGCCAGCGTCACGCAAGCGCTCCACGATGACCCGGTTGCGCTCCTCGGCAAAGAAATCGACAATCGACTGAGCGATCTTTGGACCAATTTCGGGAATAGCGGCAAGCTGTTCGGCAGGCATCGACATCAGGTTGTCGATATCGTGTGTGTGGCGGGCAAGCACCTTGCCCGTTGTCTCGCCCACAAAGGGGATTGACAAGGCGAATATCACACGGGCATAAGGCATCTTGAGACTGGCTTTAATACCACGCAGGATGCGCTGTGCGCTGCGTTCCTGGAAACGGTCTAGAGCGATAAGTTTCTCCTGGGTCAAGTCATACAGGTCTGCCACATCGTTCACCAGACCGCTCTTGTTGAGGATGACTGCCACTTCTTCGCCAATGCCGTCAATGTCCATCGCGTGACGACCCACAAAATGCTCAATGCGTCCGCAAATCTGTGGCCCACAGCCCCACTTGTTGGGACAAACCCATGCCGCTTCACCCTCGACACGCTGCAAAGGGGTACCGCATGACGGGCAATGTGTGACAAAGACGATTGGCTGGCTGTCCGGTTGGCGCCGTTTCCCGTCAACGCCCACAATCTTAGGGATAATCTCACCGCCTTTTTCCACATACAGCATATCTCCCTCATGGATATCGAGATGCTCAATGATGTCGGCATTGTGCAATGACGCCCGCTTGACTATGGTACCGCTTAGCAACACTGGGTCAAGATTGGCGACAGGGGTGATGACACCGGTACGACCCACCTCAAACGACACAAACTGCAGTTTAGTGCACTCGCGCTCGGGTGCGAACTTGTAGGCGATAGCCCATCGGGGCGACTTGGCTGTGACACCCAAGTTGAGCTGCTGTCGCAGGGAATTGATTTTGAAAACCAGACCATCGGTGGCGACGGGGAGTTTTTTGCGTTCAACATCCCAGTAGCCGATAAAATCCTTCACGGCATCGATGCTGGGCAAAACAGTAATATCCCCTGTCTTGAAACCCCAACGCTTGAGTGCCATAATGCTGTCGTAATGGGTTTCAAATGGCAGATTATCGCCCAGCAAATAATAGAAAACGGCATCCAGTCCACGACGCGCCACCTCGGCGCTGTTCTGCAGTTTCAAGGTGCCAGCAGCTGCGTTTCGGGGATTAGCGAACAGGGGTTCCTCGTTGAACTGGCGCTCCTCGTTGAGTTTCTCAAAACTCTTCCACGGCAGCAGGATCTCGCCACGCACCTCAAACCTCTCGGGCAAGCCGTCTACACCAGTTATCTCAAGCGGCACGCTCTTGATTGTAATCACATTGGCTGTCACATCATCACCCTGAACGCCATCGCCACGGGTCACAGCGCGAACAAGGCGCCCGTGCTCATAGGTGATGGAGATGGATGTGCCGTCGTACTTCATTTCACCCACGATCTCGCTGGACTCTCCGCCCAGACCATCCTGGGCACGCAGCAGGAAGTCCTGGACCTCTTCAATGCTGTAGCTGTTAGAGAGCGACATCATGGGACGTTCATGACGCACTTGAGTGAAACCCTTGCTGATGTCACTGCCCACACGTTGGGTTGGTGACAGCGGATCCTGGTATTGAGGATAATCGCGCTCCAGTTCCTGTAGCTCACGCAACAAGGCATCAAACTCCTGATCGCTTACGGTTGGAGCGTTCAACACATAGTAATTGTGGTTATGGCGGTTGATGATTTCCCGCAACTCTTTGATTCGTTGTTCAAACAGATCCATTTTTGTGGTTTCTAGTGATTTTAAAGCGCTAAATTAGTGAAATTTCGCTAAATCATGTTCATTGTTTTACTTTTTTCACTATTTTTGCGCTTTAAAAAGAAGATTCAGTATATATGAAAAATTTGTTGAAATACCTCCTGCTAACTACCGCTGTCACTGGTATCACACTATTGAGCAGCAGTTGCTACAGGCAGAATTACGTGATGTATGAGGATGGCGATTTTGACGGTGCCGAGTTCACAGACTATGATCTGATTCATAATGCCGAACTTGACATGGACGACATGGACCGCTATTAACATGTGTGCAGCAACATTTATTTACATTCTTTTTAAAAAACGTTAAAAGACACAATCTTTTGACACTTATGGGTTTAGACAAATTCCTTTAGTTCAATTCATCAAGATTAGTCTCATTTTTAACATCTGCTTAACAATTATTGTTGTATATTTGCAGCCAATAATAATGTGATGCCGTTAGTGACACATGCCACAACCGGCACATCAAGCACTCAGATTTAAGATATATGAATCTATTAGAGAATAAGTTAGCGCGATATGAGGAGCCTCAGAAAGCTAAAGCCGCAGGCATCTATCCCTACTTTCGCGCCATTTCAAGTGAACAGGATTCTGAAGTCATCATGAATGGCAAGAAGGTGCTCATGTTTGGTTCCAACTGCTATTCCGGATTGGTGAACGATGAGCGCATTAAACAGGCCGCCATCGAAGCCACCCAAAAGTACGGTACCGGATGCGCAGGGTCGCCTTTCCTGAATGGCACCCTTGATCTTCACAAGGAACTTGAGCGCAAGCTTGCCGACTATGAAGGCAAAGAGGACGCGATGATCTACAGCACCGGATTCGGCGTGAACCTAGGTGTGATTTCCACCTTGACAGGCCGTGAAGATTATATCCTGTGGGACGAACAGGACCATGCATCGATTATCGAGGGTCGTCGTTTGTCATTCTCCAACTCGCTCAAGTACAAGCACAACGATATGGCATCCCTCGAAGCTCAGCTCAAGAAGTGTGAGCCTGACAGGGTAAAGCTGATTGTGACCGATGGCGTTTTCTCGATGGAGGGCGACGTGTGCAAACTTCCCGACATCGTGGACTTGGCGCACAAGTACAATGCCAGCATTATGGTTGACGAGGCTCATGGCATCGGCGTCTTTGGCGAAGGTGGCCGTGGCGTGTGCGACCACTTTGGTCTGCGCGACGAGGTGGACCTGATCATGGGAACCTTCTCCAAATCCATCGCTTCGCTTGGCGGTTTCATCGCCACTAGCAAAGTGATCACCAATTACTTGCGCCATCACTCCCGCAGCTATATCTTCACTGCCAGCATCACTCCCGCGTCGACTGCTGCCGCGATGAAGGCCATTGACATTCTTCTCAACGAGCCCGAGCGTCAGGAACACCTTTGGAAGATCACCCACGAGGCATTGCAGGGATTCCGTGACATGGGTTGCGAGATCGGTCACACCGAGACACCCATCATCCCCCTGTTCATCCGTGACAACAACAAGACCTTTGCCATCACGCGTGACCTGTTGAACGAGGGCATTTTTGTCAATCCTGTCGTTTCGCCTGCCGTGGCACCCAACGACACGCTTATCCGCTTCAGCCTGATGGCGACCCATACCAGCGAGCAAGTGGCTTTCGCACTCGAGAAGATCCAAAAGGTATTCCGTGCCTACAACCTTGTTCCCTGATAGCGTCGGAACAATGATTGTTATCATAATGAGAAGTCATGCCGCAGGTTTCGGCATGACTTCTTGTATTCGGTTATTGGCACGAAATCCGAGCCAAAAAGCGACAATCTAGAGCACAAAACGAAAAAAAATCTTAAAAAGGTTTGTGTGATAAAAATGTATTACTAATTTCGCAACATCAAAACAATAGTCTAAAACACTACTGATATGATTTACAGATTTGTCATTGTCTCGGACGAGGCTGATAACTTCAAGTTACAGATTGCTATTGACTCAACTGCCACCTTCATGCAGTTGCGCAACATTATCCTTGATTCTGCAGGTTATAACAAGGACCAGATGGATTCTTTCTACATTTGTGACGATGAATGGAACAAAGAGAAAGAAATCACATGCATGGATATGGGCACCGAAACCGATGAGGACATTTGGATCATGGACGAGACACAACTCGATGAGCTTGTCGAGGACGAAGGACAACGCCTCAAGTTCATCTTTGACTATATGACCGAGAGATTCTTTAAGGTCAAACTCAAAGAGGTCGTTCCAGGCAAGTCGCTTCATGACCCCCTTTGTGAGAGCAAGGTGGGTAACCCGCCAGCCGAGAGTATCGACATCACCGAATTCATCACCATCCCCAAGATCCCCGACGCCAACAACATCGAGGCAATTGACAAGAGTGAATTCTATGGCGACGAAGAGTACGACAAAGACGAGATTTCTGATTTTGAAGAGCTAGACAACCTGGATACCGACAATTACAAATTCTAGCCATAGTTCTTTAAAAATCAACCTTTATTTGGTTCCCTTACTAAAAATCACTAACTTTGCCGACGTAAAACAAACTTTTATTATTTTGGGATAATGAGGAAATTAGTTTTTGTTTTCGGTACGATAGTTGCCCTCTCGTTCATTGCATGTACGGGCGATGGCCAACAGGACAACAACAAGATTGTGTTGGCAGATTCAGCCGCCGACGCCGATACTACTTTACTTGTCACTGGTGTGGCAGTGGACGGAGCCATGAACAGCGTGTACCTCAAGGTGGGTGATGACACCGTTGAGTTCAGTTATCCGGATCTCGATAGTGACCATCGCGCGTCATGGGAAATCAACGACACGTTAACTGTTCATTACATCAAGACCGAGAACGGGGACAGCGTCACCGAGGTCATCAACCACGCTGACGCGTGAAAAATGAAGAATAGATATTACCGTCATCTTTTTGACGGCCAATTGCGGTAGTAGCTCAGTTGGTAGAGCATCAGCTTCCCAAGCTGAGGGCCGCGGGTTCGAGTCCCGTTTACCGCTCGAAGATGGGATAATAGTACAGATTGAAGGAAGCGCCCTTTTGGCGTTTCCTTCAATTTTATAGTTCTTTTTGATTATAGTGCCATGTTTTGGCACTTTACACTTATACCTTTGCAGTGTAAAACAAAGAACAGGAGGAACTACAATGAACAAGAACTTGACCAACAATGTGCACTGTGGCGATGACATCCGGGCCACACTTGATTGCAACGGACGCTGTCTTGCCAAGGTCAGTGGAATGGCCTTTACAAGCCTGGACGAAGTGAAACGGACATTGCTTGACCTAGCGGGCCGTTATACCGGCATGGCGCTCCTTACCGTGCGCAACTGTACCCAGGGATGGCGAGACGTGAGCGCCGTCGCTACCCTGCGCCGCCCCACCCTGCCTCAACACCCTGTGGATAGCGCGCCCCAGATAGGCGGGCAGTATCTCATACCCTGGGCATCCTAAAAAAATGTGTGGCTCCAATAATGCCACGATTAGAAATTAGTTGTATATTTGTCATCCTAAAACACTCTATTAATTATGAAAGGAATTATTGGAGCCATTGCCGGAGACGTAATCGGGTCGGCATATGAATTTAACCCGACCCGTGATCATGACTTTGAACTGTTCACGCCAGACAGCACCTTTACCGACGACACGGTGCTCACTATGGCAAATGCCATGTGGTTGCTGGAAGACGAGCAACACACCCCCGAAAAGTTGGTTTCCATCATGTTGGATATGTGCTGGAAATATCCTGACCGCGGATATGGCGGCCGTTTTGCCCATTGGATCCATGACGGTGATCCACAACCATACAATTCATTCGGGAATGGCTCAGCCATGCGCGTCAGTCCGGTGGGCTATTACGCGAGAACCATCGACGAGGCCTTGGCATTGGCCAAGATATCGGCCGAAGTGACCCACAACCATCCTGAGGGCATCAAGGGAGCGCAGGCAACCGCTGCCGCCATCTTTATGGCCCGTCAAGGCAAGACGAAACGTGAGATTAGCGAGTATGTGGAAAAGAGTTTCGGCTACGACCTCTCCCGTACGCTCGACCAGATCCGCCCAACTTTCACATTTGACGAGACTTGCCAGCGCACAGTGCCTGAAGCCATCACTTGCTTCATGGAGGGCAAAGACTATGAGGATGTGGTCAGGCTTGCGGTGACACTTGCCGGTGATGCTGACACGTTGGCGGCCATCGCCGGTTCTATCTCATCGGCCATCGATGATGTGCCTAACGACATTACCCAACCCGTCATCGCGCGACTGAGCGAGGATTTTTGTGTAACGCTGCTACGCTTTAACGAGTTAGTGGCAAAACGAGAAATATAAACCATATGATGGACATGAACAACGGCATCCTTAAGGTGGTGAAAAACCTGGCTGCCAAGAAATACCGCGATGATGAAGGGCTGTTTGTCGCCGAAGGCACAAAATGCGTTCGTGACACATGGCAGCATTTCAACTGTCGATGGCTGATTGCCAAGCGCTCGTGGTATGAACAGTGCGGCACAGCCGAGCACTATGACAAGATTGTTTTCGCTAACGGCCAACAGATGGCCCGCATTTCGCAGTTTGACACACCCAGCGATGTCATCGCCGTGTATGAGAAACCCGTTGATACCATCGATGCCGACCGCGTGTCCAAGAGCCTGAACATTGTGCTTGACAACATTCAGGATCCCGGCAACCTGGGCACAATTATCCGCCTTGCCGACTGGTTCGGAATCCGCGACATCTTTGCCAGCCGCACCACCGTTGATGTGTATAACCACAAGGTGGTACAGGCTACGATGGGCGCTATCGCCCGGGTCAAGGTGCACTATGGCGACTTAGAGGCATTTTTCGAAGACTTTCCCGAGCTGCCCATCTACGGCACTTTCCTTGATGGCAAGGTCATCTATAAGAGTGAATTGGGGAAGACTGGCTTTGTCGTGTTCGGCAACGAGGGCCAAGGCATCGGCGCCAAAGTCGCGAAGCACGTTGACCATCGCCTGCTCATTCCCAAAGCCAAAACCGCTGGCAGCGAATCACTCAACGTCGGTGTCGCTGCCGCCATCACCATTAGTGAATTCTTCCGCCGTTGAATCCGTTCAAACCGTCTAACATATAAACTCTAAGGTCTAAAAAACACCGCATATGGCCAAGCAACAAATCAAGACCACTTTCTTCTGCAAGAATTGCGGCAACGAGTCACCCAAGTGGCTTGGCAAGTGCCCAGCCTGCGGAGAATGGAATACCTATATCGAAGAACCCAAAACGCCTAAAACATCCACCATGCGCTACAACCCCACGGGCGAAAAAAGTCCAAGGGTAGTGGATCCCATCAAAATCTCAGAAATACGAGCCGAAGACCAGCCTCGCATTAACCTTCCTAGCGGAGAGCTGAACCGCGTGCTGGGCGGCGGCATTGTGCCTGGCAGCATCGTGCTGCTGGGTGGAGAGCCCGGCATCGGCAAATCGACGTTGGTTTTACAGAATGTCTTGCGCATCCGCTCCCGCCGGGTGCTCTATGTCTCGGGCGAAGAGAGTCCGCAACAGTTGCGCATGCGTGCCGACCGCATTGCTGGCGGACGCATGGACTGCGAATGTTACCTGCTGTGCGAGACATCACTTGACAACATCTTCAAGAGCATCAGGTCGTTCCAGCCTGGCCTGATTATCGTGGATTCCATTCAAACTATTGCCAGCGAACAGTTGGAAAGCGCACCAGGCAGTGTGACGCAGGTTCGTGAATGCGCCGCCGCATTCCAACGTTACGCCAAGGAGACCTACACACCCGTCATCCTTATCGGGCACATCAACAAGGAAGGTAGCATCGCCGGTCCCAAGGTGCTGGAGCACATCGTTGACGCCGTCATCCAGTTCGAGGGCGACCGCAATTATCTGTACCGTATCCTGCGCCCCATCAAGAACCGCTTCGGGAACACGAATGAAATCGGTATCTACGAGATGAAAGAAGACGGTCTGCGCGAGGTGGTTAACCCCAGCGAACTGCTGCTTGGGGACCGCGACAACGAACTGTCGGGCACCGCCATCGGCGTAACCATCGACGGCATGAGACCTTTCCTGATCGAGGTGCAAGCCTTGGCAAGCACGGCGGCCTATGGCACGGCCCAGCGTTCGGTCACGGGATTTGACCAGCGACGGATGAATATGCTGCTTGCCGTGCTGGAAAAGCGGTTGGGATTCAAATTGGCACAGAAAGACGTCTTCCTGAATATTGTGGGCGGCATCAAGGTCAATGACCCTGCATTGGATCTTGCTGTCATCAGCTCCATCCTATCGTCCAATGTGGATATGCCTATCAACGCAAGCGTATGCTTTGCCGGTGAAGTGGGACTTACAGGCGAGATACGTCAAGTCACCCGTTGTGAGCAACGGGTCAGTGAAGCACAGAAACTCGGCTTCAATACCATTATCATACCCAGAAATAACCTAAAAGGAGTGAAACAGGACGCCTGGACCATCAAAGTCGTCGAGGTAGCCCGTGTCGAAGACACATTCCGTTATCTTTTCGGCTAACGGAATCGTCCTCCAGCCATTATCAGGAAACATAACCCGTCACCAACCCAAATATGGTTTGGTTTTTAGGCTATTATTGGTGTAGTGTTACATTTTTTATGTACTTTTGTGCCACCACAATAGCCCATCTATTATAGATACACAATGAAAGAACGAAATGTCGGAATTGATATCCTCAAGTTTCTAGCTGTACTTCTCATCACCAACTCTCACATCGGATTCCTGTATGTGAAGTTCAATTGGCTAGCGACTGGAGGCGCCATAGGAAATGTGCTATTTTTCTTTTGCTCGGGTTTCACGTTGTTCTTGAAGCCCTTTAAAAGCGCATCTGATTTTCCCAACTGGTACAAGCGCCGCATCAATCGCATTTACCCTGTTGTGTTCGCTATCTCTATTGTGCGGTGCGTCTTCTTCGACGATTTTCATGTTGATATCATTTCGGTAATAACTGATGGAGGACGATGGTTTGTTCCGACCATCATGATTCTGTATATCTTCATCTACTTTGTCGGGCTGTATCTGTGGCGTTGGCTCAACTGGGTCATCGCTGCGGTGGCTCTTATCACCATCTTGTGGTTCTACTTCATTCTCAACCGTGACTTCCCCTTTGCCATGTTCAGTTACAGCACAAACAACATCAGATGGCCTCTGTATTTCCTGTACATGCTCCTGGGTGCCAAAATGGGCATGATGAGTTCCATTAATCAGAATCATCAACAGGCCGACCACCAATGGCGCAACCTGATCTATTGCCTGTTGGGTGTGGCAGGGTTCTATCTCCTCACCGGGGTCACCGACAGGGTCGAGAGCCTGAGTTTCCTGCACGTATACAGTCTCATTCCAATGATTGCCGTTGCATATTACCTATACTGGCTGTGCATGGGCCAGTGGGCCAAGTCGATATACAACACAAAAGCCGGGAATTTCATCGTGCGTTTTGTAGGCGGACTTTGTTTGGAGATTTACATCATCCAAATCTGCCTGTTTACCACCAAACTGAATTTCCTGTTCCCGCTGAACATCCCGATTTTCTTCATCATCCTCATCGTGGTCGCATACCTTTGCAGCTGCTTAGGCCGGCTCATCAGGCAGACATTCCAAGATGCGCCCTACAATTGGAAGGAAGTCATTAGCGTCTATTGAGTTTTTTCAAACCTCGAAATAACGGTTTACTGCAGTTGCTGTCATCGCAACTGCAGTAATCACCTTATTTTCATAACGCCTTGATTACTTTTTTGTTACACTCTAATTGCTATCTGGTAGAAGATGAACGACACGATCCATGCCACAGCTGTGGTGTAAACCATCTCAAACACAACCCATTTCCACCCGGCCTCACGCCTGATGGCTGCCAATGCCGCAATACAGGGGAAATAAAGCAGGATAAACAGCATGAATGAATAGGCGACTTTCTGGTCAAAGACGTGCTCTCCGTTGGGTTTAGTGGCCGTCTGCAGTTTTTCCTTCAGCGGAGCCGATTCCTCGTCGGCATCGACCTCACCCGTATAAAGAACGCCCATCGTGGAAACGACAATTTCCTTAGCAGCGGCTCCAGTCAGCACACTCACACCCATTTGCCAGTTGAAGCCTAACGGTTCCACTAGGGGCTCTATGGCCTTGCCCATCTGTCCCATGTAAGAATTCTCGATCTGCTCCTGCGGTGTTTGGCCCTCATGACGAGGGAAATAACCCAACGCCCACACAATGATTGAGGCGGCAAGAATGACTGTTGCCATTTTTTGCAGATACTGTTTACCCTTGCTCCACATGTGGATCATGGCGTTTCGAGCGGTAGGTTTGCGATAAGGCGGCAACTCCATCACGAACTGGGTCTTGTCATGTTTCAAGAAGGTCTTACTCATCATGATGGAAGTTAGCGCAGCGACAAGGATTCCAATCAGATAGATGCTCATCAAGATGAGGCCTTGGTGAGCAGTAAAGAATGCCGCCACAAGTAGCAGATAGGCAGGTAGTCTCGCCGAACAGGACATGAACGGCACAGTCAAAATGGTCACCAGTCGGTCACGGCGATTCTCCAACGTCCTGGTCGCCATGATTGCAGGAACACCACATCCAAAACCGATGAGATAAGGAATGAACGATTTGCCGTGCAAACCCATACGGTGCATGATTCGGTCCACAATGAATGCCGCACGCGCCATGTAACCGCTGTCCTCGAGTAGCGAGATAAAGAAAAACAGAATCAGAATCTGTGGCAGGAACACGAGCACACCGCCCACGCCACCGATGATGCCGTCAACGATCAAATCCTTGAGTATGCCATCAGGCATGATGCCGCCAATCCAGTTTCCAAACAACTCGATGCCACGCTCAATCCACCCTTGCGGATAAGCACCAAGCGTGAATGTCATCTCAAACATCAGCCACATGAGCACCATCAGGATGGGCAACGCCAACCACCGATTGGTCAATAGCCTATCCATCGAATAACCGGGCTTTGTCTCGCCTGTGGTACGATCCGGATTGGGCTTGAGAGCCTCGGCAAGCGCGCCACGCACAAATCCATATTTCAAATCGGTGATAATACTGACGATGTCGCTGTTAAAGTCGCGCTCGATGCGCTGGCGCATTTCATCGGCCATGTTCCTGACCATCTCGGCATTGTCGTTTACGTCAAGCAGTCGAATGGCATGTTGATCGTTCTCTATGATTTTTAGCACCGTATAACGGTCTAATTCAGGACACATTTCCCCCAGTTCCTTGAGGCAGTCCTCGATCAGCGTACCGTAATTCACGTTGTGGTGAAGCGTCTCCTGCTCACTCTCGTCGATGGCATCCATCGTGGCCTGCAACACTTCCTTCACACCATGTCCGTTATAGGCAGTGATTGGTAACATGCGCGCACCCAGTAAACGGCTCATCATCTCGATGTCAAGATGGTCTCCACTCTTCTCCAACTCATCCCACATGTTCAAGGCAACCACCATCGGGATGTTCATATCCATCACCTGGGTCGTCAAGTAGAGGTTACGTTCCAGGTTTCCCGCATCCACGATATTAAGAATTGCGTCAGGGTGGTTATCTCGGATATAGGTACGCACATACATTTCCTCGGGTGAATACTCAGTCAGGGAGTAAGTGCCGGGAAGATCCACCAGTTGCACCTTGCGTCCTCCAATGTTGAACCAGCCTTCCTTGCTGTCAACGGTCACGCCACCGTAATTACCCACCTTTTCTTTAGCTCCTGTCACGCAGTTGAAAAGCGATGTCTTGCCACAGTTGGGATTCCCGACGAGTGCCACACGCAAGACGTTGTCACTCATTGGGTCAACACCTGCCACCTCGGTCTCAACAACACCTTGAAAAACATCCTCCATGTCACAGAACTCAGCATCCTTGTCAGTCACCTCGATCTGTGCCGCCTCGCTGTGGCGCAGCGAGATGTGTGATCCCATGATCATGTACTCCACGGGGTCTTTGAGCGGCGCATTCTTGAGCACAGTCACCTTTGCGCCACGCACAAAGCCCATCTCGAGCAAGCGCTGTCTGAAGGCTCCGTCGCCCAACACCCTTACCACTTGTACAGTCATGCCCACCGGCTCATCATCCAGCAGCCGGGTTAATTGGCTATTGTTATTATCTTGTTTTTTTATCATGTCGATTATGCAGTCTTTTTCAGTTTGCAAATATAGTAGCGTCGCATCTATCACACAATCACTTTTTTTAGTGTTTTTGATGGTGTTCTATCCCTATTTATAGGGATAAACCAATCCACAAAACAGGAAAAAACACCGAAAAACGCCCTTGCTTTAAGAAAAACAAAAATAATTTTGTTTTTGTGTTTGTCTTGCAGTAATTTTGCGGATTAAAATTGAAAGAAATGGATGCTCGCGAAAAAAAACAGCTGTTGCTCGACTCAAGGTACCTGCGAATGACGCGGATCTGGGCCGAGAATTCTTATTGTCGCCGCCGTCAGGTGGGAGCATTACTTGTCAAGGACAAGATGATTATCAGTGACGGCTACAATGGCACGCCTTCGGGGTTTGAAAACGTGTGTGAAGAAGATGCCGACCACTCTAAGCCCTATGTTCTGCATGCCGAGGCCAACGCCATTACCAAGGTGGCCCGCAGCAATAACAGCAGCGACGGTGCAACGCTATACGTCACCACATCACCCTGCATGGAGTGCAGCAAACTCATTATTCAGTCAGGCATCCAGCGTGTGGTGTTCGGCGAATACTACCGCATGCACGATGGTGTCGACCTGCTGTGCCGCGCAGGCATCGAGGTCATCCACCTGTGGGAACGAGACGGTGAATATGAGCAAGTGCATATCACGAGCGACAACAGCGAGAGCCACTATCAGGAAGTAGAGCAGTATTTATCCACACGAAACCAGTAACACGATCCAGTCAACCACCACCCGGAAATGAAACAGAAGTCCACACGTCAACCCATCTGGTTACCCCTCGCCATAGCCGTGGCGGTGGTGGTGGGCATCTTCATCGGCAGTCGTTTCACCACCAACAAGCCTGTTGCCGAAAACGACCGCAAACTCAATGCGATCCTTAACCTGATTGCCCAAGACTATGTTGACACGACCAATCTGCAAGACCTCATCGAACTGAGTATTCCTGAGATCCTAAGCAATCTGGACCCTCACACAAGTTACTTTTCCGCCGAGGACCTAAAAGCCGCCACCGATGAGTTGAACGGATCATTCAGCGGCATCGGTATCTCATTTGTGATGGTGAACGACACGATAGGTGTTGTTGAGGTCATCCCTGGCGGGCCCAGTGAGAAAGTGGGCATCCTGGCTGGTGACAAAATCGTCATGATCGACGACTCAACCGCTACAGGCCCCAAGATGACCAATGGTGAGGTAATCAAACGGCTGCGCGGAGACAAAGGTAGCAAAGTGAAACTGGGCATCAAGCGCCAAAACACCACCAAAATGCTCACCTTTACCGTGACACGTGGAGACATTCCTGTCAACACTGTGGATTCCTACTACATGCTGGACAAGAACACTGGTTATATCAAGATCAACCAGTTTGGACGTCACACCTATGACGAATTCGTCACCGCTATGGCCAGTCTCGAGGATGAAGGCGCCAAGCGTTACATGATCGACTTGCGCGGCAATGGCGGCGGGTTCATGGAAATGGCAGTGCTCATGGTTAATGAATTCCTGCCCAACAATGAGCCCATCGTGTTCACCAAGGGCCGCTACAAACGTGATGACAGCGAGGTGTGGAGTGACGGCAACGGGTCTTTCCAAGATGCCGAGGTCGCTGTGCTTATCGACGAGTTCAGTGCCAGCGCCAGCGAGATTTTCGCAGGGGCTTTGCAGGATAATGACCGTGGACTGATTGTCGGATGCCGTTCCTTTGGCAAGGGACTAGTTCAGAAAGAGTTTATACTCCCCGACAGCAGTGCCATCCGTCTTACCACAGCACGCTACTACACGCCGAGCGGCCGCTGCATCCAAAAGGATTACAAAGAAGGCATGCTCAATTATGAGAAGGAACTGGTTGACAGGTATATGAACGGTGAATTATATAGCCGTGACAGCATGAAAATCGACAAGAGCCAGATGTTCACCACAATGCATGGCCGTACTGTTTATGGAGGAGGTGGCATTGTCCCCGACCTCTTTGTTGCCCGTGATACCAGCGGCATCACAAACTATTATGTCGAGGTGGCCAACGCAGGTCTTCTGCAACGCTATGCGTTCAATTACTGCAACAACAACCGTGCAGCGCTCAACAAGTTGGAGGACTATCACCAGTTCATGAGTACGGCACCTAGCGATGATGCTATCACAAAGGACTTTGCCGACTTTGCCGCCAGCAACGGCATTGCGCCTCGCTGGTACTACATCAATCTGTCACAAGACGTGATTGCCACAAACCTGAAAGCGCTTATCGCAAGGGACATCTTCGGGAATCAAGCTTTCTATCCCATCTTGAACCGTAATGACAAGACTGTCCAAGCGGCTCTCAAGGCATTGAACAAGCACAAGGCGGCTTTCCCAATCACTGACTGAGGACTCCAATAATGACATAATATGAAAAGGAACTTGCCCATCTGGACAACCATCGCCATCGCTCTGATAGCGTTTGTGGCAGGTTTGCTTGTTGACCGAAGTTTTCTTAATCCTGAGACAAAACCTGACCGCAGGAACCCAAAAGTCAAAGCCATCCTTGATCTTATCGCCAAGGAATATGTGGACACGGTGATTCCCGGCGACCTGATGGAGAGGAGCATTCCTCTCATCCTCAAAGGACTTGACCCACACACCATCTATTTTGATTCTCAGAACTCCAAGAT
>JAFZKD010000110.1 GCA_017553785.1 Muribaculaceae bacterium | reverse complement strand
GGATGGCCGATTTCTGTCTTATAACCCTGTGCGATAAATTCCGGGCAGTCCCAGAAGCTGGCGGTTGGCTCGATGGTCAGCAGGTAGGTCGCTGCCGCCACAATAAATATCAGCCATCCCAGCGTGTTGTTGATGAGTTTGTACTTCTTCATCGTCGTTCTCAAAAATAGTCTGATACTTTGTTGTTATCTATGGTAAAGCTATGAAATACAAGAACCTTAATCTCGGCGAAGCTAACAGTACGAATCATTCATCAGCTTCATGGAGGCAATTAGAGGTTTTGTGGTATATACTAAACGGCAGAAGGCTCGATATCTTTTAATCAAAGGTGCAGAAAGTGCCGAAATTGAGTAAAATTAACCTGAATGTCAAGAATATTAACAATCGTTTCCGATTTCGGCAGGTCAAGAATGTGGCACTTAGAACATATGCTTTTTAATAAATAATGTTTTCGATAATTGTTGTGATTCAAGGGCTTTTTGTACTTTTGCAACAGATTTAGATTTGTTTCAGGATAATTTTGAAAAATCAATGCTTAACCCAATTGTTATTCACATAATTAACTTTTAATTATTGACCGAATTATGAAGAAATTGTTTTCTCTCCTTTTTGTCGCTCTGCTGGCAATGTCGGCTTGGGCAGACACGACTGTAACTTTTATTCCCGGCACAACTGTGGGCAGCAACACCTCGGCCACTTCATTTGACCAGATGTCGCTCGACGGTGTGACCATTACCTGCACCACTGGCGCCTTCGCCGCAAGCCAGTACCGTTTCGCCGCAGGCAGCAAAGCCACCGTAAGTTCCTCTGTAGGCAACATCAAGAAGGTGGAATTCACCTGCACCGGTTCCTATAGCCAGAGCTATGGCCCCGACCAGTTCTATGGTGACGGCTACACTTGTCAGTCGGGCAGCAGGGTTGGCACTTGGACTGGTGATGCCGAATCCTTTGAACTGAGCACCGCCTCGCAGGTGCGTTGTACCCAGATTGTCGTTACCATTGCCGAAGAGGTGGTCGAGGAACTTGTTCCTCCCGTCTTCAACCCCAATGGCGGCAACTTCACCGGTAGCCTTGAGGTAACCTTGAGCTGCGCTACCGAGAATGCCCAGATCTTCTGGTTCTATGGCACCGAAGAGGATCAGGGTGTCCACAACTACTATAACGGCCCCATTTATGTCACCGAGACCACCACGCTGACCGCCTATTCGATCAAGGGTAACGACATGAGCGACTATGTGACCGTTACTTTCACCAAGGAGGAACTGACCGTCGAGGCTCCCGTGATTACTCCCGGATCATGCAATTTCCAGGACCGTATCGAGGTGACCATGACCTGTGCAACTCCTAACGCAAAGATTTACTACAGCCTGGACAACGAGTTGTGGAGCGAGTACAGCGGCGCTATTCCCGTGACCACCGACCTGACCATTTGGGCCAAGGCTAAAGTGGGTGACGTGGAAAGCGAGGTGGTAAGCGCTACCTACACCAAGTTGCCTGACAGCACTGTTGATGTGACCTTTGACGGTGCTGTTGACTACGGTACCGGCGACGGTAACCGCCACTCCTTTACTGTTGTGAAGGATCCGGTTACCATGTATGTTGGTGATGGTTTGGTTCACGCTAACGGCCATTATCGCATCTATGGACCCAATGACTCGGCTGGTATCGTCTTCACTTCGACAGGTGGTCCTATCGTCAAGATTGAGTTCAACGGCATGAGTGGCTATACCGCCAGCGAACTGTCGAAGGCCGACGGTAATGAGGGAACCTGGACCACCAGCGGCACCGACGGCGTTTGGGAAGGATCTGCCAACGAGGTGGTCTTCAAAGTGAACAAACAATGCCGTTTCACCACGATTATCGTGACGGTAGCCGGCGAGGAGCCTTCCTTCATCCGTGGCGATGTAAACGGTGATGGCAGTGTCACCGTATCTGACGTTACCACACTGATTGACTATTTGTTGGGCATGAATCCCCAACCCATCAACGTTGCTGCCGTTGACTGCAACCAAGATAATACTGAAAGTATCTCGGACGTTACGGTACTTATCGACTACCTGCTGGGTCTGGGGTGGTAATTTGGCTTTAGGCGCAAGACAATAAACATTAGGCTTCGGGTGATCCATGACAAGCGAATTCAACCTGAAGCCTAATTCTTTTTGACCCGCCAACTTCATAAATTAACGTGAAAACAAAACCCAAAAGCATAACTAAATCCATGTATCAATATGGATCATCGGCTGGGACTGTTCTTTTTTAAAGGAAAACTAACAAAAAAACCATTTTTTCATTACTTTTGCAAAATAAATTAAAGACACTTATGGACGAAAGAAAGCGATATCAGATATTCATCAGTTCCACTTACCTAGACTTAAAAGAGGAAAGGGACATAGTGATGCAAACAATCTTGAATTACGATTGTTTCCCTATTGGCCAGGAGATGTTTCCTGCTATGGTTGAGGATTCATTTGAATACATCAAAAGAATCATTGACGACAGCGATTATTACCTTCTGATTATCGGTGGTTGCTATGGCGCTCTTGACTATGATGGTTTGGGCTGGATTGAAAAAGAATATGATTATGCAGTATTAAAAGGTGTTCCAGTATTGGTTTTTGATCACCATGATTTCACAAAACTGCCAATAAATAAAATAGATCAGGACGAATATAAGAAGGAAAAACTAATTGCGTTCAAAGAGAAAGTAGCGACTGGGAGACTGATTGCAAAGTGGTCTAATGCTGATAACTTGGCTTTAGCTGTTGCAACAAGTCTTAAACGTGTTTTGGAGTTGCAACCACGAACCGGCTGGGTGCGGGCGAATACAGTTGTTAGTGGTGATGTTCAAAAAGAAATCGAAAGACTAAAGAAAGAAATAGCAGTCCGTCGAGCTGAAGTAGATAAACTAAAGGCGAGCAAACAAACCTTGGAATCGAGATATCAATCTGCACTTCAAGTAATTGAGAAATGTAAAGGGCAGATAAGGTCTCTTGAGGCAGAACTGGAGAGGTATAAGATTTCAAAGCCAACTTCAGCGAGAATATCACAACCCCAAACTGAAGTGATTACTATGGGAATTGTGTCATTCAAGATGGTTCATGTCGAAGGTGGTACCTTCATGATGGGAGCAAACGAAGGTGACAAAAATGCATATCCTGATGAAAAACCTGCCCATGGAGTGACTTTGTCTGATTATTGGATTGGCGAGACTCAGGTGACTCAAGCATTGTGGGTAGAAGTAATGGGTGAAAATCCAAGTAAATTCAAGGGCAACCCGAATCTCCCAGTTGAAAGTGTATCATGGGAGGATTGTATGGTGTTCATTCGAAAACTGAACAAGTTGACAGGCTTAGAGTTTCATTTGCCGACTGAAGCGCAGTGGGAATTTGCTGCCCGTGAGGGAAACATCGGTAAGGACAAGCGTTATCTATACGCTGGTAGTTATGACGCTTTCCATATTGCATGGTTTGAAGACAATTCTGGTAAGAAACCTCATCCAGTAGGACAACTTGCTCCCAACGAGTTGGGCCTCTACGACATGTCGGGTAACGTATGGGAATGGTGCAATGATTGGTATGACAATAACTACAGTGAGTATAGTAATTCAACAACTGTTAACCCTATAGGGCCTGAATTAGGCACTCACAAAGTGGTCCGCGGTGGTAGCTGGGGAGACAATGCGGCGGGTTGTCGCGTATCGTGCCGACTAATCAACAGGCCAACATTCAAGGGTAGCAATCTCGGATTACGCCTCGCCCTTTAGCTGTTCCCTGTTCATGCAAATCGTTTTCATAACTTTTGTTAATAATATACAAGACTTATATGAATCACCGCAAACGATATCAGATATTTGTTAGTTCCACCTTTGCAGACCTTGAGGAAGAGCGCGGCAAGGTGATGGAGACAATCCTGAGATTCGATTGTTTTCCTGCTGGCATGGAAATGTTTCCCGCAATGGATGAGGAAATATTTGAATACATCAAAAGGATTATTGATGATAGTGATTATTACCTGTTGATTATCGGCGGTCGTTATGGCAGTGTGGACCACAATGGTGTTAGCTGGACTGAAAAAGAATTTGATTATGCTGTTGAAAAAGGCATTCCTGTCTTAGCTTTTGATCACCATGATTTCACAAAACTGCCAGCAAGTAAAACGGATCTGGATGATAGTAAACGCAAGAAACTTCTTGCTTTCAAAAAGAGAGTGGCGACAGGAAGATTGATAAAAAAATGGTATAGTGCTGATGATTTGGTTCTAGCTGTTGCAAAGGCACTTCCAAGAGTTTTGGAGCAACAACCGCGTACGGGTTGGGTACGGGCTAATACGAAATTGAGCAATAATTCTCGTGATATAATTAATAGGCTTCAAAAGAGAATCAAGGATCTCGAAATATCACAAAAGGAAGGTCAAGACAGGGAACGTTTAGATCAAGAAGATCATGAAACGATACAACTAGTTGAAGGGAAAACAGATAAAAGAAGGGACCCTTTACCCAAGAATGATTATAATTGTTTTTTGACTGAAGAGAGAATCCAAAAAATGATTACTGAAGCTATCAGGGCATTAGTACAGTCTTCTCTACATCAGGAAACGAAAGATGAAGCAAATGTGTCTGTTCGGTCTGTTCCTCCGGTTAAACAACCCAAAACTAAAAAGAAAAATAGAATATATATTTGTTATAGACATGATGAGTCAGAACATAGGAACCGGGATGAAAAAGTTGCTTCAGAGATATGTAGTGCTTTAGAGAGTAAGAAGTATGAATGCTGTATGCTTTCAAGAGATTTTAAAGATGTGATTGTTGATACAAGGATTTCATCTATTCGATCAATTATTGATGCAGTTCATAGTTGCGGTTTATTAATTATTGTGTTATCGAAGGAGTCGTTTGAAGACAAGTATTCAGACATTATTTTTGCAGCTGTGAAAACAGCTGTGGGTGATGGAATAAAAATCAAACCATTTTGTATCGATACCCTTAAAGAAAAAGATCAAAAAGATCCATTAAAGACATATTTGAAACGATCTACTATAATTGATGCCTCTGGAGATTCTAACAGTAAGATACCCACATTAATTGAATATGTCAAAGGCGAACTTGGTGACCCCCCAAAAAAATAAGGGGGATACCATTCATGTAAATTATAAGAAATACTATGATTAAAGATCTGGTCAATAAATCCACAGATGTTATTTCTGTTCAATAACATGACTGAAGAGTTTTATTCCGATCATAATAGTTGATGAAGGGAGTTATTTAATTAAAATAATCTCTGAGAATATCAATACTATTAATAAAACCATTCTTGCCAAAAAGTAATGATAGTATATTCTCAACGATTAATTTATCGTCATCATTCATGCCGAGTTTTTTGTAATTATTATTAATGAATTTTGTATAATTCGTTGATGAATGATCGCTAATACCACCATATAACTCACAGTAAGTATTACTACCGTTTATGGTTTCGGTTTCGGTTTCGGTCTCTGTTATCATCATTTCCCAATTGCTTTCGAAGAAAGCAAATGCTAGAGGGTATCTTATTTTAAAGAATTCTAATAGATAATAACTTTTTATTTTGTTATCTGTCATATCATTTGCATAATGTGACGAGAAACTATTCGTAAATCTTTTTGCTTCACGTAAATTAGATATTTTGGGTAATTGATTCTTGTCCCCATCTTTGGGGAACAATTTAGTATGATCATCGTTGGATAACAGATGCTCTAAATAACCGGGAACCGCAATAGAGTTTATTATATTAGAAGACGGAGGCAAACGGTACTCATGTTGAAATATTTTACCAATAAAATCTGCACCTTTTGTGGGCATTATTGTATTCAAACAATGAATTAAATATTTTTTATCATACGCAGCAACAAAGTACATATTGGGAAAATCAGAGATATTTCTAATTAATTTCATCATCTCCATGATTTCATTAGCATCGAGTCGATCAAGATCATCAACGAATACAACAATCTTTCGTTGAATTCTTTTAATAGCTTCCGTAATCTGCTGCTTTTTCTCTTTTAGTGTGCACTCATGGTGTACGAGATCAATTAATGATGCTATAATCTTTGTCTCATCGGTATTAAAGGCAGACAATAGTTTTGAATAGTCAATAATATTTTTGGCTAAGGATAGATCATATTGCTTCAAGTTTTTACTAAGTTCGTCCATAAAAACTTTTACTAAGTCATTTTCCTCGGAATATAGCCAGGGATTGAAATCGATAATCGTAATATTATCATATTTGCTTGTTGGTTTTTGTTTGTTCTCTTCATTCGGACAGACAAGTTCTTTCATCATAATCATGAAAGAGGTCTTTCCAGAACCCCACGGTGCATCAATGCCATAGGTAAAGGAACCTTTAGTTGTATCTGTTGCTAATAATTTTTCCATTTCATGATGAGCGATGTCACTTCTTCCTAGAAAATCTTCAGAACCATCAATAGGATAGTCCCTAATAAAACCATTTATACTTGTCTTCTCTTTCTCTTCATCTTGTTTAGACTTCTTGTGGATTCTTTCTATCAGTTTCCCTAAAAGATTTATCAGTTTCTCAAAGAGGGGGGAAATAAGTGTGCTCATTGCGTAAACAAATACGATATCTAAGTACTTTATATGTTCGTTATAAATTAAGTGTTTTAAATCTATATCAAATAGGGACTTCTCAAGTCCTAGTTTATAGTTGTGGAATCTGTAATAGCCCCAGAAAGCGAGTGCGATAACGCATAATAATGTTGTACTCTGTTTGATTCTCTTTTTTCTATTGAAATAACAGAGAAAACAGCTTCCAACTACTGCAAGAACGAAAATGATATCACTAAGTAAGTTGGGCTCAAAGTTACTTAAGAATGCGTCAATAATGTGCTCCCTGATAAGACTTTCCCAATAGCGGTAAAAAAAGAGATATAACAAAAGAAGTGAAAATAATACTATGTTTTCTTTTGCATAAGATTTGAATTTATCCCATTTGACCAAGACGATGATTACACAAATTACTAATGCTGATAAAATGATAATAGATTCTAAACCATGGGTCTTAATGTAGGTCATCACTTTCCCAACAATATGATGATCAGCTACATCAAGACAAATAAAATAAAGTTGAGAAATTATTATAAATACTGTAATGATTCCCAAAACATGATAAACATAGGGCTTTAATGTCTCCCAAATTGTATACACGAAAGATTTTATTTTCTTTCGATTCTGAGGCACTGAAGGGTTGATTCTTTCCCATTGCTTTTTGCAATAGGAGTTGCAATTATCCCAATATTTACTCAATGATATTATCATAGTAGTTTTTATTAGATGCTTGAATCCTTAAAAATGTTTGATTATTGTCTTTTATCGATCTTGTTTATGTCAACAATTTTGAATAGGCAAAGATATAAATAATGCCTCAAAAAGCAAAATCGCTATGCTTTTTGGTCTGGTGAAATGATATGCGGGGGTGTACCTTTGCAATATGTTACGGAAAATGCTGTTAACATTTCGTTAACAGTTCCGCCCCACCCTTTGCAGTTGGTGTTGTGCAAGATTATCTTTGATAATCAGATGGTTGAGTAAAAGTAAGAATGAACTGCATAATTGCTTTTTGGCTGTAACCATGGTGTGAATAGGGATGGTAATCTGAACCCGAATTTGGGTTTTTGATAAAAAGTTTTTAACTTTGTGGCTTGTTATCAGTCTAAATGAAAACTTTTAATATTGACGACAATGAAACGGATTAGATTATACGTGACAGTCGTGGTGCTGGCGATAGCTGGCATGATGGCTACTCAGACAAGCGCACAGGTGCTGCGCGATGCTGATTTCAACAGCATCGGACGCATCAACGGTAACGGCGTGGTCAGGGATGCCACAGGTCATTCGGCAGGCTCATTTGACGTCGACGGCACGGTTCGCAACGTGGACGGCAAGGCAGTTGGGGTGATCAAGCAATTGGAAATCTTTGACACCGACGGCACACGCATCGGCTACATCAACACCGACGGCACGGTCCACGACGGCGAGAGCAACGTGCTGGGTTACATCAGCATCAACGACGGTAAGGTAAGCGATGCCGAGAAGCAGACCATCGGCTTTGCCCGAGGCGTACGTGTGGACTGGATCGCATGCTATTATTTCTTCCATTTCTTCGGGAAATAATGCTTTTTTAGGCTTTAGCTGTCAGCCTCTTGCTGATAGGCTCAAGACTATAGGACTGAATGTCGATGAAGAAGATATTATTGACACTGGCTATTGTGCTGCTAGCAGCCAATAGCCTGTTTGCGCAAATGCCGTCAGACTCGGTGCTGCGCCGCTATGCCGCCGGTATGCTCATGGTGGGCTTTAAGGGCGACAGCGTGACCGAGGATTGTGACGCGGCGCGATATGTGCGTGACCTGAAGGTGGGCGCCGTGGTGCTGTTCGATATCGATGTCACCGGTGACGCCACATTGGGGTCGCGCAATATCACCACCAAGGAGCGCTTGACTCGCATGACAAATCAACTGCAGGCATGGGCGGACTATCCCCTGCTCATTGCCACCGACCAGGAAGGCGGCCGAGTAGCACGCCTCAAACCGCAATACGGATTCCTGTCCACAGTGACAGCCGAGTATCTGGGCACCACCGACAACGAGGACACCACCCGCTACTATGCCGCGCGTCTCGCCAGAGAGATGCGTGAATGCGGCGTGAACGTCAACCTGGCTCCTGTGGTTGATGTGCTGAACCACGACTGCGCCGCCGTCGGGCACTATAACCGTTGCTTCTCCACCGAGCCGCAGGCCATCGCGCGTCATGCAGGCTGGTTCATTGACGAATGCCACAATCAAGGCGTGTTGTGCACCTTGAAACACTTTCCCGGACACGGTAACGCCATCGACGACTCACATTACGGTTTTGTGGATGTGACCAACGGCTGGACGATTCAGGAACTGGAGCCGTTCAAGGCGCTCATCGATGCAGGAAAAGCTGACCTGATCATGACTGCACACCTATTCAACCGCAACATTGACGAGGAATACCCCGCTACCCTATCGGCCAAGACCATTAATGGCCTATTGCGTGACGAAATGGGCTTTGACGGTGTGGTGGTGACCGACGATCTCTACATGCAAGCCATCCGCAACCAGTACAGCATCCCCACTGCGTTGGAACTTGCCATCAATGCGGGAGCAGACCTCATCTGCGTGGGCAACAACATCAGTACCGGATTTGAGGCCGACCGTCCCTTTAAACTGGTGGACATGATCGTCAACTCGGTCAAGGAGGGACGCATCCCATGGGAACGCCTTGTGGAATCGCATGCCCGACTCTCACAGCTACAAGAAAAACTAACATATTGATAAGCATATGAAACACCTCATCATCACTGCCTTTATCGCTCTGACAACAATCATGAGCGCCCTGGCATGCGGCAAAACGCTCAAAATGCCCAACCCACTCAAACCGGGCGATAAAATCGCCATCATCTCACCTGCCAGCAAACCAGGCGACAAGAACCCCGAACAAGCCGCCAACACGTTGCGCGCATGGGGATTCGTGCCAGTAATCGGCCAACACTCCCTTTCCAACTGCCACGGCTATGCCGGCTCCATCGATGAGCGTTGCGCCGACTTGCGTTGGGCGCTGAATGACCCAGACATCAAGGCCATCGTATGCACACGTGGCGGCTACGGATCGTCCATGCTGCTCGACCCGATGACGCATGAGGATTTCAAGCAGCATCCCAAGTGGATTGTGGGCTATAGCGACATCACCGCCCTGCACAGCGCGATGGTGTGCAGCGGCGTGATGAGCCTTCACGCCAACATGGGCGGAGCCTTGGGCGAACGTGGCGCTACCGACAGCATCAACCTGATGCTGCGTGACGTACTGATGGGTAAACTGCCGTCATATACCGTGCCATCCCACCCGCTCAACAAGACCGGCGTGGCCAAAGGTATCGTCATCGGCGGCAACATGGCTGTATTCACCAACATTGGCGGCAGCCGCGAATGGGACTTCCTGGACCGTGACAACATCAAGGGGAAGGACATCATCCTCTTCTTTGAGGACGTGAGCGAGAGCATGCCGCGAGTCAACAGCATGTTGCAGCAACTGAGGCTCAAGGGAGTGCTCAACCATGTAAAAGGCATCATCGTCGGCCGTTTCACCGAATATGAGCCCCGTGACGGCTACACCGACATGAACCAGATGCTTGCCGAGACACTTAATGGCTACAATATCCCCGTTTGCTATGACTTCCCTGCCAGCCACGACGAGAACTGGAACTATCCCATGATCGAGGGCTGTCATGCAACGCTCACCATCTCACCTCAAGAGGTAAACCTCACCTTCGACAAATAAAAGATACCAGATATGACCAGAAAAGACAAGTTCCTGCTTCTTGCCATCATTATCGTACTGGCTCTAGTGGTCGCCCACACGATGCTGTCGATCAACTTTGTGAAAAATGGCAAAACCATCATTTCGCGCGTTGAACTCAAGAATCTTGACCCGGCCAATAACGGCATCAACATCGAGGTGTGCCAGCCATGGTACAATCCAGGCAAGGAACTGACGTTCAACGTAGGCGAGCCCGATGAGCGTGACTTTGACCGCTTTGACGTCACCCGCTGCCTACTGCAATGCGCGCAGGAATTGGAAGAACGTGATTTCTCACGCATCTACCTTTGCAATAAGAACAACCGACTCTACTACATCAATGCGTCTGATTTCAAGCAACTGGGCGAGCAATACAAGAACGGTGAGACGCTGAACACACTTAGCCTGTATGTGAAATTACCGCAGGTGACCTATACCCTGAACGACAGCCTCGCCTTCCCCACCCACGAAGGCATGCTCAGCAGTGTTTCGGACGCTCAAGACTGGAACACGATGATGAGTAATTTGTTGAGATAGACTTTAGATTTCAGACTTTAGACTCTAGACTTCAGACTTTAGGGGTTGAGGTCAACTATTAAAGGAGGCACCGCCGCCCGATTAACTCTCGAGCGGCGGTGTCTTTCATAGGATAAAGATCGCTAATTGATATCTTCTCTTAGAACTTGTAGTCAATACCTATACCCAGCGAACGGTTGGTGCGGCTGTAGGTGTTGGTGCCTTCCATTGTGCCGTAAACGACCTTCTTGTCATAGTCGGAGTAGATAGTCCAGAAGCAACCGGCATTGACGCGCATGTGCTCATTGACGTTAATGGCACCACCAAGACCAACTGAGTAACTGTCACAAGAGAATGACATATCGTTCTGGAAATTGTCGCTCTTGCCTTCAGTCAGACCGTAGTCGGTACGCTGGCCACCGCAGCTCACGGTAAACATGTCGTTGATGTCCCATTCCACACCAGCAAGAATCTCATTGGTACCACGATCGAGGAACTCTTGACGGTCATTCGACAGCTTGGCATGCTTGTCGTCATAGAAGTGATACTCCAACTGGGCACGCACTCGTGGGCTAAAGGCATAACCGGCAGCCACACTCAGCAACGAGGGCATGTCGCAGCGCGACTTCATTCCGTCGCCAAAACCAGCTTTTTCCAGAGAGCCACTATTACTGGAATCATAAAGTGTCTTGGTCTTGTTAGTAGCAGTGATTTTGGTACGGAACTCATAGTGGGCAGCCAGTGTGAGGTCATTCAGACGGTAGTCCACACCGATGATGGGGTTGAAACCCCAACCCCTCTGGTCGCAGTCAAGTTGCATATCGATACTGCCAATTTGAGGAATAGCCGATGTCAACACAAAACCCTTGTAGTTGGCGAGCAGACGATTCACACGAAAACCGGCCGAAGCGCTGAAATGGTCATTAATACGATAGGCAGCATTGGCTTGGAGTCCCACAACATACTGTGTTCCCTTGACGTCACTGTCGATGGTGTACATGTCGGGGGTTATCTGATACTGCATGAGACCCAGCATCACGGGGATATTGAACATCGACACACCGTCAGTGAAGTGAGCCTTGCCACCGCCGCCGACAAAGCCACCGAAAAACGAGAATGCCCAACGGTTGTTGTTATAAGCGACATACAGGTCCGGGATAAAAGGAGCGTCGACCGTTCCCTTATGCTCAATGATATGGTCCTCGGTAGGATTTACAGGGAACAGGCTCTTGATGTCACGAGACTGCTTGGCATATTGCCAGTTGAATGACAGTTGCCAGCCCTCATGGCCCCAAACCAGACCGGCAGGGTTGGTGTAGGCACCGTCGATTTCGAACGAAGCGCCACGAGCCATCATACGGTTAAAAGCGAGGTGATGATTGGTATTGGTCATCAAACCGCCAGCCATCGCGGCAGTGCATACCGTTACGATTGAGAGTACTAATGTTGATAATCTTTTCATTGCTATACCTATTTAAATATAAAACAAACCTGAAGTGGAGATTTTTTGTGACGACAAAATTACTATCATGCCACCAATTACTGGCCAAAAAGTCGCACAAAATGGCGCTTTTGGCCCATATCGCCACTTTATTACATTTTTTAACAGTCCCAAATTGTTAAAAACGCAGGAAAACAGCCCTAACTGGGGGCATAAATGACATCCGCACTTCTCGAAGAAGGCGGATACCATTCGATTAATTCGTATAATTCGCCGACAACCAATGCTCGCGCCAGCGAGCATCACCGCGTCAGCCCATAAAAACAAGTTGTCCCTATTCTTGTCTTTAAGTTGTCCCTGTTGTCTGAAAACCGTACGCGGAGTCACTCTAAACTCTAAACTGCTCGCGCCAGCGAGCATCACAGGGTATCGAGCGATGATGAAAGTGCTGATGCTTTATTTCTCCAAACCCAACCAAAAACACCCCATTTTGGGAAAATAGAGCACTTTATTTTCCCAAAAGAAATATTTATTATATCTTTGCGGGAAAATAAAAATGGATTTTGCTATGGATATTATAGGACGAAAACCCGAAAGAGAGGAGTTGGAGCGCATCTATAATGCTGATGGCTCTAAATTTGTAGCGGTGTATGGGCGCAGACGCGTGGGTAAAACCTATTTAATCAAAGAGCATTTTAATGACAGACTTACCTTTTGGCATACAGGACTCTCGCCATACGACCGCGATAAGAAATTCCTATTGCGAGATCAACTGCAGGCATTTCACTATTCGTTACAGGACTATGGACTTCAAGGTGAGACTTGCCCGAAGTCCTGGCTTGAAGCATTCCGATTATTGGAAAAACTACTCAGGCAGAAAGATGACGGTTCGCGTCAAGTCGTCTTTATTGACGAAATGCCGTGGATGGACACGGCTAGGTCACGATTTATTCCAGCATTGGAATACTTTTGGAACGGATGGGCCGCCAAGCGGGACAACCTGATGCTCATTGTTTGTGGTTCGGCAACTTCATGGATTGAAGATAACCTAATCAATAATAAAGGCGGGCTATACAACCGTCTAACTCATGAAATAAAGTTGTCGCCGTTTACGCTGGCCGAATGCGAACAATTTTTCAAGGCAAAGCAAATGACCATGAGTCAATATGAAATCGCCCAGGTTTATATGGTATTCGGAGGCATACCCCATTATTTAGAGCTGTTTGAAAAAGGATTTAGCACTCCTCAAAACATTGACCGCATCCTGTTTGACAAGAATGCCAAGTTAAGGAACGAGTTTGAACGTCTCTTTGGGTCATTGTTCAAAAACATAGAGGATCATATCTCTGTTGTAAAATTACTGGCTAAACGTCGTAGTGGCTACACTAGGCAAGAAATCATTCAAGAAACTGGCATACAGCAAGGAGGCAACGTTACGCTTCTTTTGAAGGGGCTTGTCGAGAGTGATTTTATTATGAAATACTCTCCATTTGGGGAAAAGCAACGTGAGAAATACAAGCTCATTGACCCTTATTGCTCGTTTTATCTCAATTTTATAGATAAGCAAAAACGCATCGATCCACAATACTGGCAAAAGAACTATAACTCGCCACGATTGAACGCATGGCGCGGTTATGCCTTTGAGGAACTTTGTTTCTCGCAGATTGACAAAATCAAGCAGAAATTGGGCATAGGCGGTGTCAGCACAACTGAATCCTCATGGATAGTAAATAAGGATGACGATAACCGGATGCAGATTGACATGATAATCAACCGGTCGGACAACGTCATCAACCTGTGTGAAATCAAGTTCTATAGCAGCCCCTTTACAATTGACAAGCAATATGACGCTGTCTTGCGTGAACGCGTACAACAGTTAATTGAGCGTGTACCTAAAAAGAAGACAGTCCACTTGACCATCATCGCCTCCTATGGTCTTAAAAGTAATGAGTACAGTGGCCAGGTACAAAGTGTCGTCACCCTCGAAGACCTGTTCTAATCTATTTGTCTAAAACTTTGTCGTTAATTAGAATATTTGCTATTTTTGCACATTCTAAATCAAATCTTTATCTGCTATGAAAAAGAAAACTTTGATCATCCTTTTCGCCCTCATTGCAGCGGCTGGAACGTTGTATGCCTTTAACAGCGTCAACAATAAGGTCCACGTGATTGGCGAGGGCAATTTGGTGACCCACATCGAGGGCACCATGGACACCGACAAGTGGGGCGACGAACTCATCATCTGTGAATCGGGCACCGACTTGCGCATCAATTGGGAAGAGCAATACCTGGTAAAGGCCAAGGACGGACGATTCTCATGCGATGTCCACACCGATTACGCCAAACTCTACAATGTGTTTTTCCTGAAACAGTATGAAAACGGCAGCTGGTATATGGGATCTTTCCTGACCGAAGGCGACACTGTGAGCATCAAGATCACTGAAGACCGTCTCTCTGATGGAAGGGATTGGCTAGACATGAAGATTACCAGCAATGGGGTTGAAGGCCGCAACCACGAGATATTGGACAGCATTTTACAAGCGAATTATTACAAACCCCTTCAATCACTGTACGACCAGTTGAATGATCCAGCCCGCAAGAAGGAGCATATGAAAACCGAATTTCTCAGCGTGGGGGAAGAGTGGAACCGCTTGAGAGAGGCTGACCAGTTGACTGAGGCGAAAAGGGATTCCTTGATGAAGCTATTTGACTATTACAACATGCATATGAGTGAGCGCTACACGCCCGAGGGATTGAAACTGCATCAGGAAGCAGAACGTCTCAATAAGGAATGCTTGGATTTCCGCATCAACTATTATACCGAGCACCCCATGTTGTGGGGCCTCTATGACGTGCTTGATGCTGCCAAGAAACTAGTACAGAATGAGCATTATGGTTATCCTGAGTCTGCCAGAGAAAAACTTGAGCCCTATATCGCCCTTTATCGCGACAAACTCTCCAAGTACTATCCTGATCATCCCCTGCATGAGCAAATCGCCAGCGCCCTGTCGCAGCGCGATTTGGTACCCGGCAAGCCCTATATTGACTATAATGTGAGAAACACAGACGGGCAACTCGTTCCCATCTCGTCGCTCATCAAAGGCAAAGTCGCGCTCATCGACCTGTGGGCTTCGTGGTGCGGTCCCTGTCGCAAGCACAGCATGGCCATGATTCCCGTCTATGAGAAATACAAGGACATGGGCTTCACCGTCATCGCCATCGCAAGGGAAAGCAAGCGGAGCGCTATGGAAAAAGCCATGAAACAGGATGGCTACCCCTGGCCCAGCCTGCTGGAACTGAAGGACGAAAACCAGGTGTGGAAAAAGAACGGCATAGACAACTCCGGAGGCGGCATGTTCCTCGTTGACCGCGACGGCACCATCCTGTCGCTCTCGTCCGAGGTCGATGAACTTGAGCCCCTCATCAGGAAGGCGCTGGGCCTCTAATCAATAATAGAAAACAACAAGTATAAGAAATACAAATCATTGATCAGCAACCAATTGATTTGTATTTCTTGTATTTATTGTTGTTTAAAACTCTTGGTTGCTTAGCGTGTGGCAAACCTGAGCACGTCAGCCTCTCTAAACCCTAAACTCAAAACTGCGAGCGCAGCGAGCATCACAGGGTGACGACGGTGCCGATGGGTTCGCCGGCCATCACTTTGCGCAGGTTGCCCACGACGTCCATGTTGAAGACATGGATGGGCAGCTTGTTGTCGCGGGCCATCACGGTGGCGGTCATGTCCATGACCTTTAGGCCGCGGTTGTAGATCTCGTCGTAGGTGATGCGGTCAAACTTGGTGGCCGTGGGGTCCTTCTCGGGGTCGGCGGTGTAGATACCGTCCACGCGGGTGCCCTTGAGCATGACGTCGGCCTCGACCTCGATGGCACGCAGCGTGCTGCCCGTGTCGGTAGTGAAGAAGGGACTGCCGGTGCCACAAGAGCAGATGGCGACCTTGCCGGCCTGCATGGCCTCGATAGCGCGCCACTTGCTGTAAGGCTCACCGATGGGGAACATGCCGATAGCAGTGAATACCTGGGCGGGCTGGCCGATGGCCTCAAGCGCCGACGACAGCGCCAATGCGTTGATGACCGTTGCAAGCATACCCATCTGGTCACCCTTGACGCGGTCGAAGCCCTGAGCGGCACCCTTGAGGCCACGGAAGATGTTTCCGCCGCCCACGACGATGGCGACCTGTACGCCAGCGTCCACGATTTCCTTGATCTGGGTGGCATAGTCGGCCACACGCTGGGCGTCTATGCCGCTACCCTGCTCTGCTGCCAGCGACTCGCCGCTGAGCTTGAGCAATATGCGATGATAAATCGGAGTCATAGTAATGTTTTGGTTGTTTTTGGGTTAGAAAAAGGTTGGCCCAAAACCAAGTTTTGTCCAACCTTTAATCGGTGTTTAAACCATTGTCTTTTTTAAATCATTTGCCAGCAAGTGCGTTTGCACGCTCAAGATACTTGTCAATGCTGATCGAGTTCTGCTGACCATAAACAGGATACTTATCCTTAATCGTCTGGTACACATCAGCCTCTTCGGCATACTTCTTAAGCTCATGCAAAACGGTAGCTTTCTTAATCATGAAAGCAGGAACGAATTCCTCATTCTCACCAGCCAATTTGATTGCCTTGTCAAAGGCGCTCAGTGCCTTGTCATAATTCTTCAGGTTCACATAGCAGTCACCCAACAACGATTGTGAAGCGGGGCCGATGAGCTTGCCGTTAGCACCGAAACTCTCGATATGCTTGGCAGCCTTCTCATATTCACCCTTCTGATAGAGGATGATCGCTGCATTAAGGTGTGCACGCTCACCCGTCTTGTTGCTGAAATCGTCAGCGACCTTCTCAAAGGCCTTCAGCGCTTCATCTTCCTGTCCTTGCATCAGCACGAGGTCAGCTTCGCCGATTTTTTTCGTTGCATCGGCGAGACCCTTATTGTGCAGCCAGATGTACCCACCGGCAAGCACAGCGAGGATAGCGATAGCGATGACAGCCCAACTAACGTACTTCTTGTTGTCTTCAATACGTTGTGCCGCGCTAGTCAGTGATTCATTCACCTCTTCCAGGGTTGTGCGGGCACTTTGATTCTGTTTTTTTGCCATTTTTATTGCGTTAATTTAATGTTTTTGACAATTTTGCGGGTGCAAAAGTAATAGATATTCTTAACATTAAAAAGCATTTTAGCAACAAATTTTGATTTTTCTGAATTTTTGCATTTTATACAGAAGACCAAAAATACATCTATTTGACTAATACTTAGCAACTTAATCACTGTTTCAAGTCATCAACAGGCACCAAACCGCATGTTCCCCACATCGGCGCGCATGATGACATGTCATGAGGCTAATCAGAGAAACATCCAAATAGCTGTAGATTCTCATGATTTATTAGGTTAAAAAAATTGATTAAAGAGTGAAATAATTAAGGCAAAGGAAATGCGGAGGAGCGTGTTTTGTCCATGTCAAAATGCACAGTTGAGACGGGTGGTGTTGAGGATGGGGAGGATTAATGACGGCAGAGCCGTCATCCACGGGACACGACGGGTGGGGCTACATCTTTTAGGGTGGACACTGACCATATTTTGGCATTCTTTCGAGCCAAAAAGTATAGCCACAAAACAACGACTTGGGACATCTATCAGCATCTGATTGAAGTCCCAAGTTATTATTGCCTGATTGCATCAGAAGGGGCGACGGCCGCCACCGGGAGGAGGTCCGCCAGGACCACCGCCAGGGCCAAATCTGCCAGGACCGCCCCAACGATCCTCGTTGCGGTTCTTGGGTTGCTCACCCTTCTTGAAGGTATTGAAACGGTAAGTGAATGTCACCATGCCGTAACGGCCCAACGAGTTGTAGTAAACATCCTCGATGTAGTCGCCGGTAACATTGCGGAAGATGCTCTTCTGCTGACCCAAGATGTCATAGACCGAAAGCGTTACCGATGCTTGCTTATCCCTCAAGAACTGATAAGCTAACGAGCCGTTCCAACGCCACTGATTGGTGTTATAACCAGCACTGTATCCGCTGGTAGTGCTATAATTCAGATCAGTACTTAAAACCAGTCCAAACGGAGCCGAATAGGTGCCGTTGAACATAGCTCCCCATGTGTGGACGTTGCGTATGTTAGACGTCTTCACGCTATTGGTGGTATTCTGGAAGCTGTAACGCGGACGCACCTCCAAGTCAAAGACGCTGTTGCGGAAAGCCAAGCCCGGCGAGATGTTAAAATTCAAAGTGTTGCTACGGTTCATGACTCCGTCATTCATACCCTTAGCCACCGCATAGCGGGCGAAGATGTGGTTGGAGTAGTACCAGGTCTTGCTGGCTCCGAAGGGGAAACTCAACATGTTCATTGCCATGGCATTCCACACACCGTTGACATTCATATAACTCGTGGTACGTCCACCAGTCACCTTATCAAAAGTGGTTGTGGAAATAATGCTGTTTTGGGCAAAATCCACGTTCATCATCGCCATAATACTGCGCTGGGCACCCTGTGCGAAATCGCCGAAGCGCAAGTTGATGTTGTGGTTGAAAGTGGGCTTCAACTCAGGATTACCGATAATGATGTTCAACGGGTTGCTCTCATCGGCAACGGGTTGCAACTGGGCTATGCTGGGTTGATTGGCGCGCATACGATAGAAGAAGTTGAGGTTGCGTGTCTCGGTGAACTTGTAGCGGAAGCGGGCATAAGGAGCCACCGACCAAGCCCAACGTTCGGCGATATCGCGGGCACTATTGATGAGGTCCTTGCTCTTGGACATAGCGCTGTTGACCGAGATACCCACATTGAGGTTATAGGCCTTGCGAACCTGACGGAAACCTACACTGAATTCCTGATTGTAGAACGTGTTGCGGAAACTGTTGCTCAGCCTCTCATTCCACTCGGTATCGGTAATCGTGCCTCCAGGCCAAACGCCAGTGCGCTCGTTGTCATAAACCATCTTGTCACTGATAGTATACCGGTAATTGCCACGATAAGAGAATTCCATGAAACGGGCGTTCTTGACGTCACCAATAGGCTCGGTCCACGAAATGCGACCCGTAAGGTTGTGGGTTTTGCGGCGGTTATTGGCCGTCTGGTCGATCAACTCATCTTTATCAGGCACGAGGTAATAGGTATTGTTAGTATAGGTGTCACCATCCTCGTGCACATTGCTGTAGCGGTAGTTGAGCATCAGACTCTGGCTTCGTCCGGGATGGCTGGCGACCTTGTGGTTATAGATCAGACGAGAACCCCATTCATAGCTCTTGCCGTCGTTGAAATAGTTACTAAAGCTGCGGTTCACGCGGGTCATGGCCGCATCACCGGCACGAGTCAATGAACTGTCGCCACGCTCGCTCTTGTTGAAGTTGAACGAGAAATTAGGCTGGAAATCCAAAGTGTTACAGGAGTCAATTTCCCACTTGATGCGGAAGTCACCGCGCAGGTTATTGCTCTTGTCACGGGCCGCAGTATTGGCATCATAATAACTCGTGGAATCCTCATGGATGTATTGACGTGCCGTACGGGTGCGCGTATCGCGGTCACTGTGGCTGTACATGATGTCACCGCCCACGCGGAAGTGGTCGTCGTCCTTGCTGCCCACGTTGAAGTTGATGCCTGCATACTGTGACGTGGTCACGCCACGGTCGCCGCCGAAGCGCTGGAAACGTCCCGAGGCACCGTCACCAAAGCCCAAGTTGTTGGTGTTGTTGCCGCCGCCCAAAATCGTGAACTGGTTGCCGTCACGGAAGTGGTTGATCATCACATTGCCCGCATATCGGTCATCTGTGCCGTAGCCGGCGTTGACCGTGCCGAACCAACCATTGTTCATTCCCTTTTTCACCGTGAGATTGATGACCGTTTCGTCGTCACCGTCATCCACACCAGTCAGACGCGCCAAATCGCTCTTGCGGTCAATGACCTGCAGTTTGTTGACCATATCAGCGGGAATGTTCTTGCTGGCCACCGTTGGGTCATCACTGAAGAATTCCTTGCCGTCGATGAGAATCTTCTTCACTTCCTTGCCGTTAGCGGTAATCTTGCCGTCACTACCCACCTCGACGCCGGGCAGGCGCTTCAGCAGGTCCTCGACCACAGCATTGGCTTGGGTTTTGTAGGTGTCGGCATTAAACTCAATCGTATCCTCCTTGACCACGATCGGGCTCTTGACACCCATGACCACCGTCTCCTTGAGCATGATGGTATTGGGATCCATCTTAACCACGCCAATGTTCACGTCACGACCGTCATCACCGACAGTCACGTGCTTGATGACATCGTTGTAACCCAGATAAGAGAAACGAAGCAGATACTTGCCAGGATTCACATCCTTGATGTTGAACACGCCGTTCATGTCGGTGGTGGTGCCCTTAACCATCGTGCTGTCCTTGGTTGCCTTAAGCAACTTGACAGTAGCCTCGATGAGTTCTGTCGTGTCCTGGGAATCCACCAAAATGCCGTTGATGTCGGCATGTTGGGCACTCATCGGCAATAAACAGCAAAAAGCAATTACTAATGATATCAATTTTCTCATGTCTTTCAACTCTATCGTGTGATATTTGCCGCAAAGGTAAATAAATGCTTGATATGTGACAAAAAAGATAGATAATTTCACTTTTTTTATAGACAAACCGGGAGACCGCACCCCTTGCTACAGCCAAAAGGCGCTGAGGCGAGGATTCAATAAACAAATCCTCATCAATTGGCTGCATTTAGCGTAATTCATACTGAAAAAATTGCGTTTTCACCAAAACTATTGTACATTTGCGGGAAAGAATGAAACAAGAGACAGATACATCACTATGAGCAAAGTCATTATTATCGGATGCGGTGGTGTCGGCACCGTGTGCGCCCACAAATGCGCGCAAAACCCTGACGTGTTTAACGAGATCGTGATTGCATCGCGCAACCGCGCCAAATGTGACGCCGTGGCACGAGCCATCGGCAAACCCAACATCACCACCGACCAGGTGGATGCAGATGACGTGGACCAGCTCGTCGCCCTGTTGGAACGCCATCGCCCCGACATGGTCATCAACCTGGCCCTGCCCTATCAGGACCTGACCATCATGGAGGCGTGCCTCAAGTGCGGTGTACACTACCTCGACACAGCCAACTATGAGCCGCGTGATGAGGCCCACTTCGAGTACAGTTGGCAATGGGCCTATCGTGAGCGCTTCGAGCAGGCCGGCCTGACCGCCATTCTGGGCTGTGGCTTTGACCCGGGCGTGAGTGGTGTCTATACCGCCTATGCCGCCAAGCATCACTTCGGCGAGATGCACACCCTCGACATCGTGGACTGCAATGCCGGTAATCACGGCAAGGCTTTCGCCACCAATTTCAATCCCGAAATCAACATCCGCGAAATCACCCAGAAAGGCCGTTATTGGGAAAACGGCAAGTGGGTTGAGACAGGCGCGCTGGAAATCCATAAGCCCCTCACCTATCCGATGATCGGTCCGCGCGAGAGTTATCTCATGTACCACGAGGAACTGGAGTCGCTGGTCATCAACTTCCCGACCATCAAGCGAGCACGGTTCTGGATGACATTCGGCGAGGAGTACCTCACCCACCTGCGCGTCATTCAAGACATCGGCATGGCCAGCATCGAGCCCATCAACTATCATGGCATGGAAATCGTGCCGCTGCAATTCCTAAAAGCAGTGCTTCCCAATCCGCAGGATCTAGGCGTGAACTACACCGGAGAGACCAGCATCGGCTGCCGCATCAGCGGTACCGACAAGGAAGGCAAGCCGCTGACTTACTACATCTATAATAATTGTGACCACCACAAGGCATACGAGGAGACCGGCATGCAGGCCGTGAGCTACACGACGGGCGTTCCCGCCATGACTGGCGCCATGATGTTCCTCAAGGGACTGTGGAAGAAACCAGGCGTTCACAACGTCGAGGAGTTTGATCCCGATCCGTTCCTGGAGGTGCTCAACAAGCAGGGATTGCCCTGGCATGAGCAATTCAACATCGATCTAGAGGCTTAAAAAAATGGCGCTTCACTGATGAAGCGCTATTTTTTAGTTTAGAGTTTAAAGTTTAGAGGTATTTTCAAACTTCAATATGAGTTTTTCGTCGGCGGCACACCAGGGGAGTGACGTCAGTTCCTCCCAAGGCAGCCAGCGGCTAGCGGCATGTTCACGCATGGTGAAATCGGTCGTGGAGGCAGTGCAGCGATAGGCCGCAAGCGTGATGATGAAGTCGGGATAGCCATGCGTTACTATGGCGAGGTGCTCATGGACCTCGACATCAAGATCCATCTCCTCGAGCAACTCCCGATGCAAGGCTTGCTCAGGGGTCTCTCCTTCCTCTACCTTGCCGCCCGGAAATTCCCATAGGTGACTGGTGTAGGTATAACGAGTCACCCCGCGCTGCATGCACAGCACCTTGCCATCGACCTCGATAACGGCAGCCACCACATTGTAGTGCTTGCGCCGCATCATTTCACGAGTGATTTGCCGGCATCCTGCCAAGCGATGACACCGCCCTCCAGGTTGGTCACTTTCATCCCTTGAGCGGCCAGCAGGCCCGCAGCACGTGCACTGCGACGTCCGCTGCGGCAATAGACAGCCACCTCTCTCTGGGGGTCAAGCACGGCTTTTGCATTCTCGACAAAAGCGGTATCATTCACATCCACAAGAACAGCACCAGCGATGTGTCCATCATCAAACTCGTCCTGTGAACGCACGTCAAGCAATTGAACACTGGGGTTAGCAATCAGATTTTGGAATTCGTCAACACCCACATTTGAATAGGTGTCAATCGCCAATGGCCTGTTGTGGCTCCGACCAATCATCTTGGCACACGAGACAGCGATTATCGTCACTACCGCCAGCAACAACATGGACTTCAAATTAAGCATCAATGTTATCATTACCATATATCATGTAAATCAGAAATTGAGGCAAATATACACAGAATTCTTGATTATTACACCTAATGATGAAGAAAAGCGCTTTCCTTTAGAGGGAAAATATTACTTTTGTCCCACAAAACATATTATGGTGCATCGCACTATGACCAAATTTTAAAGTGCAAAAGAGACTGTGACAGCATATAAGAGGGTTGGCTTCGAGGATCTGGATGTTATCAACGGGTACCTGCGGTGGGAAGACGTTCAAGGTTGCGAGTGGAGCAGCGTGAACCTGCTCACCTGGAACCAGTATGGGCTGGAATATGCCATCGTCGAGGGGCATCTGGTGCTGCGTTTCGTCTATGACGGACAATTCACCCACACCATGCCTCTGCCACCCGTCCCCGCCAATGCAGAGCACCCTCGCCTATCACTCACTGGCGAAGGCTGTCTCGGCCGGATTGTGAGCATGTTGAAAGATGAATCCTATGCCCATCATCTGCCCTTCAGCATCACCAATCTCAACCAGTGGGAAATCCAGTTCCTTCAACGCACATTCCCAGGGGAGTTTGAGTTTTCCCAGCCGCTGACCGAACGCTACGACTACATCTGTTTGAGAGAGAAAATCATCTCACTCGAGGGTAAGGAAATGCGCCCTAAACGGCAACACCTTTACCAATTCCCACGTTTTTATCCCAACCACGAGTACCGTCCCCTTGAACCTGACCTATTTCCCCAATGCCTTGAACTGCTGCAGCAGTGGAGCGATAATGCCGAGGCCTTAGGTCATATCCAAGGGTCTGACAGCAACGTGATGGAACATGAGTCAATCAGTTATGTGTTTGACAACTGGAACCGTTTTGGGGCCATTGGCGGGGCTGTGTTTGTCGATGGAAAAATGGTGGCATTCACCTATGGTGTGCCCATCAATGCCAACACTTTTGACCTATGCGTCGAGAAGGGCGACATCAACTACAAGGGCGTTTATACAGTCGTGCGACACGAATTCATGAAGCAGATTCCAGAGCAATACACCTATATCAACCTAGAGGAAGACATGGGTCTGCCCGGGCTGCGGCGCGCCAAGTCGTCTTACCATCCCGCCTATCATATTATGAAAGACCGCGCCGTGGCCAACCCTGAGCAGTCTGCCAAAGTCGAGGAAATGAAACACGACGGTGTGCGCCAGCTGATGAAAACGGTGTTCAACGACCGTGACGAGGCTCTAGACATCTTCTTCACGCGCATATATGACCCATCAGGGAACTATTGCCGCAGCCAGCAGGGACAAATCGTGTCATCGGCACAAGCACTGCCCTATCGGTTGCTGTATCACGGCCAATTGATGGATGTCGTCTATCTATATGCTGTGGGCACATTGCCTGAATTCCGTGGCCAGCACCTGATGGCACGACTGTTCAAGCTCATGCATCGTCAATTATTGTGCCGGGGCAAGGTATTCGCCTGCCTGCTCATTGAACAGGACAGTTTGCAGGATTTTTACGAGAAACTTGGTTATGCCCAAGTAGGCACCTGCCCAGTACAGGACAATGATGTGATAGAACGTGGTTTTGAGACCTATGACCAATGGCAGCAAAGCCGTCCCAGTGTGCTGTTACAGGACCAACAGTCGTGGGAGACGCTGGAAACCTATAGCCGACTCGACAAATCATATTACCTTGTCAAGCCACACTACAAGGGCATGGCACGAGTCATCAATGTCATGAAAGCCCTGCAGCACTACGCCGCTACCCATACTGACATATCGCTCATTCTGGAGGTCACCGGTGATCTCCACATCAGCGAGAACAATGGTTGCTATGCTATCGGCGAAGGCTCTGCCCGACGTGTTACCCGTGGTAGGGAAACCGACATGCAGTTAACTATCAATCAATTAGCTAAATTCTTCTTTAAGGAAACTCCTTTAGAGATGCCCTTGATGCTACTGTAATCTTACATTAAGGACTTGTACAGGAATCGGCTCACCTGACGATATCCGTCTCGCTGTTCACGTTCTCATGGCCACAGCCCTCGTCGCACAGAGAACCGAAGGGATCGCTCTTGGCAGCAGGGAAACTGTAGAAAATCCAGTGCACGGGATGACTGAAGCCGAATTTCCTGCCGTTGTGCTCATGCACCGGGGCCTGATACACCACCGTCACACCACTCACATATTTGTCGTTCTGATAGGGGCTGTAACGGACGCCGTCGGTCTCGATATAGGCCAAATCCTCACGGCAGTCATGCTCGACGATGTTCGGGGGCAAGACGCGGTTCCCGCCCAAGATATTTCGTGCTACCTCCAAATACTCGGGTGTGGCGGTTTTCTCCCAGCGACGACTGGCATGGGCAAACCAGCCGCACTCGGTCGCCCATTTGGCAACTTCCTGGATGGACACGTCTCCAGCGTCGGGATGGCGGCGCTCATACAGGTTCAACAAGAGCGACAACTCGGCGGCAGCGCCATCTAACGAGCCTTGCTCGGCACGGCCCAAGACAGCGAAGAAATTGTAGCATTCCTCGGCTGTTTTGGGGTAAACGGTGGTGTCAGAACGGGTATAGGCACGGCCATTGATGAATTTCCGGCCTTCTTGGGCATGGTCAATCAATGCTGTAAAGTATTTGACGGCCTCTTCAAGCGGCATGAATCGGTTGGCATCGGGTTGGTCCGTCAAGTCCTTGCGGATGGCTTCCTCGGGATGGTATTGGACACCAAGGGCAAAGTGTTTATCGGTACGCTCAATGGCTTCGATGATGTCCACGCCATCGGTAGATGTGATGCCAGTGACTCGCAACGGCGTGCCAGTGACGTCGCCCACCACCTGATGATGCCAGGAGGGCACATTATGGATGATGTCTGAGCCGCTAATGGCATAGAGCAGCGAGGATTGGTCGGTCACCTGCACATCGTGCGGCGTGTAGTAACGGTTACCGTCGGCATCACGTTGCATGCGGTGCAGGTAATGGTACTCCTGGCCAAAACTGTCAAAATAAGTCGGTAAATCCTGGATGAGGGGCGCTCCCGACACAACACCCAGCATCTGCATACCGCGGCATAGGCCCAAGACAGGGATGTCATGATCCAAGCAGTAGGTCATCGTGAGGTATTCCGACACGTCGCGTGTGGCATTAGCAGGACTGTCGTCAGCTATGCCGTGCCAAGCCTGCGGAACGGCAAACAGCGTTGGGCTGATATCGCCGCCGCCCAAGAAAACGACCGCCTGCACACCCGCCAACAAGTCATCGGCATCGGTGCCATGATAGGTGTCGCGCTTGACGATGTCGGCATACTGCTGATACAGGACACCACTTTCATCGACATAGTTCGGGCACAACGCCAAGCCGTCGTATTCAAATCCCGCCGGGCGCAGTTGGGGTAAAATCACCGCCTCGCCACCGGCCTGCTCAATGGAAAGGATGGCTCTATCATAACTCCTCTCGTTTGGCTGCCAGGCAATACCGACGCGCACGGTTTCACCAGCTTTCACTACAAGCGCCAACAACAATGCCATCACAATGGCGCCCCACAATCTCAAAAGCCTTACTTTTTTCATACCTTCATTCACTTTTTAGCGATTACGCAACATCTCCAGTACCTGCTCGACTGGCAGGGCATCGACATGATAGCCGTTGCGGCCCGTCATCGGTTCGGCCATGAACAAGGAGTTCCAAAGAGCTTCGGCGGTCGCCTCGATAGTCGCGGCAAAGATGGATGACATCTCGCTGTTGGCCAGAACGGTAGAGGTAATCATCTTGGCTTTGTCAGGGATGAGGTTCCCAGGGGCGACCGACATGGCGATCACATAGTCACCACTGCCATTCGAGGCAATGCCTCCGGTCTTGGCCATGCCCATCATGGCGCGTTTGGCGACACGTTCCAGATTGCGGGAGTCAAGCGGGGCATCGGTGATGACAACCATCATGCATGAGCCGTCCACGTTCTCGGTTTTGCGCACATGATTGATGAAATCGTGCTTTTGCAACCGCTGACCCACCTGTACACCGTCAATCTCAAGGATACCCCCATAGTTGGTCTGGACAAGCACGCCGATGGTGTAACCGCCCAGCGACTCGGGCAACACCCTCGATGAGGTGCCGATGCCACCCTTGAAACCAAAGCAGATAGTGCCTGTTCCTGCACCTACATTTCCCTGTTCCACCGGACCGCCATGCGCCTTGTTGATGGCGTCGATGACCATTTGAGGCGTGACGTGCATGCCACGGGTGTCGTTCAAGCGTCCGTCATTGGTCTCGCCTACCACGGCATTTACCGAGTTCTCGCGCTCATGGCCGGGTTGCATGAGCGTGTAACGCACAACGCCCTCGATACCAGCCGCCACGCTGAGTGTGTTGGTGAGGATAACCGGGGTCTCGATGTTGCCGAGTTCACGCACCTGAGTCACACCCGACAACTTGCCGAAACCGTTACCGACATAGATGGCTGCCGGCACCTTGTTGCGGAAAATGTCGCCCCGATGCGGTACAATGGCGGTCACTCCCGTACGGATGCTGTCGCCCTCGATGAGAGTCACATGGCCCACTGTCACGCCAGGCACATCGGTAATGGCGTTATATTGGCCTGTCGGGAATATTCCTGTCGGGAAGCCCCACTCGCGAAGCGTTTTGTGGGACTGGGAGAAGAGTGATGCCGTTCCCAGCAGCATCAACGCAACAATCATTCCATATCGTCTCATCATCGTCAACTGTTAAAGGTTCTGAAATATTTACAGGTCGGTTTAAGGAACAACGAGAGCACCTGGTCAAAACCCATTGTCCTTTGGTTACCCGATGACAAATATACAATTATTCCTTCAAAGCATGACACTTTGAAGGAATAATTTATTCTAGGAAACCTTTTCAAAAAGGTAAGCGGATAATTATCAACCCAGCAGGAAATCGATTATTGCAGTAACATCAGCGATGGTGATAACACCGTCACCGTTCATGTCGGCTGCAGGAAGTTCTTCTACAGTAGGAGCTTCTGCACCCAACAGATAGTCAATCAGAGCTGTAACGTCGGCAATCGTCACATCACCGTCATTGTTCACGTCACCCAAGATGAACTGGGGATCGGGAGGAGTTACCCAATCGCCAACGGTAAAGGGCACGGGATCATCGAGGAACCACATCCAATCATAGCTGTAGTTGAAGTAAGGAGTCCAGACTACAATGTAGTAGGTGCGGCCGTTGGTGAGATTATAGGCTCCGCTCATGTCGATAGTTGCGATACCGTAGTCCTCGTCGATCTGAACACTGGCTGTGGAGGAATAAACGGAGCTGTAGGAACCATCAGAGTTCTTGGAAACGATACCATACCTCAAGGTACCATTCCATACACCGCTCAGGGACTGAATATCGATAGTAGCGCGCAAGTCGTTGGCGGGCATGGTGTCGGCCACCAAATTCACGTTCTTAACGACAACACCGCCAATGCCAGTGGTATCGGGGCAGATGCCGATGATGGCAGCCTGATTGGCGTTAAAGCCAGAAGCATAGGCATCGTAGTCATAGTTGCTCCTCGGCGACAGCAGTTCCCAGTCAAAGTAGGTGTTGTATTCCTCAGGCTGGAAGCCCCAGTTCACGTGTACCTTACCGTTGCTGTCATAGCCATCGAGCACGAAGGCGTGACCAACGTTGCAGGGGTTACCGCTATTGTCGATAGTCCTATAGCCCATGTAATAAATGGGACGGCCATTGTCGATCTCGTTATACATCATGTCATACCAAGCCTGTACGTTATATTCGTAGCTGGACTTTTGAACGTACTGGATATTGGCGTTATAGTCAAAGAATGCGATCATGCCTCTGAAGACATTCCTAAGGAGAGCGTCACTGCTCTCGCCCGAATAGATGGTATGGAAGGCAACACCTACCTCATAAACCAGTTCAGATGCCTCCGGTGCGCTTTGATACTCTCCATAGCCATTTTTCATTTTGGTGTAATTGTAAGAGTAGTCATCAAATTTGGCATATGCGGTCATCTCATTGCCATCCAACATATAGGTATAGCGGTTCTCGCCAAAGCCCTTGTAGGGATGTCTCAGACCCTTCATGATTGTTGAGAAGGCCACGGGAACGCAACCAGCATAGCAACGGCCATTGCTGGTCAAAGCATGTGATGAACGCGGGCAGTTATTGTTGTAGGGAGGGAACTGATGCCAGTGAACCTCACCACAGATGGGATACACACCGTAGGGCTGCAGGTCATAGGTGATGCGGGGAGCCTGGGCATCCTTGGGATTAAGACGCAACCATTCCATGTAAGTTTGATACTCCTTGAGCATGAGCTGCAAGGCCTCAGGTGCCTCATTGTAATTGAACGAACCCTTGTCGCTGTAACCCAAGACGGGCGTTGACAAATCGTCACCAGCAACGATCACGAAACCCTGATTGTTACCACGATTGAACACATAGAAGTCATTCATACCCTTCATGTTCATAGCGGTATAGCCCAATTTCAAATCGGCTTGAGCACCAGCCTTGAGCATAGGCTGCGCCTGACCGAACTGCTTGGCAATAGCCATGGCCTGTTCAACAGAAACACTCTTGGCATTGATGTTTTGCGTGAATAACGCACACACTGCCATTAAAAATAAAAATTTCTTCATAAACTAAATGTCTGAAAGTAAATAATATATATTAAGAAAACGTTGACAAATGACTTCAAGGTGTTAAACACGATTAATAAAACCGAGGCATCCCGATGGTAATAAGCACAGTTTCATTTTATTAAACGAGCCAAAGGTTCTTAATTTTGCTGCAAAAGTAGACTAATCACTTGAGAAAAAAAAATTTTTTGACAAAAACTTATAAAAATTCCGTAAATTTCCACTTCTTGAAATGAAGCAAAAAACCAAATGTTTATTTTTCAGACCTTTAGCTCAACAACTTCAAAACCTGATATTCAGTCGCCACCGAGCAACTTTGCCTCATTCACACCTCCATGAGGATGGAGTCAGTAACCACCTTAAATGAAATATTAGTATCTTTGCACACCACACCCAACATGTACTTTTCCATTATGAGACTCCGCCACATTATTTTTTTAGCATGTCTGATTGCCTGCACAGCCCTTGCTCAAGGGCAGAACGACACTCTCAGAGTCATGACCTTTAACCTCCATGCCGGGCATGATGCCAGTTTGCAGCAAATCGGTGAGTTTATCAGGCAGTACCAGCCCGATTTCGTCGCTTTGCAGGAAGTGGACAAGAATACGCACCGCTCCAATTGTCCGCATCAGAACAATCGCGATTTCATCACCGAGTTGGCCTACTACAGCGGCATGCAAGGACTGTTCGGCCCCACTATCGAGTTTAGCGGAGGCCATTACGGCATCGGTCTGCTCACACGACATCAGTTTGTCGATGTGCACAACATCAAGTTGCCGCATCCCAATGACCGCATGGAGCAACGAGGCCTGCTTGAGGGCACTTTTATCCTCCCCGACGGTGATACCATCATGTTTGCATGCACTCATCTCGAGGCCTTCGACAGCGTCAGCCGAGCTGCCCAAGCTCAATTCATACTAGACCATTTTGCCGATTCAACATACCCCGTTATTTTATCAGGCGACCTCAATGCCTCTCCCGACGATCCTGTAATCGGGCTACTCACGAGCCAATGGCAGGACTGCACGGCGGGCGATTTCACCTTCAGCGTCAAAGACCCCCGCGAGAAGATTGATTATATCCTTACCCTGCCCAAACAGTCGTGGCGCACAATCGACTCACAAGCCATCCCGGTCAAACTGAGCGACCACTACCCTGTCATCGCCACACTGGTTATCAGTCACAACTAACAACACCAAAGAGGGGGGGACGCACACTCTCCAGGATGATTTCCCCTAATTACTCAAAAATGGAATTGATGTCAACATATACTGATGCTGAGGATTGCTTTTTGTACAAGATATTCATGCGGAAAAAAATTGTTTTATTACCTTTGTGGGTCAAACCTCTTTGAATGCTGATTCCAACAGCAACTATTTAACCATTAAATATATAAGACAATGAAAAATCTCCTTAAACTTACCCTGCTGCTGGGACTCCTCTTCCCAGCCATCGCCTCCGCCCATGACTTCGAGGTGGACGGCTTCTACTACAATCTCAACGGCAATGAGGTGACGCTGACCTACCAAGGAACGTCTTCTTCCCAGTATTCCAATGAATACACCGGTGACGTCATTATTCCCGGTAACGTCACTTATGATGGCATCACCTATCCCGTAACAACGATTGGCCGCGATGCGTTCAAAAGCTGCAAGGAAGTCACCAGTGTCGTCATCCCCAACTCGGTAAAGACGATCGAGCTCTGCGCATTCCAATATTGCTCCAAGTTGGCCAGTGTCACTGTTCCTAACTCGTTAACCACTGTTTACAGATATGCGTTTTCCAATTGTATAGGGCTGACGAAAGTGAACATCACCGACCTTGCAAGCTGGTGCGGTATTTATTTTGAGACTTCAGACGCCAATCCCCTCAATAATGCCCATCACCTTTATTTAAACGGCTCAGAAGTGAAGAACCTGTACATTCCCTCCGATGTCTCGTCGATCGGCAAGTATGCTTTTTACGGCTGCAGCGGGTTGACCAGTGTTTATTTTCCAAACACCGACGGGGGCTTAGCTATTGGCGATTGGGCATTCTCGAATTGCACCGGGCTGTATGGCGTCACCATTTCAGAGTCGGTCACTTCCATCGGCAAGAGCATATTCAGTAATTGCACCAATATGGAGTATATCGAAGTGGACCGCTATAACCCGTATTACGATTCACGCGACTATTCCAATGCCATCATCGAGACAGCCTCCAATATCCTGGTCATGGGGTGCAAATACACCACAATCCCGAACACCGTCCAGGCAATTGGCTACGGAGCTTTCAGTGGCTTGACCGACATAACCCATATTGATATCCCATCCTCGGTTGCTTCCATTGGCGATTATGCGTTCAACAGGTGTAGCGACCTGAATGACATTTCATTTTCCGAGGGCTTGACCAATATCGGCAAAAGTGCTTTTTCAAATTGCACAAACATCGAGGAAATCCTCTTTCCCAATACCCTCACGTCAATCGACATGTTTGCATTCTATCAATGTGAAGGGCTGAGAAATGTCTATCTGGGCAATTCGCTCACCCACATTGGCGATCTTGCATTCATCTACTGCGGCGCATTGACAAGCATTCAAATTCCTGCATCTGTAAGTTTTATTGGCGAATTCGCTTTCGAGGAATGCAATAGCCTCACGAGCATCAAAGTCCACCCAAGCAACCAGTATTATGATTCCCGAGACAACTGTAATGCACTTATTGAAACCTCTTCCAACACCTTGATCTGCGGCTGTCAAAATACCGTTATCCCCAATACTGTGACAGCTATAGAATCCTGTGCTTTTACGGTTTGCCCCGGGTTGACTACCATCAACATTCCTAATGGCATCACTAGGATTGGTAGTGAAGCATTCTGTTTTTGTGATAATCTGACCGAGGTATATAGTTATGTCACCGATCCGTCGGCTGTCGATGTGGGGGAAAATGCGTTCTACCGCTACCCAAACACCTACAACGGCCGTACAATTCACGTACCCTATGCTACTACTGCGGCTTATCAAGCTGATCCCGATTGGGGACCCTATTTCGCCAATATCGTCGAGATGGACTCTGAGCCATCAACATCTATTGAATTGGATCAGACAGCTGCCGAAGTCATCGAAGGCGCCACATTGACACTCAAGGCCACTGTGACACCTGTGAATGCCGCCAACAAGCCACTGGCATGGACATCCAGCAACCCGTCAGTCGCAACAGTGAGTGACAATGGCGAGGTTTCGGCAGTTTGCGTGGGTAAGACGACCATCACCGCCACGACCACCGATGGCACTGAGCTGAGCGCCTTATGTGAAGTAACTGTCAAGAGCGAGATTTCAGATAACTGCTTTGTGATATCAGACATCTATGCGCATCCAGGCGACACCGTATCAATTCCTGTGCGCATGATCAATAGTGAACCTGTCACCTGGTTCATCACCGACATCTATCTTCCTGAGGGATTTATCATTCCCACCCATATCAATGAATATAACGGATACGAAGATTATGATGTCTTCCCGTCAGACCGATTTACCGATGACCACTACATCATAACAGCAATGATGAATGACGGTTCAGTACGGGTCTTCGGAAACAATTTCTCAGACCTGCCTTTCATCGGCAACGATGGCGTACTGTTCTACATCACAGTCATTGTACCAGAGGTTGCTGATGATTATTATTCTATCCACCTCCGCAATAGCGAACTGATCTTTGTTGATGGATTTGATCGCATTCCTGTTGCCGGTGCTGTGATCTACACCGATTTTATGTCAGGCGACATTAATGGCGATGGCGCTTTAACCATCTCGGATGTAACAGCTCTGATTGACCAACTGTTAAGCGGCGATGACATACCCGCATATGCTGATGTTAATGGAAACGGCGTAGTGAACATTAGTGATGTAACCGCCCTTATCGATATATTGTTAAGCGGAAATTAACCGGCTAACAATGGTCAAAGACCTTATACAACCAAATCCCTCATACCTCACATACGGTATGGGGGATTTATCTCTGCAGTGGGTCAAACAGGGAGCGTACCCCCCATAATTTCACACCTTTTCTTTGCTTATTCAAGTGAATTACCCACGAATGACCTTTTTTGTTTCATAATTAACTGTAAATCAGGTTATTTGCTCTCACAGGATGACCTGCGAATGTTCGTGTTTTTTGGTGAAAATTCAGATTATCGGTTGTAATTTTGCAGACGAGAGTTTATCCGTTTTTATCAACCTAAAAAATTGACAGATATGAAACGATCCTGGATTTTTAATACATTGGCTGTCGTGGTGCTGCTGTCCACCCTTTTGGCTTTCACCAAGGGCGGCAACAATCAATATGCTGGAGAGGAGCCTGTAAAAGAGAAGATTACTCCATCGCAAGACAAGATGAGTGACAACAACAATGATCCTGCCCAGGACATCAAATTGACCGAATCCCAACGCAAGATGAGTGACAACATCAATGATTTTGCCTGCAACCTGTTCCGCACCATCAGCAAGCAGAAACATGGCAGCATCATTGTATCGCCCATCAGTGTAGGCTACCTGCTGGGAATGCTCAACGAGGGTGCTGACGGCGAGACGCGTCAGCAGATTACCAATGTGCTTAGACTGGGCGGCTCAGCAGAGGAAATCAACGAGTACTTCAAGAAGATGATGGATGAGGCGTCCAAGGTTGACCCGAAGGTAACGGTAAAAACAGCCAACTGCATCTTCTTTAAATCGAGTGAGAAGATCATTCCGCAGTACAAGGCCGACATTCAGAACTATTATGACGCCCAAATTGAAGCGATTAACTTCAGTCCAAGCAACATCGTGAACACAATCAACAACTGGTGCAACAAGCACACCGACGGCATGATACCAGAACTCGTAAAAAAAGAAGAGCTCGATCCCTTAGCCGTCATGTACTTATTGAACGCTGTCTATTTCAAGGCTTCGTGGACCACAGAATTTGATCCCCAGGAAACCCGAGACAAAGCCTTTACAAAACAGGACGGTACAACCGTCAAGCACAAGATGATGCACCTCAAGACAAAGGCTGCCTGCGGTGAGAACGACCTGTGCAAGATCCTCCGCCTGCCCTACGGCAACGGCGGCTATAGCATGTATGTGCTGCTCCCCAATAAGGGTAAGACAATCGACGATATCATCCAGAGCCACTCGGGACAAAAAATGAAGGAGTGGCAATCACAAATGAGGACTCATGACGTAGATATCCTGTTGCCTCGTTTCACCACTGAAAGCGAGAATGGCCTTATAGACGTGCTCTCCTCAATGGGCATGCCACGGGCATTCAGTATGAGTGCAGACTTCCCCAACATGCTCCAAGGTCACAAAGATGACCTTTATGTGTCGAAGATGAAGCAAAAGGCTAAAATCGAAGTCAACGAAAAGGGGACCAAAGCTGCTGCCGTTACGATTGCTGAGATGTCTGAAAAAGGGATTAGCAGCAGACCAAGGATTGTGGAGTTCCACGCCACGCGTCCCTTTGTATATTACATCGTTGAAAACAAAACAGGCACGATCTACTTTATGGGCACCTATTGCGGAGAAGAAGGAGGCGAAAAGGTAAATTGCAGCGAAGATGCTGAAATGGAAGATAGCGACGAAGAACAAGATTTTTATTTCGGGAGCTTCATTGAGAAGCCCGTTGAGAAACCCAAGGAGTCGAAAGAGGAAATCTTCAGAAGCGTTGAGCAAATGCCCCGCTTCCCTGGTGGCGAGGCTGCACTGATGAAGTACATTGAGTCTCACCTGAACTATCCGCCCACAGCCGCCAATATCAGTATTCAAGGTAAGGTTATTCTGCAGTTCGTTGTGAAGAAAGACGGTAGCATCGGTGAAGTGAAGGTAGTCCGCTCGGTGGACAAGGACCTTGACCGTGAGGCCGTCCGCATTATCAAGTCGTTACCCAAGTTTACCCCAGGCCGCCAGAATGGTCAGGTTGTGTCCGTGTGGTACACCTTGCCCGTCACGTTTAAATTGCCTCCAGAAAACAATACAGGATTAAACAACAATTAGAACGAGGGATATAACATCAAAAGGGCGACTTTGTTGATATAAGAGACTAACCACAATAGGTTTAGTTTTATTTCAAGGCTAGAAAATACGCATAAAACCCGCTGGTTGTTAGCGGGTTTTGTTGTCTTTTGTGCGCCTGATAGGACTAAACGGTGCGCCTCCCAAAACCTTTAAACGCCTCTCAACGCCTGATGGAGAGTCGTTTGTGAAAAACCTATCAGGCGCGTAAAGGCGTCTAAAGGCGCAGAACGGCGCGAAAAGGGGGAGCGCACGCACCCTCAAATTATTTACCTTTTTTGTGCTTACTAGAGTGAATTACTGCCGAATGACCTTTTTGTTTTGTAAATAACTGAAAATCACTTGCTTCACACGCCATGAATGACCTACGAATGTTAGCATATTTTTGCGTTATTTCAAATAATCCGTTGTAACTTTGCAGGCGAGAGTTAATCCGTTTTTATCAACCTGAATGAAAATTTGACTGATATGAAACGATCCTGGATACTTGGCACAATGGCTGTAGTGGTGCTGCTCACCATACTCGTTGCCTTCATCAATAACGACAACCAACTTAATGTCGTAAAATTGCTCACGGAAAATGACAACCCATCAAACGTATCAGAACGCGAAATGACTGATAACAACATTGACTTCGCTTGCAAGCTGTTCCGTACAATCTACGAGCAGAAAAAGGATAGTAAAGAAGATATGGATCGTATTCGTAGCATCGTTGTGTCGCCTATCAGCGTAAGTTACATGCTAGGAATGCTCAACGCTGGCGCCAACGGCAAAACGCGCCAGCAGATTAAAAACGTGCTTGGAATGAGCGGTTCGGTAGAGCAGATCAACAAATACTTCATGAGCAAGAAGATGATTGACGAGGCGTCTGGTCTTGACACGACAATAACGATGAAAATCGCCAACAGCATCATCGTCAACGAGTCGAAGGGCCTCAGACTCACCCAGCATTACGAGACCGAGATGCAGAAGTATTACAATGTCCAAATCGAGTCACTAGACTTCACCAACAGGAGCAACCTGCAGCACCATATCGATAATTGGTGCAATACCCACACCAACGACAAGATTGGTTATTGGGTCGACTTCGCACCCAATGCCGCTATGTATATGTTCAACGCTGTCTATTTCAATGCCCTGTGGACCGAGAAGTTTACTCGCCTAAACAATGCCATACAGTTTATAACGGAGGAGGGCAATATTTACGACATCTTAATGATGCATCACAAGACGCAGGCCGCCTACGGCAAGAACGACCTGTGCGAGATGCTGCGCCTGCCTTATAGCAATGGTGGCTACAGCATGTATGTGCTGCTTCCCCACGAGGGTAAAACAATGGGCGACATCATCCAGAACCTCTCGGCAAAAAAACTGGAGGAGATGCAGTCACACATGGTTGCCCGTGAAGTAGATATCCTGATGCCCTATTTCACTATCCTAAATGAGACCGATCTTAAAGGTGTGCTTTCGGCAATGGGTATGCCAGTAGCATTCGATGAATCCTCTGCTGAGTTCCTCAATATGGCCAGAAGGCACAACAATCTGTGCGTGTCAATGATGATGCAGAAGGTTCTAATTGAGGTCAACGAAAAGGGAATCAAAGCCGCTGCTGATACCATTGTTGATTTGAGTCAAAAAGAGGATCTCAACATCAAGCACTTCCACGCCACGCGACCTTTTGTGTATTACATCGTTGAAAACAATACAGGCACGATTTACTTCATGGGCACCTTTCGCGGTCTAGAAGGAAAAGAGCCCTTGAGAATAGTTCCTGAAGTTACGATAGTGGAATAGGCGAACGCATCTGGTAAATATGTAAGAAACTAACAACAATAATAGGGCCACTTTCATTTCAGGGCCTAATAAACGCATAAAACCCGCTGAAATTCAGCGGGTTTTGTTTATCTGTGCGCCTGATAGAACTGAACTGTGCACCTCCCAAAACCTTTAAAAACCTCTTAACGCCTGATCGAGAGGCGTTTGTGAAAAACCTATCAGGCGCGTAAAGGCGTCAAAAGGCGCAGAACGGCGCGAAAAAGGGGAGCGCACGCTCCCCAAAATAACCCAAACTCCAGTTATAGGTGCTACGTTCCTTTTAGACCAAAATTCCGTTTATATCATGTAAGAACAACACTTCAAAATAACAACAAAAAATCGTCCCTTTTTCTTTCGTTGGTTAACAAATAAAGAAACTGAAAGGTTTGTACTGAGTATTTTTGTGCCATTATAATTGTTTTATTCATGGTCACGAAAAGACAACATATTGTATGGACTAAAACATGGAGTCCTGGTTCTGAGCCTAAACAGCAGGAGGTTCGTATTGTTGCAGACAAACAGGATGCACAAGGTAATCCTATAGATGACAATGGTAGATTAATAGCCGAAGTATCTAGAATAGAAGACGTTACAGATAAGGATTTCACAAACCCTGCTCGTAATATTTTGTTGCCGAAATTACCTTTAGATATTGACATAATTATTGGAGCTAGAGGCAGAGCTGTCTTAATCAAAAGAAGCATCTTTATGAAAAATATGAGAGATCATAAAGATGTAGTCCCAAACCAAAGTAGGAGCATAATTATGTCTGCTCTGTTTAACACAAATATCTATGGACAGAATCAGAAAAAAAGACGCCCATTTTACTGGGTACTTATTAGCAATGACCGTGAGTGTGGGAAGAATAAACTGGTGTTACTTGATGTAAATCCAAAGAAAGAATATATAGAGATTGTCCACTGGCACTATATCAATGATAAATCATTAAATTCATTGAAAAGACAAGCCGCCCGTGAGGACGGCCAACTCCTCATACTGCCTTCCTAAAAGGAAGAGGTCGGTGGCCTTTCCGACCCTACGAACGGTTTGTCAGATGGCAAAGATAGTGCGACAATTCTTGATATGCAAGAAAAAGGCGTAAAATGAGTAATCTGAAACTGAGTGCATCTTAAAAACCAATAATTGAAAAAACTCAACATCATTGGGTAATCTTACGAAATAATGTGTATATTTGCGGTTGTTTATTAGTTCATCAAACCGTCCCTTTGCTATGCTATTCATTACTTCAAAACGCGGATATTAAAACATAAAACTATGAGAAAATTATTATTCTTTGTTCTAGGACTGACCGCTTTCACTTCTTTTGCCTTGCCCAAAGAAGTGTTAGATACAATTTATTATGACACCAATTGGAAAAGTTGCAGTAAAACTTTTGCAACATACTATCGAATCATGACTGTTCCGACAAATGAGAATCCTAGAAAACAATTTCGTGACTTTTACATAACGGGCGAAATTGCAGGCGAAGGCAACTACATATCGATAGATAGTGATGATAATAGCCATTCTGTTTTCGATGGCGATGTTGTCTCTTTCTACAAATCGGGCAAAGTTAAGCACCAATCAAAATGGTTAAATTCTCATATCGTTGGAGATTCATACGACTTCTATGAAAACGGTAATGTCAATTATCATTATTGTTATAATAATGAAGGGAGAATAGATGGAAATTATTCCGAATTTGATGCTAACGGAAACCTCCTCAAATTAGTCAAGTACAATAACGGAATTCCAGAAACGAACTTCACTTTGTATAATCAATTCGGTGCGATGGGTCGTTATAATACAAAGACTCTAGAATTTTCGCCAGAACCAGTTTCCGTAAGCGATATGAAAACAAAAATTATCAAAGGGGAAAAGTTCTTCTATTTTGATGACAAGAATGGCCTATATATGAGTGTTGTAGTTGAGGCAGTCAAACATTATGGTAAATATTACAAAGTCTATATCTTCCTTTTCAACAACTCAAATACATCTTTTCTTTTTGATCCATCACAGATTACGGCCTCTGGCATATTTTATAAAAGGATGAAGAAGAATAGTAAAACGCAATACCATGAGATCAATGCAAGAAGAAAAGATCGAGGAGAATATTCCTATGACACATCTACTGAAAAAGTGAAAGAGATAAGAGTCTGGACCTATAAAGACTACATGAATAAAGTTGAAGAAAGACAAGAATGGGATAGGGCGTTAAAAGAACTTGGTGAGGCGTTCTCGAATAGCGATGCTGGGTACTCAGTTTCATATACACAAGGAATCATAGCTGGTTCAAATGTAACCTATGCTACTGCTTCATACGATGCTACTGCCGCGGCAGTTGCCAAAGAAATATCGGCTCAAAAAATTTCTACTTTTTCGTCACATCTTGAATCAGACACTCAAGCGATAAAGGATAATTATATGCAGGCGACAACACTCGATCCGCAAACTGAAACTGCAGGTTACATTCTACTAAACAAGGATAAACCTGCAATAATTAAGCTAACAGTTCCTGTTAATGGCACAATCTATACCTTCGAAATCACGGATCTTCCAGATTAGACTTATATCAAATTTATTAGACTTCGTACAGACTTCTTATATTAAAGGGATAGTTCGGACGATTCTTCTATGCAAGAGACACAATAGGTTCAGTTTCATTTCAGGACCCAAAATTAACGCATAAAACCCGCTGCATCTCAGCGGGTTTTATTGTTTCTGTGCGCCTGATAGGACTCGAACCTACACAACCGGAGTTACCAGATCCTAAGTCTGGCGCGTCTACCAATTTCGCCACAGGCGCTAATGCGGGTGCAAAGATAGTGCTTTTTTAGTTAATAGTGAATAGTTGACAGATAATAGTTGAATTTAGCGCAACTTTACTCTTAGTTTTTAGACAACCTCGTCAATAGTTGTGACAAATGGGGACAACACTAAATCAATCGTTGTCTGTGTTATCTGATTACACTATCCTTGCTGCTGTATATCGGCGAGAATCTGCTTGAGCTGCTCGTCGGCTGCGGTGAGTTTCTTGCGGCAGATGTCGAGCAATTCCTTGCAGCGCTTGGTGTAATCACTCAGATTGTCGATGCTGCACTGCGGATCTTGCATTTTTTGCACAAGCTGCTCCAATTCGTTCACCGCTTCGGTGTATGTCATTTCTTTGTTTTCTTCCATTGTTTTAGTTGTTAGACGTTAGTTGTTAGACGTTAGAATTGACTGTTGCTTGGGCAGTGCCTGCGGCAAACTGCATGGTCACTTGGTCGCCGGGCTTAAGTTGGCGGGCCGTGGTGACGCATTTGTCCCCCACCCTTACCAGGGCATAACCGCGCTGCAAGGTGTTGACGGGCGACAGCAGGGTCGCCTTGTCACCCAGGGCCTGCAAACGTTGCTGTTCACGCTGCACGACACTTGCCACTGCCGCGCCCATTCGCTCCATGGCGCGTTCCATACGGGTGCGCTGATTGACTATCAGGCTGCTGGCGGCAAAAGGGATGTTATTGGCATGATTGTCGAGCCTGATGCGGTTGGTATCAAGGATGCGCCGTGCCGTGGCGGGAATCATGCTAGTGTAATAGGCCAGATGTTCCCTCGCTTGGTTAACCGTCTCGCGCACGGTTGACACAACCGTTTCCTGCAGGTCATCAAGGTGGGCCAGAGCGTTAGTGCCGCGCTGGATGAGCCACTCGGCAGCCGCCGTAGGCGTCTTTACCCGCATGGCGGCGATATCGTCGAGTACCGTCACGTCGCGCTCATGGCCGATTCCCACAATCACGGGAATCGGGAATTGTGCCACAGCCGAAGCCAGGTCATAGTTGTCAAACGCATTGAGCTCGGACGTCGCACCACCGCCACGGATAATCACCACGCAGTCAAACAGGTCGATGTTCGCATTAATGCGGTCGAGCGCCTCCAGGACACTCGGCACCGTCTGGTTGCCCTGCATCATCGCCTGAAACAGGCAGGTGTAGAACTGCAGATGGTAAGGATTATTGTGCAGTTGGTTCATGAAATCTCCGTAACCCGCCGCCGTCGCCGATGAAATGATGGCGACGCGCTGGGGCACACTGGGCCAAGGCAACTGCTGATTCATCTCCTTGATACCCTCACGGACCAGACGGGCCAGGATTTCCTTGCGCAGCCGTTCCATGTCGCCCATAGTGTAGTTCGGATCGATGTCGTTGATCACCAGCCGGAAGCCATATAGCTTGTGGTAGTTGGCAGTGACCTTGACCATCACCTTCATGCCATTGGCCAATGGGCGCCCCGTGGTGTTCAGGAACTGATGGTAGAGGGCCCTGTAATTATTCGCCCAGATGGCGGCGCCCAATTTGGCCACGGTGTCGCCGTTATCGTTTTTCTCGATCAGCTCCAGATAGCAATGGCCATTACGGTTGAGGCGCATGTCCACCGTCTCGGCGATGACCCAACGGTTGTGCAGGATACTCTCACTGTTGATAACGCCCTCGATAAGGGCGTTAAACTCGCTCAAGGTCATGCCTTGAGGCGATTCCAGGATTTGCGACGGTTGAGGCATCACTTCTTGACAGGCTTGATTTTGAGGCCCTTAAAGCTATAGGTGAGCGAGGGCTTCAGGTAATCGGCAAATCGTTTATACTCAATGGGGGCCAAGAATTGCTCCAGGCCATGTGTAGCCTCGATGAGATCGTGGTTCTCACCCTTGAAAGCCAGTTGAATGAGCGGGAAAACCATCACATCCTGCAAGTCGGCCCTCAAATCTTGAGGCATCTTTTTCACGATGAAATCATCGATGACCGGCATTGAGAACAGGCGGTCGCTGGTGTATCGCTGCCAATGGACATTCCACTGGGTGAGGCGGCTATCGGGCACAGGTGTCATGACCGTCTCGATGACGGTGATGACCGTATCCTTTCCCACCGTCCTCATGCGCATCTCTACCACACGGCTAACACTGGTGCGCAGCTTGAGATAGATACTATCCAGTTCCAGCAGTTCGCTGGAGCCAAACAGGTTGTTCTCGAGCTGAACGGCTTGGCCGCTGTTGTAGTAATCCACCATATCCAGGCGCTGAGTGCGCGTGAGCAAAGGGAAAATGTTGCCCGGTTCAATGGCCATCAGGTCGGCGATCGTGCGCGACCCGCAAACCAAGGGAGGCAACGCCATTAACAAGACAAGGACACCAATCAACCTTCTCATTTTCACGTCACATACTGAACCACGGTGGACCTGCCCGGGAGAACAAGTCCACCCTGTAGTCTATATCAATTATTCCAATTAGTTCTTTCCGTACTGCTTCTTGACCTCGGGCAGCCATTTCTGGATGTCGGAGATGCGGGTGGCATGGCTCGGGTGCGAGCTCAAGAATTCAGGCGGCTCCTGACTTGTGGAGGCCTGCATCTTCTGCCAGAAGGTAACAGCGACATCCGGATTATATCCAGCGATGGTCATGAGTACAAGGCCCATCTTGTCGGCTTCGCTCTCATGTTTGCGCGAGAAGGGCTGCATCACACCATACTGCGCGCCCAGACCATATACCTGTTGGGCGATCTGCTGGGTTGCCGCACTCTTGCCGCTGGTAAAGATTCCAAGGGCGTTAGCACCATATTCGGCCAGAACCTGCTGACTCATGCGCTCATTACTGTGTTTGGCGACAGCATGGGCCACTTCATGTCCAATGACCACCGCCAGTTCATCATCGCTGCTCACGAGGTTCATGATACCCTCATAGACGACAATCTTGCCGCCAGGCATACACCAAGCGTTCACATCGTCGCTCTTCACCAGATTGAATTCCCAAGCGAAATTCTGGAGCTCGCTCTCTAAACCGGCATATTTGAGATATGCCTCGGTAGCGGCAGCGATGCGCTGTCCCACTCGGGTCACTTGGGCGCTCTGGGTCTTCTTTGTCGATACCGTTGCCGTCTGCATGAAGCTGGCATACTGCTGGAGACTCGCCTGGAGCACTTCAGCGTCACTAACGAGATTCAATTGTTTGCGGCCCGTGATGGGTACCGAACCGCAGCTGGTCAACAGCATAGCTGCCAGAGCCAGCATCGCAATAATCTTTTTCATAAGCGGTAAGTTTTTATTATATATACAACATATAAATTTTACATTATCAGTGGGTTTGCACAACCTCGGTGGGTGGCAACGTCGCATTGCGCTTGTCAATGGCGTCGATGACACGGGTGGCAAGTTTCTTGAACGCAACGCCGCTCACATCACTCATCCGCACCACGGGCAAGCCATCGTCACTGCCCTTGCAGATGCCTGCCACGAGAGGAATCTGGCCCAACAGCTCAACATCGAGTTTCTCGGCAAGTTCCTTGCCGCCGTCACGTCCAAAGATGAAGTATTGCTCATCAGGGTGACTGGCAGGGGTGAACCACGACATGTTCTCGACAATGCCCAGCACCGGCACGCCCACATGTTCGCCCATGAACATGCTGATGCCCTTGCGGGCGTCGGCCAGCGCCACCTGCTGCGGCGTGGTTACCACAATGGCACCAGTGATGGCGAGCGTCTGCACCAGGGTCAGATGGATGTCGCTGGTGCCCGGCGGCATGTCGATGATAAAATAGTCCAGCTCTCCCCAGTCGGCCTCGGTGATGAGTTGGCGCAGGGCATTACTTGCCATAGCTCCACGCCATAGCACGGCCTTCTCACGGTCAACAAGGAAACCGATGGACAACATCTTCACGCCATATTTCTCCAAGGGGATGATCAGGTTTTTGCCGTCCACCTCGTGCATATAGAGCTGCTGATCCTCGGCACCAAACATCTTGGGCATCGAAGGCCCGAAAATATCAGCATCAAGGAGGCCAACGCGAAATCCCTGCATGGCAAGCGCCACGGCAAGGTTGCAGGCTACAGTTGATTTGCCCACACCGCCCTTGCCTGAGCTCACGGCGATGATATTCTTCACGCCTGGCAACGGGTTCTCGATCTTGCGGACAGGGTTGTCCTGACGGGTCTTCACCCCGATGTTCCCCTTGATTTCCACATCACCACCCACATGGGCGAGTATTGCGGCCTCGGCGGCCTTGACCACGCTCTTGATGAACGGATCGGTGGGTTTTTCAAAAGTCAGCGAAAAGCTGACATGGTTACCGTCGATACGGATATCGTCATTTACCATGCCCATGTCCACAATGTCTTTTCCCGTGCCGGGATAACGCACTGTGCGTAGGGCATCAAGTATCATATTCGGATAGATAGTCATATTGAATTTAAATTTAAATTTACATTTAAAGTTTAGGGTTGTGGGGGAGACATTAGCTGCGGCATCTGGATGTAGCCACGGTTATAACTGCGGTAAGTGTCGGGTTCGATGTCGATATCAGGCTCCACCAGTTCAACACCATGAGGCAGGGCGAAGCGGATATACTTAATGGTCAACCCCCTTTGCAGCCACTGCATCTCATAGTGCGTCTTGATATCAAGGATGTCGTTGGCCAATCCGCTGGCATACAGGTCATCGGTATCGGCATCGGCGGGCAAACGGTTCTCCTCGACCAAGGCGTGGGTATAGGTATACAGGAAGGGGCTATCGGTCTTGAGGTGAATGATTCCGTTATCGCACAAGATGTTGCGATAATTGTCCAGAAAGCGCGTCGATGTCAGCCGCTTGTTCACTTTCTTCATCTGCGGGTCGGGGAAAGTGATCCATATCTCGGAAACCTCGTCAGGAGCAAACATGCGGTCAATCAATTCAATGTTGGTGCGCAAAAAAGCCACATTGGGCAAGCCCAGTTCGGTCGCCAGCTTTGCACCGGTCCACATGCGGGCACCCTTGATGTCCACCCCAATGTAATTCTTCTCGGGAAAACGTTGAGCCAGTCCCACGGCATATTCCCCCTTGCCGCAACCCAATTCCAGCACAATGGGGTTTCCGTTCTTGAAATACAGCTCATTCCACTTGCCGCGCATGGGGCAACCACCCTGCTGTGTCACCACCGCAAAGGGGAACTGGAACACACATTCCATGGTTTCCATGTCGGCAAACTTCTTAAGTTTATTCTTGCCCATATCGCTACCCTCGGTTTAATATCATTATTGGCTTATCTGATCGAAATCTTGTAGGTCTTGCCGTTCAAGACCACCACATAGAAGCCAGGCTCCAGTTCAAAGCGGTTTACACCTGTGCCAAGAGCCAAGTCGGTTACCATGCCGTTGATGACAGCCAAGCGGGCCTCGCCATCGGTGAGGGTTTCGATACACAACGTACTGCCCTCGATCCACACACGGTCGGCATTGGCGGTCAAATCCTCGACTCCGGTACTGTTGGTCACACGTGCAGTATAGTCAGGGACATGCCATCCCACGTGATTATCATCGGTTAGCATCACATTGCTCAATACGATTTCACTCTCCACGGCAAGTGCGTTATCGGCCCTCACGGTAAGGCTGATTACGGCATCCCCTTCATCATCAAACTTGGGTTGTTCCATCGAGTAAAGCACGGTGCGCACAGCACCCGACTCAACGACTTGCTCCTCGGTCACATAATTGCGCATTCCCTTGCTGGTCACCAGCGAGAGTCCTTGCGGCAAGATGATGTCACATTGCAGCGCGCTGTAATCGCCAGCATGGTCAAGTTTGATGAGCAGTTCCATTTCCTGTCCAGGGTTAATCGTCACGTCGTCGAGCCTCAACAAGTCGTTCACATCGGCCACCGCTGGAGCGTAATGGGTGTTCATGATGATATAGATTACCGTATTGATATCAGTGATATTGATTTCATTGTCCTCGTTCACATCGGCACGTTGCATGGTTGCGGCATCGGCCATATATCCCTGGATGATGTTGACAAGAATGTTGACATCGGCAATATTCACCTCACCGTCACCGTTCACATCACCCCTGATCCATGACTCGCCAAACAGGAACTCCTTCCACTGGTCGGCGGCTTTATACAATTCGACCGAGCCAGTCGGTACCGTCAAGGGGATGACACTCTGGTTCACTCCGGCCCACACGTTTTCGCCCAAGGCGGGCACCTGGGAGGCCTGACTCGTGAGGGATGTCATGCCAGTCATGCCAGCCATCGCACGGGCACCTATCCAGGTCACCGTCGCAGGCAGTTCCACCACCGATAACTGGGACACGTTGTATAGCGCATAGTCACCAAGGGCAGCTACACCCGTTAAGTCCAGATTACCTGACAAGGCCGTTCCGGCCAGCGTATAATCACTCAACCTGGCCACCTTGCCACCGAGTTTGATTTCCTCGAGTTGAGTGCCGTACAGGAAGGCACCATCACCCAGGCTAGTCACGCTGGGGGGCAACTTGACTGATGTCACTGGCGTCTTCACCATTACCCAGTCGCCGACTGTTGTCAGGTTCTTGCTGGTGGTGAGATCCAGATTCTTGATTCCGCTACCTGCCAATGCACGCTCGCCCATTACCTTAACCGCAGATCCCAGGCTGATAGTCGTCAAGGCAGGACAATCCATCAATGCCGTAGCCTCCAAACGCGCCAAACGGCTCGATGCCTCAACAGTCAGGCTCTTGAGCGCCGTGCAGCGCATGAAAGCGCCATTGCCCACAATCCTCACATTGGCGGGAAGCGTCACCGCAGTCAGCGACGAGCAACCGGCAAAAGCAAAATCGCCAATGCTGTCGAGCGTGGCGGGCCATGTGATGGCTGTCAGATGTGTGCAGCCAGCAAATGCCGCTTTGCCAATGGATTTCAAGCCCTCGGGGAGACTCACTGTCGTCAGTTTCATATCACCAAAAGCGCCCACAGGCAACTCATCGGCGGCAAAATCCTGACACCAGTAATGAGGCTCAGTGAGATTGCAGGCCTTGACCGTCACTTGGGTAAGGTCAATCGTAGTGAGTTCGGGCAGGTTCTGAGCAATAAAAAAGAAGTCCTGAGCATTCATCGTGCCGGTAATTTTCAGGCTGGTAATGCCCAAATCGGTTACCTGGCTCGACAGATTGCCCGCTGTATTTGCCACTTCCAGCGCATGACCACGCATGAAGAAAAGCAGCATTAACAATAATATTGTTCTAAAACGCATATTCTAATCAGTGAAGTATAGTATAAAACATGCAAATATAGTCCAATTTCATAAAACTAACACCAATTTAGCCAAAAAATGCGCCTTTAGGCTCCCAAACCACCTAAAAGCGTACAGTTCACCGCTACGCGCGGTTGTGACACCACGCGAAAATCTGCCGGCGGTTCCGATGTGGGATCCGCCGGCAGACGTCATTCAATTAAGTTTTTCTCAAGAAGCAAATCACTTCATCAGCTTAACCGCAGTGCAACTGCCATCGGTGTAGCGGATGACCTTGACATTCATGCCGTCGAAGGGCTTATCGCTCTCGACTCCCATGATATTGTAGTAGCGAACACTTTGAACCGTCTTGTCCACGTTGTTCTCGACGATAGCGGTCTGACTCTGGTTATCGACAATGTCAACGGGGCAGATGATATAATCGGCACTGGGAGCGCCACTCTGAGCTGTCGCGCCAAGCATCACATAGCTTGCGGTCCTGTCCATAACGATCGCATGGAAGGTGTACTCGCCGTTTGCCACGATTTGAGGAGTTTGTCCCAGTGTTGGCTGGTTATACTTCCAGTCAACAAGCACAACACCCTTCACGTCATAATGGTTAATGCCGTTGGCCAAATCCTGTACGGGGGCAGTAAAGGCATTGGAACCGTTCCAAATGCCATTGATGCAGGCATACTCCTCAATCTTGGGATTCATGAAGAACAGAGTGCCACCATCAACGTCCAAGCCAGTGAGATTATCTTCCATGAAATTAGCGGGACTGTAAGTGTTGGGCGTATAGGTTACGGCCGTTCCCTGAACAGGTTCACTGGTCATCTTGATGGTATAGTTGTCGGCATTCTCATATACACCTTCAACTCCCGTGAGAACCATCCCCTCCAGATGAGTGGGATCCACATCATTCATGTCGCTGAAATCAAGGAGAACCCAGTTACTCTGATCCCATTCGCCATTCTGCAACTTAGCCACTTGCCTCATGAAGTCAATCCATTCGGCAGGCTTTTCGGTCGCATCGTTTGACTCGGCCTGGTCCTTGGCCCACAGCAGCTTCTTACCATTGAATGCAACAGCCTTAACACCAATCAGTTGGTCAGTTACCTCAACCTTGTCACCCTGGCTAGCAGCACCAGCCTCAATGGCCTTCAAAGTACCAGTGATCGCAGGTTCCTCAAGAGGTTTCTCGACATAGAGAACAGCCAACGTTTGATTGCTAGTATAGCAGGCGAAACGTGGATAAGTACTATTGTATTGAAGTATTCGATCAGTGGTTCCAAAGTTTTTGATTGAGTAATCACTGTTAATAATCCACTTTGATGAATTATCTATCTCAGTTGTGGTTGTCAACGTGTTACCACTAGTCCAAGCAATATATGCACCATCTACATTTTTAAAGGTCCAACCTCCACTTGAAGAACCACCAAGGGTCAATACCATCACATCAGTTTCACTAATGTCAACTTCATTATCAGTGATCGTTAAACCCTCGATTGCAGAACCAGCATAATTGCTGCCAAACTTAGTAATAGGACCCATACCTCTTACGGGATCCTCACACATGATAATATATCTCTTGCCGGCCTCCAAGTCTTCATCATCAGAAACCTTCACAAAGACATTGCTTGACGGCTGAACAGGTTCTGTGAAGGTATATGTACCTGTCACGGTGTTCTCGAGGTCATCACTGATTGCGTAAACGCTAACGGTGTAGGTACCAGGCGTGTCGCTATAGATTTCAAAACCACCTTCAACTTCATCAATGATTACATTGGCATTATCGCAAGTAGCTTCAAAGATGGCATCAGCGGGGTCGGTAGTTACAGCGACCGAGATGATATCACCCACAGTTGCGGTAGCCGTCTCGGGATCAAGCGTGATGGTCAACACTTGTTCAGTGGGTTCAACAGAGAGAGGATAAACCTGAATGGTATTTGTGCTGTTTGTAACATATTTGCCAACAATAGCGACCATATTATACTTCACGCCATCGATCATTGAAACCCCGAACCGGTTATACAGGACATACACTGTTCCATTTTCGGTAGTTGCAGTATTTCCATTCACAGTCACTCCCCTGAGGATAATATACTCGTTCATGTGCGAATCCGTCAAAGTGACATCTGTGCGGTCAAACGGCTCAACTGTCTGCGTGTTATACTGCGTATTGGCAGCAACGTTGGCAGCATTTTTATATTCAATCCATCCGTTATAGGTTATCTTGGTTGCACTCCAGTTAGGTGACAACACGGTACCGACAGTGGTCACATCGGTTCCCGTATCAAAGAACAAACCACCGCCAGAAGTCGCATTCAGGTCACGCAGCCAGATGTAGGTATGGTTTTCGTATGATTTATAATATGCTACCACGGCGTTTCCGGTAAAGGTGAAATTAGTGTTATCAGCCAGCCCGTTAGCAGCAGGCAGAGTATTGGCCGTTGTAGGCAGATTAATCGTGTAGGTTGCCGTGGCGACAGCACTATTATTCATGCCACTCTTCATGGCAATAGCCTTAATGGTGGTGGTCGAGTTCACTTCGATGGGAGTGCTATAAACAGGGCTATCTGTTGTGGGTGTTGAGCCATCAATTGTGTAATGGATGGTTGCTCCACTGGTTGTAGTCGAGATAGTCACATTCTGCGCCGATGTGTAAGTGCCAGCTTCCGGGGAGAAAGTGGGAGTAGCGACAGTAGTAGTGCCGCCATCAGAATAAGTTACGGTAATGCTCTTGCAATACAAAGCCTTTTTTGCACTTGTTTGAGATAGAGTAACAACAACTTGTCCGCTTGCATTACCAGTGAACGTATATTCAGTTGCTGATGATGTAAGACTAACCTGATTGCCAAATGCACTTCCACCTACTGTCACATTAAGCTTAGCGGAAGTTGAACTTGCACCAGATGCATTAACCTTTATTTCTGTAATTGTTCCATTAATACCACTGGTTTCAAGTGTCAAATAGCTGACAGCTTTGCTGCCTGTTCCATAATGAATGCCTCTAGTGCTGTCAAAAGTTGACTCAGCAGCATCAGAAGTTACGGTCCATACTACGCCATCATCGGCAGTACCAGAACCTCCACAAGCTGAAGTAAACGTCAGCGTTGATGTTGCTGCCCAACCCACATTTAAAGCGAGTAAGGCCGTTAATAAAAAGGTAAATAATTTTTTCATTGCATTTAAAATTTAAATTGTTAATAATGAATATGATATCTTTATTGTTAATCGATTATTCGCTATTTGATGGTTCTTTGCTTTTTGCTGCTTGCATTCAATAAAAAATGGCACTCAAGACTTCACAGACCATTAGCGTCAAGCGCTCGATGATCGATCGGTATTGAATCCCATCACTGATACTCTCGTAGTCATAGCTGTACAACCGATGCCTCTTACAGAGAGGTAACATCGTAATTTATTGGCAAATGTACATAATATGGATGAAACACTCACTATAAAAAACAACATTTTTGCTTTTTTATGGATGATTGTTTTGGGGTAACACTTTTTAACACGGGTTTTCATGGGAGATGATAAAATAGGCATTATTTTTGCATAATTTGTGGGATAGTGTTTCCTGCAAATTCATGAGAAAAAAGATATGATAAAGAATATGAGACGATTACCTTTGTTGCTGGCTTGCGCTTTGCTGTTGGCAGGACTCATGGCGTGCGGCGGTCACGGGCAACTGGAAAAAGCGGTGCGTTCTGTTCTGGTGAGCGGAGACACCACTCGTGCAGCATACGACTCACTATGCTCAATGGTGACCGACAACCCAGGTAAATACAGTGACCTGATTACCCCCGAGGGGAAGGTGGATCACAAGAAAATGGCAGATTTCATCGAAGAAATCGGCAGCCATCTGCGTCCACCGATGCATTGGGACACACGCCCCTATGGCGGTGTGGAAGACCTGTCGCTGACGGTATATTTCGAACGCAGCGGCTCAATGGTGCCCTATGACCAGCGAGGTGGCGGCGGACAGTTGAAAAAAGCGGTCAATGACCTGATCAACCACTTCCCCGCAGGCAGCAAAGTGGACATCAACATCGTGAACGACGGCATCTATCCCTACCAGCATTCGGTAGACGAGTTCCTCAAGGACCGCGATATCTACCAGAGCACTGCGGGCGTGGGTGATGCCGCATTTACCGATTTCCAGCTGATTTTCAACAAAATCCTGGAAGCCCAGCGTCCCGGCAACGTGAGTGTGCTGGTGAGCGACCTCATCTATTCGCCCAAGGACACTCATGGCGTGAGCCTCGACAAGATTTTCAACGAGGAGAACAGTCTGGCGACCCGCGTGTTTGCCAAGTATAACGGCAAGAGCGTAGTAGTGCAGCAATTCATGGGCGACTACAGCGGCAAATATTATCCCTACAACGGCGAACCGTTCAACTATAGCGGCAAACGCCCCTTCTATCTTGTCATCATCGCCGACAATGACGTGATGGACCAGTTGGCACAGGACAAACGTTACACTGGGGTGCTGGATGCCGCTGGAGTGCGCAACAGCTATCGCTTCAACCAAGGGAAGACCGAGGTGGAGTGCCGTGTATTACCCGAGTGGAAAGACAACGCTGGGCGTTTCCGCGTGAAGCATGGCGATGGCATCGAGCTCACCAAGTGTGACGGCGACCGCCAGACAGGCAAGTTGTGCTTCTCGATGGCAGCTAACCTGGGCAGCCTGATGAAGGATGACGCCCTGCTGACCAATGTCGCGAACTATGATGTGCAGAGCGTGGATGGCTACACCCTGACGGTGCAGCCTATCGACCAGAGCATGCTGACGACCAATAACAAGGACTACCTGGAAGGTATGACCCACATCTTGACGCTGCTGGGCGACTTCAAGAGCCCGCGTGACGAAATTCACATCTCACTGCGCAATGAGTTGCCCGAGTGGGTTCGCCAGTCATCGTGCGACAACGACACTCAACCCGGCGGTTCGTTCGCGACCACTACGCTGGGCCTGGAGCAACTGCTGGGGGGCATGTTCGACGCGATGAAGGGCGGCAGTTCCTTCTTTGACGTCACCATCCAGTTGCAGCGGTGACACGCTTGGGTGCCGCGGCCGAGCCTCGGCACAGGGGATTGGGCAGACGCCAGGCGACAACAACAATGACTTTAACTTTAAATTGACGACTAAAGAATTAGATATGAAACATTTGGTTTATTTGATTGCCGGGATTGTGGTGACTGTGGTGTTCTTTATTCTGAGTTGCAGTGACGGCTTCAACATCTGGGAGCAGTTGTACTTCAACCAGGGATTCAACGACAAGATGTACAACCTAAGCATGTATCCCGTGATTGCCGCCATCACCATCCTGGTGTCATGGGGTGGCGCTGCCATCTACTACTATGCCATCAACTCGGTGAAGTTTGACCGGTGGTACCACTGGCTGGCCGTGTTGGGTGTGGTAGCCGTGTTGGCTCCAGTGGTATGCTATATCTACAACGACACGGTGTTTGCCAACAATGGTTTCGCCTATATCGGCGAGTCCATCCAGTTCGAGATGCAGACTGTGCTGTTCGCGGCATTGCTCTACATCGTGGCATCCTACTCCATTCGCTGGTGGAGCAGCAATTGCCGTCACACGCCGCTTCCACAATGAAATATTAGATAAGAGATAAAAATAAATAGATAACAGGCTTTTTGTTTTAGGTTTTAGGCGTTAGAATTTGGATGGCATGAGCCTCTTTAAACTCTAAACTTTAAATTCTAAACTGCGAGCAAAGCGAGCATATATTATGAGACTATTTCTTTTTGCTATTGGAGGTACCGGTTCCAGAGTGCTCAAGTCGTTGCTGATGCTATCGGCGGCAGGCGTGAGACCGCTTGACGAGAACGGCAAACCTGTAAAGGATTTGGAAATCGTGCCCGTCATCATCGACCCCCACAAAGCTAACGAAGACCTGAAACGCACCGAGGCGTTGCTCAACGACTACCGCGAAATCAGGCGCAAGCTATATGGCAATGAGCCCAATGCCGACGGGTTCTTTGCTAACCGCATCGTCACTCTGCGCGAAATCATGAGCAACACAAGCGTGACATTAGGCGACACATTTATCTTCAACCTTGGCGCTGTGGAGAATGCCAAATTCCGCGAGTTCATCGGCTACGACACGATGAACGAGGCCAACCAAGCGCTGACGTCGCTCCTGTTTGCCAACTACCAGTTGGAGAACAAGATGAACATCGGCTTTGTAGGCAGCCCCAACATTGGCAGTGTAGCGCTAAACGAGATCAAGGACAGCAACGAGTTCAAGGCGTTCAGCAACATCTTCCGCCAGGGCGACCGCATCTTCTTCATTAGTTCCATCTTTGGCGGAACAGGTGCTGCCGGTTTCCCCATCATGGTCAAGAATATCCGCCAGGCAGCCAATCTCGAGGGTATTGAGAACCGTGATGCCTTGAGCCGCGCTCCCATTGGAGGATTAACCGTGCTCCCCTATTTCACATTGGAGGGCAACAAGCAGGATCAGCGCATCGCGACAAGCGACTTCATCGTCAAGACCCAGAGCGCGCTCTACTACTACAAGAACACGCTCACCGGTGCCAACGACAGCAACGTGAACAGCATCTATTACCTGGGTGACCAGGTGAGGTCCAAACCCTATCTGTATGACCCGGGTGAGCACGGTCAGCGCAACAACGCACACCTGATTGAGTTGATCGGAGCCTTGTCACCGTTCGACTTTGCCGGTGTGCCTGACAGCAAACTCACCGACCCCGACGGCTACCCCTTGCCTACCACAGCCTACGAGTATGCTCTTGCCAAAGATGAGTTGAGCCTCAACTTCCTGTCGCTGGGTCGCCGCACCCGCCAACTCATTTATGAGCCAATGAGCAAGTTCCACCTGCTGTTCCTGTTCCTGACCACAGGTTTCAAGGACATCATTGGACAAGGCTTCACCGAGGATGTGCCCAAAATCAAGAGCGACTTCCTGGCCTCACAGTTTTACCGCACGCTAGTGGACCACTTCATGGAAGGTTACGCCCAGTGGCTGACCGAAATGAATGATAACATGCGCAGTGTCTCCCTGTTCAAGCCCGGCGAAATCGACATGTCACACGCCATCGAGGGAGTGGGCATGCGCAAACGCCTGCTTGGACATTTCAAGGTGGACAACGACGTGCTCAAGAGCGAGATGAATAAGCTGAGCAAGAACAATCCCAACTACAGCGACCACTCGGTGGAATTCAAGCTGCTTGACCTGTTTGACAAAGCCGCCCACAATGTCTTTGTCGAGCGATACGAGAATATTAATTAGGCTTTGGACTTTAGACTCCAGACTTTAGGCTTTAGACAAAAATATTTGAGACAATAAATAAATGAGCGAGATATTATCCTATAGCAACAACACGACCAAGAACGGTGAGGAGGACTGGATTGCTCATGCCCCCTACAGTGATGACGACATCGCGCGCATCAAGGATCCTGACGGCGGTCTGAGCGAGAACCCGCGCACTGCGATTCCTAGCCCGCTAGCTCAACTGGACTTGGTGAAAAACGCCTTCAAGCAACTGGCCAACGAACGGTTGCGCGGCGCCCGCATGAACGAGCGGTTGGTATCCAACGCGCTGGACGTGGCGCAGTTGTTCTTTGACTACGAGAACCACAAGGATTACCTGCGCATCATCCGCTGGAACCGCGAGGAGTGCATCGAACAACTGAAGGCCAATCCCCAACACCGCTTGTACGGTGAGACATTGGACCTGTTCCTGCGCAGCGACAAAGTTTACAATTTCGATATGCTCAAGGACTGGTACATCATCATGTGGGACAGGCAAGTGCTGGGCGGCACGTCACCTGCCTCGGTAGTGATGGCGGCTCCCGCACTGGGCACAATCGACGCTATCAAAGTGGAACAGGGCGTCAGCCTGTTTAGCGAAACCCGCCACCTGTGGCAGCGTGACGAGGATTTCGTCTTCTACATGTATCTGCTGATGAACGCCTACCCCACCCTGCGAATCAACTGCGGCGAGGTTTACGCCTACATGCAGAAGAACCTGGAACCGCTTCGTGCCAACCGGCCCGAGCTATACCGTCGCATATCGACAGTCATCCCCAATCTGGATGCGCTGGACGAGGGACGCGCCGGAACGGTGCTGGAACAGTTGGAACACACCTATGACCCCTTTGGCGGTGGCATCGACGTGAGTGTGCTGGGCGCTCGTTTCTACCACAAGCGCGTGCTCGACATCCGCACCGCAGCCAGCGAGAGCGACTTTGTCATCAGTCCCACGATGCCCCAGGACAAAAAAGAATTGCCCTTGGTATTGCTCAACGGCTTCAACGGCAGTGTGGAGCACTTCCGCTACATCGACAAGGAATGGGATAGCGCGACCACCGTGCTGGCGTCCGGCATTCCCCTGAATGACCGCAAACTGCCCGACACATCGATACAGTACCCGTTTGTCACCACTGATGACTTCCTTACCGACACCATCGTCAGATTAGACAGCGGTTGTGTGATTGACACCGACCATTTCTTTGACGGCAATCTCAAGCCCCGCACCCCACAACCCACGTGCGGCTACCTGCTGCCATTGAAACCGCTGCTGTTCACTTATTTCGATACCGAATACCTGAAGGGGACCATCGCCGGACGCCACGTCATGGACATCGAGGAATTTGCCGATGGCAGCGTGATGGTGACCTTGAGAATCCGTGTGAAAAAAGGCGAGAACCGCTATATCGAACTCTCGCGTAAATATTTCCCCATCAGCGACCACACATGGTCATTTGACGAGCGCCGCGGCACCGGCCGCGTGGTGGGGGCTACAATATCCACATCGATCTTCCCGTTCGTCAAGACCGATGTGAACGATGACTACACGGTAGAGCTGTTCACCATGATCGAGAGCGGCGGAGCCACCCTGCGGTTCTACAAGAACGGCATCAAGAGCGACGGTTTGAACGTAACCGATGACATCCGTTCCCACTCGGGATACAGCACATCCTATTATGACGTCAACGGTTCGTTTGACTACATCGAGGTGAGCGTGCAGAATTACCTGGGCCGTTCGGGAGGTGTCATCATCCCGCAATGGAAGCCCTACACGCCCAATGCCAAGGAGCTGATTTTTGCCGTGGACTTCGGCACGACCAACACCCATGTGGAATGGGCCGAACGGGGACAGCCATCACAGCCTTTCACCTTTGAATACGGAGCCAAGCAGGTACTCGTCGCATCACTTCACAAACCGCATTCACTCGAGTATGCCGAGCAGGTGCAACGTGTGGAATTTGTTCCTCGCGAGATTGACAGTGTGTACGGTTTCCCGCTACGCTCGGCGCTGGCCCGCAACGAGAACAGCGGCATTGACAGCAAGCTGTTCAGCAGTGTCAATATCCCATTCCTGTATGAGCGCCGCTACTTCCACGGCTATGAGGTGACCACCAATCTAAAGTGGAAAGGTGACACCGAATTGGCAAAATCGTTCCTGCGGGAGCTGACCCTGCTCATCAAGGCCAAAGCCCTGCTCGAGAATGCGGACCTGCGCCGCACCGAAATCGTCTATTTCTACCCCGTCAGCATGGGCGGTGCCGACCGCGACGCACTGGAGCGCACTTGGACCGAGCTGTTCAAAACCTATATCAATGATGACTTGGATAACCTGCGTTCTTACCCTGAGAGCCTTGCTCCAGCCTATTACTACAGTGGCGCCGAAGTCGCAGGCAGCAGCTATGTGTCTATCGACATCGGCGGCGGCACTTGCGACATAGTGATCTACCAACCTAGCGAAGACCGCATGAGCAGCGAACCTGTCGCCATCTCTTCGTTCAGATTTGCCGGCAATGCCATCTTTGGCGACGGGTTCACCGACAAGGACGCCGACAACAACCCGCTATTGCAGCACTACACGCGCTACTTCAAGCAGTTGATTGAGAATGACAAGGGCAACAGCATCGCCTACTTGAGCAGTATCCTTAACGACATCATGGCCCAAAAGCGCAGCGAGGACATCAATGCCTTCCTCTTCTCGATCGAGAATGTCGAAGAACTGCGTACACTACGCGAGATTGACCGCAACCTGTACAGCTACAATGCCCTGTTGCGCAACGACAGCCAGCGTCGCTTGATATTCATGTACTTCTATACTGCAATCATCTACTATATCGCCCAAGCCATGAAGCAGCGCGGCTATGAGATGCCCAAACAGATCTATTTCTCGGGTACCGGCAGCAAGATTCTGAATATCCTGGGATCGGTGAGCCGCATCAACATGCTCACGCAAATCATCGTTGAACGGGTATATGGCAAGCTGTACAACGAGAATTTTGAGATCAAAATCGAGAACAAGTGTCCCAAGCAGATCACCTGCCGCGGTGGCATCAAGCTGGAGAACAAACGTCTGGACCGCCAGGCCGATGTCGCCCGCTACAACGCCACCAGCGTGAAACGCATGCGCTACTGCTGCTCGATGCTGGGCGATAATGAGCTGACCATGGCTCAAGTCGAGTCAATTGAAACGCGCGACCGCCTGGTTGAGAAAGTCAAGGAATTCAATCAGTTCTTTATTGACCTGTGCGACGCCACCATCAAGGACGAATTCGGCATCGAGAACAACGTGCTACGCCTGTTCGAGAGTGTGCTCAGTGACAACCTGGCCAACTACCTCACCGCAGGCATCAACACGTTCCTGAAAGGGCGGTATAACGCCACCGATGTGGTCGAGGATGTTCCCTTCTTCTATCCCATCATCGGCGTGATTCGCCACAATCTGCTCAAGAACCTGCGCAACGACATCATCAGTAAGTTTAACCAATAATCATAAATCTCTCAAAGTTATGAAACGCTTCACATTATTTTTGGCAGCCATCATCTGCCTCGCCACGTCGGTAATGGCGCAACAGAATGCCGACCAGCCTCTCTCGCCCGCGTTGTGGAAACAGGGTATCGCCCGCTGTGCCCACTACACAGCCTATGCCAAGGGCTTTGCAAAAAAATCTGACGAGATGCAGAGACGTTTCCCCCAGGGCTACACCCTCGATGACCTTAACAACGACGTCTATGGCAACCAGGGTGCCAAGTGGGAAAAAATCTACAATGAATTCAAGAAGAGCGAGGACAAGGGTGGTAGCATGAACGACCTCAAGGAACTCGTGATACCACAAGTGTGGAAACTCGTCGAGCCTGATTTCCAGGCCTTCATTACCGAGCATCCCGAAATCGCCAATGCTGTACCCGAAACGACCTCACCTGAAGGTGAGAACACCGAGGAGGTAAAGGCCGACGGAGAAGAGCAAACCCCCGACAATGCTGTTGCCAAGCCTAAGAAAGAGCAACAGGCAGGTGTGTCCTGTCCCGTGAACCTGCCCTTGTGGTTAGGTATTCTTGGCTCGTTGCTTGGCTTGTGCGCTTTGCTGACCGCCCTGAGCAATCGCGGTAAAATCAAGGAGATGCGTCACACCTTTGCACGCGAACTCGAGCGCACCAATGCCAACCTGCAGGAATTCTCGACCGATGCCGCCGACCAGATGAAGGCGCTATCGATCCGACTGACCGGCAAAGCCATCACCAATGGTGACACAGAACCCATTTTAGGTCTTGTTGCCGATGATGAGTACCAAGAAGAAGCAGGCGAAGGTGCTGAAATTGAAGAGGAGAATGTTGAACCCGAAGAGGAGCAACCTGTTGAGCAACCTGTTGAGGAAGAGGAAAAAGAAGTCATGAACCTGTTCATGAGCAAGCCCGACGAGAATGACGACTTCACCCGAATCAGCGACACCTTTGAACCGGGCAACTCCATCTATGTACTCACCACGTTCGACGGCGAACATGGCAAGTTTGAGGTAATCGACAAACCCGAGGTCCACACCTTCGCACTGATGATGCCTGCCGAGAACCTGATTCGCGCATGCTCTGGCAACGCCATCCAGATTCCTAACGGCACCCGCATCGTGACCGACCGTCCCGGTGAAGCCGAATTCATCGACGGCAAGTGGCATGTGATTGTCAAGGCCATTATCCACTACGAGGGATAACCAACTATAGCGGTTAGCATAGCTGTTAGCGGGTTCTCCTAACCTGCTAACAGCTAACTGCTGGTTGCTCAAAACAAAAAACAAAAATAACTATGCGCTGGACTTGTCCTAAATGCGGTAAAAAACTGGAGATCAGCAACGAGCAACTCATTGCCAATGACGGCGTGATTGTTTGTCCCCAATGCTTGCTGCAAGCCCACCAGCCCATCCCTAAAGCCCGTGTCACCACACGCAGCGAGATGGATACCGAACCCGTCAAGCGCAAACCGGCGTCAGACATCAGCTTTGACACGCCTCCCGAACGACAGCAGTCAACACCCCCTCCCCACAAACCACGCATGAAGCAAGCATCAACTTCCTACCGCTACACGGGCGTGGGCGGTAGCAACAGAACTGTAAACACCACAAGCCCTAAGAAAAAATCAGGGAAAAAGAAATCAAAGAAAAAGAAAAAACAAGGAATCAGCGCTTGGGGATGCTTGGGGCGCGCCATCGTCTTTACCCTAATCCTGTTCGCTGCCTACATCTTCTTTGGCTTGCTTCTCGAAGCCATGCAGTGACACCGGCATTTGCTGATGCCGGAGCAACGTACACATAAACTTTCCCATCATCTTCTGATCCGTTTCATTCCGGTCATTAACTGTTAAAAAAAATCAATGAGGCAAAAAAATCCGTTGTTTTTTTGCCAGTTCGCCAAGTTACCGTAACTTTGCATAAAATTTGAATATAATTACCTTTTTAGGGAGCTCGGATTTTGATTACTAAGGACAAAAAAGTTTAACCTAAATAATTCATTTACAATGGAATTACCATTTGCCGAATCTTGGAAAATCAAGATGATTGAGCCGCTTCGCAAGAGCACACGTGCCGAGCGTGAGCAGTGGCTCAAGGAAGCTCACAACAATGTTTTCATGCTCAAAGCCGAGCAGGTTTACATTGATTGTCTTACCGATTCGGGTACTGGCGCGATGAGTGATCGCCAGTGGGCCGAGATGATGCTGGGTGACGAGAGTTACGCCGGCGCAACGTCGTTCTACAAGTTCCAGAGCGTTGTACAGCGCATTTTCGGTTTCAAGTACGTCATCCCGACGCATCAGGGCCGCGCTGCCGAGAACGTGTTATTCTCCTATCTGGTAAAGCAGGGTAATGTCATCCCCGGCAACGCCCACTTCGACACCACCAAGGGCCACATCGAGAGCCGTCACGCATCGGCTATCGACGTCACCATCGACGAGGCCAAGAACACCCAGCTCGAAATTCCCTTCAAGGGCAACGTGTCGCTCGAGAAGTTGGAGAAGGTGCTGAGCGAGAACAAGGGCAACGTACCCTTCATGGTTCTTACCGTGACCAACAACACTGTTGGCGGACAGCCCGTGTCGATGCAGAACATCCGCGAGACCTGTGAACTGTGCCACAAGTATGACGTGCCCGTTGTGATGGATAGCGCCCGCTTTGCCGAGAACGCCTATTTCATCAAGACCCGTGAGGAAGGCTATGCCGACAAGACCATTAAAGAAATCGCCCTCGAGATGTACTCCTATGTGGATGCCATGACGATGTCAGCCAAGAAGGACGGTGTTGTCAACATGGGTGGTTTCATCGCTACCAACCGCGAGGACTGGTACGAAGGAGCTAAACTGTTCTGCATTCCCTTCGAGGGATTTATCACCTATGGTGGTATGAACGGACGCGACCTGAACGCTCTGGCTGTAGGTCTTGACGAGAACACCGAATTTCAGATGCTGGAGACCCGCATCCATCAGGTACAATACCTCGCAAGCAAACTTGACGAGTACGGTATCCCCTATCAGCGTCCCGTGGGTGGCCACGCCCTGTTCATCGACGCCGACAAGGTGCTGTGCAATGTGCCCAAGGAAGAGTTCCCTGCTCAGACCCTTACTTGCGAACTCTATCTCGAAGCCGGCATCCGCGGTTGTGAGATCGGCTATATCCTTGCCGACCGTGACCCCGTGACCCGCGAGAACCGTTTTGGTGGTCTCGATTTGCTGCGCTTGTGCATCGCACGTCGCGTGTATACCGACAACCACATGAACGTCATCGCTGCCGCGCTGAAAAACGTATATGACCGCCGCAACGAGATTACCCGCGGTGTTGCCATCGAGTGGGAAGCCCCGCTGATGCGCCACTTCACCGTAAAATTGAAACGACTGGGCTAAAAATAATAATACCATTAACTAGACCAATGGTGGCTGGACTATCATCCAGCCGCTTTTTTTACATCCCCAAATCAAAACCCGCAATAATATTATAAAAAAGAAACAATTATGACCATTTTAGTTGCATAATCAAATAATTATTAGTAAATTTGCAAAAAATCAGCACATCATCTGTTTAATCTTAACCACAATACTTTTTTATTAACCTTTAATATTATGAGCCAATGAGACGACTAAAGACATTACTCGCAATGCTCGCATTGGTGGCGTTGGTTACCACCGCTGCAGAGCAGTCCTCAACCTACGAGGCCAGGTTAACACCGGTCAAGCAGGTGACATTGCAAAACCAACAGAAAGCGAAAATGCTCAAATCCCGTGTAGCCCATAATGTGAAGAAGGCACCGAGTGCCGACATTTTCCAGGGCATCACCATGTATGTCAACCTGACCAATTCTGACGCATGGGATGGAATGAGCATTACCAATGTACCCTACGGCATCTATTCCTATACCATTGGTAACGGAGCCGACTTCCAAGCTCTGGCCACCGACCTGCGCTATGATTTCATGGCTAGCGCGATGGGACGGGAACAACTTGTGGGCGTCAGGCCCATGGACCTCTTTGGTACGCTGACTGGAGTAGAATACAACGGCTTGAGCCGAAACGATTTTCAAGAATTATGGTCAATCGTCTATAGTGATGCCGACTTCAGCTACATTCCCTCAGTGATGGCCTATGATGTCACTAGCGACATCATCTATTCTGTCCAGTACAATAGCGACTTGACTGGCTTGAACATGGCCAAGTGGAATCCTGAGACCCGTCTGTTTGAGACCATCTGCCCATGGCCCAACAAGTTCCAGCCGATGACGATGGGTTTCACCCCCGAAGGCAACATGTATGTCGTGGGCTATGACGGCATCCTGTATGATGTGGACAAGAAAACTGGAGAGACGCGCGAATTGGGTGAGATTGGTGTCACACCCACAATGTATGTCCAGAGCATGGGCTACGAGCCTCGCAGCGCATGCTTCTTGTGGATGGCCGTCACACAGGAGGGTTCGGTGCTTTATGCCATCGATCCCTATGATGTAAGTGCCACGCTTGTTCAAAAGCTGGACAAGAATGAGCAAGCCTCTTCGGTGTTCTTCAAGGACAATGCCGCCCCGGCAAACGCTCCTGCGGCGATAACCGACCTGGCTTTCAACTTCGAGGGCGGCTCTACCGACGGCACAATCACCTTTACCGTTCCCACAGCATCCTACGGCGGCACCTTGCTGAGCGGCAATGTCAGGATGAGCGTTTGGTTGGATGGAGAGAAAATCAATGACTATGTATCGGTAATTCCGGGCAGTCAACAAACCATCAACTGCAACTTGAGCACTGGCAACCACTATCTGTATGTGCTGCTCGAGAACCAGGATGGCTACTCACCAGTCAACTGCCTCTATGCCTTTGTGGGCTATGACACGCCGCTGCCTGTGGGCAATCCCACCCTTACCGTCGAGAACGGTGTAGCCTATATCACCTGGGACGCACCCGCTACAGGTGAGAACGGTGGTTATCTCGAGAACCTCACCTACAATATCGTGCGCATGCCCGACAACGTAGTTGTTGCCGAGGGAGTGAGCGCATGTGAGTTCAGCGAGACTTTGCCCGCCAAGATGGAGCGCTACTACTATGTCATCACGCCCGTCAACTGCGACGGCAAACAGGGCGAAGCAGCCATCACCAATTCGGTGCTCACCGGCAGTGCTTTCGTGCCCCCCTACTTCGATGACTTCAGCGATATGTCAACACAAAGCCTGTGGACCATTGTCAACGCCAATAATGACGTGAGCAACTGGGGCACCGTCTACACATGGCAATTCAACAGCTACAACGGCTGCTGGAACGTCAATACCGGACCCTATAACATGGGCGAGGACCAGGATGGAGCCGATGATTATCTCATCTCACCGGGTATCCTGATCGAGGAAGGCATTTCCTATGCCTTGATCGTGAACATGCGCAACACGTTCGCCAACTACAAGGAACGCGTTGCCCTCATGATCGGTACCGATCCCACTGACGTCTCGACATTCACCGTTCTTGACTCCAACGAAGCCTATGATCCCAACGGTACGCTCACTGACTGGGAGGTTGACTTCCAAATGGAGAACAGCGGTACATACTACTTTGCCGTATATGTTTATACCAAGCGTGAGGACAATGCGTCGGGTGTGTTTGTGAACTCACTGGCAGTCAACAGATTGGGCAAGAATGCTGCTCCTGCCGAGGTGACCGGCCTCACAATCACTCCCGAGGAGACAGGTGAAATGATTGCTGACGTGACCTTTACCGTGCCCACGACTACTCTCGATGGTGGTGAGCTGACCGGTCCCCTGACCGCTAACATTTATCGTGACAACGACGAGGAAGCTGTCGCCCAATTCCCGGTTGAAGTAGGCGCTCAAGCCCTATGGACAGACAACACAGTGGAAGGTGTCGGCGTACACACTTATACTGTCGGCATCAGCAATGATGCTGGCGAAGGCAAACGCGTATCGGCCGAAGCCTTTATCGGTGTTTACACGCCAACCTACACCAACTCGTTTGACACCGAAGAGGACACCCGTTTCTTCATCACCGTGAATGACTCGTCGATCTACAGCACCAACGAGTATCGCTGGCTCTGGAGCAGTTACAACAAGAACCTGGCACTTGGCGGATATGGATACTATGTTCAGCATCCCGTGGAGATGATCTGGCTCTATATGCCGGCCATCAAGCTGGAGAAGGATATGGTTTATACCTATTCATTCAACTGGACTTACTACAACTATAACCAGACCTGCCCGGGCTTCGCAGCAATCGGCATGGCACCCAACGCCGATGCACAGACGGTTTATCCCGATCAGTTACCATATACCAGTTATGGTGAGAAATGCCTTATTGAGAATGAGGTGATCGCCACCGAGACGGGCAAGTATTATCCCGCCGTCCTGATTACCGCCGACCAAAAGAACAGTTACATCTCGCCCAGCATCGATGACATATCAATTACGCTCGTGGGCTCGGCATTCGCACCCTACAGTGTCGAGAACCTCGTCGTCGAGCACGACATGACTGGCCTGCTGAAAGTCAATTTCAGCTTCAACGCTCCGACAGTTGACTATGCTCAACGTCCGTTGGAAGGAACGATGACCGTTTACATCTACCGTGCAGGCTCAACAATTCCGTTGATGACCTTTGAGAATGTGGAACCCGGCCAGTCCATCCAGTGGGTTGACGAGCAACCCCTGCATGGCAATAACTCGTACATCATCGTTGCCGAGAACGAGTATGGCCGCGGTAGGGTTTCCACAGCTGATGTATTTGCCGGTGTAGACGTTCCTCTGGCAGTGGAGAACTTCTGGATTCGTGGTAACGAAGACAACCAGAAGGCAGTCCTCACTTGGGACGCTCCTTCCGAGGTTGGACAAAATGGCGGTGTGGTTGACGGCTCACTGGTGTACACCATCGTAGAGTACTTCCCCGATGAGACCGATCCCGAGAAGCAAATTGTTGTTCTGGGCACCACTACCGAGACCACTTTCACCGTTGACCGTGAGCCGACCGAAGAGATGCAACTGCACTATTATGCAGTCATCACCGAGACTTCGGAAGGCGTTGGTCAAGCCGTCCTCGACGACATCATGCTGGGACGCCTGAAACCCGCTCCCTTCAATGAGTCCTTTGTTGACGGTGTCCTGTCCACCACCGGTTGGATGACCGAGGGCGATGTCACCCAGTATGGCACCGTTTGGTATGTTCTCAATAACAATGATGACCAGAGCGCACAAGACGAAGACAATGGTTATGCCATGTGCTATAACGGCAACTACTACAACACCTATCACTGGGCCGACATGGTATCGCCCAAGGTGCAGGTTGAGCCGAACAAAGAGTACACGCTCTCGTTCTACGTTTACATGGGCTATCCTTCTTCAGCTACCGTTTTGCCCACGCTTGTGGTTTCCAAGAGTCTGAATGATGACCCCTACGAGGAGCTCATTACTATTAATGTCACAGAGGGCAATGGCGAATGGCAACTCTTTGAATTCCCCTTGACAGGTACCGAGGCCGCCAACTTCGTCAAGATCTGTTTCCGTGGCTACATGAGCAACATGAACGAACGCATCTGGGTGGATAACATCACCATCAGCTGCGAGGACATTGAACCCTCGGGCGTGAACGAGATGAAGACTGGCCAGCAGGTTACTGCTGTTAAGGGAGGCATCAACATTCAGGGATTCGAAGGACAGCAAGTAGGTGTTTACACCGTTGACGGACGTCAGGTTGACGCATTTGTCGCCGATGGTTGCCGCACCCTGAACATGGCTCCCGGCATCTACATCGTCACGGTGGGTAAGGAAGCCTTCAAGGTAAGCGTCAAATAATCATTCCTAACCCTTATCATTAAAGGCGGGCCAAGGACGGCTCGCCTTTAATTTGTATCATGCTAATTTATCAACCCTCTGGACTGTGGATCCTTGCTACAGCGCTCCTTGCTCGATGCGGACGCAGATGCGCTCGATCATGGCATCCTGTTTGTCTTTGTTGGGGTGGTAGCCCGACTTAAGGCTTGCCCCAAAGAATTTGCTGAAGGTCTGCCAGAATCCCGCGCGGAAGGTACCCAAAAAAGCCTTCAGGATACTGTAACTGCTCTGGTTCGTCTCACGGTTGATGAGTTTGATGAGCATTTTTCCTTGGTTCTTGGTCATGTTCTTCATCTGGGGCTTATACTGGTTGAACAGCTCTTTCTCAAACCGTTTAAGATAAGCCTGTTTCTGCTTCTGCGTCTGGTAGGTGTCAATGTACTCATAGGTCTCCAGCAGTGTCGAACTGATGAGTTTGGCGTAGGGTAACGTCTTTTTCACGTCACGCACAGTCTTCCAGTACAGTTTTTCCTCGGCCTTGTTGCGAAAACGCTCACGCGGATAGATGATGATGGGATTGAAGACAATCATCGCCAGAGTGTCGCCCGTCGATGGCTCGATAAAGTGGTAATAGCCCGCAAAAGTCTTCTGCAGCACCGAAGGCAATTCGATGTTGTCGAGCGGATCGTTCACAGCGGGAGAAACAGATGCTTTAGCGTCTGTCAAAGCCGTCACTATCACGGCAAACGCCAATATGAGGAATAACCGTTTCATTTCTACGGGGGCAAAAGTAGAACAAAGAAATGAAACCCTGCAAGAATTAGGTGTTAAAAATTGTGCAAGCCCAAGACCATCAATTAAACTTTGATGGCTCAGGTGCCGCCAATTATATGAAAAACGTCTTTAAGTCCTCAACTACCGGGTATTCGGGCGGAATAAACCTGTATAGCTAAGAGTAATACCTATCCAGTTGCCCTTGACCGACGGCGACAGGTTGCTGTAACCGGCATGAGTGATAAACGGTGAGACGCGAACCGATGATGTGTAGTGGCAGCTGCCATTGCCGAGGCTCACGAATTTGCCGCCGAGCCTGATGTCGATATCCATGCTCGCAATCCAGCTGGTGCTGGTCTCGTGCACATCGGTCACATTGTCAATCTGGGGTTTTACCTCACCTTGATCGTCGGCCTCCCATTTGATGTGGTTCATATCCCAGTTCAGGCGGTTGAAGTTCACGCCCACACACGGAGTAACCTTCACTCTGCCGTTACGCCACACGGTGTATCCCAGATGGCAACTCGCATCGAGCGAGGTCACGCTCGCTGTCCCGTTAAGTTGCAGGTTGCGGCCCTGATCGTCATAGACGGCATAGGGGTTGTCGTTCTTAAATGAGGGTTGGCTATAGGTGAGGTCAATTTTGAGCCGAGCGCGGTTGTTCTCAACAGCCAGGCCACCAGTGAACAAGGAGCAACCCTTTAGGTCATCGCCTAGTGAACCGGTGGGCACCTTACCGCCAACACCAACTTGGAAGCCAGCGCCCCACCCCCTATAGAGCGACTCACTGTCCTGGCCCCACATCACGGCGGGAGCCAGCATCATCATTGCCACGAGCAAAATAAACGTCTGCTTCATCGTCATTACCTCTAAACCCTAAACTTTAATCAAATGATTTACCACCACAGGCTGCGGTAGTATTTATGATAGAGTGACAGGCCCTCGCTGATGGGCTTGAGCGAAGCCTTGGCGGCACGTTTCAGGTCGGCGAGATCTTCTTCGTTGTTCCAAATCGCCTTGATATAGGCTTTGTATTCGGGGGTATCCTCCTCCGATTGGCAAGCGATACGCTCAAAGGCATAAATCATCTTGTCAAGAATCTCGTTCCACTCCTCACGGCTCATGTTGAGGCGTGGCGTGCGTTCACAATGTTTCTTGAACACCATGAGTCGTGGCAGGATAAAACGGGCGATAGTCACGTCAAGGTCATAGAGCTCTTCGACTGCTATCGTCTTAGCAATGGCTTTAGGATTGTACTTCTTTTCCATCATGTTTTGAGAGGTTTTTTATAGTAACATTATTATTTCGGGTAGCAATTTTAGACATTATTTTTGACATGACAAAGAAAAGTCGCCAAAAATCAGCTCAACTGCCCCAAATTCACACAAATAGCCATGACAATAACAGGATATGGCAGATTTCACCCTAAGGTGAAGCAGTATCAAAATTGTTTCGTCCGTAAAAAGATCAGCCCAACGGTCGTCAAGCCTGTTTGTGGAGTATCGAGCGGAAGAAATTGATGATCAGCGGGATGGCAAGCAGAAATGCCAGCACATCACACACCGCCTGACAAATCTCCACGCCATACAGTCCTAGCATCCTAGGCAATATCAGAATCAAAGGGATGAAGAAAATGCCGTTGCGGGCAGCAGCGAGGATATTAGCCGAGAGACTGCGGCCACTGGTCTGCAAGGTCATGTTGCACACGGTCACTACTGCCGCCATGGGCAAGGCGACCAACTGCCAGCGCAACGCCACGGCACCAACTGCCACAACTTCGGGGTCGTCACGCAGCAGGTCAACCAGTTGCTCGGCGAAAATGTAAGCAGGGCCGCACATCACCAGCAGTACCGCCATATCAAGCAGGATGGTAAAATAGAATCCCTTGCGCAAACGCTTGTACAAGCCCGCGCCATAATTGAAACCGCAGAAAGGCTGATAACCCTGTCCCACACCGATGATGATGGCGAAAATGATAAATGCCAGGCGTGACACAATGGACATGCCCGCAATCGCCGCGTCACCATAGACACCCGCAGCCACATTGAGCATCAGCGTGGCGATGCTGGCCAGCGCCTGGCGCGTGAGCGATGGCGTTCCGCCCTTGAGGATTTCCTTTTGGAAATGCCACTTGCGGGAAGCCTGGGATAACGTGATGGGGATGTTCTCGCCACGTCGCGACATGTACCATAGCACAATGAAACCGAACAACTGGCTCAATACCGTGCCGATGGCGGTTCCCAAAATGCCCAGCCCAAAGGTGAACATGAACAGCGGCACCAGCAACACATTGAGCACAGCGCCCGAGACCATTCCGTACATCGCCTGCGTCGCATTGCCCTGAAAACGCATCTGGTTGTTGATGACCATCGAAGCGGTCATCAGCGGCGCTCCCAGCAAAATGACACCCATAAACTGCATCGTATAGGGAAGGATCGTTGGGGTGGAACCCAAGGCGATAGACAGAGGCTTGAGGAAAATCAATCCCAGCATAGTCACAACAAGACCGCACACGATACTGCCGACGAACGAGGTGGCAGCCATCTGACGGGCCTCGTCAAGCCGTTGTGCCCCCAGGTGGCGCGACATGTAGGTACCTGAGCCTTGACCAAAGAGGAATCCGATGGACTGGATCACCGACATCACGGGAAAGACCACACCCACTGCGGCTGTCGCCTGGGTGTTGATGAGCCCCACAAAATAGGTGTCCACCAGATTGTAGATGCTCGTGACAAGCATACTGATGATAGTGGGCACCGCCATCGCAGGTATCACGCGATGGATGGGAGCCTTGGTCAGAAAAGTATAATTGTCTTGCTTGCGCATTAATGTCGGTCTACTTGTTTTTTGGAGGTGCAAAATTACAATTTTAACGTGACATAACCGCTCAATGGCAATCCAAATCTAAAAAAACAATGGAATTCAGCTGTTCTCCAGTAGCCATTTGATGCCCTTGACCACACGCAAGGGCGGATTCTTGAAGTGGTTGCCTGGGTTGAGCTCGAATCGAACGTTCATGCCACGGCTAGCAAACATATCGGCCAGCGCGCGGGTGCGTTCGCCCACAGTCTGCAACACGGCATTGCGCGATGTGCTCTCCTGCTCACCCACCGACAGATACACACCCAGCAGCGGCACTTCGGGCGCATGTTCTTGGGCAAACTCCAGCCATCCAGGGTACCACATGGAACCTGATGCCGACAGGATGCGCGTAAACAAGTTGGTATGATGTGCCGCCCAAACAGCGAACAGTCCCGCCATCGAATAACCCGCCAGACAACGCCACACAGGCGGTTCATCAAGCAGTTTCTCGACCGCCGGCACTACCTGCTCGACGATAACAGGCAAGAGTCCAGGAGCCCCGCCGGTAAAGCGGTCATTTTTGGAAACCACCGTCTCGACAGGCCAGGGCGACAATTCCTGGTTCCAATGCAGTCCGCTGATAGTGACCAGATTAAAACCGCTACATCCCATCTGTTTACTGGTCTCCAGCAACAACTGTCCATTCTCATGATAATCAATTGAATAGACCAGCGGAACATTACCCTGCTCCAGCTTATAGAGACAAACCCTGCGGTGATTGAATTTGAATTCTTGCACTTCCATTGTGCAAAAATACGAAATAATCACTACCTTTGTTATGATGTTATGATAAAATGTCATGAAACAGGCTACATATGACAAACAACGCCCTTTGTGGCAATGGATCCTGCTGTTTATCGCAGCTGTTTTCCTGTCCATCATGGGTTATGGACTCGCAATGACAGGATTCGAAGTGGGGAACTACTTTGACCATCCCAGTGTCACCATTTTGGCGGTAGCGCTCACCCTCGGACTTTACACCCTGTTCGCCAAAGCAATGGAAAAGCGCTGGGCAACAGACGTGCCATTGCGGAAACTGGTGCCTCACACCCTTCTAGGCCTACTCGTCGGATTCGTCTTCATGATCCTTGTGGTGTGCTCAATAGTGGCTGCAGGATGTGCGACCGTCGAATGGAAGGGTTTCTCGGGAGAACGGCAATTCTCTGTGATCATGATGTTCCTAGCCGTAGCGGTGGGTGAGGAAATGATCTGCCGTGGTGTCATCTTCCGGTGGATTGATGAGCGCTGGAACACTGGAGTCGCGCTGCTGGTGTCGGCGCTGCTTTTCGGTTGGGGACACATCAGCAACGACAATGCCACCTGGTGGTCATCGCTCGCTATAGCCATCGAGGCAGGGCTGCTACTCGGCGCTGCATACAAGTGGTCGGGCACCTTGTGGGTTCCTATCGGCATCCACTGGGCATGGAACTACACACAAGGCAACATCTTTGGACTTGCCGTGTCGGGCACCGATGCCGGCACCACAATCCTCACGACCACGGTCAACGGCCCCGAAATCATCACAGGCGGCGCTTTCGGCCCCGAAGCCTCCATCATCGCCGTCATGCTGGGCTCGCTCTACACGATCGTCTTCCTGCGCAACCGCTACCGCAGTTCAAACAACAAAAACAATTGACCAGACACCTTTCACCGCGCTCCGAGTCTCTTCCAAACCGTCAATTTTTCCAGTATTCACATTTTTTTACGCAGTTTTTGTTTAAAAACGGTGGCATTGCGTGTTATTATTGTGTAAGCGACTTTGCAAAACGGTTTACAAGAACAATTAATGACGATAGACGCATTTGAACAACAAGCACCTCGGCTCAGGCAATTAGCCTTGCAAGCGGCTGCGGCAGCAGGCGCCGACCAGGACACAGCCGAGGACATCGCCCAAGAGACGATGTTGCGCCTGTGGCAAATGCGCGACGATTCCCGGCTGTGCAACCCCGACGGCTATGCCGCGACGATTGCACGCCACCTGACCCTGAACAACCTGCGCCGCAAACCGCCGCTCCCCATCGATGAGCGGCACTGCGCCAGCCGGACCGCACCCTCGCCGCTCGACCTCATGGTGCAACGCGAGGAGGAACAGTGGCTGCAAGAGCGCATCAGGGATTTGCCGCCCACCCAGAACGCTGTCCTGCACATGCGGCAGGTGGAACTCCGCACCAGTGCCCAGATTGCCGCTCTGCTGGGCATCAAGGAAACGAGCGTGAGCACCCTGTTGGCCCGTGCGCGGCGGCAACTGTTAGAAGAGATACGTCAACAACGAGAAGGAGAGAAACGATGAAACGGTATTCACAACAACAGATCGGAGACTTGCTTGACAAGTTTATGAACGGATGCACCTCCCCCGAGGAAGAGGCCGCGTTAGGCGAATACTTCCGCACCCATGAGATACCCTGGGAGTGGGAAGACTACCGCCTGATGTTCGATTATTTCGACCGTGGGATGAAAGGTGAACTGATTACTCCGCAAGAGCCCGGTCAGTCGCTCATGCGCCTCATGGGACATCGCTGGTGGGGCGTCGCTGCCGCCGCAGCCATTGCTGTGGTCGTTGTGGGAACGATCCTATTGCACCGCCCGTCAACGACAGCCTCGCAGCAACCCACTGTCATCGCATTAACCGATAACGATACTCTCGTCACGCCCCCTGTCGTGGAAGTGTCACCTCAACAACTTGCCTCAGCGGGCCCTGAACGTCCAGTCCGTCCAGTTCATTCTACCCGTCCAGCAACCCGCAACCTGCAAGCAGAAAATGCCAAACTCGCCCGCGAGAACGAACGCTTGCAGCGTGAACTCGAGGACTTGAGGCGCCGTGCCTTTATTATCGACCTGGAAGCCAACGGATTCAAGGCCGTGATGAACGAGGACGGTAACATCGTCTTTATCGACATGGAACAAGAGATAGAAAACGAACTGAATCATCAACTCACTAACAACATACCTGAAATATGAAGACTTTAAACCATATCATCGCACTGGTCGCCATCCTCATTCCCATCATGGCGAGTGCCAACAACTATGAGAGCAGGGTGAAGGAGGCGCTTGAGCGCATCTCCCAGAATGCCAATAGCAACAGTAGCATCGGGCTCACATACTGCACTCACGATGATCCCGAGACTGGCCAAAATGACGGCGAACTCCGCATTTTCAAGTTCAAACTGGGTCCCCGGGAAGCTCACCTGATTGAACAGGCCAAAGCGATTTATCAACTCATCAACAACGATTCGCAAAGCGGAAAGGTCCCCTACCTTTATACCCTGTGGCTGAATACTGCCAACCAGGACAGGACCTACTCAGGCATCAATCTCTATTACAGCCACGAGAACAGCATCCTTGTGGGTGCTGATGCCGATAACTGCTACACTGTCGGTTTTTTCCTGTCGGAAAATACCGATTACCGCAATACCTACACACTGGAGTGGAGCAACATCAGCGGAGACAGCGTCAAGGGGCGAGTAATCACCACTTTCGGCCCGGTCGCGTCCAAGGTCCACACGTTAAAAATCAATTCTGACAACTGGACTCTCGAAGACTTTAACATTGACACGGTAGCGTTCAATGCTCAGATGGAAAAACTGCAGGCCGGCATGGAGCGCTTCAACGAAGGCATGGAGCGGCTGAAAACATCATCAAACTCCATTGTCGTCACAACCTCATCGGAAACCAGCAATGCGAGCAGTTGGATGAAAAAGATGCTATTTTATCTCGACAAGATTCAACGTGACGGCAAGGACTCGCGCTACATCTACCTCTCGAAGCTCTACGAGCTATGTAAGAACACCGACTGCCTGGACCAGCAAGATCTCAAGATTGCTCTCCAGCAAGTGTCATTATGCTACAAGAAATTGAAATCCAAAAACACCCTGCAAGAGAACGAACTGCTCTTCCTCCAGAACATGGGCGATGTCCTCGAGGCAAAAATCCAATAGCAAAGGCCAGGAGAGGGCACACCTGCTTCATAAAATAGTGATGTTTATTAATTAATACTGCGCCGTCCATCGTGAAGATGCCGCGCCGCACAGGGGGACGTATTGCCACGTTCCTATGCCCTCCCTTGTCTTTACCCCTTACAGAAAAAACCATTAATAACCTAATAATTAGATAATTATGACAAAACTGATCATTACAACCATTTCACTATTGGGACTCGTTTGTAATGCCCAAACGCCTGTGGACACAACCACTGTTGAGGAAACCGACACTGCCGCTTGGAGCATCACGCTCGAGGGTGTGACTGTCAAGGCGCAACAGCAGCTCATCAAACAAGAAGTGGACCGCATCGGCTATGACGTGCAGGCCGACGGGGATTCCAAGACGAATAACGTGATGGACATGCTGCGCAAGGTGCCGATGGTGACCGTCGATGGCGAGGACAACATCCTTGTGCGAGGCAACCAGAGTTACAAAATCTACAAAAACGGCCACTACGACCCGATGCTTTCCAAGAATGCGAAGGACGTGCTGAAGGCGATGCCAGCCTCGGCCGTCAAGCGTATTGAAGTGATTACCGACCCCGGTGCGCGTGAGGATGCCGAGGGCGTGAATGCCATCCTGAACATCGTGATGATGGACCGGCAACGCATGGACGGTGTGACCGGCACGGTCAGGGCTGCCCACCAAACGACAAACTACACATCGTTGGGAACCTATCTTGCCTCACAGTTGGGCAAGGCCATCGTCAGCGTGGACTATGGCTACAGCCACATGAGCAAAAAGGGCACGATGAACACCCTCCACAAGGAGCGCACCTATGTCAATACTGGCAACCGAGAAATCTCGGACAACGAGGGCAGCAATCCGGGAAACATCCATTTTGCCGACCTTAACGCCAGTCTCGATATAGACACACTTAATCTGCTATCGGCCTCATTTGGCGGCTATTTCTACAAGATGGATGTGCTAGGGGGTGGATTGAGATCGGTGCAGGATGCTGCGGGCAATGAACTGTACCATTGTATCGAGCAGTACTGGATGCCCAGCTATAGCCACCACTCGTGGAACGGTCGTATGGACTATGAGCACAAGATGCGGCGCGCAGGAGAGCGGCTCACCCTGTCCTACATGCTTGCCTTGACGCGCCAGCACACCGAGCAGGAGACCAATTACACCGAGATGGTGAATTTCCCCTTCAATTATGACGGATTCCTGCTAAACGTCAGCGAACGCTTCACCGAGCACACTTTTCAATTTGATTACATCCGTCCATTGTGGGAAGGGCACAAGCTCGAAGTGGGAACCAAGTATATCGATCGCAGCAACAAGAGTGAGAACTCGCAATGTTTCTATGACGACGCGCTCACGACCACCAGCGACGCGTTCGACCACACGATGCAGATTGCGGCAGCCTATGCCGACTACATGTGGAGCCGCGACAAGTGGTCGGCGCGCGCCGGGTTGCGTTATGAGCACAGTTACATGCGGGGGCATTACCCCGACGGCAAGTCCACCGACTTCGCTAAGCACCTCAACGACTGGGTGCCGCAAGCCAGCGTGAAATACCAGATTGATGACCGCCAGTCGCTGAAGCTGGTCTATACCACCACCATCAATCGCCCGGGTATCACCTATCTTAATCCCGCTATCAGCACTTACCCCTCATCGGTACAGTACGGCAATGCGCAGTTGGGCAGTACCCGCAGTCAATCCGTCGGCCTGCCCTATATGTACGTCGGGCAGCATCTCACGCTCCAGATTTTCCCGCAGTACAGATGGACCGACAACGCCCTGGGGGACATCGTCTATGCCTTGGGGGACATCCGTTACCATACTTGGGGCAATGTCCTGCGCCAGCGCCGTTGGCAAGTCGAGGGTTACATCCAGTGGAAGCCATTCGACAACACCACGTTGATTGCTAACCTGAACTTCTCGAGCAACCTATACGAGAGCCGCGAGCAGCAACTCAAGCAGCGTTGTAATTCCCTGTTTTGCTACTTGTATGCCGCACAAAAACTGCCGTGGAAACTCCAACTGTCGGGCTACATCTTCGGCCAAATCGGACACAGCAGTGTGGATCTTTATTCTTACAGCGAGCCATGGAATCGCTATGCGTTCACCCTACAGCGCTCCTTCTTGAGCGAGGACCGACTCACCGTGAGCCTACTGGCGTGTGCACCGTTCCACAAAGACATGCACTACAAGACACGCACCACCCAGGGCGATGTCTTGTGCCGGGAAGATATCGTCAACGCCCAAAACGGACGCTATCTCAAACTGAGTGTATCCTTCCGCTTCGGCAAACTCAAGAGCAGCGTCAAAAAGACCGACACCACTATCGAGAACGACGATCTCCAGGGCGGCATCACCCGCGGCAAATAGAAAGAAAAAGACAGATAAACAGCAGATTTTTTCTCTTCACTACAGTAAACTTTATTTGTCTCTTGCATCTATAGTCGCGGTTTTTTCAGTTTCTTCCTTCGATTATAGCCACAGTTTTTTGTGTTTTTGTTGGAGAATTAGAAAAATGACTATCTTTGCGGGCGAAGAACTATTAGACTCTTATGACGATGAAACAGATGAAACAATGGCTGATTATTGCCGCCGTGGTTGCATTGTGTGGCATGATGACGGGTTGCAAGAGCCATGTCCAGCGCCATGTGAATGGAACGATGGAAGAGAAAGTTACTCCCGGAGAACCACCCCAGGCCGTAATAGATCTGATGAAAAATGTCATCATCGATGATCGCTATGAGATGCTGATGGAGGAATATCTAACGGGAGTTAGCGTAAAGGTGTGGAGCCTATTGAAGTGTTCGGACGAGGTTTCTAGCGAGGGGTATGGCATCGTCGTTGGCAAGGGCGACGCGAAGACTGCCCTGCCCGAGATACGTCATGGCCGTATGCCACGGGCACGCTATGACACCTCCACGACAGAGCTGTGGATCGTAGGCAGCGACATGGAGGGCACTGGCGTGGATGTCGAACGTCTCTACTACCTGCTCTTCGATGGCGATGGCTATGCCAGTATTTTGGGCTCGATTGACCCCTACGAGATGCAGCAGGCTCTGTGCAAAGCGCTGACTTACAGCATCGACGGCCAGGAAATCACCTTCTATGCCGAGGGTGAAGAACTTGTCAAGGTGACCAACACGATCGAGGATATGGGCGGCTTTATGGACGACGCCATCTACATCGGTGAGATAATCACCTACGACATCGAGAACGGGATTAGGGTTTATGTCACTCCTGGTGTGAACTTTGTGGTCGGCAAGGTGCTGCACTATAACGACATGCCCACCATTAGCGCCGCCGTCACCATGACCTGGAACTACGATCACTACGGCCCTGGGTTGAGCAACTTCCGCGTCGAGGAATAAACACCAAATTATATAAGAACTGCAAATTACGCTAATTTTCACGAAGTTAAATTCGTTGAATTAGCGTAATTTGTAGTTTTAATTATCCCAAAGGGATGCAGCGAGGACTAGACGATAGGCTTAGCCGTCTTTTCGGGATTCAACTCGCCGATGTCCAAGGGGTTGCTGGGCGACGCGTTGCTGCGCATGATGTCCTCGACGCTATCGATGACATTGACGATGAAGTCGCCCAGTTTCTCGGTCTCGCACACGATATCCATGTAGAAGATACCAGCCTTGTAGGGATACTTGTGCTGGTTGACGTTCTCGATGTTCTCGGTGCGGCACGCATTGCGGAAGTTGTTGATTTCGCGCTCCTTGTTGTAGTTGCGCATGAGGTCCTCAGGAGTGACATTGTCGAGGTCGATGAGCACGGTGAGCATGTTGGTCATTGCCTCACTCACGAGTTTGAGCATCTCATCAATGTTCTTATAGTTGTACTCGTTGAAGTGGGCGTCGGCCTCCTCCTTGCGCACAAGGGCCTTAGCGATATTGTTGCTACTGTCGGCGATGCTCTCCAGCTCGCTGATGATACTCAGCAGGCCCGACACGCGCTTCTTGGCCATGCTACTGAGTTTGCCGTCGAGCACCTTGTTCAGGTAGCTGCCGATCTCAAACTCCATGCGGTCGCTGATGTCCTCATATTTCTCAATACGCGAGTAAAGCTTAGTGAACTCGGGCGTGCCCGTTTTAGTGTGAACCAGTTCCTTGACCATGCCCAACATGCGCTCGACACGCTGTGCGAACACGACAATTTCGCGCTCGGCCTGGGTAATGTTCAACTCGCTGGAACTCATAAGACCACCCTGGATATACTTCAGCTGGAACTCCTCGTCCTGCTTCTTGCCCTTGATGAGCACGTCGAGCAGCTTGACGTAGAGCTTGGTGAACCAGATCATGATCAACAGGTTGAAGAACTTGAAGATGGTGTGGAACATCGTCATGCCGATGGACATCGCCACTTGCTCCTGCACCAATGCGTTGCCCTCGACACTGGCACCCGCCTTCACACTATTATATAATGCCATGGGGTCGCCCAAATGGAACAAGTCCTTGACCACCCAGGTCACCATCGAGACGAACGGCTGGAATATAATCAGCACCCAAATCGCTCCGAACAGGTTGAACAGCGCATGTCCCAAGGCCGCTTTCTTGGCCTCGGCATTACCGCCCAGCGAGGCCAGCAGCGGCGTGATGCTGGTACCGATGCTCGCGCCCAGCACCATGGCGCAGGCAATATCAAACGATATCCACCCCTTGGTCGCCATAATCAGCACAATGGCGAAGGTCGCCGCACTCGACTGGATGACCATGGTGACCACCCAGCCCACCAGTGTGAAGAACAGGATGGACAGGAAACCCATCGATGTGTACTGCTGCAGCGAGGCAAAGACTTCGGGCGACTGCGACAAGTCGGGCACGTTGGCGCTGATGGCATCCAGACCCATGAACAGGAATACCAAGCCGATGAGCAACTCACCGACATTCTTGAGGTTGCTCTTCTTCATGAACAGCATGATCACGGCGAAGAACAGAATGGGCAGCAGGAATGCCGACAGCTTGACCTTGAATCCGAAGATGGCGATAATCCACTCGGTGAATGTGGTACCCAATGCCGCACCGAAGCTCACCGCCAGCGACTGCTCAAGCGGCATCAGACCGGCGTTGACAAAGCTGACGACCATTGACACCGAGGCCGAGGAACTCTGAATCAATGCAGTAATCACAACACCCGTGACAATGGCGAGGAAACGGTTCTTGGTCATCCAGGCAAGGATGGAACGCAGGCGCTTACCGGCAGACTTCTGCAGACCCTCACTCGTGATCTTCATACCATAAAGGAAAAGACACACGGCACCAAGCAAGGAGAGGAGATCAAGTAAGGAGTAATTCATTGAGTTGAAATTGAATTGTCTGTTCGTTGTTGATTTGGTCACAAAATTATATAAAAAATTGCAAACCACCTATAAGAAAGGACTATGTTTTTTGATGATATCACTGATTTCGATTGCATAAACAGGTGAGGAATCCTGATTTTTTCATTGATTCAAAGAAGTAAAAAATCACTTGGTATGCTAGAACATTGTCATCAGCACATCACTTTAGAGCCATTCAATGACGTTTTTTTGCAATGCCGCTAAAAAATATGGCTATATCAAGATAACATAACACTGTTATTCTTTTGACATGTGTCGTTTTTTATCTACTTTTGCATCATCATAACCGACTAAAACAGGGCATATTATGCTCCTCGATCATCATCTCATATTAACCCGCTAATTGATTAAAGCTATGAAAAGGTGTTACATGATTCTCGCAGCCATCGCTGCACTGACAATGACGGCCCAAGCCCAGTTCCTTAGTTGGATCGAGGTGGGAAACTATTACAACCCCACCGAGCTCTACAACGGCTCCTACTTTGACATGGCACCGACCAATTTCTATTTGGCTCATACCGGTGCCCAGATGATTTACACCCCCGACCTGCTGCCTGGCATGGAAGGCAAAGAGGGCGTGAAGATCAAATACCTGAATTTCAAGTTCTACAGCGAATCCTTTGAAGAGATTGTCCGCAACGCGAAAGTTTATCTTCAGGAGATTGATGCCACCGAGTTCGCCATCAATGAAGATGGTGTAAAACAATTCTTCTCTTTCGGTGAGCCTGTCGCCGAAGGCCGTTATGACATTGACCTGCTGGAATGCTATGGCGAGGACCAGGTTCTCGCTATGGAAATGGCAGAACCGCTCTCGTTCACTCTTGGCAAGAGTCTGCTTGTGACCATCGTTCTTGATGCCGAGGATGATGATAACTGCACCATGGGCAGCGACTATGCTCCCTTCTACACCTCGGGCATTCGTGGCAAGGCGATGACCTACACCAACAACTGGACCAGTTTCGTTGACTATGCCACTAGTGAGCAATTCCCCAATGCAACAGCTACGCTGGGTTGCGGCACCAACGTCGAACTCCCCGTCACCGAGATCGGTTATACCTATGAGAGAATGCTCGGCGATGTGAACAATGACCAGACTGTGGACATTAGCGACTTGACAGTACTTATCGACATGTTGCTGGGCGCAGCTGAAGGTTCCACGGTAAATGCCGACGTAAACACCGATGGTGACATCACCATTGCCGATGTGACCACCCTCATCGATATGCTGCTGAGCGCACATTAACACGCCTCTCAACAGCAAGCGATTCCATTGTCTTATTCCCCATGCTCAACGGTGTGGGGAATTATCTTATTCATTACACGTTTTTGTTAACCGGCAAAATTCACAAAAAACAGTGAAAAATGACGGGGCATCATAATTCTTTATTCCAAATTATTGAGTAACTTTGTGGTCAGATGTCGAGCAATCAATTCTTGCTCTCAGTCGAAACATTTACTAACCATTCATCATTCAACAGTTTATGAAGAAAATTTACGCATTCCTTTTCATGGCTGCTGTGGCAGCTGGAGCAATGGCCCAGGGCTTTGTCAGCGACGGAGCCGGCAACACTTACACCTTCAACGCCTTGAGCCAGATCGAAGGCACCGGTGTGACCCTGCAGGACGACGGATCCTATCTGGTAGCTGCCGACTTCACCATCAGCGAAGGCGACGTGTTGCAACTGGACAACAACGCTACCATCAAGATGGCCAACGGCGTGAGAATCACCATCGACGGTGACGCTGATTTCGCTCCCGCCGACACCGCAGTCATCACCCGCGATGTTGAAGACTCCAACCCCAAGGGTTTCTGGATGCTGGGCGATAACGGCAACGCCAATCTCAAGAACGTGACCTTTGAGTATGTGGGCGTGACCTTTGGCGGCATCAACAGCAGCCTGCATGCCGACAACTGCACCTTTACCCTGGCCACCAAGTCAACCAGCTCATCGGGTGCTCTGTCATTCAACGCCTCCTGCGACGGCAACATCGTTGAGAACTGCCGTTTCATCGAGAACTACTACAACGCCATCGGAAACGGTGCCACCAATCCCGTGGGCATCATCATCCGCAATTGCCTGTTCTGGCACAACACCAACTCCAACCGCAACAAGCCGCAGATTAACCTGACCGTGGGTGGAGACTATGACGTGCTTATCGCCGACAACCAGATCATCGGCGGTCAGTTCACGCTTTCGGGCGGTATTGCCTTGAGCAACATGATGGGTCTGGCACATAGCGGCACCAATATTGTCGAGAACAACTACATCACCGACAACCGCTACGGCATCACCACCATTGGCGGTGTGGACGCTATCATCCGCAACAACACAATGATTGATAACCACTATGAGACCAATCCCAACAACGGTGGCAGTTGCATCAGCATCTATGACAGCAGCAGTAGCAGCAACATCTATATCGAGGGTAACTGGATGGAAGGTGGTTTCTGGGGCATTACTATCGTTACAGGAGCGCCCAACGTCAATGTGGGTAAGGTTGAGGATCACGAGGCCGAGGACTACAACCCCGGCAACAACACCTTTGTGAACAACGGCTTTGACGGTGCGTTCTATGACCTGTACAACAATGGCACCGGAACTGTCTATGCCCAAGGCAATACTTGGAATGTAGAAGAGCAGACCCAGGAGAACATCGAGGAGGTTATCTACCACCAGGTGGATGACCCCAGCAAGGGTCTGGTCATCTTTATGCCCGCGCATCAGGATGATCCCGTTGCTGTGGAAGAGATTATGGAGGCCAACCATGCCGACAACCTGTATTACAACCTCATGGGTGTTCCCAGCGAGACTCCCGCCGCTCCTGGCATCTACATCCACAACGGCAAGAAGATTCTCGTGAAGTGAGCTATTAGCTAATAGCCATTTGCAGAATTGACATTTATCCCGAGCCGTGACCCTGATTTGGGCCACGGCTCTGATTTTATAATTGCCTTATAGTCAATGTATTAAATCGTATCCGTTATTTTTGATAGAATTTCTATAAAAGAAATCCTATAAAAACCGTTTTCAAAGGTCAAACAACCTCAACGACAGAATTTTAAAACACTGATTACACTGATTTTCACGGATTAATAATGGCGAGAATACGAATTATTCCCGCAGGGCTTTGCCTCAATTTGCATGGGTAGTAAACCAAAGTAGTCGGAATCGCGATAAAAAAGTGATATTCAGACTACTTTGAGATTTCAGCATCAATTTTTCCATTAGTGTTCCCAAAAAAGAAACAGACCTAAATGATCAGTTCCGAATCCCACTATTTTTCCGCTGGGGCAAAAAAACTAAGATCTAAAGTCCAAAGTCTAGAGCCTTTTTACTATCTTTGCCCGTGGAAATGGCGTAACATAGTGGGTCATCTCCAAGACATTGTGGATTAGAATTAGCGTTGGCTATTATTCAAACGTTCAGAAACTTGCAGGTAGAAGAACAAACCAATAGAATAATGGTAACGCTCACCTTGTGTGGGCGTTTACCTGTCTTTTGGTTTAGGTTTCCTGCAAGTACCTTGAACGTTGGACGGGGATTCGTCCACCTTCTGTGTCTATAAGGGTGCTTGCAGGAACGCTTTGTTTATTGGCCCAACGCATTAATAACTTCAAAACTATTAATGCATTATGCCAGATGGAAACTTAACGCGGGCAAGGGTAGCCCAAAATGAGAATTTAACAAGGGCCCGAGAAGCTCAAAAGGATGAGTTTTATACTCAATTTCAGGACATTGAGACGGAAGTTAATGCCTATCTTGAACTCAATCCTGATGTATTCCGCGACAAGACTATTCTCTTGCCTTGTGACGACCCAGAGTGGAGCAACTTTACCAAGTATTTTGTTTTAAATTTTGAGTTTTTCGGTTTAAGAAAACTGATATCCACCTGTTATGCCATGGAGGGAGCCTCTCCAACACAACCTATCAAATTTGTTTCAAGACCACCTCATTATAATGCTGAAACAAGTGAGACACATGGCAAAATCCTTGTTTTGGAACGAAATGATGATATCCATAATAACATTAATCTTGAAAATTTACACTGGGATTATCTAGAAGGCGACGGCGATTTCCGAAGCGCTGAAATAACTGCTTTGCGTGACGAGGCTGATATCATCATTACAAACCCACCCTTTTCTCTTTTTCGACAATTCTTTGCATGGATTGTTGAGGCCAACAAGCAATTCCTTATCATCGGCAACATGAATGCCGTAACCTCTAGAGATATTTTCCCGCAAATAAAGGATAACAAAATGTGGTATGGATGTTCCATCAGCAGTGGTGATAGAGAGTTTTGTGTCCCCGAAGATTATCCTCTCGAAGCAGCGGGATGGCGGATCGATGAAAAAGGTAACAAATATATCCGTGTGAAAGGTGTACGTTGGTTTACAAATCTTGACCACGGTAGGCGACATCTGCCATTGCCCCTAATGACAATGTCTGATAACCTAAAATTTAGCAGACATAACGATCTTATGGAGAAACATGCCTATGAGCATTATGACAACTACAATGCTATTGAGGTGCCTTATACAGAAGTTATCCCTAGCGGCTGTGATGATGTAATGGGAGTTCCAATTTCATTTCTTGATAAGTATTGTCCAGAACAATTTGAATTAATGGGCATCACAGACCAAGGGACTGATTTGTCTTGGCTTAGAATACCTAATAATGATAGATACGATAGGCCGTATCTAAGTGGAAAAAGAATGTACGCTCGATTAATTATCCGCAAAAAACAATAAGAGATATGAAAACTACATTAAGGACCGATATCACCGTGCGTGACATCTGCGAAGGGTTTGTATATAACGAGTTGGAAGGCAAAGGCTTGTTCGGGCTTAACGGCAAATTGATTATCCAACCCGAATACCAACGTAACTACATCTATGCCGACGGCAAAAAGGACGTTGCAGTAATAGATTCTGTGCTGAAAGGGTTTCCTTTGGGTGTAATATACTTCAACCAGGTCGGTGACCAATATGAGGTACTCGACGGTCAACAGCGCATCACAACTTTGGGGCGCTTTGTAACCCACAAACTCGCCATCAAGGACAAAAACGGCATGGAACAATACATTGACGGCCTTGACGAAGTTGAAAGGGAACGAGTACTTAACACCCATTTACTCATTTATATCTGTGAGGGTGAGGAACCTGAAATCAAAGAGTGGTTCAAAACTATCAATATCGTTGGAATCCCCTTGAAACAACAGGAGATTAGAAATGCTGTTTACTCTGGTCCATTTGTAAATGCACTGAAAGAAGTCTTTAGCAATAGCCAAAACCCCTTTATCCAAAAATGGAGCGCCTATGTCAAGGGGTCAGTGAATCGTCAAGAATTCCTTGAACGAGCATTAGATTGGGTGAGCCATGGAAACATCGAGGGTTACATGAGCATGCATCGTCAGGACACAGACATCACACCCGTTAAGACTTACTTTAACACAGTCATCGACTGGGTGTCGGGCGTGTTCAGCGAAGTGTTAGACGAGATGTGCGGGCTGGAGTGGAATCGCCTTTACGAAATGTACCACAACACACCTTACAATGTGGATAAAGTCTCACTACGCGTGCATGAACTATATGCTGACCCTTACGTCACAAACCACAAGGGCATTTTTGAGTATATCTTGGGTGGTGAGAAAGACAAGAGCCTACTGAATGTTCGCGTCTTTGACAAAGCAACCATTAATCGGGTTTATACCAAGCAGACCCAAGCCGCCCAAAGAAAAGGCGTTAGCAACTGTCCCGACTGCGCCATCAAAGGCGACACCCGCATCTGGAAACTCGGCGAGATGGACGCCGACCACGTCACCGCCTGGAGCAAGGGAGGTGCCACCGACGAGAGCAATTGCCAGATGCTTTGCCGACATCACAATCGCTCCAAAGGCAACAAATAACTGTTAGAGATATCCGATATTGTAGCCGCGGCCTGAATCAAGATCGCGGCTTATTTTTGAGCAACAAAAACTCCCACTGAATCAAAAACTAAGGTCTGAGGTCTAAAATCTAAAGTCTTTTTTGTACCTTTGCACTCCAAATAGGAAACAAACAATAAAACGACAATACAGTTATGGAGAATGAGAAAAAATTTGCGCGGACACTGGTGACGACAGCGTTGCCCTATGCTAACGGCCCTGTTCACATCGGTCACCTGGCTGGCGTGTATGTGCCGGCCGACATCTATGTGCGCTACCTACGCCTGCAGGGCGAGGAGGTGTTGTTTGTGGGCGGCAGCGATGAGCATGGCGTGCCCGTGACGCAACGCGCCCGCAAGGAGGGTATCACCCCGCAACAGGTTGTGGACCGCTACCATGAGTTAATCAAAGGCTCGTTCGAAGACCTAGGCATATCCTATGACATCTATAGCCGCACGACCAGCAAGACGCATCACCAGTTCGCCGCCGAGTTCTTTCGCAAACTCTATGACGAGGGCAAGCTCATCGAGAAGACCACCAAGCAATTCTATGACGAGCAGGACGGCAAATTCCTTACCGACCGTGACGTTGAGGGTGAGTGCCCCTATTGCCACCATCCCGCCGCTAAAGGCAACCAGTGTGAGGACGGCTGCGGGCGCGACCTGGACCCGACCGAGCTGATCAACCCGCATGCCAAGGACAGCGACCATCCCCTGGTGCTCAAGGACACGACCAACTGGTTCTTGCCCCTCAACGAATATGAGGGCTGGCTCAAGCAGTGGATTCTCGAGGGACATCAGGAATGGCGCTCCAACGTCTATGGCCAGTGCAAGTCGTGGCTCGACAACGGCCTTCAGCCCCGGGCGATGACGCGCGACCTGGACTGGGGTATCCCCGTGCCCGTCGAGGGTGCCGAGGGTAAGGTGCTGTATGTGTGGTTTGACGCGCCCATCGGCTACATCAGCAACACCAAGGAGCTGTGTGAGGCCCAGCCCGAACGCTGGGGCACGTGGCAGCAGTGGTGGCAGCAGGAGGATACGCGTCTCATCCATTTCATCGGCAAGGACAACATCGTGTTCCACTGCATCATCTTCCCCACGATGATGAAGGCTCACGGCGACTATGTGATGCCCGACAACGTGCCTTCCAACGAGTTCCTGAACCTCGAGGGCGACAAGATTTCGACCAGCCGCAACTGGGCGATATGGCTGCATGAGTACCTCAAGTACTTCCCCGGCAAGCAGGACGTGCTGCGCTATGTGCTCACCGCCAATGCCCCCGAGACCAAGGACAACGATTTCACATGGAAAGATTTCCAGGCCCGCAACAACAACGAACTGGTGGCCATCTTGGGCAACTTCGTGAACCGTGCCCTG
>JAFZKD010000109.1 GCA_017553785.1 Muribaculaceae bacterium | reverse complement strand
CAATGAGAAAGATATTATGTTTGCAATCTGAAAACGCTCAATGGGGGCGCCGCCCCCAGCCGCGAGGCTAGCCCCTGATGTGTTTTTCATGTATAATAAAATGGTGTACATCAAATGAATCGTTACTTTTGTAAAGCCAAAACAAAACTACGTTCCTTTAAATATACACCACTATGCAAAGAAACAAAATATCTTTCAACGGACAAAAGATTTTCGTGGGAATCGACGTCCACAAGCGAAAATGGTCGGTGGCCACGATCACCGAATCAGGGTATCTACGGGTTCACACTCAGAACGCGTCACCCCAGGAGCTCATTGATTTTCTGCACAAGAATTATCCTGATGGTGAGTATTTGGCTGTGTATGAGGGAGGCTTCACAGGGTTCTCAACTCATTATGCATTGGTCGAGGCGGGTATCGATTGCATGGTGATCCATGCGGCAGATGTGCCGACAACCCAATACGAGAATGTGATGAAGAGTGATAAGGTTGATTGCAAGAAGCTGGCTAAGTCTCTGCGTGCCGGTCTGCTAAATGGCATCTATATCCGTCCTAAGGACAGCATTGATGACCGTGGCGTGGTGCGTATACGCCGTGCCATCATCAAGGACCTGACCCGTTATAAGATCCGTGTCAGGCATCTGCTGATGAGTAACGGAGTCATATTGCCAGAGCAGTTCGACAAGCGCCGGGGTTCATGCTGGTCTGGAGCCTTCATCGCTTGGCTCAAGAGCGACATCAAGCTGTTGTCTTCGACACGGCGCAGCCTTGACCTGCTCATCGCTCAGGTGGAGCGGATGCGCCAGGCACAGCTTCAGGCCACACGCGAGTTGCGCAACCTTTCCAGAAATGATGCCTATAGGGACAACTACGACCTGTTATGTTCGGTCCCCGGCATAGGAGGCATCGTGGCCATGACTCTGTTGACAGAAATCCATGACATCTTTCGTTTCCGCAATGAAAGGCAATTCGCTTCCTATCTCGGTCTTGTCCCAACCAGTCACAGCAGTGGCGACAAGACCATACACGGCGAGATGACGTTCCGCGGCAACAAGGACCTTGGCCCCATGATAATTGAGGCCGCCTGGGTAGCCATCCGCAACGACACGGGCCTTGCGGCTGCATTTTCCGAATACTGCCGCAAAATGAAGCCACAACAGGCCATCGTGAGAATCGCACGCAAACTTGCAAACATCATCATTGCTGTGCTCAAGAACAAGAAAAAGTATGTTCCATACTTTTACAATGGATAACCATAGGACAGCCACAAAGATATTAGACAACCAGTTGAAACGACTCCTCGCATGGTTTGATGCGCCAATTTGAGTGTCATCTTTTAGGAAAGACTGTTGCGTTTCACCTATTTCTCTGAAGAAATATCTTGATGCCTGGCTATGCCAGTTCATCTTATAGAAGGTTGTCTAATAGGGCTGTCTATTCCACCCCAGTTAGGTGTGGAGTAGGTACTTGTTGTCTATGCAGAAACAACAATACTTTGTAAACAGTTGAACAACAATTAAGTTAAACAAAAGTTAAAGTGATCCATTTGTTTTGATTGCAACATAGAAGACCATGCAAGAACCTCGGGGAGGTTCGCAGCTTGGTCCTTAAGCTCAACTGGATAAGTGCGTCGAAGACGAACTTCGTGCCTCACAGACATTTGCCTGTTGTAGAAGTTCGTCTTCGACGCACTTGCACCTCGGATCACATACACCAAGCTGCGCCCATCTTCGATGAGCTTGCATGGTGTTTCCCCAAAAAGTCGGATCTCCGACCCGCCCTTCCTCTTCGAGGAAAAAAGTAAGCCCCGAATTTTACTGTGAGACTGACAAGACTCAAATTCAGTCAATTACACTCTTTATTGATATTTTTACCGGACACTAATATTAATAAAATAGACGCTCCTGTATTCTTATCTTTTGAACTTGGCCATCTCGTAGAGGGCGGGCAAGGCTTTGCCGTTGGCGCTGTTGAACAGGCCGCGGTTCAGGCCCCAACCGCTGCCCTCGAAGCTCGTGCCGTAGAGGTTCTCCTCGGGGTACCACCAGAACAGGCCTGTCACGTTGTTGTAGCGGTTCAACTCGTTGACCAACTGGGCGGTAAACTCGCGTTGTCCCTCTATGGTACCGGGCAGGCAGTGGGTGAAATCCTCTTCACCACGGTTCACGCCATCGTGCAGATAGTAGTAGGCTGCCTCGACAATCATCACGGGCTTGTCGGGGAAACGCACCGCCAGCGAGTCGAGCGTAGCGCCCAGGTTGGGAATCGTACCATGCCACATAGGATAATAGCTCAGGCCGATGATGTCATAATCCACACCAGCAGCCTTCAGGCGGTCATAGTAGCTGCGTGTCATCTCCCACACGCCGGCCTTCTCGGTATGGATGATAATGCCCGATGCGGGGCACACCTCGCGGCAAGCCTTACTGCCCGCCTTAAGCAGACGGGTGAACACGTCCCAGTTGGTATCCTCTAACGGGTCAATTCGCCCCACGGGCCAATCCATGCCGTAAGTAATCTCATTGCCCACCTGGATGGTAGCGGGAACAACGCCGGCGGCTTTCAGCGCCAGCAGGCAATGACGGGTATAGCGATAGATGCTGTCGGCCAGCGTTTTGCCGTCCAGCCCTTCCCAGCGCTTGGGTGTGAACTGCTTGGCAGGGTCGGCCCACGTGTCGCTGTAGTGGAAATCGAGCATCACCTCAAAACCCCGCGCCTTGATGGTGCGACACAGGCCGATGACATAATCCAAATCCTGACACACGCCTTGGTCGTGGTGCGGCCCCGGGGCGTTCTGCGGGTCCACAAACAGGCGCACACGCATCATGTTCCACCCCTGCTGCCTGAACAGATCGTAAGGCTCCACCGTCACACCGCACGAGTCCTTGTAAATCACCCCGTGGCGTGCATTGGACGTCATCATCGAGATGTCACCGCCCAACCACGACTGCGCCACCGCAGGCAGTACCACTGCGAGTACCCATACCAATACTATCACACGTCTCATCATATATACTATTTGAATTCGTTTACGTCATCTCCGTTATGTCGGATAAACTAAAAAGAGTGCCGATAATCAACGACTATCAGCACTCCTTTGCGTTGTCGGGGTGACTAGATTCGAACTAGCGACCCCACGCCCCCCAGACGCGTACT
>JAFZKD010000108.1 GCA_017553785.1 Muribaculaceae bacterium | reverse complement strand
TGTAAAGCAACGTCTCTATCTGAATCCGAACCTTGGTTTGAAGGAGGTCGTTGAGGTCTGCGGCTATAGTCAGGCATACGTTTCGAGAGTCCTGCGAGAGCAATACGGCGGTTTCTTCGACTATGTGAATTTGCTTCGCTGTCGCCACGTCGAGAATTATGCCAAACAACATCCCGAGGTCACCAAGGAAGAAGCCATCATCAAGTCGGGCTTCAAAGACCGTCAGACTTACTATCGCATCAAGAAGCATTTATACCCGAATGACAGCCAAGCGGATTAGTCGTTATCCGCTTGGATTTATAACCAGTTACGACAATTTATAATCAGTTACGACAAAGTTATAACGAGATACGCCAAAGTTATAACCAGTGTGACACGCTTTCTGCCCGATTCTTCGTACCTTTGCACTCGAAGAATCATAGTAACAATCACATTAAACAGTAAAATCAGCTATTATGGCAAAAGTAACAATTCCAATTGATTATGTCAATCCGAGCGATGTCTTGACTTTCTGTGTATATAGCATGTGTCAGGCAAAGTTTGAAGTCACTCTAAGAACTGATGCAGGAGAAACAATTTTCACTGCAAAGAAAAATAACGATGACCCCAATTTCAAGGACAACACAGATAAACGCCAGTTTCAACTTACTCAACTGAAAAAGAGTTGGGAGGACATTTACCTCGACATCTCAAATAACCTCAACACACCGTTGCAACCTCAGACAATGGTTTCCGGCATTCTCAAGAACGATGGAAATATTGCAGGTTATATAACTAACGTCTGTGTAGAAGATCAGACAGATGGTGACTTTCAGGACATTTTCATCACAATTGGAGCATTCCGCAAAAAAGATTAATCCATGAATATAAATTTTCATTATCATGCTATTAAAAGCATAGCTCGTGAGGCTGGTCTTTCTGAGGACGATGCAGAGCTTATAGCTGGATGTTCACAATTGATTGACGATTTCAATGACTATGCGCCTTTCATCGTCAACAATGTACCTGATTATGCAAAGCATCTATGTGCTCATTTCTGGAGAGACTATTACATTTTTCGTCCTGTAACAACAGGATTCTCTTCATGGTTCGACATGGTAACTCTTGCTGATGAGAAGAATCAAAAGAATATTGCTATACCATTTCACTTCATCCCAGAGAAAAAGCGTTTGAATGAAGAGGTTCAGTCAAGGGCAGAATGGAGAACAAAACCTGCACGAATGGATGTTCCTTCACTGATTCAAACAAAGATGAATGAATTGCTTAACAATACTCAATTGCCCTATGATGACAAATTAGTATGTTTTGGTTCGCTACTCCATACCTTTGCCGACACATACGCCCACCAAATGTTCTCTGGGTTTCATGGCTGGGAGAATTATTGCTATCTGAATGGTGTTTATGACGTTAAAGATGTTGCATCACAAAATGATTTTAGTAATACTACTGAGAATCAAGCTGCGCAACAATTTTATGCCATTGGACATGCAAACGCCAATCATGTTCCAGACGATACCAGTCAGCGATTCACTTTTAAGATGAAACGCACGGAAAATGGAGATTACGACCTTTTATATGCAAGGAGTAATCCTATAGAGTTTACAAAATGTGCAAGAGTAATTTATGATATTGTACGCACATTCATGAAGAATAATGGCAAAAGCACTCTTATTTTCACAAAGAATGGATGGGAGCATTTTACACCAAAGTTATGCGAAGCAATGTATGAACAGGATCCGGATAAGTTAAATGCTCATTGGGAAAAAGTATTCAGTTGGGACGGTTATAAATACCATTATAGCCGTGATAACGTGTTTGGCACGGCTACGGTAAAAGAGAATTTGCAAGATAATCCAAAACTACAGCCCTTACTTGCAAAAGTGCAAGAGCATTTGCCAATCCCTACTTTAGGACTTGTGTACAGTATGAGTAATCACTATTATCGATTTAATGTACAGGCAGAAAATCTGCGCTCTTATGTGAATGGTACGAATGTAGCAGAAAATGAACTCGAAGGCATACGTGAAATCGTCAGTCAAATAAAAAAAGAATTGAGATATGAAGATTAGTAAACATATAGCATGCATAGTATCTACGCTATTGCTCACGATGGCGCAGACGGCGTGGGCAACGAGCATATCAACCATCAACGTGGGCGGCACGGACTACACGCTGTTCACGGGCTTCACCGCTACGGACGGAACAAATGATGGTTACGGAAACATGGTGGACGGCGACACTTCCACATCGTTTCATGTATTCGCTTCTAACGCTTTTGTTGAGTTCAACACCGACGAGCCTATCATTCCGAAGGGCTACATCTTCAACACCTATATGGATGAGTACTTTTTCCCTACATCGTGGGTGCTGAAGGCAAAGGTAGAAACAAGTGATGAATGGACTACGCTTTCGACAGGTTCGGGAGGGACTACATCCGGTACAGAGTTTACTCGTTCTTGCGACAACAATGAGAATAATAGCTATAAGTATTTCCGCTTTGAAGTGACGAGAAGCGGCTATGGAAACAACGACAACATCTGGCTGACGGAAATCAGGCTCTACGGCAACGAGTACATATACTACACGCACCTGACCGTAACACCCGCCACCTGTACGGCGACGGGCATCAAGCAGGAGTGCTACAAGCGCAGCGACGGCAAGTATTTTACAGACGAAACAGGCGCGACGGAGCTTGCCGAATCTGATGTCATAGAGCCGATGATAGCACACACGGGCGTACACCACGAAGCCGGCGACGGCAACATTGAATACTGGCAGTGCTCCATGTGCAGCAAGTATTTCACCGACGCAGCCTGCACGCAGGAAGTTACGGCAGACGAGGTGCTGAAAACCGTCTTCGGCACGCTGACCGCCGGAACAAACGGCGCCAGCGGCTACTATACTCTGGAAAGCAAGACCTATACGCTGACAGCGGATGTCAATACCAACGGATATATCTACGTTCCCGAAGGTGTGACCGCTACGATTGACTTGAATGGGCATACCATCGACCGTGGGCTGACAAGTGCCGTAACGAACGGAATGGTCATCCGGGTTGCAGGCAGTCTGACGGTCACTGACAGCGGTACGGGCGGCAAGATAAAGGGTGGTATGGACAGTAGCGCAGACCATGTTTCCTGTGTCAAGGTTTACAGTGACAATGGCAGCCCTACATTCACCCTGCAAGGCGGTACGCTTATCGGAAACACGAGCCATCAATATAAGTGTGCGGTTTATGCATCAAATAGTTCTAACATTACCATTTCCGGCGGAAAGATTACCGGTGATGTATATGGGATAGTGTCAAGCGGTCATGTTACGGTTACGGGCGGTGAAATCAGTGGCAACACTTACGGAATATGGTCGAAGAACTACAGCATTTCCGTGTCAGGCAATCCTGTCATCACGAATAATACCGACGCAAATGTCAAGCTGTATTCTGACGGTGCTTCTGTCCTGACCATTGCAGGCGAATTGACCGACGGGGCAAATATCGGTATCACGAAAGGCGGCGTCAGACCCACCGACAACGCTCCCGTCACGGTGACCAGCGGCTACGGCACATATAACAGCAATGTATCGCCCAGCACATACTTTTCTCTTGACAACAACGGTCAGATACAGATAGGCGACGACCCTTATAATCCCCAATACATGACAGTCGTAATGGGCTGGAATGAGGACAAAACGGAAATTGCCGTAGGCACTGCGCTTTATACGGTCAATTTCGATATGAACGGACACGGTGATGCCATTGATGCTGTCAGTCTTCTGAGTGGCTACAAGTTGATGAAGCCAGAACCGACAGCAGACGGTTGGTTTTTCTCCGGCTGGTACACCGATGACGCATGTACGTCTCAATGGAACTTCAACAATGCCGTCACTTCCAACATGACGCTCCATGCTCTGTGGACGCAGGGGCAGATATATCGTGTGACGCTGCCTGAGAAGATGGTCATCGTGAGCACGACCAATGCCCTTGTCGGTGGCAAATATCCGACAGGCACAAATATCCGATTCAAGGTCGCACCGGACTATGTTGTTGACGGCGACGTGAAGAACGGCGAGGATGTGCTGACTGCTGACGGCGACGGCATTTATACCGTCACCGTAGCCGACGCAGACATCACCATTACCGCCACGGTGAAGAAAGCCGCTGAGCCGAACAAGACACTTTCGGGCAGCGAGAGCTACACGGCAAATGACGGCGACGTGCTGACAGGCTCGACATCAGGCACGGTGACGATTCCCACCGGAGCAAGCATCACGCTTTCCGATGTGACCATCAGCGGCGGCATCGTCTGCAACGGCACGGCAACGATTACCCTTGTCGGAACGAACAGCGTGACGGGGTTTAGTAGATTTGATTCCAATATAAATGCGTATCGCTATACAGCAGGCATTCAGGTCGGCGGTTCAGGCACTACGCTCACCATAAAGGGCAACGGCTCGCTGACAGCAAATGGCGCTTTACATTCCGCAGGTATCGGTCTGAGCCGTGCGTGGGATGTGGACGCTACGGGTGGCCATATTCTCATCGAAGGCGGAAACATCACGGCAACTGGCAATGGCAAGGGTGCTGGTATCGGCACAGGTGCGTGCTTTGGTGATACATCAGACAAGACGGCAACGCTCGGCAACATCACCATTAAAGGTGGAACAGTAAGGGCGATTGGCGGAACAGACAACGGCAACGGCATTGGAAAAGGCCATGCCTATTCATATGGCCATGCAGTTGTAGGAACTATCACCATTTACGATGGCATCAATCTGGTTGACGCATCGAGCATCAGCGAGAGCGTGACCTATATGCATGTTGAAAACGAGACTGAGACCAACGTGACCGAAAGCAAGGCCGACTACTTCACCATTATTGAGAACGGCAACCGCCGCATCATTGTGCAGAAAGTCACTCCAACCATTGCCGATGTTCCCGACCAGACCTACACAGGCAGTGAAATCACCCCCGAGCCGCTCGTCATCGCCGGCTCGCTCAACCTCACCAAAGACGAGGACTACACGTATTCCTACGAGAACAACACCAACGTCGGCACGGCCACCGTCAGAGCCACCTTCCAAGGCACCTACGCATCGCTGGGCTATGTGGAGAAGACGTTCACCATCGTGCCATCGACCATCATGGTCAGTGTGGCTGGTGGCGGCACTGTGACCATCGGCGACAAAAGCGCATCGGACGGAGAAGCGTTTGGCGTGATGTCGGAGAAGGG
>JAFZKD010000107.1 GCA_017553785.1 Muribaculaceae bacterium | reverse complement strand
TTAAAACCCTGTAGCCGCTTGCCGTTGAGGCGGATTTCCTTGACGTATATACCCTTGCCGCCCTTGCGGATAATGGTAAACTCCTTGTCGCCAGCCAAGTGCAGAGTGGCTCGCTGGAACAGTGGCGTGCCGATGACATATTCGGCAGCGCCCGCATTGAAGGGATAGAAGCCTAATGCCGAGAAAATGTACCACGCCGACATCTGTCCGCAGTCATCGTTGCCGGCATAGCCTGCCGGAGTGGCATTATAGAATTCGGAGCGCACTTGGTTGACCAGTTCTTGGGTGCGCCAAGGGCGATCGGCGAAGTTGTAGAAATAGATGGTGTGGTGGCTGGGTTCGTTGCCGTGGGCATACTGGCCGATAAACGCCGAGGCATTGCCGTTGGTCTCACGGTTGACGGTAGTGAGGCTGAAATTCTCATCTAATTTTTTCAGAAATGCTTTCTTGCCACCCATAAGCTCGATGAATTGCTCTGGTGCATGAGGCACAAACCACAGGTATTGCCAAGCGTTCCCCTCAATAAAGCTGTTGTCCTCATAGCTAAGCGGGTCAAATGGCTCTGCCCATTGTCCTTTGTCGTCACGTGCTCTGAAGAACCCAGTTTTTTCATCATACAGGTTTTTATAGTAAGTCGCCCTCTGGGCAAAGTGATGATAGTCATCTTTGTGCCCCAGACGTGCGGCAACGGCAGCGACGCACCAGTCGTCAAATGCCTGCTCCAGTGTGATGGAAACCGAAGATCCTTGCTTGTTGCAGGGCATGTAGCCCAGTTTTTCCCACAGGTCAAACGGCGAGTTGGTGTGTGGCCTTGTGCTACTTTCGACCATCGCTCGATATGCTTTCTCAACATCAATGCTAGGCAGGTCGGCGAGTATGGCGTCGGCGATGACCGGGATGGCATGGTTGCCTATCATGCAGTAGTTCTCTTGTCCCCACAGGTCCCAGATGGGCAGGTAGCCATAGGTGTCGTGATGGCGCACCATGTCGTTCACAAACTGTGCTGCCAGCTCGGGTTTGAGCAAGAGGTAAAGCGGATGTGCGGCGCGGAAGGTGTCCCACAGCGAGAATGTGGAGTGGTAACTCTGACCCTTGGGCATCTGGCGTGTCTCGTAATTGGTGTCCATGTATCGGCCATCGACATCGCTCATGGTGTTGGGCTGCAACAACACGTGGTAGAGTCCGGTGTAAAAGATCTGCTTTTGCTCGTCTGTGCCGTCAATATCGATGCATGACAGTTGACGCTGCCACTCGTCGTGGGCTTGACGTACATATAGGTCAAAATCCCAGCCTGAAGCTTCGGCGGCGAGGTTTCGACGTGCTCCGTCGATATCGACCGCCGAGAGGGCAACCTTGACCGTCAATTGACTATCACCTGCAGTGTCAAACGACAGGGCGCAGCGCAGCGTGCGCCCGTTGATTACCGTAGCATCACCCACTGTGCGCGTGCCGTCCATGAGCAGGTGCCCGGTGATGGGACGGGAAAATTCGGCGCGGAAATAGACTTTGCGCAGTTTGGCCCAGCCGGTGATGACGCGGTAGCCTTCCACCGTGTGGTCATCGACAAGGCGGAGCTGGGCTTGGATGATGTCATAACTGCGGCGACCGCTATAATAGGCTTGGCCGCGAAAGGTGGAGTGGTCGAGGTCAAGAATCACCTGTTGCGGCTTCCCTTGGGGGAAAGTATAGCGGTGGATGCCAGTACGGGTAGTAGCGCTGAGCTCGGCTTTTACTCCGCTTTCCTGAAGTACAACCCAATAATATCCTGGACAAGCCGCTTCTTGCTCGTGTGAAAAAGTCTGCCCGAAGTTGCCTGTCGCCAGATACTCTGGAGTCACATTCCAGGTCACGGGCATGAGTGAGATGTCAAACAGGTCAGTACAACCCGTACCGCTCAAGTGGGTATGGGATATGGCGTAGATGCTGTCACGGTTGTAGTCATAGCCAGAGCAGGGATCCCAGGTCACCATCTTTTCGGTGTCGGGACTCAACTGCACCATTCCCTGTGGCATCGTGGCTCCGGGGAATGTGCTGCCGCTCAAAGCGCCGGAAGAATCGGTCTGTGTGCCTATAAACGGATTGACATATTGGGTGTAATCGGTTGTGGTGGCATGGAGCAGCAATGTGCTCCACAGGGCTAGAAGTAGGATACTCTGTTTCATATTACGATAGCGTTAGCAGTTGGTTTCTAACATTTGGAAAAATTTGGCTGCGCCTCAGCGATTGAGAGTGCACTCTCATTGCATTCGACTTGCACAAATTTTGTGGTGACAAAATTAAAAAAAAACCGCAGCTTTTTAGTAATTTTGCACCAAATAATATAAAATGTGACTCTATGGGACTGATTGACGATAGTAAACGTATCAATGTCATTGACGTAAAAGAAGAACGCGCTATCCTGGTGGGACTGATCACGCCCCAGCAGGGCGAGGTCAAGACCAAGGAATATCTGGATGAACTTGAATTTCTTGCCGAGACAGCCGGCGCTATCACCGTGCGTACTTTCCTGCAGCGTTGTGACGGCCCTAACAGCACTTCCTACGTGGGCAAAGGCAAGCTGGAGGAAATCGTGGCCTATGTTGAGGAAAACGATATCAGTCTGGTCATCTTCGACGATGACCTCACGCCCAAGCAGATTGCATTCATCGAGAAGGCCGTCAAGGTCAAAACGCTTGATCGTACGAGCCTCATTCTTGATATCTTCGCCAAGCGTGCCCAGACCGCCAGCGCCAAGATGCAGGTCGAACTGGCGCAATATCAGTACCTGTTGCCGCGCTTGACGGGAATGTGGACCCACTTGGAGCGTCAGCGAGGCGGTATCGGTATGCGTGGTCCTGGTGAGACGCAGATCGAGACAGACCGCCGTATCGTCAAGACCAAAATCGCACTGCTTAAAGAGAAACTTGCCCAACTTGACAAGCAAAAGACCACCCAGCGCAAGAACCGTGGCAAACTCACACGCATCGCCCTTGTGGGATATACCAACGTAGGCAAATCCACATTGATGAACGTCTTGAGCAAGAGCGAGGTGTTTGCCGAGAATAAGCTCTTCGCCACACTCGACACCACAGTACGCAAGGTGGTGATCGAAAACCTGCCATTCCTGTTGACCGATACTGTCGGCTTTATACGCAAATTGCCTACCCACCTGGTGGAATCCTTCAAGAGCACCCTCGACGAGGTGCGCGACAGCGATATCCTCGTCCATGTCGTGGATATCTCCCATCCGCAGTTCGAGGAGCAGATCGATGTGGTGAACCGCACCCTTCAGGAGGTGTGCGACGCGGGCGACAAGGAGATGATTATGGTGTTCAACAAGATTGACCAGTTCACCTATACCCCCAAGGACGAGGATGATCTTACCCCGCGCCGGCGCGAGAACATCCCCCTCAAGGAGTTACAAGAGACCTGGATGTCCCGCATGGGCGAGAACTGCGTGTTTATCAGTGCCAAGAAGCAGGAGAACATCGATGACCTCAAGAAACTGCTGTACAGCAAGGCTAAAGCCGTTCACACCGCCCGCTTCCCTTACAACGACTTCCTCTACCAGACTTACGACGATCTCACCGACCAATAAATTGGCTGAGGTGGGCTTGTTCCTACTCGGATTCCTGGCTCATCAATGATATTGATGTATCCACAAAATGAATGATTGAATCAAGGATTGTAATAATCCTTGTTGTAGAAGTCTAATAGTTCCTGCAGATGGCGATAGGCCTCGGCGGCGGGACCGTCGGGGTCGATTTCCATGGCTTCGAGGTAGCTGTTGAGCGCCATGCGAATGTTGCCGTTCTGGCGGTAAGCGTTGCCACGCAGATAGTAGGCGTTGGCGAGCGTCTCGCGTGAAACACCCTTGCTGTCAATGATTTCGCCTGCGGCACTGAGGGCTTTATCTCCCTCGCTTCGGGAGAGCATATCTTTAATTTCCTGTATGGTTTTCATCTTGTTTGATTGATTATTTCGGGCAAAATTACAAGTTCTTACTGAATTATCATTATCTTTGCCCAAAATTATTCATCTTTGGATGCAAGAGAAAACATACTGGATCGTGATGAGATAATCGGCCTGTTGACATCAACACCCGCAGAGGAACTTTATCGGCGGGCCGACGAGGTGCGCCGTGAGACGGTAGGTGACGATGTCCACCTGCGTGGTCTCATTGAGTTCTCCAACATCTGCCGCAACGATTGCTTGTATTGCGGCATTCGCCGCGGCAACAGGCAGGTGCAGCGTTATCGCATGAGCGATGAGGAGGTGGTGGAAACCGCCACACGAGCCGTCGGCTTGGGTTTCCAGACTATCGTCTTGCAGTCGGGCGAAGACCTGCATTTCGACCAGTCTCGCATGTGCCGCATCATTGAGCGGATCAAGCGACTCAATGTCGCATTGACGCTCAGCATTGGTGAGCGTGATTATGAGGATTATAAGGCATTTCGTGAAGCAGGCGCCGACCGTTACCTGATGCGCATCGAGACCACCAACCGTGACTTGTATCACCGCCTTAACCCGGGCATGAGTTGGCAGCGTCGCCATGAGTGCCTGCTCATGATTCGGGAACTGGGCTTTGAACTCGGCTCCGGCATCATGGTGGGTTTGCCTGGTCAAACGGTTGAATCCATCGCTGACGACCTGCTGTACCTCAAGGACATCTGCATCGATATGGCAGGAATCGGTCCTTTCATCCCCCATCCTGAGACTCCGCTGGCCGGCGAAGCGGGTGGCACCTTGGAAATGGCGTTGCGCACCATGGCTGCCATGCGTCTGCTCTTGCCCGACATCAACATTCCCGCTACCACGGCGATGGAGAGCCTGCATCCCCAAGGACGCATTATGGCCCTTCAGGCAGGTGCCAATGTGGTCATGCCCAATGTTACCGAGGGAGAGTACCGTAGCCTGTATGAACTCTATCCCGGCAAAATATGCGTCAACGATACGCCTGCACATTGCCGCTCTTGCATCGGGCTGAAAATACAGAGCATCGGCCGCACCATTGGACAAGGGTGGGGTGGTCATGTTTCCCGTAAGACTTATTAACTACTAAATGTGAATGATATGAACGACAACATCAACAATCCCCAGGAGCAGCAGCGATTGGGACAACTCAAGAACCTCGTGATGCTTGCGTCGGCCGATGAGAAAATCACCGACTCCGAAATGGCGGTGCTGCTTGCCGTGGCCTCTCGCGAGAACATCACTCCTGAAGAATTCAACCAGGTCTTAGATGACCCTGACAGTGTTGACATCACATTGCCCGAGGATGAAGAGACCAAACTCGCTTACCTGCGTGACATGGTGGCCATGATGATGATCGATGGCGATCTCGATGAACAGGAACTGGCTATCTGCAAACTCTATGCTATGGCTCTGGGCTACCGTGGCTCCATTGTTGACGGCATGATTGCCGGAGTCATCGACAGCCTTGATGCCGGAGACGCTGGGTGCAATGAGGATTAAACTGAAAATACTGGCACTTTTTGCGGTGATGTGCTTACCTGTTTTGGGATTTGCCCAAGACGAGGATCGCATCGCTTTTGAATCCTATGTTGGGCAGATGAACGCGCAGTGCCCGTATGGCTATGGTGACGGATGGATGATTAAAAGCGTCATTGCCAATGGCGATACTGTGGCCGTCGAGCTTGAAACCCCTGCGTCGTTAGGCGGTTTCATTTCGGCGCTGACCGAGGACACCGTGAACGCTAAGCGGTTATGGGTTGATCATCTGTCAAATTATGGTGACAAATGGAAATATTTCGTGGAGTTTTTGGCAAAAGAGTGTTGCACGCTTTCTTTGGCAATCTCGCCCAAAGACAGTGACAACACTTGCATGCTTGTGGTTACCTGCGAGGACTTTGGCACAATTCTTGCTAATGACTGATTTAGTGGGTATTAATTCGATAATTACTTAACCAGATAACAGAGAAAAAGATGAACAAGAAAACTGTCTTTGTGGGCTTGATGACATCGGCCCTGTTGTTGACGAGTTGCCAGTCGATGAACCAGTTCTACGGGGCAACTACTGGCGCTTCGATTGGTGGCATGTTCGGCTCCGCTATCGGTGGTATGGCCGACGGACCCCGTGGACATGACTTGGGCCGTGTGGTCGGCATGGCAGTCGGCGGCATCATTGGTGCCGCGGCAACCGCTCCCAAGACCGATGACGGCAACTACCGTTCGTCGGATTACTACTATGACTATGATATGGACGACTATTGTCAGAATAACGCCTACAGCCCCTTTGCCAACATCGAGATTGAAGAGTTGCGGTTTGTTGACGAGAATGACAACCGTGCGCTGGATGCCAACGAGCATGCCAAGCTTGTCTTCATCATCCGCAACACGGGTCGCGATTACGTTTATGACATCGCTCCAGTCATTACTGTATCAGGTACCAAACAGATATACCTGTCACCAACAGCAATTGTCAAGGAACTGGGACCGGGCAAAGCAGTGCGCTATCAGAGCGAGATCATCGCCACCAAGAAACTCAAGAACGGGTCAGCCGACTTCTCCATCGGCTTTTCGGACGGCGATAAACTCTACACCCTCCGATCCTTCCAGCTGCGTACCTGCAAACGCTGATCAACAGCCTACAAGAATCACATTCATAACAATTTAGAGACAACATTCAATTGTTGTCTCTTTTTTTTGGTCGTATTGTTGTCCTGATTGTAAGAAAAACCCACCGAAAGCAGTTAAATTGATACTAAAAACCCGATTTTTATTTCGATTTATTTGAAATATTCCAGAATAATGAATAGTTTTGAAAATTCCGAAATTAATCATTGGCACCATTGCCCCTAATCACTCAAGCGATAACCTCTATTTTTTTAACCATATAAACTTCAATGCTTATGAAAAGGAAACTACTTCTAATGACGTTCATGGTGCTGATGGGTACCATGATTCCGATTAGTGGCCAGAATCAGATTACAATTACCTCCTCCATATTCGTTGATGGAGTGCAAGATCCTGGTAATACATGGATGACCGTTCAACCGAATGCCAACCCGGGAGATGTCGTACAGTTGATGATTGGCATGCCACTGGGTTACGGAGTTGACGATGTCCGAGTAACAGATACGAACAATGGCATTGTGCCTGTATATTTTCAAAACAACGATTACTTGTTCGTCATGCCTGCCGACGATGTTGAAGTGAGTGTGAGCTACGTGTCAGTCGGTAACGCTCCCAATAATGTTGATATTGACCCGTTAATCCAGAATGGAGTGGTGATGGCCAATCCGCCAACTGCTGCCCCGGGTGATCCAGTCAAGTTGGATGTGTTCCCCAACCCGGGTTACGTTATTGACCAAGTCAGCGTAGATGTTTTCTCTGGTTTTTTGGGCGGTAGTCCCTTTGCGCAAGTGTATCCCGACGCCAATGGCGAGTACTGGTTCATCATGCCCGACCACAATGTGATGGTGACGGCGACTTTCAAACTTGCCCCTAAAATTGTTGATGTTGACCAGGGTATTCTCGGCGGCACTGTTGCTGCTTTGAACACTAACACCGGTGTTGGAGGCCCCGGCATGCAAACATTCCTCGCCGAAATGGGCCACATCGTACAGCTGAGTAACACACCCTTACCAGGTTATGTGTTCAACCACTACATTGTGACGAACCTCGACGACGGCACTGATGTGCTGTTTACCGACGGATATCCTGCAACGTCAACTAATGTCAACGATTTCTACATGCCCGGCAGCGATGTTAACGTGACGGCAGTATTCAGTCCTGTGGGCCAATTCACTCTTCGGGTTATGAACATGCACCCAGAGGGTACAGTGAACCTGATTATCAACACAATTTTAGGTGTGCCTTACTATTCTGATAGTCAATGGGATTATTATTGGGTTAATCAAAATGATGTCGTTCAGGTGACCAATACACCCTCTCAGCCTTATTACATACTAAGCGAATACCACTTGTTTGACCCCTATGACCCCAGTGCCTATGAATTTACGTACTATAGCGACTTTACGTTTACGATGCCTGCCCGTGACTTGATGCTTGATCATGACTGGTATTATACGCCGCCCTATCAGGTCACTGTTAACTCGAGCATTGTCAATGGAACGGTGGTACCTGATCATCAGTATGCCGACGTGGGCGATCTCATCAAGCTGCAGATAACCCCTGCAGCGGGTTACCAGCTGATTACAAACTCAGTTTACTATGTAGAACAAAGCCCCCCGAACAACGCTGTGCAAGTGCTACAGAACAGCAATGGCGATTATGAGTTCATCATGCCCGCTGACGATGTGGAGGTGACGGCAGCTTTCAGGAACCCGGCGGCTAACCCAAAAACTCTCCAGGTTGAGAACTCCAAACCTGAAATCAAGGCAACGCTGAAGGTCAACGGGTCTCCCGTCACGCCCTATTGGTCGGATAGTAATTTTGATTACTATTCTATCGATGAAAACGACCTGGTCGAAGTGACTCACATTACCTTACCGGGTTATGGGCTCACCGATTCCTACCTGCATGGTGGCACCTACAATGCTGTGTACCATAGCGACTTCAGTTTTAATATGCCTCCAGAAGATTTGCAACTGGATTTAGACGTTGGACCAGTCTTCCCGATCAACATCACATCGACTGATGGTCTCACCGTTGCACATCAAGTAAATGTCAACTACAACCCGATAACATCAGCTGTTGATGGTAGTACAGTTTACTTGAGCTTTAACCCCGACCCGGGCTATGAGTTTGATCCAAATTTCTTCACGATTTTTTACAATACTACTATTCAAGTCACCTCCTATACATTATTGCCTGTAGGAGGTCCTCCGTACGACGCTGCTCAGTTCGTTATGCCCGCTGGACCTGTTGACGTAAATGTAGTATATCAACCGATTCCATACCATGTCTATATTGACTTGAACAATCCCAATGGTGCCGTGAGTCTTGATGCTATCGATAATTTACCACCGCCAACGCCAACGACAACACTGATTGGTAATATGCTTTATTTAGATTATTATCCTGTCTACATTGGCCAAAGCGTTACTGTGAGCAGCACTCCTGCCACAGGCTATCATTTCGATCAACTTAACCTTTTTGGTGATAACGGCTTTAGGGATTGGTCCCCCAGCACCCCCTACACCTTTAATATGCCTGCCGAAAATGTGACTGTGACGGCAGATTTAATGCAAGATTACACTGTTGACGTGATGCCGGTTTCACATGGCACTGTCGTTGCCCGCTATGGAACAATCAATTTGGCATACGACCCCATCTCTGGTACCCAGGCGACAGTACCCCCCGGTGGACAGGTTGATGTGAGCTGGTTCCCTGATCCCGGCTATGAATTTGTCGGATATGAAGTGTATTGGATAACGAGTACCCTCCCTACTACTCCTCTGATACCATTGAACCAAACTCCATATTTCAACATGAACTATGGCTGTGTGAAAGTGGTTCCGTACTTCCAACAGGCAAACTACAATGTCAATGTCGAACTGTCCAATTCAGGTGGCACTATGTATGCCGAGAACTACACTGCTCGACCTCACACTGGTGGTGCCAATGTGGCCGCCTTCACGGCTCAAATGGGCGATGAGATTAGGGTGTACAATACTCCTAATGGTCCTAGAATGCGTTTTGCTTTCTATAACATAGAAGATGATTATAGTGTAGTGATTGGACAATTATTGAAGAAATACAAAGGGTTCACAATGCCACCGTTTAATATCAGGTTGTCGGCTGTGTTCTATTCTAGAAATAGCACGCCTCCTACAGCAAAAAATCCGATAAACATGTTTACAAAGGTTAAAACAAAACAGGGAGTGGTTTATCTGCACCAGCATTACGCGAAAAAGAACACCTCTGGCTGGGACGACCCTGAATACTACGGCTGGTCATCCGCCGGTCTTGGCGAGTCGATGTATTTCACTGTGGCTCCCGATCTTGGCTGTCAGGTGAAGAAGAGTGACATCACCGTCAAGTTGGTGGATATCTCGCAAGATGCAGAATATGTTTTGAGTGGTGATGATATCAGTGGCCCCGACGAATACGTGACCGGGCCCACGGATTACAGTTTCATCTTTAATGCTCCTGCCGGAGTGGATCCTGATTCGGTCGAGGTGGACATTGACGTCGACTTTACTGCTATCGATTACACCATCACTGTGGACGAAGATGCCATTGAGCACGGCACTATCGAGGCTCCCGCTACCGCCAATGTGGACGATGTAGTGACGCTCACTGTCACCCCCGAGCCGGGTTACCGCCTCAGTGGTATCACCGTCACCCCCGAGGTGCATGGATTCTTCATTATTGAGGGAACCGACAGACAATTCACAATGCCTGCCTCCAACGTGTCTGTGACGGCAACATTCGAGGAAGCTGAGTTCGAGATGGGCGATGTGAACGGTGATGGCGATATCAGCATCGCTGATGTGACCACCCTCATTGACTATCTGCTGTCGGGCGATATCTCTTTAATCAATTTTGATGCCGCCGACTGCCACCAGGATGGCGATATCAGCATCGCCGATGTGACAGCCCTTATCGATTATCTGCTGTCAGGCTCATGGTGAGATGACCGAATAATTGTTGTCACTCATTGATAAAGTGTCGCGCATCCCGTTTGTCGGGGTGCGCGGCTTTCGTTAGAATAGTGAAGAGGGCGTTACAGGATGACCCGTTGGGCATCGACTGGCTCGTTGACAAAGACGCTGGCCAACGGAGAGAAGTGCTCGGGGTCCTCGGTGGTGTAGTAGCGGCAGGTGCCGCCTTGGCTGCAGTGGCATTCGATTTCGGGATGGCGCCGCAGATAGTCGGCAAGGCTGTTGGCGACGATGGGGCCCTGCTGGATGATATTCACGCCTTCGGGCTTGTATCGGTTGATTTTGTCGATAAGCAGCGGATAATGGGTGCAGCCCAGGATGACGGTGTCGATGTCGGGGCATTGTGCCATGAGCTGGTCAATGTCCTTTTTAACAAAGTAATCCGCTCCATCGCCGTCGCTCTCGTGGTTCTCGACCAGCGGCACCCACATGGGGCAGGCATGACCATGTACCTTGAGTCCGGGATATGTGCCCTCGATCTCGATGTTATAGCTGCGGCTGGCGATGGTGCCTGGAGTGCCGAATACCCCAATTTGGCCCGTCCGCGTCAATTCGCCGACTTTTTCCACTGTGGGCCGCACAACACCCAAGACACGTTTGTGGGGAGCAAGTGTGGGGAGATCGTTCTGCTGGATGGTGCGTAACGCCTCGGCCGACGCGGTGTTGCAGGCCAGGATGACAAGGTGGCATCCCTGGTCAAACAGGTGCTTGACCGCTTGCAGTGTGAATTCATAGACCAGTTCCCGTGACCGTGTGCCGTAGGGCGCCCGCGCGTTGTCACCCACAAACAAGTAGTCATACTGCGGCAGCACCCGGCGGATGTCCCGCAGGATGGTCAAGCCTCCAAAACCCGAGTCAAACACCCCGATCGGCGCTTGCCCTGTTGCGTTGCCTTTTGCCATAATTGCCTAATCGGTTAATTTCTATGTCGCAAAGGTACTCCATTTTTCGGAAACTTTTCGTAACTTTGCAATTTAAAATGATAATCAAGTGATGATGATTCCGTTCAAGACATATAGCCTGAACATCAAGGGGCGCCTGGTTACCATCGACCGGCCGTGGGTGATGGGTATCATCAACGTCACGCCCGACTCGTTCTACAGCGGCAGTCGCGTGAATGATGAGCAGACCCTGGTCGAGCGTGTGCAGTCGATGATTGCCGATGGCGCCGACATGATTGACGTGGGCGCTTGCTCGACACGACCGGGCAGTGAACAGGTTGACGCGCAGGGAGAGATGGAGCGTCTGCAATGGGCGCTTGAAGCGATCAGGCGCACTGCTCCTGACGTGATCTTGTCGGTGGATACCTACCGCGCCGATGTCGCCCGCCGTTGTGTGGAAGAGTGGGGCGCTGATGTCATCAACGACATATCGGGCGGCACAATCGATGACAGGATGTTTGCCACCATAGCCAGTCTGCGTGTGCCCTATGTGCTCATGCACACACGTGGCACCCCCGAAACCATGGCATCGTTAACCGACTATGAGAATGTCAGTGCCGAAGTGCTCGAGTGGATGGCGCGACGGATTGACGAATTGCGTCAAATGGGAGTTGCCGACGTGATCGCTGACCCCGGGTTTGGCTTTGCCAAGACCATGGAGCAGAATTATGAGTTGCTGGCCCGCCTGGACGCTTTTCACGCCTTGAATGCGCCTTTGCTGGTTGGTGTGTCGCGCAAGCGCATGATATACACGCCGTTGAACTGCACTGCCGACGAGGCGCTCAACGGCACCACGGTCATTAACACCATCGCGTTGATGCAGGGTGCCCACATCTTGCGGGTGCATGATGTCAAAGCTGCTGCCGAAGCGGTGAAACTTTCGCTGTTGACGAAGGGGAACGGCCCGGTCAACAACACTCAAACGGTTATTTAATTTTTTGCACAATACTCATGGGAGGTTCATTATTCGCACTTTTCAGTATCAAGGATTTGATCGACATCCTGCTGGTGGCAACCCTGTTGTTCTACCTCTACCGCACGATGAAGGACTCGGGCTCACTCGACATCTTTGTGGGTGTGTTGGCTTTTGTCATAGCGTGGGTAGTGATGTACAAGATCATGGATATGCGCCTGATAGGCACCATCATGGACAAGTTCATCGACATTGGATTGTTCATCCTTGTCATCCTGTTCCAGGACGAGATCAAACGCTTTTTGACGGAGTTAGGCTCCAGACGGGGTCTCAAAATCTTTGAAAAGCTGTTCAAAAGCAAGTCCGAGATTGAGGATGAGAAAAAATGGATTATGCCTGTGGTGTATGCATGCATGAATATGGCCAAGTCCAAAACCGGAGCGCTCATTGTGATACAGCAGTCCATACCGCTCACCGACTATGAGCGTACGGGCGATATGATTAATGCCGACATCAATTCGCGCCTGATTGAGAATATCTTCTTCAAAAACAGCCCATTGCACGATGGTGCGCTCATTATTGCCGGCAGCAAGATCATGAGTGCCGGCTGTATACTGCCGGTGTCACATGACACGAATATACCTCGCTACTTGGGTCTGCGTCACCGTTCGGCCAAGGGTATTGCCCAGGCCAGTGACGCTATCGCAATCGTGGTGAGCGAAGAAACCGGCCGCATTTCTTACGCCCACAAGGGCGAATTGCATTTGAACCTGTCAAGCACCGATCTGGAACACGCCCTGTCAGCACTTGTCGAAAACAAATAACCCAAAAGCCTAGAGCAACGCCTGATATGTTTGATATTGACGGAACACTGGTCAGCCTGGATCTGGTCGAACGCTTCTTTCGCTGCGACCTGGACACCTGTTTGGGTGCTTGCTGCATCGAGGGAGACTCGGGCGCCCCTTTGACCGAGGAAGAGTACCAGCAGCTGAAACAGGTGCTGCCTGTCGTGTGGGATGACTTGATGCCTCAGGCCCAAGAGCAGATCAAGGAACACGGTGTGGCCTACGTTGACGTCGAGGGTGAGCTGGTGACACAACTCGTGGGAGGAGCCAACTGTGTGTTCACTACCTATGAGCGTGGCGGCATGTGCCTGTGCGCGATAGAGAAGGCCTACCGCGAGGGACGCGTCAAGTGGCGCAAACCCATCTCATGCTACCTGTACCCAGTGCGCATTAAAAAGTTTCCCGGATATGAGGCGGTGAACTTTGATCGCTGGAAAATCTGCAAATGTGCCGAGGTGTTGGGCCGTCGCGAGAAAATCAGGCTCTATCAGTTCTTGAAAGAGCCGCTCATCGAGCGTTTTGGACAGCAATGGTATGACCAGTTGGTTGCCAACTGCGAATTGTACATCAAGGAATACCTCTCATGACCTTTCTGACATGATACACAAACCCAAGAAAAAAAGTAACCATTAATATAGACCAATTATGAAAATGAAACGATTATTACCCGAAAAACTGCGAAAATTGATACTCCTGATGATGTTACTCCTCTCGCCAATGGCAGTAGCAGCACAGTCATCGACCCGCGGCGACGTGAACGGTGACCTGGAGGTCAACATCGCCGACATCAACGTCGTGATCGACATCATCCTTGACGGCACGGTATTTACCCCTGCTGCCGACGTGAACGGCGACGGTGAAATCAACATCGCCGACATCAACGTCATCATCGACATCATCCTAAATGGAGCACCTGCCACCGAGTTGAAAAGCGACGTGTTTCTGCTCACGGCCGACTACAATGATGTCATCACCGATGCCGATACCGTATCGTTCACTATGTCTTCGACAGTACCCGTCGCCAAGCGACCCGTGATGGGCAACGTGGTGCTCTCCACTGCCGACTGCACGCCGTTCCCCGACGGCATCATGGCACGCGTGACCGGCATCGTCCCCGTCGCTGGCGGTTTGCGCTACAGCTGTGTACAGGTTGGATTGGACGACGTGTTTGACCAGCTGTTCATTGATGTCGAGATCGAGGCCGCTACCGACAGCACATCTGCCGATAGCCCCTCGTTGCGCGCCCCCGCTCGTGCAACGATTTCGGCCGAATTATGGAACGCCACCTTTGACGCAAATTTCTCGGGTGGCGGTGTGTCCGCCACAGCCCATGCCCGTGACAGGTCCACCATCAGGGTGACGGCGAGCAAGACGCGCACCACGCCGTGGTACTTCAACATCGAAGTGCGCAATGAGCTGACCAGCAATTTCAACATGAGCGCGGTGAGCACGGCTGACTTTTACCGCAGTTACGACATCGGCAGCGTGACGGTGGGCCGAATCCCAATACTATATGTTTATGGTGTGCCCGTGCTGTTCCTCACACCGCAGCTCACGTTGAAGGGTTACGTCGAGGAATCGGGCGAGGTGCGTCTCGACTACAGCGGGCACTTCAACCGCACCGACGTGTCATCCTACACTTACAGCAACGGTCACTGGGATATAGGCTCGACCTACAGCAATGACGGCGGCACAGACGTGGCCCAGATCAGCATGAACGGCTATGCCGGCGTCGGCCTGATTCCCGGCTTGAAGTTTGCTCTCAACGGAACCCGCAATGGCGTTGGTGTCAACGTGTCGGTGGGCGTGCGAGAGCGCCTGGACTTCGTGTTCGATGCTACTCAATTTGCTGGCGGCAGACTCTATGACGCTTGCCGCGATAGCTATTGCAGCACCACCATGCCGTGGTCGGTGTCCCTGTATGCCAGTTGGTCAATCTTGGGTCATGTCGGTGAGGCGTCCACCCCGCCGATACTCAGCGGTGAGCCCAAGATCATGGAGGACCGTTACCTGCTGCCGCTGTTCACCAAGCCAGAGTATAAAAAGGGCAATCCAGAAACGACGGCAGTCATCAGCACCACTTCTTCGAGGCGGGTGTTGCTGCCCACGACGGTGGGACTGCGCCTGTTTGACGAGAATGACAACCCGTTGAGCTCTTGGCAACAGGGCTCCAGCGCAACCGACCTCAATGGCATGAACCATGTCACGTCCTTTACGGGTTTGCAGCGTGACAAGACCTATCATGTGCGCCCCACGGTCACTGTGATGGGCTATACCATCGAGGCGAGCCCCCTTGGCTCGTTCAAGATTGAAGAGGATGGCGACTGGGTTGACCTGGGCCTGCCCAGCGGCACGATTTGGGCGACGCGCAATGTGGGTGCCAGTTCTCCCGAGGACTACGGTGACTACTTCGCCTGGGGCGAGACCGCGCCCAAGGATTACTATGACTGGAGCACTTACAAGTGGTGCAACGGTTCATACTACACGCTGACGAAGTACTGCACCAGTAGCTCTTATGGGTTAGACGGCTTTGTGGATAACAAGACGGAGCTGGATCAGTCTGACGACGCGGCCTGCGCCCACTATCCCGGCGGTCGCATGCCGTCGTTGGAGCAGATACAAGAGTTGTGCAATTCCTGTTCCTGGCAGTGGACTCAACGCAATGGGGTGTCCGGTCAACTGGTGACCGGTCCCAACGGCAACACCATGTTCTTGCCCGCTGCGGGCAGCCGCGGGGGCGGTTCGCTCTACGGCGCTGGCTCGTACGGCTACTATTGGTCGCGCACGCTCACCTCCAACGTCCCGAGCGTCGCGTGCCTCCTCTACTTCTACTCGGGCAATTGGAACTACTGCCTCAACGGCAGCCGCGGCAGCGGGTACGGCAGCAGCCGCGGCAGCGGGTTCACCGTGCGTGCTGTGCGCGTCTCGTAAAATTTAGCACCCTTGCCACGACACGAAAGTACACGCTACCCCGCCGTCAGTCGGTGCACTGGCCGTGTTGGGGGCGAGAACAGGCGGCTCACCGGAGCCGCCGCCCCCAACAGGGACAGGGTGCCGACTGTCGGCGGCACTGATGACATTTTGGTGGAAGCATCATTGGGACGGGCAACGCTTCGCTTTTGCATCAAAAGAACGCGTCCCGGCTGATGGCACCCGTTGCGAGCCACAAAAACTTCGCGGCGTCGAGTGAGGGGCGGTAACCGCTGGTTGGTAATTTATGGGAATTGAAAATAAAAATATGATTTCCTATTGCCAGTTCAAGAAATTGTATTACCTTTGCCCCGCTTTTCGTAATCTCTGACAAGAAATAGAGTGGCTTGTGTATATTACGAAGTGATTATTAACGCATTAAAAGATACAATAATGGACTTGATTAAAGTTGCAGAACAAGCATTTGCTACAGGCAAGCAGCACCCGCAGTTTTTCCCGGGTGACACAATCACGGTAGCATACCGCATCAAGGAGGGTAACAAGGAGCGTATCCAGATGTACCGTGGTGTGGTGATTAAGATCAATGGCGAAGGTGAGAAGAAGCGTTTCACCGTTCGCAAGATCAGTGACAACATCGGCGTAGAGCGCATTTTCCCGCTCGAGTCTCCGTTTATCGACAGCATCACCATCAACAAGCACGGTAAGGTTCGCCGCGCTAAGTTGTATTACCTGCGTGGTCTCACCGGTAAGAAGGCTCGCATCAAAGAGCGTCGCATCATCAAGAAGGAGGAGGCCTGATCGCCACCTTTGTTTGATAAAAATGAATCATGGACCGAGGAACGGAATCCGTTGCCCCGGTCCGTTTTTTTTGTATATGCCCCCAACATGATTTTTAATGGGCGAATTGCTTAAACTTTCTTGCCTGTTTCGAGTCTTAAATGTAACTTTGCAAGTTAATATTCATTAGCTGATGGAACGAGTGGTGATAATCGGTTCGGGTAATGTGGCGACGAGCCTGGCTCATGGTTTGGCGCGTCGTTGCGACGTTGTGCAGATTTACAGCCGTCAGTTGGCTCATGCCCAAGCGTTGGCTGATGCCATCGGTTGTGTCGATGCCACAAACGACTTGAATAAGCTTGTCCCTGACGCCGACGCCTATATCATCGCCGTACGGGACGATGCCATTGCCGATGTTGTCAATGCCACGTCCGATAATGGTGCCCTGTGGGTCCACACTTCGGGCAGTAAGCCGATAGACCTTTTCGATGGACATCGCACCCGCTATGGCGTGCTCTATCCTATGCAGTCGTTCTCGCGGCAGGTGGTGACGCCTCTTGATGATGTGCATTTCTTCATCGAGGCCAATAACGAAGACACGCTTGCCGACGTCCAGTCGTTGGGTGAGCTGCTCTCTTGCCATGTCGTTGTCGCTGACAGCGAACAGCGGCGTCAGCTGCATATCGCTGCGGTGTTCTCCTGCAATTTCGCCAACCACATGTGGACATTGGCCGACGAGCTGCTCAGCGCCTCAGGGTTGTCCTTTGAAGCGATGAAACCCCTCATCCGCACCACTGTGGATAAACTCGAACAGCTGTCTCCAGCCCAGTCTCAGACGGGACCTGCCATGCGGCATGATTCTCAGGTTATTGCCGCCCACATGGCGATGCTCGACGGTGACAAGCGCGACATCTACGACTTGCTGACAAAATCTATTATGAACCGCAATTCCCAAGAAGAAAATGCTCAATAATCTGGAGAAATATGAGGTGGTTTTGGGCAGTAATTCGCCTCGACGGTGCGAACTGCTGAATGACATGGGCGTGGTTTTCCGTGTCGAGGCCATCAAGGGCATTGACGAGACCTACCCGGACAACCTTCCTGTGGAGGAGATTCCGGTATATCTTGCCCGCATCAAGGCCGACGGCCACCCCCTCAAGGGCAACGAACTGCTCATTACTGCCGACACCGTCGTGGTACTTGACGATGAGGTGCTGGGCAAGCCTGAGGGAGAGGCCGATGCCCACAGGATGCTGCGCGCCTTGTCTGGACGCGCCCACCGTGTCATCAGCGGCGTGTGTGTTACTACTGTGAACCGCCAGGAGACGTTCTCCGATACCAGCATTGTCCATTTCGCTGATTTGTCTGATGACGAGATTGATTACTACATCGCGCATTATCGTCCTCTCGACAAGGCCGGGGCCTACGGCATCCAGGAGTGGATCGGAAATATCGGCATCTCGGGCATCAATGGTGATTTCTATAACGTGATGGGGTTACCCACACGCAAGCTATATCAAATGTTAAAAACGTTTTAATAGACATAACAATGAAGAACAGTATAATATTATTCTATCTCATGGCTTTGGTGTCTTTGTCAAGTGCCGCAAAGTCGACAGATCATATGGTCAGGGATACGGTATATTTCTATGAGAATTGGGAGCAGATGCTGAATGTGGATCCGTCGGCGATGCTTGTTTCTCCAGTCATCGAGGCTGTGAATCCTTTTGAGATAGATATCTATACCACATCCGATGACTATAGTCTCTCAGGATATCAGGCGGCATCGCTTGGAGACAGCATCTGGCTTGTTAGTGGTAAGTATCTGCGTACCAATTTTAAGGGCGATGCCCGTGACTTCAGCAGTTCTTATTTTTATCCTGTTTTCTTCAATAAAAAAACGGCCTATTTGGTCTCATTAGGTTATGACGAGGAGAATAGTTTAAAGACCCTCTTGTTTGGAACCACTGATGATGGTCAACCTGTCGCAGTTTTCTACTACTTGGATTTCATGAATGGTAAAGTGCTCAAGGTCACGCCAAAAGTGTTGAGCCAACTGCTGGAGGATTACCACGACCTGCAGATGCGCTACGAGGGAATGAAGAGTCGCAAGAAACATGAGATCATTGAGGATTACTTCTATAAATTTATTGACCGTTATACCCAAGACCTGATGACTCCCTGCATCTTGGATCTCACCTACTGAGCCGTGTATAGCAAAGGTAAAAGTAGCAATCTCTTTAAAGGGTTATTGTCATGAGCAACTGTTTAAAATTTGTGATGATATTATTAGCGCTGGTGACAGGTTCATCGCGTTGTGTCGCTGCAAATACGCTTGATCATGACACGGTGTTCTTTTACAACACCTGGGAGCAGATGCTCACTATCCGGCCCGTAGCGATGTATGTCGATCCCCTGCTGGATATCTATACGATTAACGAAATCTATGTGGATACCGGAAACGAAGAAGTCAACGCGATAATCAGGAAGAATCATCTTGCGATGTCGGTGGGTGACAGTCTTTGGCTCGTTAACAGTGACATGCTCCGAGAGGATTTCAAAGGGGTGGACCGTCATCTTAATGGATTTGTCCCTGTTTTCTTTAATGACAAGACGGCATTTGTCACCTGTCCCGCGAATTACAGTATCAGGGACTATATAACAGGCGAATATAGCGGATACGCCGATTATGAGATTGATTATTTCTACATCGATTTTCAGAACCGAGTGATGAAAAAAATCACAAGTGACAATCTGAGTGAGCTGCTTGAGGAATACTACGACTTGAGGATGCGCTACGAGGGAACAAAAGATTACAAAAAGAGATATGTCATCCAAGACTACTTTTTCAAGTTCATCGATCGCTATACCGAGGACGTGATGAAACCCTATGTTTTGGATTTGGTAGAGTAAGTCACTTGTGATGATTGTAATAATGAAGTGTTGATAATGAAAAGATATCTGTTTTTAACCCTCCTCCCCCTACTGCTGTTGTCGTCCTGTTTCAAGGGTGGTAACAGCGGTGGTAATGTACTTGATGTCAAGGATAATGTGGTGAGCCGGGCTGGCTTGCTGACGTTACAGCGTGAAGCGGGTTACACTGTGGCCACGGTCGCCGACCCGTGGAAGGGTGGGGTGCTGCACCGTTATGTGCTCGTGCCCCGTGACGCTGATGTGCCTGCCGATCTGCCCGAGGGCACCCTGGTGCGCACACCCCTGCAGCGGGCGCTGGTCTATTCATCGGTACACACGAGCCTGTTGAGTGAGTTAGGGGCTATTGATGTGGTGCGTGGCATTGTGGATAAGCAGTATTTCATTGACTCGACACTGATCGACGGCGTGGACAAGGGCGTGATCGCCGACTGTGGCAACTCGATGAATCCCACTGTGGAGAAGGTCATTGACATGCAACCCGACGCCATCATGCTGTCGCCCTATCAAGATGCCAGCTATGGTCAGATCGCCAGTCTGGACATTCCCATCATCGAATGTGCCGATTATTTGGAGTATGACCCGTTGGGCAGGGCAGAGTGGATGAAGTTTTATGGCGAACTCGTTGGCAAGCAAAAAGAGGCTGACAGCCTGTACAATACCATCGTCAATGCATATAACCGTGTGAAAGAAACTGCTGCCAGGGCACAAAGCCGCCCCACCGTATTGACCGAGATGGTGATCAGTGGCGTGTGGAATGTGCCGGGAGGACAGAGTTACATGGCACGTATCATCAATGATGCCGGTGGCCATTACCTGTGGGCCGATGATAAGAACACGGGTTCGCTGGCGCTGGATTTCAATCAAGTGCTGGCCGTGGCGCAGAATGCCGACTACTGGTTCATCAAGTGGACCAATATCAATTCGCTCGAGGACCTTCAGGGGGCCTTTGACCTGAACAAGGAGATGGCGGCTTTCAGGAACAAGCGTGTATATGTGTGCGATACCGACAAGACCCGCTTCTTTGACCGCATCCCGTTCCATCCCGAGGTGCTCCTGAGGGAGTTCGCTGTGATCATGCACCCCGAGGTGTTTCCTGATGGTAATCCTAAAATGTATCGCCATTTGAATTGACCAGTCATGTCACGGAGCCGTTATATCATAACAATGATTGCCTTGCTGGCACTCCTGGCTTTGCTGGCGTTGGCGTGTCTTGTGTTCGGCTCGGTGGACATCCCGATGGGAAGTATTGTCGATATCGTGACGGGAAAGGGTAGCGGTAACAAGGCATGGGACATCATAATCCTGCAATCGCGCATCCCGATGATAGCCACTGCGGCTTTGGCTGGCGCCGCTTTGTCGGTCTCGGGTCTGCTGTTGCAGACGACTTTTAACAACCCGTTGGCGGGTCCGTCGATACTGGGCGTCTCGTCTGGTGCAGGTTTGGGCGTTGCCGTCATTATTCTGGCAATGGGCGGCTCATTGGGTGGACTGATGGGCGGCAATGTGGGTAGCTATTTTGCTATTCTGGTCGGTGCCCTCGTGGGCGCTGGAGTGGTGCTCGTGGTGCTTATCGCCTTTTCGGCCATCGTGCGCAGTAACACGATGCTGCTCATCATAGGCATTCTTGTGAGTTACCTCACGTCGAGCGTTGTACAACTGCTCAACTCGGTGGCTACCGAGGAGGGCGTTCACAATTATGTGTCATGGGGCTTTGGTAATTTCTCAGGAGTGAGCACGGCCCAAATGCCCGTATATGCTGGAGTGATTATTGTGGCGCTTATCGCGTCACTGCTGATGATCAAGCCTTTGAATGCATTGTTGCTGGGTGCACGCTATGCCGGCAATTTGGGTGTCAATGTGTCAAGAACGCGCAATATCCTGCTGCTCATCACGGGAGTGTTGACTGCTGTGGTGACCGCCTATTGCGGGCCTATCGGTTTTATTGGACTTGCGGTGCCTCACATTGCCCGCCTGTCGTTGGGTACAAGCAATCATAGCCGCTTGATCCCTGCCACAATCCTTGCTGGTGCCGACATCGCCCTGTTGTGTTCGCTGGCCAGTGTGAGCAACCCTCATGGCATGATTCCCATCAACGCCATCACGCCCATCATTGGTGTCCCCATCATACTTTACATTATTCTGAATCGTCGTCGCATACAATATTTCAACTGATGAAAACCGCCAATACAATACTCACTACACATGACCTCACGGTGGGCTACCGCAACGGCAGCCAGCAGGTTGCTTTGCTCAGTAAGCTGAATCTTCACCTGGACAAGGGAAAACTGGTCGCCCTCTTGGGACAGAACGGGGCGGGAAAATCCACGCTGCTGCGTGCGCTCACTTGTGATGAGCGACCGTTAGCTGGGTCTATCAGCGTGAATGACACCCGTCTAGACGGCATGAGCCAAAAGGAACGTTCGCGCATTCTGGGTCTGGTTTCCACCGAGCGCATCCAAGCTGGGGCGCTCACCGTGACCGAACTAGTGGGGTTGGGTCGTCAGCCACACACAGGCTTCTTGGGACGGCTTGACGATGAAGACCGTGAAATTGTACGGCAAGCGATGACCGATGCGGGAATCATCGGTAAAGCCGATGACTACGTGGCCTCACTCAGCGATGGCGAGCGCCAGAAAGCGATGATAGCACGAGCCTTGGCCCAGCAGACACCCATCATCATTCTCGACGAGCCTACGGCATTCCTTGACGTGGCAAGCCGCATCGAGACGATGCGCCTGTTGCAGACCCTCGCCCATGACCGTGGCAAGGCGGTGCTGCTTTCCAGCCACGACATTTCCCAGTCGCTGATGTTGGCCGACGAGTTGTGGCTCATCACAACGGATAGGAAGGTGATCACGGGAACTACAAGTGACCTTGTTGCCACGGGTGCCATGGACCGCCTTTTTGTCAACCGCGACATCCATTTCAACCCCAAAATATTGGATTTCAGCTTCTGAAAGCTGACTTGGGATGCTTTTTTTGCAAGGCTTCTTAATCAGCTAATTTTCAATTGTTTTGATCCCGTTTGGCCTAAGATAATTATCTGAAAATTTGGATAATTCAATTGTTTGTCCTATCTTTGCGGTGACGAACCAATTACTAACAACTTATGCTAAGACGATTTTTTTTAGCGCTTGCTGTTGTGATTGCTGTGTCTGCCGTGGGGCAGGAATATAAACTGCATGCCACCAAATACCACCCTGGACAGGGAGGTGCTGGTTGGGTAACAGCAAGCGGAGACCGAATCAATTATGATAAGTTGAAAAACTATCAGATTCGATGGGTCGCTCTCTCGCATGACATGTTCAAGCAACATGGCTTCAAAATGGGCGACGTGATTATTGTGGAGAGTGAAACCACTCCCGCCATTAATGGTGAGTGGGTGGTGAAGGACAAGATGGGCGCTCGTTTGCGCAAGCGCATAGATTTCCTTACTCCCCGAGGTGACAAGTACAACTTCCGTAACGGAGCGGTCACCATCCGCAAGAAAAAGAAAGAAGAATAGAATCCATCGCGGTTCTTTATTGAAAATGAAGAGGACGGGACAGATGGCATCTGCCTCGTCCTCTTCGATTTTTATGGCATTTACTTGTCGGTGATGGGGAAAACCGCCTTGTGGTGGTTCAAAGCCTTGAGGGCCGTTTGAACGGTGTTGTCGTTGCGGTTTACAATGGCCGAATAGCCCTCAGGCCCGAAAATGTCGTGGGCGATAATTGCCTTAATCTTGGTCAATATCAGATCACGAGACTGGTTGATGAAGTACCAGCGCGGCGTAATGCCATTCTCGGCGGCAAAGTCGGCAAACGCTTCAATCAGCGAGTTGTCAATCGGCGTCATACGCAAGAATTGCTTGTAGTCACTCATTTGCTCAAGGGTCGTGCGGTTTTGCTCACAATAGGTGAAGGCAAAGCGCTGTAACAGACCAGCATTATCAACATCAATGTAGTAATTGGTGATTCCAGCCGTGTCTCGTGCAACAAAGAAGTCTGGGATGATGCCGCCTCCGCCATAAACAGTTCGGCCATGCAGTGTGGTAAATGCTGTGCTTTTGTCAATCCTGATGCTGTCTTCATTGAAGAGTTCGCCGTGCTTGAGACGTTCCAGAAGTTCGTCATCATAATAGCTGGCATCATGGTACTTGTAATTCTTCTGGATGCAGCGGCCGCTAGGAGTGTAATAACGTGCTACAGCGAGTCGTAAAATACTGCTATCGGGAAAGATAAAGTCATTCTGCACTAAACCCTTGCCAAAGGAGCGTCGCCCTACGATAATAGCACGGTCATTATCCTGTAGAGCACCTGCAAAAATCTCGCTGGCGCTTGCGCTGTACTCGTCGATAAGGACTGCAAGTTCGGCATTTTGGAATTGCCCTTTTCCGTCACTTTTGTATGAGTGATTATACTGCTTGCTTCTGCCGCGTGTGGTGACGATCGGTTGTCCTGCTGACAAGAACTCATTGGCCATGAGCGTCGCAATTTCCATATAGCCTCCACCATTTCCTCTCACGTCAATCATGTAGCGCTTGGCGCCTTGGACTTGCAGTTGGGTTAAAGCCTGAACAAATTCCTGATGGGTGTCGCGCTCAAATTGGTTTACCTTGACATATCCCGTATTCTTGTCAAGCATGTAGTAGGAATCAATGGTTTTCTTTATGATCCTGTTGCGCGTCACTGTGAAGTCAAGAACCTTGGGATAGCCATGGCGTTGTACGCTCAACGTGACCTTGCTTCCATTGGGTCCACTCAAGAGTTTGTAAACCTCACCTGAGGTTTTCTTGATTTTGGAGGTTGGCTGCCCGTCAATCTTCACTATGCAGTCTCCAGGCAGGATGCCGGCAATATCGCTTGGACCAGCGGAAACAATGCATTCAACATGAATCGTGTCGTTGAAGATGATGAGGACTGCGCCGATTTCAGGAATGACTCCATCGGGATGGTCTCGAGTGATCTTGGAGTTCTGAGAATCAAAATAGATGGTGTGTGGGTCAAGTCCTTTGAGGATGAGAGGAATGCTCCTCTCCATCAGGTCGCCGGGAATCACCGTGTCCACATATTCCTTGGCGATAAG
>JAFZKD010000106.1 GCA_017553785.1 Muribaculaceae bacterium | reverse complement strand
CTATTATGGCAGATTTGAAAGCTTTTGCAGAACAGTTAGTGAACCTTACCGTAAAGGAAGTTAACGAACTCGCTCAGATTTTGAAAGACGAATATGGCATTGAGCCCGCCGCTGCAGCTGTTGCTGTTGCCGCTGGTCCCGCTGCCGGTGCAGCCGCCGAGGCCGAGGAGAAGACCTCCTTTGACGTTGTCCTCAAGGCCGCTGGTGCCCAGAAGCTCCAGGTGATCAAGAAGGTGAAGGAACTCCTGAGCCTCGGTCTGAAGGATGCTAAGGACATGGTCGACAAGGCTCCCGCAACCCTCAAGGAGGGTGCTTCTAAGGACGAGGCCGATGCTCTCAAGGCAGAGCTCGAGGGCCTGGGTGCCGAGGTTGAACTGAAATAATAGCACCTGTATCGGGTGTTAGGGTTAAGAATCCCCAACGCGAGTGGGTTCTTAACCTTTTTGTGTCAAATTTGACCTGAACACAAGATGATTCATCGGAGTTGGCCGCGACACGGCGTTTTTACTCCGTGTCGCGGCGACTCTCCCGATGAATGTTGATACTCTACCCACGCCGCCCTGACCGCGGTTTTTACTGCACTAATACGCGTGCGTGAGGTCCTATTATTTCTCATTTCAGCATTTTATTGAGTTCACAAAACTTCATTGTCAATGTCAGTTTCAAAAAAAGAACGAGTCAATTTCGCGCGAGTAAGAAATCCGTATCCCTATCCCGATTTCCTCGACGTGCAGTTACAGTCATTCCGTGATTTCCTGCAACTGGATACACCGACTGAGAAAAGAAAAAACGAGGGACTCTACAAGGTTTTTGCCGAGAATTTCCCCATCGAGGACACCCGCAATAACTTTAAACTTGAATTCCTTGATTATTACATCGACCCGCCGCGTTATACCATCGATGAGTGTTTGGATATCGGCCTGACCTATAGTGTGCCGCTCAAAGCCAAACTAAAACTCTATTGCACCGACCCTGACCACAACTTCCCGACCGAGGTACAAGATGTGTATCTTGGCTCTATTCCATATATGACCGACAAGGGCACCTTCGTCATCAACGGAGCGGAGCGTGTTGTCGTGTCGCAGCTGCACCGTTCACCCGGTGTGTTCTTCGGCCAGAGTCTGCACGCTAACGGCACCAAGCTGTATTCGGCGCGCATTATCCCGTTCCGCGGGTCTTGGATCGAGTTCGCTACCGACATCAACAATGTGATGTATGCCTACATCGACCGTAAAAAGAAATTACCGGTGACCACGTTGCTGCGTGCCATCGGCCTGGAAACGGACAATGACATTATCCAGGTGTTTGGTCTTGCCGAAGAGATCAAGGTGAACAAGACCAACCTCAAGAAGGCTGTGGGCCGCAAGCTGGCTGCACGCGTACTGCGCTCATGGAGTGAAGACTTCGTCGACGAGGATACCGGCGAGGTAGTAAGCATCGAGCGTAACGATGTGATTATCGACCGTGACACTGAGCTGAAAGAGGAGGATATCACCGAGGTCCTTGACTCGGGCGTTGCCACTATCCTGCTGCATCGCGAGGATGTGAACACTGGTGACTACCAGATCATTTTCAACACCCTGAACAAGGATACCTGTAACAGCGGCAAGGAGGCGGTGAACTTCATCTACCGCCAATTGCGCAATGCTGAGCCGCCCGATGACAATAGCGCCCGTGAGGTGATCACCAACCTCTTCTTCAGCGAGAAGCGTTATGACTTGGGTGAGGTGGGCCGTTTCCGCATCAACACCAAGTTGGGCTTGGATACCGATGCCGACAAGCGAGTGCTCACCAAGGAGGACATCATTGAGATTATTAAGTACCTCATTGGACTGATCAACAGCAAGCAGGATGTTGATGACATCGACCACCTGAGCAACCGTCGTGTACGCACCGTCGGTGAGCAGTTGTATAACCAGTTTGGTGTGGGTTTGGCCCGCATGGCACGTACCATCCGCGAGCGCATGAATGTCCGTGATACTGAGCAGTTCGCTCCCATTGACCTGATCAACGCTAAGACCATCTCGAGCGTTATCAACACGTTCTTCGGCACCAATGCTTTGTCGCAGTTCATGGATCAGACCAACCCGCTGGCCGAGATTACCCATAAACGCCGTATGAGCGCCCTCGGTCCTGGTGGTCTGTCGCGTGAGCGTGCCGGCTTCGAGGTACGTGACGTTCACTATACCCATTATGGCCGCTTGTGTCCTATTGAGACCCCTGAAGGTCCCAACATTGGTCTGATCTCGTCACTATGTGTGTACGCAAAGATCAACAATCTGGGCTTCATCGAAACACCCTACCGCAAGGTCGAGGACAGCAAGGTGGACTTGAACAATGACAATATCGTTTACTTGACAGCCGAGGACGAGGAAGACCGCATCATCGCTCAGGGTAACGCGCCCTTAAATGAGGATGGCACGTTCGTTCGTGACCGTGTAAAGGCCCGCAAGAATGCCGACTTCCCTGTTGTAGCACCCGAGGACGTTGAACTCATGGATGTGTCTCCCCAGCAGATCGCTTCGATCGCTGCAGCGCTCATTCCGTTCCTGGAGCACGACGACGCTAACCGTGCGTTGATGGGCGCAAACATGATGCGCCAGGCTGTGCCTCTGTTGCGCAGCGAGGCTCCTATCGTGGGAACCGGCATTGAGCAGCGCATGGCTTACGATAGCCGTACGCAGCTGCAGGCCGAGGGCGATGGCGTTGTCGAGTTTGTCGACGCCAGCGTTATCCGCATCCGTTATGACCGCACCGAGGACGAAGAGTTCGTTTCCTTCGACAGTGCCGTCAAGGAGTATAAGTTGCCCAAGTTCCGCAAGACCAACCAGAGCACGACGATTGACCTGCGCCCCATTTGTGACGCTGGCGACCGTGTGACCAAGGGACAGATTCTTACCGAGGGTTATTCCACCCAGGATGGCGAGCTTGCCCTGGGCCGCAACCTCAAGGTGGCTTACATGCCTTGGAAGGGTTATAACTACGAGGATGCTATTGTGATCAACGAGCGTCTTGTACGTGAAGATATCCTTACCAGTGTCCATGTTGACGAATACACCCTCGAGGTGCGCGAGACCAAGCGCGGAATGGAGGAATTGACCAACGATATCCCCAACGTGAGCGAGGATGCGACCAAGGATCTGGACGAGCGTGGCATCATTCGCATTGGTGCCCATGTCATTCCTGGCGATATCCTGATCGGTAAGATCACTCCTAAGGGTGAGAGCGATCCCACTCCCGAGGAGAAACTGTTGCGCGCCATCTTTGGTGACAAGGCAGGTGACGTGAAAGACGCTTCGCTGAAGGCTAATCCCTCACTCAAGGGTGTGATTATCGGTACCCGCCTGTTCGCGCGCGCCGTGAAGAAACGCACCCGTGGCGTCGATCCCGAAATCGAAGCGCTGGACAAGGAGTATAGCGCAAGACAGGAGGAGTTGCGCGCTATTCTCATCGAGAAGCTCAACACCTTGACCGAGGGCCGAATCTCACAGGGTGTGAAGAACTATATGGACGAGGATGTTGTGCCCAAGGGTGAAAAATTCTCCCGTGAGCTCATCATGCGTATCGAGAATTTCGACAGCATCAACTTGAGCCGTTGGACTTCAGATACCCATCGCAACGAACTCATCCGTTCCACCGTCATGAACTATCTGCACAAGAGCAAGGCATTTGAGGCCGAACTCAAGCGCAAGAAGCTGGATATCAGCATTGGTGACGAACTTCCCTCTGGCATCATGCAGTTGGCAAAGGTTTATATCGCTAAGAAGCGCAAAATCAGTGTCGGTGACAAGATGGCAGGTCGCCACGGTAACAAGGGTATCGTGTCGCGTGTTGTTCGCCAGGAGGATATGCCATTCCTTGACGATGGTACTCCTGTTGACCTGGTTCTTAACCCGCTGGGTGTGCCCTCGCGTATGAACCTGGGTCAGATCTTCGAAGCCGTCCTGGGTTGGGCCGGTAGGGAGCTGAATGTCAAGTTCGCTACTCCTATCTTCGACGGATGCAGCCTCGATGACTTGAATGCTTGGACCGATAAGGCTGGACTGCCGCGTGCCGGTACGACACAGCTCTATGATGGTGCGACCGGTGAGCCGTTTGACCAGAAGGCTACAGTTGGTGTGACCTACTTCCTCAAGCTCGGTCACATGGTAGAGGATAAGATGCATGCCCGTTCCATTGGCCCGTATAGCCTCATTACCCAGCAGCCGCTTGGCGGTAAGGCCCAGTTTGGTGGTCAGCGCTTTGGTGAGATGGAGGTTTGGGCTCTCGAGGCCTTTGGCGCTAGCCATGTGCTGCAAGAGATCCTTACAGTCAAAAGTGACGATGTTGTGGGCCGCAGCAAAGCCTATGAGGCTATCGTCAAGGGTGATCCCATGCCCACTCCTGGTATTCCCGAATCGCTCAATGTGCTGTTGCACGAGCTGCGTGGTCTGTGTCTGAATGTGAAACTCGATTAAATCCGCTTTCTACTATGGCTTTCAAGAAAGATTCAAAGATAAAGAACAATTTCACCAAGATCACCATCAGTCTGGCATCGCCCGACGAGATTTTGGAGAATTCACATGGTGAGGTTCTCAAGCCCGAGACCATCAACTACCGCACCTACAAACCCGAACGTGATGGCTTGTTTTGCGAGCGCATTTTTGGTCCTGTAAAGGATTATGAGTGCCATTGCGGTAAGTACAAGCGCATCCGTTACAAGGGTATCGTGTGCGATCACTGTGGTGTCGAGGTGACCGAGAAGAAAGTGCGTCGCGAGCGCAGCGGACACATCGAGTTGGTGGTGCCGGTGGCTCACATCTGGTACTTCCGCTCACAGCCCAACAAGATTGGTTATCTGCTGGGCATCCCCACCAAGAAGCTCGACATGATCATCTATTATGAGCGTTATGTCGTGATTAATCCTGCTGGTGTGAAGTATGACAACGGTACTGAGAGCCGTGAATTGCAGAAGTATGATCTCCTCACTGAGGACGAATACGTTGCAATCATGGAAAAACTGCCCAAGGACAACCAGGCACTCGAGAATGATAATCCCGACAAATTCATCGCCAAGATGGGTGCCGAGGCTATCTATGACCTCCTTGCCGACCTCGACTTGGACTCTCTGGCCAACACTTTGCGCGACCGTGCCTATAAGGAGAACTCACAGCAGCGCAAGACCGAGGCGCTCAAGCGTCTGCAGGTTGTTGAATCATTCCGTGCAAGCAAGGGCATGAACCGTCCTGAGTGGATGATTCTCAAGGTGATTCCCGTAATTCCGCCCGAGCTGCGTCCGCTTATCCCGCTGGATGGTGGCCGCTTCGCCACCAGCGATGTGAACGATTTGTATCGTCGCGTTATCATTCGCAACACCCGTCTGAAACGACTCATCGAGATCAAGGCCCCCGAAGTCATCATGCGCAACGAGAAGCGTATGCTGCAGGAGGCTGTGGACTCGTTGCTTGACAACTCGCGCAAGTCGAGTGCCGTCAAGAGCGACTCAAACCGTCCTCTCAAGTCCTTGAGCGATAGCCTCAAGGGTAAGCAGGGCCGTTTCCGTCAGAACCTGCTCGGTAAGCGTGTTGACTATTCGGCACGTTCAGTTATCGTCGTGGGTCCTGAGCTCAAGATGGGCGAGTGTGGTATCCCCAAGGATATGGCAGCCGAGTTGTATAAACCTTTCGTTATCCGCAAGCTCATCGAGCGCGGCATCGTCAAGACGGTGAAGAGCGCCAAGAAGATTGTGGACCGCAAGGAACCCGTTGTTTGGGACATCCTCGAGAACGTGATGAAGGGTCATCCCGTGCTCTTGAACCGTGCACCGACACTGCACCGCTTGGGTATTCAGGCTTTCCAGCCTAAACTCATCGAGGGTAAGGCCATTCAGTTGCACCCGCTGGCATGTACGGCATTCAACGCCGACTTCGACGGTGACCAGATGGCTGTTCACCTGCCGCTGGGCAACGAGGCCGTCGTTGAAGCCCAGATGCTGATGCTTGAGCCTCACAACATCTTGAACCCTGCCAATGGTGATCCCGTTACCGTTCCTTCTCAGGACATGGTACTCGGTCTGTATTACATCACCAAGCTACGCAAGGGTGACAAGGGTGAAGGTCTGAAGTTCTATGGTCCCGAAGAGGCCTTGGTGGCTTATAACGAGGGCAAGGTGGCCATGCACGCCATCATCAGCGTCGTTGTTGACGTGGTGAACGAGAAAGGCGAACATGAGCAGAAACTCGTTGAAGAAACATCTGTCGGACGTATCATCTTCAACAACACAGTACCCTATGAGATTGGTTATGTGAATGAGCTGATTTCTAAGAAGTCACTGCGAAACATCATTACCCGTGTGATCCGCAACTGCGGTGTGCCCCGTTCGGCACAGTTCCTTGACGATGTCAAGAACATGGGTTACTATATGGCATTCAAGGGTGGTTTGTCGTTCAACCTGAACGATGTGCTCATTCCCGATCGCAAGGCTGAGATTATCGCCGATGGCGATGCCAAGGCCGAGCAGATCAAGATGGACTACGACATGGGTGCCATCACCGACAACGAGCGTTACAACCAGGTGATTGATATCTGGACTAATGTCAATACCGAGCTCACCAATGAGTTGATGAAGCAGATTACTGCAGACAAGCAGGGCTTCAACTCAGTATTCATGATGCTTGACTCCGGCGCTCGTGGTTCTAAGGACCAGATCCGTCAGTTGTCTGGTATGCGTGGTCTGATGGCCAAGCCCCAGAAGTCGGGTGTTGAAGGTGGTCATCAGATTATCGAGAACCCGATCCTCGCGAACTTCAAGGAGGGTCTGTCGGTGCTCGAGTACTTCATTTCGACTCACGGTGCCCGCAAGGGTCTAGCCGATACTGCATTGAAGACCGCCGACGCAGGTTACTTGACCCGTCGTCTGGTTGATGTCGCTCACGATGTGATTATCAACGAGGAGGACTGTGGTACGCTACGTGGTCTCGTATGCCGCGAGGTGCGCAATGGTGACCGAGTTGTCGCTACGCTGGGCGAGCGCATTCTGGGACGTGTTTCGGTCCATGATGTGATTGATCCCACAACCGGTGAGGTGATTGTCGAGAGTGGTGAGGAAATCACTGATGCCGCAGCAGCGCGCATCGATAACTCGCCTATTGAGTCAGTCGAGATCCGTTCAGTCCTCACTTGTGAGGCTAAACGTGGCGTTTGCGCCAAGTGCTATGGCCGCAACCTGGCATCGCACCGCATGGTGCAGAAGGGCGAGGCTGTCGGTGTGATTGCCGCCCAGTCCATTGGTGAGCCTGGTACCCAGTTGACCCTGCGTACCTTCCACGCTGGTGGTGTGGCAAGCAACGCATCGGCTGTTTCTAACATCACTTCGAAGTATAACGGTCGCATCGAGATTGAAGACTTGCGCACCGTTAGGGATAAAGATGGCGTTGACATCGTTGTTGGTCGTATGGCCGAGATGCAAATCAAGGATCCCAACACCAATATGGTGCTCACCCATGCTCCCATTGAGTATGGCTCCAAGCTGTTCTTCAAGTCTGGCGACATGGTGTCGGCAGGTGACAAGATCTGTGAGTGGGACGCTTTCAATGCTGTCATCGTCAGTGAAGTTGAGGGTACCTTGAGATTTAAGAATCTCATCGAGGGTGTGACCTATCGCGAGGAGTATGATGAAATCTCGGGTAATGCCGAAATCTTTATCATCGAGACCAAGGACCACAACCGTATTCCTGAGGCCGAGGTGATTGACGCCGAGGGCAACGTGGTGAAGTCCTATTCACTGCCTGTTCGTGCTCACCTCATGAAGAAAGATAACGAGGAAATCACCGCAGGTGAGGTATTCGTCAAGATTCCGCGTTCGTTCTCGGGTGGCGCTGGTGATATCACTGGTGGTCTGCCTCGTGTGACCGAGCTGTTCGAGGCACGCAACCCGTCTAATCCCGCTATCGTCAGCGAAATTGACGGTGAGGTGACCTTTGGCCGCATCAAGCGTGGTAACCGTGAGATTACAGTCAAGAACCGAATTGGTGAGGAAAAGAAGTACTTGGTGCCTCTGTCCAAGCAGATTCTGGTTCAAGAGAATGACTTCGTACGTGCCGGCACTCCGTTGTCCGACGGTGCTGTCACTCCCGCCGACATTCTGCGCATCAAGGGTCCCACGGCGGTTCAGGACTACATTGTTAATGAGGTCCAAGACGTTTACCGCACCCAGGGTGTGAAGATCAACGATAAGCACTTCGAGGTAATCGTGCGCCAGATGATGCGCAAGGTGCGCATTATCGATCCGGGCGATACCCGTTTCCTTGAGGAGCAGACTGTTGACAAGCGTGACTTCATGGAAGAGAACGACCGCATCTGGGGCAAGAAGATTGTCACCAACAATGGCGACAGCGACGAGGTCCAGAATGGCCAGATCATCACTGCACGCAAACTGCGTGATATCAACTCGTCTTTGAAACGCCGAGATATGAAACTCGTCGTCGTGCGCGATGCGGTGCCTGCTACCAGTGAGCAGATTCTGCTTGGTATCACCCGTGCCGCTCTGCAGACCAGCAGCTTTATGTCGGCTGCATCGTTCCAGGAGACCACTAAGGTGCTTAACGAGGCCGCTATCAACGGACGCGTTGACACCCTCGAGGGTATGAAGGAGAACGTGATTTGCGGTCACCTCATTCCTGCTGGTACGGGTCTGCGTGAGTACCAGACTCTTGTTGTTGGCGACAAGAATGAGATGGCGCTGGCCGAGCAGGCCCGTAAAGAGCGTGAACTCGAAGAAATGGACGATTGACCCCATCGGGCCAATCAGTCATTGAATGATAATAACTTGAGAATGTAATTAATCGTATATTTTCCATAGTTAATTTGTTTATTGAGACTCTGGTTCGCTGTGAAGTGCACCAGAGTTTTTTTGATATATAGGTGAAATAAATTTGGCACTCTGTGGGTCTTGCACTATCTTTGCAGTCTGATTTGGTGCTTTGGGGTGTTGGCCTCAGGGTGAAAAGGGAACTAGGTGAGAATCCTGGACAGACGGCGCTGCTGTGTGCCCCCTGTAGTAAAACCCGCGCCAGAACACTGTGTTAAGGCTTTTTAGGAAATGCCCGGCATGGGAAGGTCTGGTTGCACGAGGGTTGGGGCGAGTCAGAAGACCTGCCAAATCACTGATATAGAAACCCGGAACTGAGATGCAAAGAGCGTTAGTCATAGCTTTTTATGTTTTGGTGTGTCTCTTGGGCGCTAATGCCCAAGAGGGTCTTCTTGCGCATCAGGCCGACTCGGTCATGGCAGCCGTGGGACACGGCAGGCTGGACTCCATGGAATATATCCAGAACGTCATTATCTATGGCAGGCGACCCTATGAGGATGTGATTCCTGCCCAGGAACTCACCGGCAAGCGGTTGGAAGGTCTGAATAGCCATTCGGTGGCCGATGCCGTGCGCTATTTCGCTGGCGTCCAGCTCAAGGACTATGGTGGTGTGGGTGGCCTCAAGACAGTGGATATCCGCTCGATGGGCACTAATCACATGGGGGTGTTCTATGACGGCATTCAGATAGGTAATGCCCAAAACGGTCAAGTTGACTTGGGAAAATTCTCGCTTGACAATATTGAGGCGATATCCCTCTACAACGGACAGCGCAGCAACATCTTTCAGAGTGCCAAGGACTACGGCTCAGCAGGAACCATCTACCTGCGCACCCGCCGTCCAAAGTTTCAAGTCGGCAAACGCGATAATCTCAATGTGTCGTTCAAGACCGGTTCCTTTGGTCTGGTCAATCCCAGTGTGCGCTGGGAACACAAGTTGAGCAATTCGGTGAGTCTGTCTTTCAACAGCGAGTTCACTTATGCCACTGGCAAGTACCGCTTCCGCTACATGCGTCATTACAGTGACGGTTCTCTGGCATGGGATACAACAGCCGTGCGCCAGAACGGCGAAGTCCGTTCCTACAGGCTTGAAGGTGCCGTGTTCGGTGTCATGTCCAGCGGCAAATGGCATGCCAAGGCCTATTACTATGATAGCAGCAAGGGCATTCCAGGTGCCATCGTCAACAACGTGTGGAAACATGCCCAAAAGCAGTGGGACCGCAATTTCTTTGCCCAGGGTGCCTATCAGCGCAAGTTTTCGGACCGCTACGAGATGATGTTCAACGCCAAATACTCGCGTGACTACCTGCATTATCTCAATCCCGACACCACGTTGATGTATATCGACAACAAGTTTTGGCAAGACGAGATTTATCTATCAACAGCCAATAAATATACCATCATCTCCGACTGGGATGTGAATCTCTCGGTGGACTATCAGTTGAATAGCCTTGACGCCACCTTGACGGGATTCGGTTATCCTATCCGCCACACGGTGTTGACAGCGTTGGCGTCAGCCTATACCTGGCATGGTTTCAAGGCTCAGGGCAGTCTGCTCTACACAATGGTCAATGACCGCTCGTCGGCAAGGTTCAATGGTGAGGTGATAGGAAAGATGAGCAAGTATGAGAACAAGGTGACTCCTGCCGTTTTCCTCAGTTGGCAACCGTGGCTGGAACGTGATTTCAACATCAGGGCCTATTATAAGCGCATTTTCAGGCTACCCACGTTCAACGACCTGTATTATACTGATATGGGTAACATCACCCTTGATCCGGAGTTTGCGACCCAGTACAATGTGGGTTTCCTTTACCGCTTGCTTGCCGATCGAGGGTTGCTTGAGGGCGTCAAATTGAGTGCAGACGCCTACTATAATTACATCACCGATAAGATCATTGCTGTTCCTAAAGGTACGGGACAGTACCGGTGGATGATGATGAATGTGGGTATCGTTAAGATTCGCGGTCTTGATGTCAGTGCGCGAACCACATTGCGCTTGCTGGCCGATGTGATTCTCGACATCAATCTGAGCTACACCTACCAGAAGGCCCAAGATTACACCAATCCAGACGATTGTGAGGACGGTGGCACCTACAAGGGACAACTGGCCTATATCCCGTGGCATAGTGGTTCGGTCGTGGGACATGCCAGCTGGCGTGACCTGGATGTGAACTACAGTTTCATCTATGTGGGCGAACGCTATCACACCAGCGCAAATACCCGCGAGAACCATGAGCAGCCATGGTATACCCATGACCTGTCTGCGGGCTATCTATTCCATGTAGGAAAGATGTCATTAAAGGTATCGGCCGAGGTGAACAACCTCTTCAACCAGTACTATGACGTCATCATGAATTATCCCATGCCTGGCCGCAACTACAAATTCATCCTCAAATTCGATATCTGATGAAAAAGTTAGCATATTTCATATTGTTGCTCATGACGCTCGCTTCTTGCCGCGAGGAGGTGACCATCTTCCTCCCCGAGCACGTGTCGGTCGCTCAGCCCGAGTTCACCGATATCGAAGGTTTCTACCTCTTGTGCGAGGGCAATATGGGCTGGAACAAGGCGACGCTCGACTACTATGACTATGCGAGTGGTGACTACATCCGCAATGTGTTCTCCTATGCCAATCCCACCGTTCCCAAGGAAATGGGAGACGTGGGGAACGATATCGGCATCTATGGTAGTAACATGTATTGTGTCATAAACTGCTCTAACAAGGTGGACGTGTTGGATAAGTACAGCTGCAAGAAAAAGTATCAGATAGATATTCCCAATTGCCGTTTCATCCGCTTCTGTGGCGGCTATGCCTATGTGACCAGCTATGCCGGTCCTGTGCAGATCAATCCCAATTATGAGCAACGCGGTTATGTCGCCAAGATCGATACGGTAACCATGCAGATTGTGGATACCTGTTTAGTGGGTTTTCAGCCTGATGAACTGGAGATTGTCGAGGGAAAGATCTATGTTGCTAATTCGGGTGGCTACATGGTGCCCAACTACGAGAATACCGTGTCGGTTATTGACTTGCAAACCTTCAAGGAGGAGCGCCGCATTCCCATCGCCATCAATTTGTCGTGGGTCAAGAGTGACCGCCACGGTGTACTGTGGATAGCCTCTCGTGGAGACTACTACACGCGCCCCAGCAAGATATACGCATATGACACGCGCAAGCAGCAGCTGGTGGACAGTATCGATTGCCGCGTGAGTAACATGTGGCTAGACGGTGACTCGCTCTACATTGTGGGCACCCAGTGGAGCTATGTGTCGATGAGTAATACCTTTTCTTACGCTGTCATTAACACCCGTACACGCGAGAAGGTGTGCGACAACTTCATCTCCGATGGCTCAGACCAGGAGATTGTCATCCCTTATTCCGTCGCTGTTAATCCGATCACCAAGGACATCTATGTGACCGATGCCAAGGACTACGTTTCACCAGGGCGTCTTTATTGTTTCGACCGCTATGGTGTAAAGAAGTGGGATGTGCGCACGGGCGACATCCCGGCCCATTTCGCCTTTTTGGGAAATAATATCAATGAACTATAATTAAACAAATAGAGATATGAAGAATTCAAAGCAATTAGTTTTGGTCGTCATGGCCGTGATCTCGGCATTGACGTTGTGGGCCAATCATCCTTGGCTCAATCGGGTATATGAATATCGCCCTGCTCCAGGGCAGTTTGTCAATACATTGCCGACAGCCAGGGTAGGGGAACCGCTGGATAGCGTCCTGTCCCGTTGTCAGGCAAGCATTTGTGGACGCATTGACACCGTCACTCAGACCTGGCACGGTCAGACGATTACTCAAATCGATACGGTCTGGTCCGAGGGGATGATTACGCTTGGAGGATTTGGTGGCTATGTGATTGTAGGCTTTGACCACCCTGTGATCAATATGCACACATGGGATTTTGACATCCTCGGAAACGCATTCTACAGCGATCGCATGGAAGCGGGCGGCAGTTGTGAGCCTGGCATCGTCATGGTGGGCGTGGACAAGGATGGTGACGGTGTGCCCAGCGAGGGAGACCTGTGGTATGAGCTTGCAGGTAGCGAGTACAACAACCCCAAGACCCAACATGACTATAGTGTCACCTATTATCGTCCTGACGAGAATAAGCAGCGGACGCCCAGCGTCACCGACCCGTTTCTGATTGACACGACTTATATCCGTTGGACGAGTAACGATGTTAATCCCGATAGCATCGAGGGCTACATGAGCCGCAACCAGTATCACCTGCAACCCTATTGGCCGCTGTGGCTGCAAGATCAGGAGACATTGACCTACTCGGGTGCCAAGTTGCGTTGCAACGCGGTGGATTTGGGCAATAATGATGGCAACGCCTATTTCGTGCAGTATTGTTTTGATTGGGGATATGCCGATAACTTGCCCAACCATCCGGCTCATTTGCCTGGTGTAGAGGGATATAATCCTGGATTCAAGATTGATTGGGCTGTTGATGGACAGGGGAATCACGTTAATCTCACCCATATCGACTTCATCAAGATTTATAATGCCGTGAACCAATATTGCGGATGGATTGGTGAGACATCAACCGAGGTCGCCGGTGGGGTGGATTTCCATCCTGACGCAGAGATGTCACAAATCCTTCCTGCGGATGTCAATCGTGACTACGAGGTGAATATTGGCGACGTGAATGCCGTGATTGACATGATTTTATCGGGCGGAACGATGCTTGACGGCGATGTCAATGGTGATAAGGAAGTGAACATCAGTGATGTGAGTGTGATTATTGGGGCTATTCTCATGTAACCTGCTTTCCCATATTAGGAATTAAAACAGGCGACCCGTTGCTGGCCGCCTGTTTTGTTCAGATGTGGAACTGATTCCTGTTACTGAAGCAGAATGTCAATCAATTCGCTGATGTCTGCAATGTTGACTTCGTTATCCCCATTGATGTCGGCGTTCTTGTTGAATTTTCCCGAAATGATGGCATCAATCACGGCATTGATGTCAGCGATATTCACCTCACCGTCACCATTAACGTCACCTCTCACTGTGGTCGACGGCGTGATATCCTCGATGGCCATGCTGTTCACGAGAAGCATACCCATATCGTACTGTGAGCAGCAGCACAGGGCGATGAAGCTGACGAATCGCTCATTGTCGGCCCCCTGTCCGTCGTCTTCTACAGTGAAAGTGAAACTGTAGTCACGGAACTCACCGTGATGTTTGACGGTGAAAGCCTCGTTGCCCAGGGGCACAGCGCCTGCCATATCATAACCTGCGAAGGTATAGAAGCGGAAACGTTCCTCACGATATCCGGCAATGTCGTCATTGCTCACGTTAGCGGTGATTTTGTATTCGTGGCCCTCCTGGAATTCGATGGGAGGAGAGATGATGAAATCATAGGCATAAAATACGTCATTCTTCTGGTAGATATAGAAACACTTGTCACCGCCTTGGCCGAACATATTCATGAAGTCCTTATACCACACGAAGGGGTAGCCGTCGCCGTTAGCGTCAAGAATGGTCCAGTACTGGCCGCTTTCTTCCCATGAGTTGAAGGGGGCAACATAGGGGCATTTCACGGCAGGACCGTTCACAATGTCATTGGTCTTGATGCCTTCTCCGATGCCATCGGTGCTCTTGGCGATAATCATGTAGCTGTAGCGGGTCAGGTCTTCCAACAGATTCTCGTCACTGAACGAGGTGGCGGTGATGCCTTCGGCAATCACACGGTTGTCATTCAAGCGAATGATGTCATATTCGAGAGATTTCAGGTCCAGGAATCCGCCGTGAGCACCTGTCACGGGAGCATCCCAAAGGAGGTCATTCACCAAGAGGCTGGTGCGGTTCAGCACGGCTTTAGGATTGCCTACGACAGAGGGGATGTCGTGGCCGATCCACGCCTCCACAGGCTGCTCCAGACTTGCTCCTGCCTCGTTGACAGCGGTCAAGGTATAGGTGTACATGCCGGCCTCAGCAACCTCAACAACCTGTTCCATTGCGGCACCGGGTTGACAGTTCTCGATAGTGGTTTTTTCGCCTGTCACCGAGTTCATGATTTCGATGCTGATATTGCCTTCAAGGGCATTGCCGTCATAGTCATTGATGGGATTAGTCCAGCTGATTGTAGCTTGAAGTTCGCCATCAGGGTTGGCGACTATTGTGGCATCGGTCACTCGTTCAGGTGCGCTACCACTCGTCGGCTCAAAGGGGATAGACAAGGCGATGGTGTGGGTGCCGTCACCAATGATTCCCAATTGGGTGGCATTGCCGGTCTTGGTGTCGAGGGTATACAGCACGCTCTTTTCGTCACTCGTCCATGCCGCAAGGTAGAGGATACCTTTCTCACGGTCAAATTCCATGCTCTGGAAGTTCCACCAGGAAGCGAACTGCACCCCAGTGGGACCAACCAGTGAGAGGTCACCATTGCCTTTGTTCGCTTTGTAAAGGTGACCGCTATTGGCAAGAATGTACATTTCTCCACGGGCATTGATAGCGATGGCTTTGCAGTACCTGGGAAGATTGTGGGTGAAAGTCATTTTCCCGTTCTCCAGGTTCACGGTGCCTATCGCCGACACGCCATCCACATCAGGACTGTTGGCGATAAAGTACATGGTATTGGTCGTGTAGTCGTAGCTCATGTCGCCAGGGATGGTCTCATCACCCAGTTTCTTGATCGTTTGGCTCTCACCGGTGTTGGTGTCCATGCTGTAGAACCACACATTGAAGTCATCGTCGATGCCCATCATGTACAACGTGCTGCCGACAAGGGCACCTGAGCGGGGCTCAGCCTTGGAATATGTACCCATTTGGGTGGCCGATGACAGATCATCGGTGGTGAACCGGACCATTGCCGGTGATGTGCACGGCATCATGGTGTAGCCGTACGCTGTTTTTTGCGCTGACGCGCTCATGGCGACAAAGAACAACCCTGCCGCAACCATAAGTTTGTAAAATTTTCTCATTTTTCCCAATTATAGTATTCTAAGTGTTCAAATTGTTTAATATTGTGATGGTAGTATGGGTTCAGTGCCGTTATATGACGGCAAATATAAAACTGCGGGTAAAAGTAACTCGCAGTTGGACTTCTATACCACTGAATTCACTTGCAAATTACGCACAAAAAATCCAATACCACAAACCTTTTGCCCTTTATTTGCTGCAAAGTGCATTATTATTAACACTTTTAGCTAACTGGGATGGCCAGTACTCGTGCAATTCTCGTTGTGATAACCTGCCAAGCGCCTTTTTTATCAGAATAATATTGTGGCAAAGAGAAAAAGGTTGTATATTTGTCGTTTAGTTGAGAAATGTAACTGATATGGTTCACTATTGACTTATTATAATTTCTAATCACTTAACTAAAAATCTTTTAACTACGTTATGAAACATGTTTTTAGACTAATCTTTGCTGCGGTATTCTCCTGCTGCATGTTTGTTCCTGTGGCCCAGGGCGCCCAATTGACGGTATTTGATGGCACTGCCACTCAGAACACGGTGCCTATCAATGTGTATTGGCTGGACGATGATGCCACCCAAACCCAAGTGATTTACCCTGCCGATCAACTGACCGAGATGATTGGCCGTCCCATCAACTCGATGAAGTTTTATGTCAGCGGCACTTCCGACTATCAGGGGGGCTTGGTGACAGTATCGTTAGGAACTGTCGAGCAAGTTAACTTCTCGAGTAATGAGTTTGTCGAGACTGGCTTGACCCAAGTGGCAACTGTAACTCTGTCGGCAGGTGTGAGTGAGGTGTTGATCACTTTTAATGAGCCTTTTGTTTACCAAGGCGGCAATCTTTTGCTCGACACTCGTGTGACCGAGGTGGGCACTTATGGCAATGCGCCTTTCCTGGGCGTGAATCCCTATTACCCTGCTGCAAAGTCACGTTCGCAGCAAGTGTCATTTATCCCCAAGACGACCTTTGATTACGTCCCGGCCGAGTATGCTGCAGCAGTATCACCCGGCAATCTTGTCTTCAAGCCCATTCGTGTCGGCAACGAGGAGGAACTTTCGGTTGTGATTAAGAATGCCGGCCAAAATCCCATTACTCCTGTGATTTCTGTCGATGCACCCTTCAGCGTTTCGGTAGTGCCTGCTGCATTGCAGAATGGAGAATCCATTGAGGTTCCTGTGAAGTTCTCTCCTACAACCGAAGGAGACTTCAATGGCTCGATGACAGTTGATTGTGGGGCCGCTGGCACTTATGTCGTTGAACTTGAGGGTAAGGGGCTCCCCGAGGCCGATGAGTTTACCGTTTGCGATGATACCTATTCCAGTTCGTCACTGCCCGTTTACAGCTTCTACTATGATCTTCCCGGTGGCGTGAGCCAGATGATCTATCCTGCCGAGAAGCTCACCGACCTTATGGGCAGGGAAATCTTTGCCCTCACATTCTATCCTACCGATAATGTGGGCATCTCGGGCGGAAAGATTCAGGTATCACTCAAAATGACGGACCAGGAGGTATTTGAAAGCTCAGTTCCTATTACCGGAATGACACTTGTCGCTACTGTGGTTCCCGTGGCTGGAACTGAATTGTTCGAGATCTTTTTTGATGAGCCGTTTACCTACACTGGAGGTAATCTTGCCATCGGAACAGTGGTTACCGAGGCTGGCCAGTTCTCTAACAAGAAATTCTATGGCGAGAAAACCCCAGGAGTGACCTCCTACTTTACCTACAGCTCGAACTTCGGTAATTACAGCAATACCGATAAGTTCTTACCCAAGGTGACTTTCACTTGCACCAAGCAAGAGCAGCCCCAGGTGTTGCGTGGTGATGTGAACCGCGATAAAGTGGTGAACATCTCGGATGTCACTGAACTCATTGACATGTTGCTGAGTGGAGCCGAGACTAACGATGAGGCTGACTGCAATCTTGACACACGGGTTGACATCAGCGATGTTACAGCACTTATCGATTTCTTGTTGAGTGGCAACTGGGCAATTTAATTTGTATATGAGCTCCTGATTTTTCAGGCTCAGTAGATATGTAATCAGGTGGAGTCCTAGAGGAATCCGCCTGATTTTTTGTATTTTATAGTTGAATAATTTTGCAGTTATTAAAATTAGATTTATCTTTGCAGCGGATACAATTACTCGTTTTTCATTTAACTAAATCATTAATTAACATTATGAGAAAATTATTTACTTTAGTGGCTGCCTTGATGATGCTTTCAGCTTCAGCCGGCAGTTTGACTGTGTTTGATGGTACTGCAATAAATGATGGCACACCCATCTATGGTTATAACTTCGACAGTGAGGATTATATTACGCAGACGATCCTGCCCGAAGCTGAACTGATGGCTTTGCAGGGTCAGACCATTACTGCGATGAAGTTCTATGTTGCCGGCGAAGAAGGAAATACCTTGAATGGTGGTAAATTGGCTGTCTCCATCGGCACGACTACTCAGACTTCCTATCCATCATGGAGCCCCTCTGCTATTGAGGGATTGACCCATGTGGCAGACATCACGATGACGTCTGGTGAAACTGAAATCGAGGTTACTTTTGACACCCCCTTTGTTTACGAAGGTGGCAATCTTGTGATTGAAACCAAGGTTGTTGAAGCTGGAAACTGGGCTAATCTGTATTTCTATGGTGTTGATGCCAGTGTGTATAATGTGCTTCACAAGCGCTATGCAACATCTGTTGACGCTTTCTATCCCAAGACCACTTTCACCTTTGCCGGTGGCGAAGAGCCCGAGGTTATCCGTGGTGATGTTGACAAGAATGGTCAAGTGACCATCGCCGATGTGACTGCTCTGATTGATATGTTGCTCGCTGGTGCTGATATGATTCCCGAAGCTGACTGCAATCTCGACAATCAGATGACTATCGGTGACGTGACCACCTTGATCGACTACCTGTTGAATGGTAATTGGTGATCAATGTGACTCACTTTCGTTGAAAGTGTGACGAATTATGGTCAGGAGACATTTTTGTTAGCTGTCTCCTGACTATGTTTATGAAAATAGTAAACGATATTTTTTTATTTATCAATTATTTAATTAACAACTGACTTTTATGAAGAAAAGTTTTAAACTCTTTGCCGCGGCACTCATGGTGCTCGCAATGTTTGTGCCTGCTCAAGCCAACGATGTATTGACAATTTGTGAAGGTACCAATTCTTCGAGCTATGTTCCCTTCAGGAACATCGACTTCCAGGACGATGGTATGCATACTCAGCTGATTTATCCAGCCGAGATGATTACCGCAATGAGTGGCCAGTCGATTAACTCTGTTGTGTTCTACCTAAGGAATAATGGTATGTATGCCCAGGGTGGTTTGCTCGTTGTCAAGATGGGTGAGACCGACAATGCTACTTATTCCACTGCACGCGATTTCCGCGAGGGCTTGACCCAGGTCGCCGCTATCTCTTTGACTGAGGGTGTTACCGAATTGGTGATTGATTTCTCAACTCCCTATATGTACAATGGTGGTAATCTCGTGATAGATTTTACTAACCCCGAGACTGGTGATACCAATTACTATGGTTGGAACTCTTGGACCGGTGTTGGCACTTCGAACTTCAGCGCTATTGGTTCCGACGGTTCAATGGCTACATTCCTGCCCATGGCTACCTTTGATTATGGTGTTCCCCAGGATTGGGCTGCTAAGGTGACCCCCGATGCGCTCACCTTTAATGTTCCCGCCGAGCGTGAAGAGGTGCAGACCATCACGGTGCTGAACAAGGGTCTGAACGCCTTTACTCCTGCGATTAGCACTCTGGCTGCTCCCTTTAGCATTGATGTTGAGGCAGTCGAGCTGACTTCAGGTCAGAGCTTGCAGATTCCCGTCAAGTTCGCCCCCACCGAGGCTGGTGAGTTCAATACCACTCTGACCATCAACTGTGGTGATGCAGGTATCTTTGAAATTCCTATCACTGCTGTCGCTTCCGATCCGGTTTTCGAAGTAACGGTTTGTGATGGTATCGGCACCTTCAAGTACTTGCCTTTCTACGGTCTGTATTATGATGAGGTAGGCACCATGGGTCAAATGATTTATCCCGAGGATATGCTCACCTATCTGAAGGGCAACAAGATCACCGAGGTGACTTTCTATCCTTCGGCAGCTCTTCAGCTTAATGGTGGTGAGGTTCGCTTGTCATTCAAGGTGGTTGAGCAGGATGAGTTTGCTTCGGCTACTGCTATCACCGAGATGACTGCTGTGGCTACCGGCAGCCCCGTTGCTGGTGAGACGGAGCTCGTCTTCACGCTTGATGAGCCGTTTGAGTATACCGGTGGTAACCTCGCTGTCGAGGCTTACGTTACAGTCTCCAGCGGTTACAAGTCAACCGAGTTCTATGGCCAAAGCTTTGATTATTCACCTTCCTTCTATCACTACTCCAGCACTTATAAGACTTCTAACTTCTTGCCCAAGGCCACCTTCGCATTTGAGAAGGGCGCAGAGCAAGAGGTAATTCGTGGTGATGTTGACAAGAGTGGACAGGTGACCATCGGCGACGTGACCGCTCTGATCGATATGTTGCTCTCTGGTGCTGAGATGATCACCGAGGCTGACTGCAACCTCGATGGTGAAATGACCATCGGTGACGTAACTACTCTGATTGACTTCCTGCTGACTGGCGTTTGGGCTGAGTAATAAGGACATGAACAACACCTCAATTGAGGTAGCACAAGATCAGGCGGTTTCCTGTTAAGGAGGCCGCCTGGTTAGCTTTTCATCTGGTTATTTGGCACTTGATTTGTTCTGTGAATGGTGGATGATTGTTGCGAAATCGATTTTTTTAGTTAATTTTGCCATTCATTTATTCAAAACACTACTATCATCATTAACACTTGTAATTTATGAAAAAAACCTTGACAATCACGTTTGTCACTCTGATTGCGTTTGCATCAGGCCTGTTTACGGCTTATGCCGAGAATTTAACCGTATTTGACGGAACTCAAGTGTCGGTATATGTTCCGCTGCCGACGGCGGAATATAATGAATCGGGCACCAGGGGACAGGTTATTTATCCTGCCGATGCGCTTACCCCTTTGGTGGGTCAGCCGATCAACGGCATGACATTATATGTCAATGATGAGGGCTGTAAGATGAATGGCGGTGCTATGCGTGTGTCGATGGGAGAGGTCGCCGACACTACAGTGTTCACCAGCGAGACCTATTTCACGGGGCTTACTCAAGTCGCTGTTGCCGAGATGAAGGCAGGAGAGGTCGAGATAGATATTGATTTTGCTACTCCTTATGTCTATAATGGCGGCAACCTAGTCATTGAGTTCTATGTTCAGGTGGCAGGAGAGTCGGGACAGTATAATTTCACCTATTTCTATGGTCTGTTCCAGCAGGGACACACAGCTTTATCGGGAGGTGAGTATCGTGAGTTCATCCCAAAAACCACTTTTGAATATGGTGAACCTGCACAGTATTATGCAAAGACCAGCCCGCGCTATTTGAACTTTGCCACTATTCGCGCCGGGGAGCACGAGGAGGCTACGGTGTCTCTCAAGAACAGGGGTCATAACGCTTTTGTGCCTACGGTGGCAGTAAACGCTCCTTTCAGCGCTATGTTGGCCAATAGTGCGTCTTTGCAACCTGGGTCATCGGTTGAGATAGCAGTGTCATTTGATCCCACGGCAGCGGGCACTTTTGAAGATGTGCTGGCGATAGATTGTGGCGAGGCTGGGGTGCTGGAGGTGCCATTGACGGGTATCGCCCTTGAGAACGGCGAGAACGTCACTGTGTGTGATGGCGCTGCGACCAATCAGTATGTGCCGTTCAACGGTATATATGCCGATGATGTCAACACTTTGGGACAAATGATATATCCTGCCGAAAAGCTCACGGCTTTGAAGGGTGGAAAAATTTTCGCCCTCACTTTCTATACCACCTCAATCATCAACATGAAAAATGTGGTGCTTGAACTCTCGATGATGAACACCGACAAGGAGGAGTTTGACCAAGCGACCCCGATAACGGGTCTGACGGCAGTGGCAACGGCCAACGTTGTCAAGGGTGAGACGGAGATCACTTTTGAGTTTGACAGCCCGTTTGAATATACCGGAGGCAATCTTGCCATCGAGACTAAGGTGGTTGGTACCGGTTGGACGGCTACCACCTATTTCCAAGGTGAACAGACCGACAATTACGCCAGCTTGTCATGTTACACGAGTTGGAGCGGTGATAAGAAAGATCGTTACAAATTCCTGCCCAAAGCAACATTCCTTTATCAAGGTGGCAGTGAGCCGTCAGTCATTCGTGGTGACGTGAACATGGATGGTACAGTGAGCATCTCGGATGTGACCGCGCTCATTGACATTTTGCTGGGTGGGGTACAGGCTCCTGCAGGGGCCGACTGCAATCAGGACAATGAGGTATCGATCGGCGACGTGACGGTTCTGATTGATTATCTGTTGACCGGCGTTTGGCCTGAATGATTCCCCAATCATTGGGGGGTTCATTTGCATGTCTCAAAATAATTGACGATATTTGCACAATAATCAGTAGAGAATTAATATGACTTGAATATGAAAACGAATCGGTTATTTAGCAACTCAATGCGCCTGGCCATGGTATTGGCTATGGCAATGTGGGCAGGTAGTGCTGGCGCACAATATCTGCGCACCTCCTATTTTATGGATTCTTCACCCTATCGGCTTCAACTCAACCCCGCGTTGCCGCCCGACAGGGGCTTTGTGCTGTTGCCGGCGGTCGGGCATGTGAACGCGTCGTTGCATACCAATTCGCTTGGCTTCAACGATGTGGTTGACATGGTGGAGAACACCACCGATGCTGATTATTTCACTAGCGTAGACTTCATGGATAAGTTGAATGAAGTGAACACAGCGACGATCAATATGGGAACCGATGCTTTGGCTGTGGGATGGTGGCATGGCAAATCTTTCATGTCGATTAATTTTGGTTTCAAAGTCAATGGTGATGCAAGGGTGCCTAAGGAGTATTTCGCCTTCTTGCGTGATATGAAAGGCTTGGAGAGCAATGATTATTCCAATTATGTGCGTGATATCCGCAATCAGGAACTGAACATCAATGCCTACACCGAGGTGGGATTTGGCTATTCCAGATGTATTGGTGACAGGGTGAATGTGGGTGGCCGCGTGAAGGCCTTGTTTGGACTTGGTAACCTGCGGGTGAAGATGCATGATGCTGTCATCAAGACCAATGTCGAGGGACTCAGTCCTGATTTCTGCTGGACCGATCCTGACCCGGCACAGTTGGCGTCGGCCCAGGGCACGGCTTCTTTTGATGTGCATGCCGACATGGAATGTTCTTTCCAGGGGTTGGAACTGCCGACCAATGCATCGGGGTATATTGATGACATAGATTTTGACAGCAAGAAGATGGGTGTGGCAGGCTACGGTGCTGCTGTTGACCTGGGCGTGGCAGTGCAAGTGACTGATGCTTTCTCGTTGTCGGCAGCGATGACCGACTTGGGATTCATCAACTGGTCACGGAAAAGTACCACCATTGCGCACTCCAATACGGAAGGCATGACTTTCAGCTCTGATAATCCCGCAGGGATGGGCGAATTCGTGGACGCGGTTGGTTCGGCCCAGGTGCTCAATTATGACTTGCTGCGGTTTGATATTGATGAGACGGCCGATAAGTCAAGGCGCACCTCGCTGGCATCGACGCTTGCCGTTGGCGGCGATTTCAAACTGGCTGACGATAAACTCAAGTTGGGTGTCCTCTACACTAACCGTTTCAGCGAGTTTGAGAACGAATACGACCTTACGTTCTCGGCAAACTATCATCCGGTGAGCCTCTTGGATCTTGCCTTGAGCTATTCCCCAATCATGTGTGGCGGCAAGTCGTTCGGTGTGGCGTTGAAATTGGGTCCGCTGTTTGTGGGTACCGATTATATGTACTTGGGCAAGAACAACAGGTGCAGTAACGTGCTCGTTGGCCTCTCGATACCTTTGGGCAGGAAGAGCAACAGCGACATTTGATTGTATGGCAGTTCATGGTGTCTTGATGTGGAAAATGCCACTAACCCACTTATTGATACAATTTTATCATCAATATTTTTCAAAAAGTTTTCCAAAATATTTTTTAATATACTGAATAACAGATAAATAAATTTCAACTAAGTCTAAAAAGTTTTCCAAAACAAAAATTTTTATAATTTTATTTGGAAAACTTTTTGTCGTTTCAGTGGACTATATTACCTTTGCAAACGCAAATCGGCAGAGCCGGTTTTCTTAATAGATAGCAATGGTTTTTTTCTTTTTTAAACCCCCAAGATATGATTCAGACAGTACTGAAGCGTGATGGCCGCGTCGTCGGCTATAATGAGGAAAAGATAAAGGCGGCAATACGCAAGGCGATGCTCACTACCGAGGCTGGCGCCGATGAGGCTATGATCCAGCGCATCGCTGACAATATCGGTCATCGTGGCCGCAGCCAGATGAGCGTGGAGGATATTCAGGACCAAGTGGAGCTGGAGCTGATGAAGAGTCCCCGCAAGGAGGTTGCTCGCGTCTATATCAATTATCGCCAAAAACGAAGCGTGGCACGCAAGGCAAAAACCCGCGATCTGTTCCTGGAAATCATCAATGCCAAGAATAATGATGTCACACGCGAGAATGCCAACATGAATGCCGACACGCCTGCCGGAATGATGATGAAGTTCGCCAGCGAGACGACCAAGCCCTTTGTCGATGACTACCTCCTGAGCGAAGAAGCGCGTGAGGCGGTGCGTGGCAACTACCTGCACATCCACGATAAGGACTACTATCCCACCAAGAGCCTCACCTGTGTGCAGCATCCGCTCGACAGGGTGCTCAAGCAGGGCTACATGGCTGGACATGGCGAGTCGCGCCCAGCTAAACGTATTGAGACTGCAGGCGTGATTGCCTGTATCACCATGGAGACCGCCCAAAACGAGATGCACGGCGGCCAGGCGATTCCTGCCTTTGACTTTTATCTGGCTCCTTACGTGCGCCGCTCGTTCATCGAGGAGGTGAAGAACCTGGAATCTCTCATGGGACAGGATTATAGCCGCCTCTATGACGTGGAGTTCAAGGACTATATCGATCGTGAACTGGACTTCCTGCAGGGCGACGAGCGCATTCTGCAACATGCTATAAACAACACCGTGCGCCGCGTTCACCAGGCGATGGAGGCGTTCATTCACAACATGAACACCATCCATTCGCGTGGCGGCAACCAGGTGGTGTTCAGCTCCATCAACTACGGCACTGACACCAGCGCCGAGGGGCGTTGCATCATCCGTGAACTGCTCAATTCGACCTACGAGGGTGTGGGCAATGGCTCAACGGCAATTTTCCCCATTCAGATTTGGAAGAAGAAAACAGGCGTGAGCTACAAGCCTGGAGACCCCAACTATGATCTGTATCAGCTCGCCTGCAAGGTGACGGCAAGACGTTTCTTCCCCAATTTCGTCAATTTGGACGCCACCTATAACCATCACGAGCTGTGGCGTGCCGACGACCCCGAGCGCTACAAGCATGAAGTGGCGACAATGGGCTGCCGCACGCGCGTGTTTGAGAACCGCTTTGGTGAGAAGACGTCCATTGGACGTGGCAACCTGTCGTTCTCGACCATCAATATCGTGCGCCTGGCTATCGAGTGCATGGACATCAAGAACAAGCAGGAGCGCATCGACCGCTTCTTCGCCAAACTTGACAACATGCTAGAGGTGACGGCCCGTCAACTCGATGCCCGTTTCCAATACCAAAAGACCGCCATGGCCAAGCAGTTCCCGCTGCTCATGTCGCAGTTGTGGAACGGTGCCAGCGACTTAGGACCTAATGACAAGGTAGAGAGTGTCATCAACCAGGGCACCTTAGGTATCGGCTTTATTGGCCTTGCTGAGTGTCTGATCGCTCTTGTGGGCCATCATCATGGTGAGAGTGACGAGGCTCAGCAGTTGGGTCTGAAGATTATCACCTATATGCGTGACCGTGTCAATGAATTCAGTGAACGCTATCAGCACAACTATAGTGTGTTGGCCACTCCTGCCGAGGGCCTCAGTGGCAAGTTCACCCGCCGTGACCGAAAGGATTTCGGCGAGATTCCAGGCGTGACCGACAAGATTTACTATACCAACAGCAACCACGTACCCGTGTATTACAAATGTTCGCCCAAGCATAAGGCCGAGGTCGAGGCGCCTTACCATGAGTTGACTCGAGGCGGCCACATCTTCTATGTCGAGATTGACGGCGACGCCACCCACAACCCCGAAGCCATTGCCTATGTCGTTGACCTGATGGACAAGTACAACATCGGTTACTGCTCGGTCAACCACAACCGAAACCGTTGCATGGATTGCGGATATGAGGATGCTACCGACGGTCTGGAGGAATGCCCAAGCTGTCATGGTCACAATATTGACCGCCTGCAGCGCATTACCGGCTACCTCGTCGGCACAACCGACCGTTGGAACAGCGGAAAACTAGCTGAACTTAAGGACCGAGTCGTCCACAAATAAGCTATGTTTGATTTGTGACCCCACGCTAAGTCACTAAGACGCAAAGTTTTTTAAACTATTTATTCTTAGTACCTTAGCGTGAGGTTCCTGTGTATGAGAATCCGCGTTCTCCATATCGTTGAGGGTACCAGCGTCGATGGACCGGGCCTGCGCACGTCAATCTACTTGGCGGGCTGCAACCATCGTTGCCCAGGCTGTCACAATCCTGCCTCATGGGACTTCATGGGCGGGGAAGAACGCACCCTTGATGAACTGATGGAGGTCATTGCCTATAACGAGGCGCCCGTCACTTTGAGTGGTGGAGACCCCCTGCTACAACCCGTGGGCACTTGCGCCCTCATCCACCGGATTAAACAGGAACTCGGTTACAACGTGTGGTGCTACACTGGCTACACTTGGGAGGAAATCTTGGCAGATCCCGCTCTGCTCGATGTCGTGCGTGAACTGGACGTGCTCGTGGATGGACCTTTCGTCCAGGCCGAGCGAGACACCACCCTGCGCTTCCGTGGCAGCCGCAACCAACGCCTCATCGATGTTCGCCGTACTCTCGCTGATGGTGTTATAGTCCTATGGAAACCAGTAGATTTTGCCTTAAATCATAGTTGACTCAACCAAGCCGGAATCTTTGGGTGATTCGCACATGGATGAGTAGTTTTCGGTGGTGTTGACCATTGCAAATGACGTTTTTTTCTTGGTGGGTTTCATTTCATCGTTTTTTTTGTTAATTTTGTAGCCTTGTGTAGGATGATTATTCACGTCTTGGACTCGTCATATTTTTTGCACTATGAAACATCAACAACGTACTCTCTGGTTTGCATTAACGCTTGTTGCCTTGTGTTGCTGTTCAGTGACCTCAAGCGCCTATGACTTCAGCGTTAACAGCATATATTATGACATCAACTCTGAAGATTCTACAACGGTCAGTGTTACCTATAGATACTACGCAGGGCCGGAGCCAACGTCTCCCGTAATTCCCAGGATATCTCCCATCAAGAGGAATGGATCGGAGCATGATTACGAAGGTGATGTGGTTATTCCGCCCGAAGTCACTTATGACGGGCGAACCTATCGGGTGACCAAGATAGGATTTCTCGCTTTTTATGGTGCCAATGTCACAAGTGTGTCCATACCGAACACCGTTACCGATATTGAACAAGAAGCATTTGAATCATCTGCTTTGGAATCTGTTCTTATCCCTGACAATGTGACCACCATAGGGGATGATGCGTTTGCTTTATGTGATGCATTATCAAGTCTGACCATAGGCAAATCAGTGACCTCAATCGGAAACCATGCGTTCTGGTATTGCAGAAATCTAACCAGTATTCAGGTAGCAGAAGGTAACCCATGCTATGATTCTCGAGAGAATTGCAATGCGATTATTGGGATTAAGAATGACTATTTGTTGTTAGGCTGTATCAATACTGTTATTCCAAAATCGGTAAAGGTTATTGGTTACGGAGCTTTTGAGGGCATGGGCCTGATTTCGATTGATTTGCCGGAATCATTGAGGAAAATACAATCGAGTGCTTTCAAGAACTGTAGTAAATTAACCAGTGTAATTATTCCCAATTCTGTAACCGATATTGGCTCTGGGTCGTTCGAGGATTGCCGGGCTATGATAAAACTGACGCTGGGCAAGAGTGTGAAACGGGTTGGCATGAGTGCTTTTGCTGGATGCAAAAGCTTGACAAGTTTGGCATTGCCCGATTCGCTCTCAGTAATTGATGATTTTGCTTTTGCGGGGTGTAGTGGGCTTACAGATGTACAGGTTCCTGATGGTGTGAAAACACTGGGAACTGGGGTTTTTAGGGTTTGTACAGGTCTGACCACGGCTAAACTCCCTGAACAGCTGATCAACATCAGCGATGAACTGTTTTATGCCTGCTCAAACCTTGCGAGCGTGAGTATTCCTGAAACAGCGACGTCTATTGGAGAGGACGCATTCTATGGCTGTCGGTTGAACTCTGTCGTGGTGCCTGAGTCGGTGACACGTATCAATGATGGGGCTTTTGCTTTCTGCAAATCGTTGACCGATGTATCCCTCCCGGAATCGTTGTGTGACATGGGCCGCACGGTGTTTAGAGACACTCCGTGGTATAGCCGTCAGCCCAATGGTGTCGTGTATGCTGGACAGGTAGCTATCGGTTATAAAGGGAACATGCCCGATAATGGCAAAATAGTGCTGAGGCATGATACAAAAGGAATCGCTGATTATGCCTTTTATGATCGCAGGGATTTGCGGACTATTGTGTTGTCTGGTTCTTTGCTACACATCGGGGGTAGTTCTTTCTGGAAATGTGATTCGCTGGAGGTGCCCGATCTGCCCTCCTCGGTAATCTCTATCGGGAGGATGGCCTTTGCCAAATGCAAGGAGCTGACCAAAGTTGTTTGCAAGGCACCTACTCCCCCCGAAATGTTTAGTGGTTGCTTTGACAGCTGTAAAGTTCCGTTGTATATCCCTCTGGGCACCACTGCGCTTTACGCGAGCACATATCCCTGGTCTTTGTTTGAGACAATGATTGAAGTTGACTTTGATTATGTTCAGGGTGACGTGAACGGGGATAAGGAGATTACCGTCAGCGACATCAACAGCGTCATTGCTGTGGTGTTGGGTGCCACACCCGTTCCTGATGGCGCTGATGTGAACAACGACGGCGAGATCAATCTTGCCGACGTCAATGAAATCATCGATATCATCCTGCAGACATCTGTCCAATAAGAGTCGAGTCACCGTACCAAAGGCCAATAGAGCGATGTTTCGGGCAATTGTATTGAATGGACCATCCTTCTTTTTGTCATGATTAATCACCTTAAAAAAGAAATAGAAATGACCTCTCTAAGGCTGAAACCGTTATTCACGCTGTCACTGATGCTCTGCGTGGCCTCCACGTTACGGATCATGGCAAACCCCATCACGCGTCAGCAGGCGCAACAGCATGCCCGGGCCTTTATGCTGGAACGGGGCGAGGACATCGCTGTCGCCTCGTTTCAACATGTGCCGTTGCGTGCTACCCAAAACGATGGGTTACAACTTTACTATGTGTTCAACATCGGTGACAATGAAGGCTATGTCATTGCCAGCGGAGACGATCGCGCGCCCGCTATCTTGGGCTACTCCTATACGGGTTCGGTTGACATCAACAAATTGCCTGATAACATGCGGTGGTGGCTTGATGAGTATGCCCGTCAGATTCAGTTCATGCAGGAAAACGGGTTGTCCGCTTCGCGCATGGGCATGAAATCTCCTGAGTTGCCACCAGTGTCTCCATTATTGACAACCAGATGGGACCAAGTAGACCCTTATAATATCTCTTGTCCGGTTGACACCAACGGGAACCACTATGCGACCGGTTGCGTGGCAACGGCAATGGCTCAAGTGATGTATTACCACCATGCTAATTCGGTGGATAGGACTACCCACGAGATTCCAGCCTACACTACCAGTATAGGCGAGAACGTTGAAGAGGTTCCTGCGGGATCATTTATCGATTGGGACAACATGATGAGTTCTTACTGGGGCGACGGGGAAAGGACCGAAGAGCAGATAGCAGCAGTCGCTAACCTGATGAAATATTGCGGCGCATCGGTGCAGATGAATTACAAGCGAGGCTCTTCGAGCGCCAGGACGCCAAATGTGCCACAAGCGCTGATTGCCTATTTTAACTATGGCTCTAAAGCGGAATGTTTGGATAGGGACTATTGTGGCTTCTCGGATGAGGAATGGGAGTACCTGGTCTATAATGAACTGAACAACTCGCGCCCGGTTTTATATGCTGGTTGGCGTCCAAACATGATTGGTCATGCCTTTGTGTGCGATGGTTATGATGGTGATGGGTTCTTCCACATCGTCTGGGGGTGGGGAAATACACATGGCTATTTTCGGCTCACGGCTATCGACTCGATTGGTACCAGTCTCTTGAACTACAACAATTATCAACAAGCCGTTTTCTATGCGGAGCCCAGACCGGCACTGCCTCCAGCCGGTATGGGCATCCAGTTTGCTGACCCCTTAGCCAGGGCCTCTTGCCTGCATATAGCTGATGAGAATGATGATGGCGTGCTCACCATGGAGGAAGCAGCTGCCGTAACGGATTTGAAACTGTTTGACTGGTCTAGAATGTACTCGTTTGACGAGTTCCAGCATTTTACTGGAATCACGGACATCCCTTCAAAGCTGTTTTTGGGTTGTGAAAATCTGACCAGCGTAAAACTGCCGGAATCGGTGACAACCATAGGCAATAACGTGTTCGATTATTGCACCAATATGATGGAATTGACGATTCCTTCATTGGTTGGTTCGGTCGGGGATCAGGCCTTTGCGGGCTGTGCCAACTTGAAACATTTTATCTGGAACCCCAGGAATTGTCCACCCACCGTATTGTCCATCGTCCCTAATCATACGGTGAAGGTGACAATCGGCAATAGCGTCGAGGTGATACCTAACAATTTCGCCAAGAATACTAAGATCAAGGAACTGGTCATAGGTGAGTCTGTCGAAAAGATCAGTGCCAATGCTTTTTATAAATGTTTAGGGTTGAAACGGTTGGTGGTTCCTAATTCCGTCATCACTATCAACCAGTCGGCATTCTATGAGAATTCAGGGCTTGAGGAGTTGACTTTGGGCAAATCCCTTACTGAGATAGGTGACAGGGCGTTTGACTTGTGTTCGGGTTTGATGAGTGTGTCTATACCAAACTCAGTCACAAAAATCGGCATGTCTGCGTTTTATAAGTGCTCAAAGTTGAGGAACTTGCTCATCGGCAATTCTGTCGCTTCAATTAGTTCTAACGCGTTCAATGGCTGTGATAGCTTGCGGGTTGTTACCTGCCTTGTTCCCGAGCCTATTTCCATCAATTCCAACGTGTTCAAGAATGTTTATGAGCATGCCACACTCCGTGTGCCTATGGCTGCTGTAGAGGCTTACAAGGCGGCATCGCCGTGGAACCAGTTCGCTTCCATCATCGGCATTGACCCGACCGAGGGCGATGTGAACCATGACGGTCGCACCAACATTGACGATGTCACTGAACTCATTGACCAGATTCTCGCTGCAGATATTACTGAGTATAGTGACGTGAATGGGGATGGGCAGGTTGATTTGGCCGACATTACCTCCCTTATCGACAAGCTGATGATGTAAAAAAAACATGAACTCTCTTGCTGAATTCAGAAATTTGGGATATCTTTGCAACAATTATTTGAACGTGTTGAGGTTCCCTGTGTCGCTTGGGCGGCAATGGGGATGAAAAGGGAATCAGGTGAGAATCCTGGACAGTACCCGCTGCTGTAACTCCCTGACAACACATCGTGCGGCATTCACGCCACTGGTTGCAAAACATGGTCTGCATCATCACCGGGAAGGCGCCGTCGCGATGGGGGAGAAGTCAGAAGACCTGCCTTTACACGGCCAATCTATCGTGGTTCACGTGGCATTTGGACCCTGGCGAAGTGAGATGATGCAGAGCAATCAATGCTTTTTTGAAGTCATCAGCAATCTATAGTCAGCACTTCTTGTCACTTGATCCACAATAGGATGTGGAACGTTTAAACGCTATGTGACATGAAGAAATCGTTACTTATCGCAATGGCCTTGACGGCTGCAACAGTGGCTTTTGCCGGCAATTCGCCTTACATTGCCCATGTGTATGACTATCTGCCTGCTCCTGGTCAGTTCGTGAACGTGTTTCCGGCTTATTCGCCAGGTTATACCCAGGACAGTATCAATGCTCAGTTGGAAACCGCTTTGTGCGGAAAACTGGGCGGTACGGTGAGTTTGGGCAGTTATGGTGGATATATCATCTTTGGCTTTGACCATCCCGTGATCAACAAGCATGGCTATGACGTGAAAATCTATGGCAACGCCATGCAGAGCAATGCTGTACCCGATCAGGCAGGAGGCAGTTGTGAGCCGGGCATTATCATGGTGGGCGTGGATATGGATGGTGACGGTGTGCCAAGCGACGGAGACTTGTGGTATGAAATCAAGGGCGCCGACTATGACCGTTGCCAGCATGGTTTTGAGGTCACTTATTATAAGCCCGACGAGAACAAGGAACGGGTGCCACACGATAGCTGGCGGTTCATCAACGATGTCGAGTATGTCTATTGGACCAGTAACGATGAGAACCCCGACAGCACCAGTGGCTATGTGTGGCGCAATACATTCCGCAACCAACCTTATTGGCCATTGTGGATTGAGGACACGGTGCTCACCTTCCGTGGCACCAAGTTGCCCAACTCCTCCATCGACATGAGCGGTGGCAAGGGTAATAATTGGTTCCAGCCTTTCTTTGGAGAGGGTTATGTGGACAACGTGCCCAACGGAGATGAGCCTGGTTTCATGATTGACTGGGCGGTTGATGAGGACGGCAATCCCGTTACACTCGACCACATTGACTTTATTAAAGTATATAGCGCTCAACTTGACTATTGTGGATGGTTGGGTGAGGTGTCGACCGAGGTTTGCGGTGCCGAGGACCTGCATCCTGATGCCGAGGCCGATGAGCCTGATCCCGGTCCTGACGATTTCACGTTCACTAATGGCATCATTTTCATTAATGAGGATCGCTATGGCGCCAATCAGGGCTCGATCAACTACTATAATTATGATTATGATGAAATGGAGTACAACGTGTTCGCGTTTGTCAACCCTGGCGTGAAGTTGGGTGTGACATCGCAACACGGACAACTCTTTGGCGATAAGCTATTTGTCGTGAGCAAGCAGGCTAACAGTAGCGAGTCTGGCGGTAGCACCGTGGGCTCACGTCTGGCCGTGCTGGATGGCGCGACGCTCAGGCAGCAGGCCGGCATCCTGAGGTTTGGTGCGACGATGGACAGCGTCTATGACGGACGCGCCTATTGCGCGGTCAATAACGCCAAGGGCTACGTCTCGACAAATGCTGGCATATTTGTGCTGGATGTTGCCGGCATGACGGTCACCGGCCCCATCGACGGCACCCAATCCAGTGCCAGGGGAGACTACAACAGCTTGTATTATGACCAGTGCGGTGATATGGTGCGCTTTGGGCAGTATGTCTTTGCCGTGCAGCAGGGCAAGGGGTTGCATGTGATTGACCCCGAGGCCGACGTGGTTATTGCCACCCTGCCGTTCCCCGATATCGTCACGGTCTTTGTCACGGCTGGCGCAAACCTGTATGTGGCTAACAACAGCCGTGAGGTCTATGACTTTGGCACCGGTCCTTTTGAAGCCGATTTCACTCAAGTGGACCCTGTGACCTTTGATATTCTCGCTGTGCATAACCTGCCTGGTGACAAGGGGGCGGTGTGTGCTTGGGGTGCATGGCATGCCCGCATGTTGTGTGTGGATCCCCAGACCGAGCGTGTTTATTTCAGTCATGAGGAATATCAGAACTTTATCAGTAGTTATGATTTCACCTCGCGTGAGTTTACCGATACGCTCATTCTCTTACCTGATGGGGTAGAGACCAATTGGGACGGAACTATCGAACGTCAGGGCCTGTATGCCTCGGCGTTGAGCTTTGATCCGCACACGGGCGATATGGTGGTGCAGACGACCGAGGCGGCACCGATGTATGCCTATCAGAACTTCAACCACAACTGGGTGTTGTTCTATAACGCGGCAACTGGTGAACTCAAACGCCAGGTGCGCTTGCAGGACGCCTATTGGTTTCCAGCCTTGGCGGTTTACCCTGACTTGTTCGCTCCCAGTATAAGAGTCAGTGACATGACGTTATCGAGAGGGACGAGCAGTGAAGTCGATTTGCTCCATGCCGTTAACGATCCCGATAACATGGCAGCGCTTGCGGTGACGACGGCTGTGAGCACTGACGAGTCCATAGTACAGGCTCAAGTCATTGGTCTTAAGCTGGTTGTTAAAGCGATGGCTGCGGGTCGGACTACGGTTAAAGTGACTACCGACAGTAACGGCCAAATGGCTGAAACCGAATTTGTGGTAACCGTGACAGGTGGCTCTATGGTGGGCGATGTGAATATGGACGGCAGGATCAGTATTGATGATGTGACTGACCTTATTGATATCCTGCTGGGATCGGTGCTCACGGTGTATGACATGGCTGCTGCCGATGTGGACAGGGATGGCCGAATCGGTATTAGTGATGTGACCGAACTGATTGACATGCTTTTAAGAGGAAATAATTAATTATCTACATATGTTTAACCTTTAAATTTTTAAAAATCATGAAGAAATTATTTACTATTGCAACATGTGTCCTGATGGCTTCGGCCACATGGGCTGGTGTGATTAACCTGGAATTGAACGATGCGATCAATCCTGCTACCATCGAGTATGATTCAACTGGTGTGTGGACTGGCACTTACAATGACGTTGACTACACATGGCTGGAGTTTGGCGGTAACTATGGTGAGTTCATGATTTCACACCTCATTGACGGTGAGGGCGCTTCATGGGGCGGCTATTACTGGGATGGCTTCACCATCGCGAAGGGTGGCGACATGACTGATTATGGCCAGCCTGGCAGCAGTGGAACGTGGACAACCCGCTTTGGCGGCTGCATGGCCGGTGGTGGTTGTGTCATCAATGCTGACGGCACCGTGAGCGCTGACCCCAATCAGCCTTATTTGGTGGCTTACTACAGCTCATGGGCAATGGAAGGTCCCAGCAACCAGGTGATGTTTGTGGATAAGGATGGCAACATGACTTTTGAGCCTGTTGGCGTTTATGTCTGCAATCATCCTTGGCCCTATTACGGTTGCTTGCATGGTGACGGTTTTGGCCGTGCCTTTGAAGAGGGTGATTACTTTGAGCTCATTGCCCATGGTGTTGATGTGGATGGTAATGAGACAACCGTTTCGATGAATCTCGTTGAATTCACCGATGGCGAACTCAAGGCTGCCAACGACTGGACTTTCTTTGACCTGTCAAGTCTGGGCGAGGTGGTTTCGGTTTACTTCACATTGAATTCCACCGATGTTGGAGATTATGGCATGAATACAGCTGCCTACTTCTGCATGGATAAGTTCCAAGTGAAAGATGCTTCTAGTGCTCAGACCAGCGAATTGACCGTTGCCGACGGTAATGTAACAGGTGAGTATGCTCCCGTCTATGGCTACAACTTTGAAACACCTCAGCACAACCAAATGCAGTATCCTGCTGCTGAGATGTCTGGTATGGCCGCAGGCACCGAAATCACTGCTATGAAGTTCTATACCAGTACTCCCGATGAAGTGAACGCTCTGGGAGGTTCCGTAAAGGTTTCACTGGCTAATCTGGAAGGTGAATATCCTTGGAGCCTTGACGGCTATGGCTATATCTCTGGTGACTTGCTCGACTATGATGTAACTACCGTTGCTGCTACAGTAGCTCCTTCCGCCGATGAGAATGGCGTTTGGACCATCACCTTTGATGCTCCCTTTACCTATGCTGGCGGTACTCTGTTGGTGGACATTCAGACCGTTGAGGCTGGTAACTGGAAGTATACCTATTTCTGTGGTAAGCCGATGGATGCTTACTATGTAATGGCCACTTATGGTTATGCTGGTACCAAGAAGGGTCAAAACCTTTTGCCCAAGGTGACTTTCACTATTAATGGTGGCGAAACTCCTCAGCCCCAGTATAAGATTGGTGACGTGAACCATGATGGCGATGTAAACATCGCCGACGTGACCGCTCTGATCGATTATCTGCTGACCGACCCGAGCGGTGCTCCCGTCGAGGCTAACGTGAACCTTGATGATGCCGTAAATATCGGAGACGTGACCGCTCTGATCGACTATCTGTTGACTGGTCTTTGGCCCGAGTAAGCCTGTTGATGGTGAGAATGACGTTGTGACCACCTCCACCGATGCACGACAAGCACCATCGAGGCTGTCAAATGTGATAACTTGCCAATCAAGTGAACAGTAGAAAAATATATAGTATATAGTAACCTGATGTGTGTGCGTCCCGACGGCAGCGATGTCGCAGGGACGTACTTTTTATCATCTCTTCCAATTCTGTATTTGAGACCTCCTTCCATGGACCTGCTATCGATATGACGCTCCTATTGAAAACAATAGTTTGTTTCCCACCTTAATAATATATTATTAAAAGATGTGGTACGTAGAAAAATCTTGTCTCGATGCACCTCGTTTTTCAAATTATTGATATACCTTTGCACCCGATTTTTAAGAAAACCACAGTATATGGCAAAGAATTTAGTAATCGTCGAGTCTCCTGCCAAGGCAAAAACTATTCAGAAGTTTCTTGGCAATGAGTATAAAGTGATGTCAAGTTTCGGTCACATCCGGGATTTGCACAAGAAAGACTTTAGTATCGATGTTGAGAATGGTTTTAAACCGTTATATGAAATTCCTGAGGATAAAGAGGATCAGGTAAAGAAACTGAAAGAAGAGGCAGGAAAGGCCGACCTGGTGTGGCTCGCAAGTGATGAAGACCGCGAGGGAGAAGCTATCGCTTGGCACTTGTTCGAGGTGTTGGGGCTTTCACAGGAGAAAACACGTCGTATTGTCTTCCACGAAATCACCGAACCCGCCATTCTCGAAGCCATTAAGCATCCTCGAAACATCGACTTGAACCTGGTGGATGCGCAACAGGCGCGACGGGTGTTGGATCGTATTGTGGGCTTTGAGTTATCGCCGGTGTTGTGGCGCAAGATCATGCCCGGACTGTCGGCAGGACGTGTTCAGAGTGTCGCCGTGAGACTTGTCGCTGAGCGTGAGAAGGAGATCAAGGCATTCAAGTCTGAGCCTTACTATCGCATCGGTGCTCAGTTCTCGTGCAAGGATGGCTCGGCGTTCCCCGCCGAATTGAATAGGCATCTGGCCGATCATGACGACGCGATGGCTTTTCTTGAGGATTGCAAGCAGGCGACATGCCGCGTGGCCGACGTATCGGTAAAGCCGGTTAAACGCGCGCCGGCGCCTCCTTTCACCACGAGCACGTTGCAACAGGAAGCCGCGCGCAAACTGGGCTTGTCGGTAAAGCAGACAATGCGGTTGGCGCAGCGCCTCTATGAAGAGGGTTTGATTACCTATATGCGAACTGATTCGGTCAACCTCAGTAACCTGGCCTTGGGTACCATCAGCAAGGAAATCAAGGAGAATATCGGTGAGCAGTATCTTAAGGTTCGCCATTATCGTACTACCAGTAAAGGAGCCCAGGAGGCACACGAGGCCATCCGCCCCACCTATATCAGCAATTACACCATTTCTGGAACGCCCCAAGAGAAAAAGCTCTACGACCTCATTTGGAAACGTACCATCGCTTCCCAGATGGCGGATGCTGAATTGGAGAAGACCACGGCGAACATCTCAATTTCTGGACGTGACGAGATGTTTGTTGCCGAGGGTGAGGTCATCAAGTTTGACGGCTTCTTAAAGGTGTACTTCGAGAGTACTGATGACGAGAAAGCCCAGGCTCACGAGGTGCGTGTCTTGCCGGCTCTTGCATGTGATGATGTGCTCAAAGCTGATTCAATCACGGCCTATCAGCGATATACGCAACAGCCCAACCGATATACTGAGGCTTCATTGGTGCGTCGTCTCGAGGAGTTGGGTATAGGACGCCCGTCAACTTATGCCCCCATCATCTCAACCATTCAAGACCGCAACTATGTTGAAAAGGGTGAGGACAAGGGTAAAAAGCGTGACTATGAAATCATCACACTCAAGGATGGCAAAATCACCAAGGGCAAAAAGAGCGAGCTGTTTGGCGTTGAGAAGGGCAAACTGATTCCCACTGACGTCGGAATGGTCGTGAATGACTTCCTTGTCAAGTATTTTCCTTCAATCATGGATTATAACTTCACCGCTAAGGTGGAGAACGAGTTTGACGAGGTTGCTAAGGGCAATGTGGTATGGAACAAGGAGATTGAGGATTTCTATGAGGGTTTCCATCCCAGCATCAGTGACGTGTCTTCTCTCAGGTTGGAGCACAAAGTGGGAGAACGGACCCTTGGCATTGACCCCAAGACCGGTCTTCCTGTGATGGTTAAGATTGGACGATATGGGCCTCTGGTGCAGATGGGTACCGCTGACAACGAGAATAAGCCCCGATTCGCCTCTTTGCAAAAGGGACAAAGCATTGAGACCCTGACTCTGGAGGATGCGTTGAAGCTGTTTGAGTTGCCGCGCAGTTTGGGAAGTTTCGAAGGCTCTGAGGTCTCTATCGGTGTAGGACATTATGGCCCTTATGTGAAGCATAATGGAAAATATGCTTCGATACCTGAGGGGATTTCCCCCAATTCCATCACATTCGATGAGGCGGTAAGTCTCATCTTGGAACAGCGCGAGGCCGAGGCCAAGAAAGTGCTCAAGACCTTTGATGAAGAGCCTGATCTCAAGGTGATGAATGGCCGTTATGGACCTTATATCGTCTATAAGAAGCAGAACGTGAAGATTCCCAAGGGAATGGATGCCGAGTCCCTGACTTTAGAGGATTGCCGTGCAATTGTTTCCGATGAATCTAATGTATCTAAAGGCGCGGCCAGCAAACGGGCCGCAAAGGGACGTTCAAGGGCAAAGAAAGCATCAAAATAAGTTTGATTTTTTAAGTATCAGTTTAGGCTATGTATGACAATTATTTCATATATAGCCTTTTGTTTTATGTGTTATTTCGACATGTGTAGGAAAAATCAGTCCAAATAAGGAAAATAATTCTATTTTTAAGTCTGTATTAAAAAAAATCATCGTAATTTTACCGACTGGATGGGGAAAACGCCTTTACGCTCTTTCCTTTTTCAGTAAAAAGGAGTGACTCACTTGCTTGATATGAAACCAATTACAATATGGATCTTAAAGCAAAATTGATGTTTTCATCAGTCATTCCGCAACAAACACGAATTGATAACAACAAAAACAAACCAAAACTAAAAAAAGTTTAAGAATTATGTCTTTCATAAAATCAATCAAGCACGCCTTTGGTGGCTCCGATAACGAGGATTATGATGTTTTTGGTCAGCCCACCACGTTTGTGAACCCCTTCAGTAAAGATAAGAATGTCCCTGGGCGAGAGCATGAGGATAATGACGTGCACATCGAGCTGGATAAGCGTGAGGAGTATGCCATCGATGCCGAGTTTGCCGACAAGGCCGCGCGTCTGATGAATGAGCATACCCAGGCGGTCATCAATATGATAAAGGGTACTTGGAAGGCCGAACGTGAGGAGCTGATGAAGAGAGTCGAAGAGGCCAACAAGAGCGTGGATGAATCCAAGGAGAAGATGCAGGCCAATGAGGCTAACCGCCGTCAGGCGCAGAGCCGAGCCAATGACCTGTCGGCCAAATTAGCCGAGCTGGAGGCCGAACATGAGAAACTTGATATTGAAAAGAAAAGCCTTGAGAGCCGTCTCAAAGCCATGGAGGTGCGTAGCGAGGGCAATGACGAGCTGAACAAACAGATCGAGGAGCTCAATGCGACCATCCAGAATCTGCAGAAACAGGTGGAAGAAAAGGATGCCGAAATCGAGCGTTGGAACAGTATGCCGATGCCTGCCGATGATGCTCCCACTCTGGAACAGTTGAATCAGCAGATTGAGCAACGCGATGAGCTGATTGAGCGTTTGCGTAGCAATGTCAGCGAACTTGAGGAGCGCATCAATGCGGCCGACGAGGAACTTAAGGAGGCCGAGGAGCTGCGCAAGGCCGTGGAGCAGGTAGAAGAGTTCAAGGACAAGAAGAATTCCGAGATTTCTTCCTTGCGTCAGCAGATCATTGACTTGCAAAAGCGCTCTTCTGATTTCGACGAGTTGCGTAAAGCGCATATCGTATTGAAGGAGGAAAATGAGGGCTTGAACAAAACCATTGAGCAGCTCGAGCAGTCAGCTAAGCAGGCAGCTGAGGTGCAGAACAGACGCAGCATTGAGACAGGTAACCTGATTGATGGACTGAAGCAACAACTGGCATCGGTGTCGGCGGTGGCCGAGGATTTCAAGAGGAAATATAACTCCTTGAGCGTTGACGGCAACGAGAAGGCGGCCAACTTCGCCAAAATCACTGCTGAGCGTGATGACGTTAAGGCAGAGCTGAAGCGCACCCAGGTCACCTTGCAAAAGAAACAGCACGAGGCGCAGGCTATGATCGACGCCATTGCCGAGAAGGATCGCCGCATAGCTATGCTGACTCAGCAGATCGAAGAAATGGAAAAGGCGCGTGAGGCTCAACCGGCTGCTCGCCAGGAAGACACCCGGTTTGGTGGCGATTTTGCTGAAGCAGGACGCGCACAGGTTGATCCCGCTATGGGCGCCGCTATCGACGATATCGACTGGGCCGATGATGGTTCCATGCCGCCCCATCCAGGTGAAGACCCGCGTCAACTCACACTTTTCTGATTCTCTGATTTTGTGAACGAGTAACAGGGATGCTCTTTTTGGGCGTCCCTTTTATTTATATTATTTTATTGTTTGAGAGGGCCGGGAGCGTAGAGGGGTAATTACTCCTCTTTTATTCTTAAAATATGTTATTTTTCAGATTTTTTTTGAAGAATATTTTGTCGGTTTGCCGGTCGGTTGTAATTTTGCAACGCTTTTCGGCTCACAATATGTTAAATTGCGTGAGCGGTTTTTTTGACGCCTTATCGGGGCGTTGCGGGCCGGGGGCACGAGATCATTGAAATGTTTGCAATGAGG
>JAFZKD010000105.1 GCA_017553785.1 Muribaculaceae bacterium | reverse complement strand
TTCTTAACAATGAACGTGAGCAGGTTGCCCTGCATACGAGATGGCAGAGTGCGCAAATTGATGTAAATCTCGTCGGACGATGCTGTGAAGTCAAAGTCAAGGTTCTGCTTCAACGGGGCCGTGCGCAATGCGGGTGCAGTGGCAGCCTGGGTAACACCGTCGCCCAAGGCTTCGGTGACACCGTAACGGATACCAACAGGTGCCTTGTTGTCAAGGCTGAACTCAGTGATGATGTTGCCATTGGCATCCAGTACACTATGTTCCATCGGGAAATAAGCCACCAAGCCCGCCACATCAGCAGTGTCCACCTGATTGTACCGGTTGGCAATCACCGAGGTGCCGTCACAAGCCGCATTCCACACGCGCAGCTCGTCGATGTCACCCGTGAAGCGGTAGCTCTCTTCGAGTAGTTGTGTCTGGGCATTGCGTTTCAGGATTGAACCCACATACAGATAGTCACCAGCGGGAGCAGGCAACTGCTGCTCAGCCAACGTCTTGACTGCCTTGCCGTCAATATAAACCACTGCACTTACACCACGGCGTACGTTAAGGGCCAGGTGATGCCAGTTACCGTCGTTGTAGTTTACATTGCTCAACACAATGGGGAGGCCATTGCTCGTAAGCGAAGAGAGTGTGTCGCTGTAGAGGTGCAGGATCATCGAATTGTCATAGTCGAAGCCGATGGACAGGCAGTCGGTCACCGACATGAGCGTGGCGCGTGCATTCTTGTCCTTCTCTCCACGGAACCAAGTCTCGACTACATAACTGTCAGTCGTGCGTGGCGAAATAGTACCCATGGGGATCTTGATGCTGTGCTCGCCATCAAGGTGAGCCGCAAGATTGGTATTCTCAACGTTCCAGCTTTCAGTGGGCAAGTGGATGTTGCGCGAGCGGGCATAGTCGGTCACGATGGTGCCATGACCCTCGTTCATCTTCCAGTAACCGACCAGGCCAGGCAGATATGGTGCCACCACCTCGTCCTTGGCAGCGAGCAGGGTACGAACGGGGCTGTTCTTGTTCCACAACACCAGCTCGTGCATCATTCCCGTGAAGTCACGGCCCAGGGTCAATTGGCCATTGGCATCGTAATCGGGCACGATGGCCTCGTCAAAGAGCATCGTCTCGTTGGCGTCTTCGGCCATGAGCATCGTCAGCGTGTTGTTGAAGCCTGTTGCCCCTTTTACATAATTCATGGCCAAGAACACCCATTTGTCAGCAGGCACAACCTCCTGGCTGGTGATGGTTTCTCCAGCCAAATCAACCGTCACGTGACCCGATTCGTCGAGCTTTACAATCAAGCTGTTACCCTCGGTGCCATGCTCGATGATGGTACCGCCACTCTTGCGCTTGATCCACATAGTGGCAGCGAAGCTGGTGTTGTTGATTGGCAGGTAGGCATCGGTTTCAACAGGAACGCCGTTGAACTGGAGCGACACGTCGTGACTCACCTGGGCATCGTTGAGTGAGCCGGTGATGAAGAAGTTGCCCTCTTTGGTGAGATAGCTCTCGCGGATGGCCTCATTGAACTTGATGCGTATGTCATCGGTAGGCGTGAGGATGCCCGTGTTGGGGTAAGCCTGACCCAGCAACTTGGGGCCGCGGGTGTCACGCAGCACCTGGTATTCCGGTGTCATGGTGATATATTCCTTGTTGCCGAACATGCACATACTCTCGGCGGCTACCATGTAGAGCCCATCAATGTCGGGTAACTGCAACGAGTAGGTGATGTTGGGATTGTCGGTGGGCAAGAGCGACTGCACATCGGTCTCGTGGCCATCGGTGTAATATGATACGTCAGTCAGCCACTCGTGGGCGGTGACCCACTGGGCATCGCCGGCAAAGCGGTATTTCAACCTCACACCCTTCAACCCGTTGAACAGGCGGTTGATGTCACTGATGGTGGCAACTACCTGTTTACCCGAGAGGACAGCCTGTTGGTTCAAGATGTTCTTGTCCAGCTTGAGCGTGATGTCAGGAGCAGCAGGCACAAAGTGTGCGCTGAACGACACATCCTCATAAACCCATACCTCGGGTTTGCACGAGTTAGCGAGGATGAGCTTGATGTCATTGTAGTCAAGTATGGAGTTGTCGCTCTGCTTAATAGTGAGGGTCTTGACCAGTGGCACACCATATTCAATCCACATTTCGACACCATTGACCAACGGTTCACCGTCCATATAGATCTGCAAACCGTTAGGATTGGACAACGCATCCACATAGACCACTGCCGAGGTCAGTGCCTCGTGGGTCTCGCTCTCATTGGTGAACACTACCTGCACCTGGGCCTCTTGGCCTGCGGGAATGTCCACGAAGTTGCGCACGGGCATCGAGATATGCGGGTTGTCGCTCTTCATCGTAGCATAGTCGAGCAAAGTACCAGGATTGTAGTACTTGGTGCGGGTCTCGCCCTCGTAGGGGCAACGCGTCTGTCCGCCACGGGTGCGGAAGATGGGCGACCATCCCCAGGGCGATTCAAACACATCTACCGTGTGAGCGTTGCCGCGTTGCGTGTCATTAAGAGTGTAGGAGAAGCGTTCGCTGGTTGTCGTCTCATCAATGTCATATTTCGTCTGGTGATAACCGATGTCGGTGTTCGAAATGATGATTGCTCCCATCTTGTCGAGGAGGTAACCATTCTTTCCGCGATAGGCTATGCCGGTTGAGAATACCTCGGTGGAGTTGTGAACCACCTTGGCGCTAGTTCCCGTACTCTTCGTCACTGTTACGCCACGCTCAAACGATTCGTTACCTATCTTGTATATGGAGTTGTTGAATGCCTTAATCTTGTCTTCCTCGTTGTCGGCAAGGGCCTGTTTCCACTGGTCGATAACCTGGTTGCACCACAACACACTGTCACAACCCTCATAGCCCTGCGGAAAGCGGGCATAGTAGCTAGGACCGTCAAAGCCCACTTTAGCTTCGCTGCCCCACGCTGTCGTGTCATTGTTGGTTGTGCCATAATTGGGATCATCCTCGGTGAGGAAAGTGTAATAGGTTGCTTTTGCAGGATTATCATCTATCTCACTCATCGAGTTGATGTGCTTGAGCATGGTATTGCGGGTGCGCTTGATGTTGTCAAAGAGTGTCGTTTCGATATATTTCTGGGAATACTCGAAGTGGGTGTTGAACTTCTGGTCCATCGCCATGGTCTCTTGCATGTCGACTGCCCACGAGCCGTCGTCCTGCTTGAAGATGCCCACCTTGTCGGCAGCTCCGATGATGTAGTTGGTAGAGTAGCCGATGAACACATCTCCGTCGCGTCCCACATAGTCCATGGTTGAACTGGTCGAGGTGGCCTTTCCGTTGGTGTAGGTCACCGAGGTGTGGTTGTCCCATGTCTTGCTCACATCATACTTCCATGTCATTTGATTCTCAGCGATAACGTTGTTGTAGTTAATCATGCCAAAGAAAGCCGTACCACTATAAAAGACCAATTCGTATGATGTGTGAATATCCACACCCAACTCTGTATTGTTGTGGATGCCTTGCACGGTATAGGTGTATTCGCTGGTGACCGAGTCGGTTTCCCAGGTGGCCGAAGAAGCATCCCCTGGCGGGTCACGAAGCACCATCTGCACACGACTTGGGCCAGCGGTAATGAAGTTGTTGCCCGTTGGCACAACCCCCGTGATGATACCGGCCAAGCCTTCACTGCTCCACGGCCTGGTACGTCCGTTAATGACCATCGACGCATTCATGGTGCGCGTGTAGGGGGTGGTCAGGCTGGGAATTCCAGCAATCCACCTATAGGAACCTTCGCCGATGGAGTCAAGCTGCACCTGCTCGGGGTCAAGTCGCACCATGTCGCCACGCTTAACTTCTTGACCGTTGACGACGCCATCCTCGGCAACGATGAGTGCTGCTTCACCCAGCCCATTGCCAAAGGTGACCACCGAGTCGCGAAGCATGTCGGTGTACAACTCACCTGCTGTGCTCTTGTCATAGTTACGGTAAGGCTCGTAGGCTCGCACCTTGAAATTGTAGGTCTTTCCTGACTGGAAGATGGGATAGCCATAGTTGTAGGTTACCTCACCGCTGGTCTCGTTGTAGCTATAGATGGGCAGCTTGAAGTCTTGACCGTTGTCTCTAATAGTGATGGTGTCGGTACCAAAGACTCCTGTCGGCAGGTCTGTCTGAGTGATGTCTATCACGGGGTTGCTGCGATAGGTGAGCATGAGCTTCCTGTTGCACTTGAACAGGGGTAATGGCTCATGGCTGGCCGAGTAGATAGTATCTGGAATAATGGTGTCATTAGGATTTGTGAGGTTGATTGCCGGGATGTTCAGGAACACCTCGTCTCGCTCCACCTCCTCATTATTAGGGAATTCCACACTCTGAATCCTATAACGGATGGGTGGAACCTTGGCGCTGAACTCGCCGGTTTCCTCATCGGTAGTGATATAGATATACTTCACGTCATCAACGTTGCCGCCTGCACGATAAGCGGTGCTGTTGATAGCTGTAGAAGCGCTGGCGACCTCCACATTGTCGGGATTGGGAATCCACTCGGTAGTAGTGCCCTCGACATGCTGAATGGCATTGAGCATGCGTTGTGGATGGTCAAGTGGTGTCAAGGTGATGACCGCCTGACCGATGGTGTTCTCGCTCACTCCATAGCCCAAGGGCTTCTCGCCTTCGGTCTGTCCGCCGGTAATACGACCGGCAAGAGTGACCAGCGTGTTATCATAGAAGTCAATGTGCATATCATCCAGGAACTCGTAGGTCTCGCCCTCGGCGGCGGGATAGCGACCGCCACCCTCAAAAGTGTGACCGTTGCGGCGTGCCTCAATATAGTGGCTGCCGATGGGTACCGAAATCTCATATTCGCCGTTGGCATCGGTAAGGATGAGCTTATCGTTCTTGTTACACGGTGTGCCGTCAACATAGAAGCTCACGCTGTCAACAGGAATCGTGGTACCGGCATAGCGGATGGTGCCGCTCACCTTGAAGCTCGACACATCGGTAAAGTCAACATTGTTGATGGTCAGCGACGTGCCGCCGATGAATGCTGAGCGGCTGGTAGGCGAGAAACTGTGAATGCCCTTGACAGGATACACACTATAACGTGTGCCGCTGCCAATGAACTGAATGCCGCGGATTTCATACTCACCCTTGTCGTTGGTAATGCCGTAGGCGGAGAGCTGCTTCTCGGTCGGGATAACATCGCTGGGGCGAGTGTTGACTCCAACGGTGACGTGATGGCCATTAGGCACGCCGTTAGTCAGCGAACTGTCGAACGCATATTCTTCCAGACCCTCGTCAAAGGTGATGTAAGCTTTCAGACCCTCAGCCTCTCCACTGATGATGCGGTCGGCATCGACAAAGACCTCCTCGTCGGTGAGAACTCGGTTCCACAGGCGAATCTCGTCAACGTTGCCACAGAAGTCGGGGAACAGAACCCAGTTGTTGTCAGTTCCATTTAATGATGGACTGCCACTCTCGTAGAACAGCGAGTCGGAGTCATAGGAGTTCCCGTTAGGCGCGGCCAGCTGAGTGGCTACAGTCTCGTTGTAAACGGCATTCTGGTTACCGGCAATGAGAATAGATGTTTTGTCGATGTCTCTGAGCACCGACAGTTGGGAGTACTCACAGGCAGGAATGGCACCCACAACAATGTCGCCCATAGTGACATCAAACATGTCATTGCCGCTATTGTATCTCAACTGGATATTACTCGGAAACTCCATCAGCGTCATCTCCTCGATGGTGCGGTCGGGACGCAAATAAAACTGCAGGGTGAAGGGCCTGCCTTGGGCCACAATATCACCCAGATTGGTGAACGTGAGGGCATTGCCCGCTTCAAGCACACTGCGACTATGGACCGACTGACCACTTGTCAAGTCGCTCTCGCGCGACAGGACTACGCGAACGTCATCCTCAGCAGTGCCAGTGTCGAACTGCACGCGCCCGCTCACCACGCCCGTGGCGCGACAAAAGCCCACATCGCTCATCGTGTTGCTAATCACGTGACCTTCGTCGTCACAGTCGCTGGCGTAGGCGATGACGCGGTATTCATAGTAACGACCTGGCTCAGTGGTCTTGTCGGTATAAGTGTATATCGAACCTGTCCCTTCGGTCTGAAAGATAGATAACCATTCACCGCTTCCAATGAAGCGGCGCTGCACGTCATAGAGGGTGGAAAGGGTGCCTATCTGTTGGGCTTTCCACTTGATAACCACATCGCCTCCAGCGGTACCCTTGCTGATGTCGAGTTCGGTCACACGAGACATGCCGATCACATGCGCATAAACGGTGTCGCTGTAAATATGCACCTTGTTGTCAGCCAGGTCGAGCTGCAAGAAGTAGCCGTAGTTTGAGCAGACGGAGGCTGGTTTCTCGTCAGTGAAGGAGGCCTTGCCGGCAGTGCGCGGCACGGTTACTTCCTTATAGTTGATCGTGATGGTGCCGTCAGGCTCTATGCGGTGAACCTTGAAGGTGAGGTAGTTCTCGGTCTTGGGAACATTGCCAAAGTCCCAGTCCATCTTGATATTGTCGGTCACCGTGGCATCTTGCACTGGGTGCAGGCGGATGACAGGGACGGTGTTGGCGAGCACCTGGGCGGCATGCACCACTGTGAGCGGGTCGGGATTAGTAGGGATGGTGACATCAGCCCATGAGTCTTGTTTCAGGAACACCTCATAGCGATAATACTT
>JAFZKD010000104.1 GCA_017553785.1 Muribaculaceae bacterium | reverse complement strand
TTGCCTCCGGCTCTAGCAGATGATTCGCAGTATCAGGCAGCGCGTACAACAGCCGATACCGAGGACATCAACCAGGATAACAAGCTTGACGAGTATGAACATTTTTTCCAGTACCGCGTCGCTATCCATCCCGATTCGCTCCAGGTGGGCCGGAACTATATCACCGACGTGCAGGTGGCCAATGTCCATACCCGTAATGGTCAGACCCTGCGGGCAACATGGTTCCAGTTCACTATCCCCCTAGCTGACTACCAAAAGACGGTGGGTTCTATCCAGGACTTCTCCAACATACGTTTCATGCGCATCTTCATGACGGGATTTCGAGGCACTACCCACTTGCGTTTCGCAACGTTCGTGTTGGTCGCTGGAGAATGACGCAACAGCACCTTCTCTCATAAGTATAATTGAACGCTTATTTAGCGAGCGCACATGACAAAAACATGATTATTTCATGTTTTTGTTTTTTATAAGAGATAAAATTTCTATCTTTGAAGATTCTATCGGCTATAAGGAATATGAAGGACTATAACGGTTTTTTGAAGGAGATAAAGGCGGTGTTGCCTAGGGAAAGGGTTTACACCGATGAGTTGAGGACATTAGCCTGGGGCACAGACGCGAGTTTTTACCGGTTGACACCTAAAGTTGTTATCCGTGCCAAGCATGAGGACGAGGTGTCCAGGATTGTCAAAATCGCTAACAGGTATGGCTTGCCGTTCACCTTCCGCGCTGCGGGCACGTCACTCTCGGGCCAAAGCGTGAGCGACAGCATCCTCATTGTAGCGGCTAACAGTGACGCAAGTCGAGCGCAGTGCCGAACTCGTTCGGGCAATGCCAAGACGCAGCCCACTGAAGCCGAAGGCAATAATTGGGAGGATTACAGTGTCGCTGCTGATGCCGACAGCATTACCCTTCAACCGGGTATCGTGGGCGCAAGGGTGAACCAGATCCTGAAACCTTTTGGACGTGTGTTCCCGCCCGATCCCGCCAGCATCGGTTCTGCGATGGTCGGCGGCATCGTCGCCAACAACGCCTCGGGCATGAACTGCGGCACACACGCCAACAGTGACCGCATGCTCATCTCGGCGCGCCTTGTGCTGCCCGACGGGACCGTGCTCGACACAGGTGATGCCGCCAGCCGACAAGCCTTCGGCCAAAGTCATCCCGAGTTCATCGCCAAGATCGAGGCGCTGCGTGACCGCATCCGTGCCAATCAGCCGCTTGCCGACCGCATACGCAAGAAATACAGTATCAAGAACGTGACGGGACTGAACCTGCGACCATTCATCGCATACGATGATCCGTTTGACATCATTGCCCACTGCGTGGTAGGTAGTGAGGGCACACTGGCATTCATCAGCGAGGTGACGATGCGCACGTTGCATGACTATCCCTGCAAGGCCAGCTCAATGCTCTACTTCTTCACAATGAAAGAGAGTTGCGAGGCGGTGGTCGCCCTCAAACAACTGAAGTCAAGCGAGGAGGACATCGCCATGAGCGAAGAGAACCTGATGGTCAAGAGTGCCGAGATGCTCGACTACCTGTCGCTAGCCTCGGTCGATGACCCTGTCTATCTGCAATACAAACAAGATGTTGATGCCGGCAAAATCGAAGGTGTGGAACCCGGCGACTACCATAACCTTACAGCCATCCTCACCGAGACCAAGGCATCAACGCCTGAAGACCTTGACATGCGCATAGCCGCCATCACCGAATGTCTGTCGCAATTCAAAACCTACATACCTATCGTATTCACCACAGACCCCGCCATCTACGGCAAGTATTGGGCAATACGGTCTGGCATCTTCCCCAGCGTGGGCGGCGCACGCCCCGTGGGCACCTCGTGCCTCATCGAGGATGTCGCCTTTGCCGTCGAGGATCTGCCCGAGGCGACGGTCAAACTGCAACGGCTCATCGCCGACCACGGCTACAAGGATGCCTGCATCTACGGCCACGCCTTCGAGGGCAATTACCACTTCATCATCAACCAACTCTTCAGCGACGAGAGCGAGGTGCAGCGCTATGCCGCGATGATGCGTGACGTGGCGCGGCTCGTGGTCGAGGAATATGACGGCTCGCTCAAGGCCGAGCACGGCACGGGCCGCAACATGGCGCCCTTTGTCAAATATGAATGGGGCGAGGAGGCCTTTGCCGCCATGCGCGAACTCAAGGAAATTTTCGATCCGAAATATCTGCTCAATCCAGATGTCATCTTCAACGATGACCCCGAGTGCTTCATCAAGCACTTCAAGCCCTTGCCCGAACTCAAAATGCGGGGGCTGGAGAAGCCTCTACCCCCTGATGGTGACCGTCACGACAGTTTGCGCGAGACCGTTGAGGGTGTTCGCAAAGCGAACAAATGCATTGAATGCGGATTCTGCGAGGTGAACTGTCTGACCTGCGGCTTGACGCTCTCATCTCGCCAACGAATCGTCATCCAGCGCGAAATCTCCCACCTGCGTGAGACAGGCAGCGACCCCAAGCGATTGGCGACCCTCGTCAAACAATATCACTACCAGGGTGACCAGACGTGTGCCGGCGACGGCCTGTGCGCCACCTCGTGCCCGATGAAAATCAATGTCGCCGATTTGACCCACCTCGTGCGCCAGGAAGCGCTGCCACAGGACAGCATGGGCTACAAAGCGGGTGACTTTGCCGCACGCCATTTTGAAGGCATCAAGAGCGGACTTCGTGTTGTGCTCGACACGGCGAGATTGGGACACAATGTGCTGGGTACAACTGCCATGAATGGTGTTGCCGGTGCCATGCATAAGGCTGGTACTCCCCTGTGGACTCCTGCCATGCCCGGGAAAGCCCATCAGCCAAGATCGGGCAAACTAGGAGACAGCGATCTCAAGGTCGTCTATTTCCCCTCGTGCATCAACCAAACGATGGGCTTGCCAAAGGGTTCGTCCGTAAAGAACACCCTAGTTGATGAGATGGTGCAGCTGTGCCGCAAGGCAGGCTATGAGATCATCTTCCCCGAAGGGCTGGAAAAGATGTGCTGCGGCACCATCTGGGAATCAAAGGGTATGCTTGACATCGCCGATCGCAAGACCGCTGAACTCGACGAGGCCCTATGGCAAGCCAGTGAGCAGGGCAAGTATCCCGTCATGTGCGACCAAAGCCCATGCCTGCACCGCCTGCGCAAATGCATTAACCGCATGAAACTGTATGAGCCTGTGGAGTTCATTTGGGAATACCTGCGCGACCGCCTGGAGTTCTCCCCCATTGACCGCCGCATCGCCCTGCATTTTACATGCTCGACACGCGAGATGGGTCTGGTGGACAAGATGACGCAGTTGGCGCGCATGTGCAGCAATAACGTCTTCCTGCCCGAGGGCGTGGGCTGCTGCGGCTTTGCCGGTGACCGGGGCTGGACCCATCCCGAGGTCAACCGCTGGGCTCTGCGCAAGCTGCGCCGCCAACTCGAGGACAACCGCATCGAGATGGGCTACAGCAACAGCCGCACCTGCGAGGTCGGCCTGGAAACCAACGGCGGCATCCCCTACCTCAACATCGCCTACCTCGTCAACGAAGTCACCACCGCGAAGCAAAATTCATAGTCCAAAAACACGTAGCTAGCGAATGGTCTTAATTGGCAATATGTAATCGTACTTCGCACGAGAAATCAAATAAATATACGGTATATGCAACTGTTTTTTTGATTTCTTGCGAGCGTATGCGAGCAATTCTTGTTTCGCTGAATTGGCCCAAAAATACCGCTAATCCCTAAATTTTGCCAAATTTGGGGATTGTACTCACTAAATTTATATGAAATTTGGGGATTACAATACTTTTATCTATCTTTGCAGCGGTCAATAAATCACAATTATGATACATCGAATCATACAAAAAGAACTGGAGAAAGCATATGGCCGTCGCAAGGTAATCACTATCTTGGGGCCTCGACAAGTGGGTAAGAGCACACTGCTTCTGGAATTAGCAACAGCAGGGACAAGGGTACGTATCTTGAACTGCGACAATGAGGATGACCGCAGGTTACTGATTGACAAAACGTCAACCGAGCTGAAAGCCCTCGTTGAGCCACACGATTTTTTCCTCATTGATGAGGCACAGCGGGTTAAAAACATTGGTCTTACACTGAAAATGATTGGTGACCTGCACCTTGACACCCACGTAATCGTGACTGGATCATCATCATTTGACCTTGCCGACGAAATCAATGAGCCGGCAACGGGTCGATTGATTGAATTTAACCTTTTCCCGCTCTCACTCCCCGAGCTGGCAGCATCAACGTCACAGGTTGACGAGCGGCGCATGTTGGAAACCAGAATGATCTATGGCTTATACCCAGAGGTTGTGACGGCACCTGAATATGCACAAGACATATTGATGAACCTAGCGAATAATTACCTTTATCGGGATGCCTTGTCGTTCCAGGGCATGAGAAAGCCAGAGGCTTTAATGAGATTGGTCAAGGCTCTTGCACTCCAAATCGGCTCCGAGGTCTCTTATAATGAACTGGCTCAAACCGTAGGAATTGATAAGGCAACTATTGAGAATTATATCAACCTGTTGGAAAAATGCTTTATCATCTTCAGGCTCAACTCCTTCAGCCGCAATGCCCGCAACGAAATAAGAAAAGGTAAAAAAATCTACTTTGTAGATAATGGTGTGCGCAATGCCGTCTTATCTCATTTCGCTCCCATCGAACTGCGAAATGACGTCGGAATGCTGTGGGAAAACCTGATGGTTTCAGAGCGAGTAAAACGCAATGCCTACACCAGGAGTTATGCCCAGCTATACTTCTGGCGCACACATGACCAAAAAGAAATAGACTTGATAGAGGAAAAGGATGGACGGTTAACGGCGTTTGAGTTCAAGTGGAACGAGAAACAAAAGACCCGTGTGCCAGCCAATTTCGCCCAAAACTATCCCAATTCCGACTTCAACATCATCAACAAGGATAACTTTTGGCCATTCCTTTCGTGACATGTTGAGGGCAGACACGACGCCATATAAAACATGAACAGGTCGCCATGCGTCAATGCCAGCACGGTCGCCGACAGCAATTTTTACTAAAAAATTATATTAGTGTCCGTTAAAAGTTTTTTGCGCGGCTGAAAAATCATGCTGAATCCCATTGCGAGGTTCAGCCTTTCTCGTTACCTTTGTTTTTGCTACAAAACACTTGGAACGATAAACAAAGGTACACATTTTATCGGACAGCCGGTATATGGTCAGCTGATTAATTTGCTTGACAAGGAAAAAACCGTCAAAACCAGCCGTGAGAACGGTGGCGAGAGGTACGTGAAAGGGTTTGACATTTGGCAGCACCTGGCTATCATGCTGTATTAGCCTCGTCAACAAATTGTGAAAAGTGTCCATAACTCGAGAAAATTTGGGTTGTGGACACTTTTTGCGGTTTATATTTTGCCATAACTCAAAATTACGCTAATTTTGGGTCTTACAGTTACTAGATGAAAAGAATATGCTGAAAGAAGGACTGACATACAGCAGCAAGTTGACGGTCGATGAGGCTGTCACGGCTATCGCTATCGGATCGGGAGACCTGCCTGTGCTCGCCACACCGGCAATGATGGCACTCATGGAGAATGCCGCCATGCTTGCCGTGGCAGACCATCTGCCTGAGGGCTGTACGACGGTGGGCGGCCATATCTCCGCGTCACACCTCAAGCCAACCCCAGTAGGCGAGACCGTCACGGCGACTGCCACGGTCATCAAGGTTGACGGCAAGAAAATCGAGTTCAGGGTGGAGGCCCATTGCGGCGAAATGCTTTTGGGCGAGGGCACCCACCTGCGTTTTATTGTTGACAAAGAAAAATTCATGTCGAGATTATGAAAAAGATATTTTTTATTGCTATGCTGGCTGTCACGCTGTTCGCCATGACGGCCCACGCCCAAACCGAGGGCGAGACGGCACCCAAGAAGGTGTATGACGAGAACATCAACCCGCTGGAACAAATTGACCAAGCGATTGCCCAAGCACAAGCCGAGGGCAAGTTTGTCATCTGCCAGGTGGGCGGCAACTGGTGCCCGTGGTGCCTGCGTTTTGCCGACTTTATCACTAATGACAGTACCATCAACGCCGTCATTGAGCAGAATTTTGTCTATATCCACACCAACTATCACCCGCGCAAAGCAGGCGAAGTGGGACAGGCGCTGATGAAGCGGCTGAACAATGCGGGACGTTTCGGTTTCCCCGTCTTTGTGGTGCTCGACGAGAAGGGCAACATACTCCACATCCAGGATTCAGAGTTACTCGAGGAAGGACAGGGCTACAACGCGAAAAAAGTCCTCCGTTTCTTCCAGAATTGGACACCGAAGGCCGTTAGGGAATAATCTGATTACATTTATGGCAAGCAACACTGACTTTGTGCAATATGTCGCCGACCAGTGTGCCGGTGCTGGCGAAATCGCTGTAAAGAAAATGTTCGGGGATTACGGCATCTATTGTGATGGCAAGATCTTCGGGCTCATCTGTGATGACTGTTTCTACCTCAAGCCTACCGAGGCGGGAAGGGCGCTGCTGCGCACAGTGGAGCTGAGCCCGCCCTATGAAGGCGCCAAGGACTATTTCCTGATTACCGATTTAGATGACCGCGACTACCTCAGCGCCCTCGTGCGTGAGACCTGCAAGGCGCTACCCGACCCTAAACCCAAGAAAAAGAGGAAATCATGATTAACGAGATTATCGAATACAACAAAGCGTTTGTTGCCCGCAAGGGCTATGAGCAATATGTGACCGACAAGTATCCAGACAAAAAGTTGGCGGTATTGTCCTGCATGGACACACGATTGACCGAACTGCTGCCCGCTGCTCTGGGTCTGAAAAACGGTGATGCCAAAATCATCAAGAATGCCGGCGGGCTGGTCATCTCGCCCTTTGACTCGGCCATGCGCAGCCTCGTTGTCGCTGTCTATGAGCTTGGCGTGGAGGATATCATGGTGGTGGCACACTCCAACTGCGGCGCCTGCCACATGAGTTTTAGCCATTTCCACGAGGAGATGATCAAGCGCGGCATCACCGATGAGACGCTTGCCACCATCCGCAAGAGCGGCATTGACCTTGATCATTGGCTGGAAGGTTTCAAAGACACGCACGAGTCGGTGCGCAAGACCGTCGCGACCATCAAGACCCACCCGCTGATGCCTCACGACATCACCGTGCGCGGCTTCATCATCGACTCGGTAACAGGAGCACTGGAGGAAATCCAATAGAACTTGTAAGGAATACTTGACAGTTCAAATGTGATAAGAACGAATAGAGCATGTTTTATCTACTGATTACACTGGCGATGGGCCTGTTGATGCCCTTTCAGACGGCAGCCAACTCCAGATTGCGCGGAGTCGTGGGTCCCGCCTATGTCTCGACACTGGTATCCTTTTCGGTTTCTACTCTGGCACTGTTGCTGGTCTCACTGCTGGCTGGGATTCCCATTCTGCCCACCCATGAGATGCTGGCCGAGGCACCTTGCTGGAGCTGGTTTGTGGGTATCATCGCTGTGGTGACGATTACCATTGCCATCCATCTGTTCAAGGAAATCGGACAGTTGCAGGCCCTGATTATCCCGATGTTCAGCCAACTGATTTTCAGTTTGCTGATTGATCACTTCGGGTGGTTCGGTGCCAAAGTCATACCCTTTGGTACCAATCGCATTATCGGTGCGCTGTTGCTCATCATTGGTGTGACCCTCGTGGTTGTCCTCCCCAAACTCAAGACACAAAAGACAGGAAACACAAGCACCGGGTCGCGGCAAGCATTCTGGCAACTGATGGCAATCATCTCAGGCTGTCTTTCGGCCAGCATCACGGGAGCATACGCTCAATTGTCAAACATCGTCGGCAATCCCGTTCAGGCTACAACGGTGGCATTCTTTGTCGCAACGATGATTCTGCTGCTGTTCTGCACCTGTTTGGGCAAGACCCAGCTGATTGGTAAAGCCTTTAGCCGCAGCTATCCCTGGTGGATGTGGACCGGCGGCCTGTGCGGTGCAGTAATCGTGTTCGGCAACGCCTGGCTCGTGCCAAAGGTCGGGGTCGGAGTCTTTGTCATGGCACTGCTTGTCGGCCAATTGGCCCTCAGCATGCTAATGGAACACTACGGCTGGCTCGGTGCTCCGCGCAAATCCATCACCTGGGTCAAAATCATCGGCATCCTATTGATGCTCGCTGGTGTCGCCCTCATCCGCCTGTAATCCACAAAGCAGAAAACAGAATTCTTTGTATTCTTTTTGGTAATCAGTATTTCGCGTTCAAACAAACATTTATTTGGATTATATCAATCATCTTCTCGAATCGTATAAACTCGAATCGGACACAAAAAGAATTAAAAGATAAAGAACGAAATAAGTTATGGCGAAAAAGATTTATTTTGCGGGGTCGATACGTGGCGGGCGCGTGGATGCTGACCTGTATCACCGCATCATCACTTACATCCAGCGTACTGACGTAGTGCTGACCGAGCACGTCGGCAAGAGCAACCTAAGCCTGACGGAACAGGGACGCGAACGGGATGCGAGCATCTATGACCAGGACACGGCATGGCTGCGCCAGAGCGATGTGCTTATTGGCGAATGCACCTGTCCCTCGCTTGGTGTGGGCTACGAATTGGCCTATGCCGAGCGTTTTGGCATCCCTTGCCACATTTTCTACGACCGGACCAAGACACAACTGTCGGCCATGCTGACCGGCAATCCCTATTTCCATATCCACCCCTACGAACGCGAGGAGGACATCTATCCCCAGCTGGACAAAATCCTCAATCCGTAAAAATGTTTATCTTTGCGCCTGATTCCACATTTTGTTTCCAATTATCTGAACTATGCTAAGACGGGGAATGATACATAACGCGAACGAGATGATGGGCCTCATCCAGGAGGTGGGATTCCTGCCGTTGCTGTATAGCGGTATCAGCGGATTCTCGGCCGACGAGGTTGTGGACAGCGATTGCCGCTATGTGGTTTATGACGACGGCTGGGACTGGCCCATGTGGAAGTGGAAGGGTCCCATCGTCACCGAGGGCGGCTGTGTCTATGGCAAGTTCTTTGACAAAAAGGCGGGATACATCAGTATGGACTGGTGGCCCGACTTCTACAACTGGCGGCGGGCCACCCACCCTGCCCCATCGCCCGGCTCCATCGAAGAGGCCATCGTGCTGACCCTGCGTGAACACGGCAGCCTCATCACACGCGAACTGCGTGCCGCGTGCGGCTTTAATGGGTCCAAGATGCGCAGTCGCTTCGACGGCTACGTCACCCGATTACAGATGGCCTGCCGCATCGTCACCCAGGACTTTGTCTATCCTCGCGACAAGCATGGCCATGAATACGGCTGGGGATGGGCGCTGCTCACCACACCCGAGCAACTGCTGGGCAAGGAGGCTTGCCAGTGCGACCGCACACCCCAAGAATCCCTAGACCGCATCCTGACGCATCTCAAGCGCATCCTGCCTCATGCCAGCAATCAGCAACTCATGAAACTCATCAAATAAACAGATACCCATTATGAAAGGAATCCTTATCATACTGACCATGCTGATGGCTTTCACTAGCATACAGGCCCAGAAAATAAGCCATATCGAGTCCACATCCTCATGGCACTATGTCTATGACGAAAAGGGCAAAAAAGTGAACACAATCAGCACTAGCCAAGGCGAAGTGGTCGCCTACAGCGAGTCATTCTATATCATTAAGCATGGCAGTTGGTACTACACCTTCAACGCCAAGGGCAAGAAACTGCACACATTCTCGGTGAGCAACGTGGGTGAAATCCTGTCAGCAGCAGGTGACACTTTCACCAGCCGCAAGGGCAACTGGATCTACACCTGGGACAAGAACGGCAAGAAAATCGCTACCCGAAGCGCACTCCACTAAACTGTTATCATGGACAAGAAACAATACTTCAAAGCCAACCGGAAATGGTTGGCCGAAAAAGCCAAAGAAAACGGAGTGAAAGCGTTGTCCAAGGGCATCTATTACAAAGTGCTCTCCAGCGGCGACCCCAATGGCAGGAATCCCGGCCCAGGCAACGTCATTACCGCCCATTACAGTGGCAGGACCATCGACGGCAAGGAGTTTGACAGCAGCGGGGGGAACGTGCCGATGGCGAGCCGACTGCGCGACCTCATCGAGGGATGGGTCATCGCGTTGCAGCAGATGCGCCCAGGCGACAAGTGGGAAGTCTATATCCCTGCCGAAATGGGATATGGCAAGTTTTCACAGCCAGGGATACCGGGAGGCTCCACACTCATCTTTGAGATTGAACTGGTTGCAGTGATGTAGTACTGAAAATGGATGGATTAGATAGGAAATAATAGAGATTGAACTTGCGCGACTCAAGTTTATTCACTAAATTTGTGGTTAGAAATCCTTTAAGGAGAAAAGGTATGAGTTTTTATCAATTAAATCTGAAACAATGACCATTTATGTTCAAATTCATTCACACCAGTGACTGGCACTTGGGGCAGAACTTTTACGGCTATGACCGCAGCGAGGAGCAACGCGACTTCCTGCGTCAGTTGGCTGACATCGTGCGCAAGCAGCAACCCGACGCGCTGCTTGTGAGCGGTGATATCTTTCACACCGCCGCTCCGTCAAACGCTGCTGCCAACATCTATGTTGAAGGTATGCTCAACATCCACAAGGCATATCCAGATATGTCCATCATTGTCATTGCCGGCAACCATGACAGCGCATCCCGACTTGACAGCGACAAGCGCCTGTGGGAACTCGCCAAAGTGACCGTGTTGGGCGGCATCGTCCGCGACACCGACGGAAAAGCAAACCTGAGGAGCCATATCATCCCCGTCGGCGACCAGGGCATCGTCGCTGCCGTACCCTTTGCCTACCCCAGCAGTTTTCCCATTGTTGACGGGAATGAAACCGAGCGGGATCGGCGCCAAGAGGTCTATTTCCAAGCGCTGCTCAACCAAGCAAACGCCAACAACCCGAACGGGTTACCCATTGTGCTGATAGCGCATCTCGCCGTGAACAACAGCGATTTCACCGGTCATGACCGTAACATGACCATGGAGTGTGTCGAGTTGAGCACCTTGGGTAAGGGCTACGATTATGCTGCCCTCGGGCACATCCACCGGCCGCAAGACGTTAGCGAGCGCGCCCGCTACTGCGGCACACCATTGCCCGTCAGCTTTGACGAACAGTGTGAGCACAGCGTGAGCATTGTCACCATCGAATCCCATGGTGCGGCACCCGTCATCGAGACCAAAACCATCAAGAACCTCAAGCCCCTGCACACCATTCCGCCACGCGAACCCGCTGACTTCGAGACGGCATTGGAACAACTACAGCAATTCGACGCCGACAAGCAAGCTTACATCCGTCTCAATGTCCAGGTTGAGCGCTTTCTGCCGGTTGGAGCCTTAGAGCGGGCTGCCGAAGCCGTGAAAAGCAAGCAATGCCGTTTTTGCGAAATCAAGAAGACCGCAACCTTGGCCACCACACGCCAAGCCAGCCAACTGACCGTCGAGCAGTTCTACCGGTCACAGCCCATCGACATCGCTAACCAATACTTCATCGAAGTGACGGGAAAGCCCATGAGCGACCAACAGCAAAAAATGTTCAACGATATTTACCAATCCGTAAAAGAGAAAAACAGACAATGAAACTCAAACAACTGATTATTGACAATATCGCGTCGATTGAGCATGCCGAGATCAACTTTGACGCTGCTCCGCTGGCAGGTGAACGCCTGTTCCTCATCACAGGCGAAACCGGATCGGGCAAATCGACCGTCATCGACTGCCTGTGCCTCGCCCTGTATGGAAACACACCACGCCTGTCGGACGCTAAAGGCGCCGAATACACCAACTCAAGGCTGGACGGCAGCAAAGACGATATCATACAGACCAATAACGTAAGACAGCTCTTGCGCCGAGGCGCTGTGAGCGCTTCTATCCGACTCACTTTCGACGACAGGCAGGGCATTCCCTATATCGCCACATGGGGCGTGCATCGTGCCCGCAACAAAGTTGATGGTGCCATCCAGCCGGTAGAACGCACACTTATGACCGAGGACGGCATCAACCCGCCTGTCAACCTGACCAAGACCAAAGAGATCACCAACCATGTCACCCAACTCATCGGACTTGACATCGACCAGTTCTTCCGCACCGTAGTACTTGCCCAGGGTAAGTTTGCCGAATTCCTCAATAGCGGTGAGAATGAGAAGTCCAACCTGCTCAAGAAAATGACCGGGACCGAGATTTTCACCGATATCGGAGCCAAAATCTACGAGGTGTTCCGCGAGAAAGAAAACATCCGCAACAACCTGCGCGAACATATCCAAGGTATCACCCTGTTGGACGATGATGAGAAATCGCAAATCAACGAGCAGATGGCAGCGCACACGCTTGAACAGGAAACCATGTTCGCGCAGAGCGAATTGGCAAAAAAAATGACCCAATGGCTCGATGACAAAGCCCAAAACGAGCGGGAACTGACCGATAAGCGCAAAGATCTCACCGAAAAGGAGACCCTCAAGCAAGAAGAGGAGTACATGAAGGAGCAACAGTTGGTCGATGACTGGGAAGCCACCGTCAGCGCCCGCCGGGAGCTGAGAGATCGTGAGCAAGCCCAGCACCAGATCCAATTGCTGCAGAATGGGAAACCATCCCTGCAAGACAAATTCGACCAGTTGTGCGCGGCATTGCGCGCCACCGTCGCCAACCTGAACACGCAACGCGACCAACTCCATGATCTCGAGCGTTTCCTTGAACACGAAGCGCCCAACCGCGAGATGTACAAGGGCATCAAAAGCATCAAGGCATTGTTAAAGCGACTGCAGGACGAGCAGAAGAATGTAGGAGCTTTCACTCTAGCCCTTCATCAAGAGTTGGAACGCAAGCCCATCACCGAAGAGAACGTGCATACATCACTTGAAGCCCAACAACGGCAGGAGAACGAGATCAAGCAGTTGGAGGCACAATACGAAGCCATGAACGTGAGGGGTATCAACGACAAGAAAGACGCCTTGTCCGATGCCCGGCAGACCCTCAACCTGCTCAAATCGAGCAACGATGCCGTTGAACAAAGCGCCAAAGCGCTCAGCAGTCAGGAAGAGCCTCTGGCGATTGAACGTCAGACGCTGGAGAAAGCCCAAGCCGCCCATGACGACAAGCTCACCATCATGGAGCAGGCACGTGTAGCCGTGGAGCGTGAGAATGACATGAAGAATCTGCTGGAACAAGTCCACAAATCGTTACACAAAGGCGACACCTGCCCCATCTGCGGCAACATCATCGATCAGTTGCAAGACAACGCTGGCGATCATGTGCTCGAAGGTCTGAGGGAACAACTCAAACGTGCCGAAGATGACCTGAAGAAAAACGAGACCGACATCGCCGCATCGGGCAAAACCATCAAACAGCTCGAGCAACAGATGCTCCAGACCAAAGCCGACCTGAACCAGAAAGCCGCTGCCCGTGAAGGTCAGATGGAAGCCGCCATGCAGCAGCTGGAACGGTGCGGCAAACACGCCGACCTGTTGACCGACAACACCCGAATTGACGCGTTGATCGCCACAATCGAGCAAGAGGCTGCTCTCCTCAGCTCCAGCCTGCAGCAAGCCGAGGCGCTCAACAGCCGCATCAGCGACGAACGCAAGAAACTCGCCACGTTGACCGAGGAGCACAACCAAGCCGTTATCACCCACAACAAGGTTCTCGACAGCATCAGACACCAGCAAGAGGCCATCACCAGAAGCAGTGAGCATGTCGAGTCACTGACCCGGGAACTGAATGCCCAATTCACCATCGAGGACTGGCAGGATCGGGCAGCCAATGAGGTCGAGTTCATCACTGGCCTTGAGCGCAAGTCCATTGAGTATCAAAACCGGGAGACACAAGCCCAGCAACTCAAAGAGAGCATCAGCAAGACCGAAGTACTGATTCCCGCAATGCAGGACAACAAGCGCAACATTGTGGGATTCACCGACAACGGAACAAGTTGCGATCAGGTGCCGGATAAACTTGACGAGCGATGGCGCCAGTTCGAGAACAAGTGCATCAACTGGAACAACCAACTCGACAACGAGCGCAATAAAGCCCAAAACGCCCAAAAGACACTCGATGAGTTCCTGAACGAGCATCCCAATATCGGTCTTGAACGGATCACGGCATTGCGGCAATACCAGCAGGGCGAGATCGACATCATCAAGAACAGCCACAAACGGCTCACCGACAGCATCACCCACCTGCAAGGCGAAATCAGTTCACTGGCAAAGCGCCAGCAGGAAATCCTAGGCAACAAACCGGACTGCCCCGAAGTGGACCGGGACAAACTTGACCAGATATACCAGTCCAGTCAAGCAAGATACAAAGAGCTGACCACGCTGATTGCGGAGCTCAAAGCCCGCCTCAACACCGATGAAGCCAACAAGAAAACCTTGGGAGAGAAAATGGCCGAACTCGAAAAGGCCGAGCTGGAATTCAACCAATGGGCCGAATTCAACAATATGCTGGGCGACTCCACAGGCAACAAATTCTCAAGAATCGCGCAAAGCTACATCCTGGGTGAATTGCTCAACAGCGCAAACGGGTACCTGCGGCAGTTCAACAACCGCTATGAACTGGAAGCGAACCCCGGCACCCTGGTGATTCTCGTCAGGGACCTGTTGCAAGGCGACCTCACATCGGTGAACACGCTTTCGGGCGGCGAGAGTTTCATGGTATCGCTGGCCCTTGCTCTGGCGTTGTCAAGTGCCACAGGCAAACTCTTCAGTGTAGATACGCTGTTCATCGACGAGGGCTTTGGCTCACTCAGCCCCAACTATCTTGACAACGTGATGGAAACCCTCAACCGGCTCTATGACATCGGCGGCAAGCGTGTGGGCATCATCAGCCATGTCGAGATGCTCAAAGAACGCGTCACGACCCAGGTTCAGGTCTATCGCGACCCCAAGGACAACACGGTGAGCCGCATCCAGGTAGTGTCATGATGCAGAAATGGGGGCCTTTCATCGCCCCCATTTCCACATCATCCAAATTCAAACCTGCGAATCACAGCATTTCCAATCCGTGAATCATTCCGCTATAGGATATGCCGTCACGACCACGCGGATCAATATCAATGGTCGTCTTGCCGTTCATGAACACCTCCATGTGGATGCGGTAGGAGTCATCGCCGTTCTCTACCCTGAAGGTCACACGGGCGCGGTCAGCCTTGGGATACTCCACCTTGTAGTCGAGGATGGCGCTCGTGAAGTTCATGGCCTTGTAACCGCTTGCGCCATAACCCACATTCTGGCCAGTTCCCGCGTATGGCAGGGCACATGTCACCATACCGTCACGAACAATCATCTTATGGCCCTGAGATACTGATACCGTCGGGGCCGACAACGGACGCATAGTACCCACCATCACAACGAACTGTTGTGATTCGAGCAATGACTTGATAGCTTCGGCACGTTGTTGATCTACTACTTTATTCCCAGCGCCGCATGCCGTGAGCAGCAGCGTCAATAATAACATCGGATACAATAAAAACCGTTTCATAATTTAGAGATTTTAGAGTTTGTTTTTATTTAGACTATTTAAAACGCGTTTCGTTTAACGGGTTTTAGCAAATCCCCCGACGACCCGTGACTATTATGCGAATCACAATTCATGATGTTATTGGATAAAGATTGCTCACATTCGCTCGCAAGAAATCGGGACACCAGCAAAATTATGTGTTAGGTCATCAGGGAAATGGTACCATAATTGGCTATGACCACCCGAAGGGTGTCCTTTTAGTAACCGGCGGTAATGCTGGCAACTGAGCATCGCGAAGGAGTCAGCATCACCGCCGGCATGGAGACTCGATGCCTGTCGCTGAAGGCGACCCCTTTGATGCGTCAATCTTTCAAGAAATAGTTTTCATCGATTGCCGGTATGCTGCGATGAGTTCGGAATACGATGTGATATACAAGATGAGTACAGCTCATAACGGCACAAAGGTAAGCAGAATCGCCCAATTATACAACTATCGCAAGTCACTGGGGTCGCCTCCAGCGACAGAGTTACACGATGCATTACCGGCTGTGCCGCCGCTCCCTCTCGCTTCGCTCGGGTTCGCGGGCGGTACAGCCGGTTACTCAATGGGCACCCTTCGGGTGAGACGTCTCTTGTAATCAAAACACCATTTCACCGTCAAACGATATAGCATCCCTATCCTGGGGGATGATGTCGATGATGGATTTCCCGTTATTGAACACATCAATCCGGAACAAATACACTTCCTCGACATTCTTGACCATGAATTCGATGTGCGAACGGTTGCTGGTGAGATAGGTAATCGTGTAGTTCTCGATGGGGGCTTTGAAGTTCAGACCCTGGCCGCCGCCCATGGGCAGGCGGAAGGCTTCGCCGGCGTAAGGGAGATAGCAATCCAACTCGTCTCCGCTCACCTTCAGCTCATAGTTGGAGGTCACGTGACGTGCCATGCCGCCCCTGGGTTTCATCCAGTCAACAGCTATCTTGTAATGGCGCGTGTCCAGGCCTTCCTGAACCTGACGGGTCACCAAGGCCTCACGCTCGGCCTTGGTCAGATTGCTGCCCGTGTTGCACGACGTCATCACCACCATGAACACCGCAAATGCCAAAAACACTAATCTTTTCATCATAATCACTCTGTTTAGACTAAAAACAACACTACCATCGTGACATTCAAGCGGACTTGCCGCTGTAATTCCTTGCAAATAAAGCAAAAAAGTTTCTAAAATCCAAATTATTCAAGCATTTAACATGAAAAGCAGGGTGTAGAGCTGTTTTCAAGCAGAGTGCCAAAAGAAATCCCGTTATATGCTAAACACTAAACTTCAGGTTCTGAAGCAGATCATACTTCAGAACCTGAATCATAATTGCCTGTCTTCGTAAGTTTACGCCTTTGGTGTCGGGCTACCGCTAGTCCTTCTGCAGCGCCAAGCGCATGCCCACCAGTCCATATCGCGTACGCTTGTTTACATATTGAATAATCCCATGGTTGAGGATCAATCAGATGGTCACCTTCTGATGCTGCGCAATTATGTGAACAGTCGTTTTGACAACATCATCACACGTACCGCCGAAAGCTGCCCCGCAATGAACGACAGCGACATCAACTTCCTGTGCCTGTACTGCTGTGACCTGCCCACGACGGTCATCATGTCATGCATGGGCTACAACGATGAGCATTCGGTATATAACAAGAAACGGCGCATCGCCAAGCTGTTGGGACTGGAAGTCAGCCTCAATGAATACATCAACGACTTCAAGCCGACTGACTCCGAAACCCCTACCGCAACAGAATCAAACTAAAAGCCTCGACCGCGAACACGCAAAAACAGGAAACAAGCCCTATGTGCCTGCACCGCAGCAGGTCAACACAGGGCTTGAATGACATTAGTCTGAAGAAATAAGTTCTTCGGTTAAAAAACGTTTTGCTGAACCGGGTGTCACCTGATGACGGCGATCTTGGTCACTACGGCCTCACCGCTGCCGTTGGCCTGGGAACAGAGGACGAAATAAACGCCCGTCTTGACGCGTTCACCATTCTGGTCACAGCAGTCCCAGGTCGCCATGCCACCAGTGGACTTGAGTTGCCTGATGACTTGACCGCTGGCATCGGCGATCTTCACCAGCGAATTGTCCATCATGCCCGTCACCGTCACATCGCCGCCATAATCGGGACGGACAGGGTTGGGATAGGCATAGATGTTCTCGTAGGTCGGCTGGGCAGGGCTGGAGTCGCTGAAGTACTCATACAATCCGGCCGGTGTAGCGACATAGACCGAGTTGTTGCTGGGGTTGCAGCACACCCGATAGACGGTGTTGCTGGCCAGCGGACTGTTGGTCGTGTTGAATTTCCTGATAATCTCGGTGCCGTCGGAGCTCACAAGGAACAGACCAGACGAATTGGTAGCAAGCCACTTGCGGTTAGCGCCATCGACTGCCACATCGTTGACCTGGATGCCGTCCATCAGGCGGTCGGCCATGCCCGTGCCGTCGTTGCGGGGCACCTTGGGCCTCACCACATTGAAGGCACCGACATTAAAAGCATTGGCGGGATTGAAGACGCATACACCCTCGGTCGTTCCCATCCACACGTTGCCGTTATTGTCCTCGGTCAGGCACATGATATTCGTCCATGACACAATCTCCCCGTCCTGGTCAGGCAATTGGGCATACCAGGCCTGTTGCGGATGGTCAGAAATCTCTCCGGCACTGTTCCAGAAGAACAAAGGCCTCTGGTAGTCACCATCGGTAAATATCTTGATGTCATTCTGGCTATTGCGCGTCGATATGAAGCTGGCTCGTTTACTGGTCGATCCAGTATATATGCCATCAATGCTGGGGGTGATCCAGTCGCTCACTGTCACCTCGTCCAGTTTGGACTTCGCGGCTGGCAGGACCATGACAGGATGCTCCTCGTTGTAGAGGGGCTCCACCGCCCACACGTTGCCATTGCGGTCTATTCTTGTGATGGGGTGCACAGCATATTTCTTGAGCATGGGGCTGTTCTCGTAGTCATAGACATAGACAACCTTGTTATCCTTGACCTTGAGCAGTCCATTGCGCCAAGTGCTCAACAGGTAGGTGTCAGGGTCGCCAGGCATGAAGTCCAGCCAGTAGGAACCTCTCGTGGAACTATTGGGAGCGTCTTCGGGCGTGACGTCGGTCCACTTTATGCCGTCATAGGTGTTGACTTGGATGGGATAGGCATTATCTTCAAAGAAGTAATTAGTTCCCGTAGAAGAGACATAGAGCAGATCACGCTCCTTGTTATAGGTCATCCAGAAAGGCATGGGCATCGTCGGCGCGTTGGGAACGTAATAGCCAACACTGTTCAACTGGTGAAGTCCATGAGCACCCACAGCCCACATCTGGCCACCGCCAGAAGGATGCCCGGCACAGATTTCCCCTTCAACACCGATGGTGTCACAGACAACGCCTGCCTGATCGGTCTTGAAGGATCTCCCGGCCTCGGCTGAATTGAGGATGAACCCTCCATCAGTGGCCTGTACTTGGGAGACATTGGCACCCCGAACCTTTTGGTTCAGAATGGTAATGGTATCAAACTGCAGCTTGCCTTCCTGAGAGGGAACGGCATTGACCAAATAGGTTTCTTTTTTAGCTAAGCAGAAAAAAGTTTCATCATTGATGGGTCTAATGAGAGATGCCTCCTTGAAGCTTGCCCTGTCGAACGACGCCAAATGCTCATGATAGTCAGATGCTAAGCCGTAATAGGACTTGGCCGGGGTGGAGAGCAACAGCCATTCGCCCAATTGAGCCACCGAGGTCACCTTCTCGCCAAGAATGAGCGATTCCTTCACCACAAACTTGGATTCATCAATAACGACATAGCCAAAATCACATGCGACATAAATCCGCCCTGGGGCAAAAGAGACATCATTGATGGTCTTGCTCTGGGTCATTACAGCATCCTTGATCTCGGACATATTCACCACCGATCCGTTAGAGAGAATCACGTCAATGTTGGAATTGGTATAAACCACCACCAGATAGTCCTGGTCATCGTTGTAATAGGCGTTGGAAATGATCATGTCGCTCAAGTCATTGACCTTGCTCAACGACTCATTTTCCTGAGTCTCCTTATCCAGACGGAAAAGGTTTCCACCCGACAGGTAATACACCCATTTGTTGCCCTCGGCAATCATTTTAATGTTGTTGCCCACAAAGGATGAATGGATGCGCCAATCACCAACGGCGTTTTGCGCACTAGCGCACACCGACAGGAACACAACTGCCAGAAATAATATCTTCTTGACCATTATAAACTGATTATTAACCCCTTTCATCAACAGGGATAGTGTTATTGTTTTACTTGATAATCATGACTGTGGCACACGGCTTATTGTTAGCCACGGGGATTGAGCCCTGTGACGCATAGATGCCGTAGATACCCGTTGGGAGCCTGTCGCCATCGGCGTCACAAGCGTCCCACAACACCGTTCCGGTTACCGGTCCCATCTGGGCCACGGTGTGCCCGTCATGGTCGGTGATTGTCACATAGGAATCTGCCATGAGTCCCTCAATCCTTACCATTCCGGTAAAATCGGGCTCAACAGGATTAGGATAGACAATGACATTATTATAGTCAATAGCCGCAGGCTCACCATCCATATACTCGGCAAATCCGTTTTGGGTATAGATGTAAACACGGCTATGCTCCGGATCACACTCCACGCTATACACGATATCGCTGGGGATATCGCTTGTCTGTGTCGTGTAATGCTCATAGATCCGGGTGCCGTCAGGGGATACGAAATAGAGTCCATTGCTGGTAGCAATCCATTTATTGTTGTCACGGTCAACAGCAATGTCATAGACACAACAGCCCTCGCACAAAGTGCCTAAATCCTCGTTCAACGGCGCACTGAGCACCTTGGGGCGGATAGCCTTGGGGTTCAGATCAAAGACCACCGACGGGTTGAATACAAACAAGCCTGCAGTGTGCCCCGTCCAAATGAGGCCATCGGCATCCTCCTCCATGTGTGAAAGGTTGACCCACTTGATCAGTTTGTTATTCTGGTCGGTGAAACTTGAAATTGATGACAGGGTGTAATTATCTACTGTGGGATCCTCGCTAAAATTATCCCAGCACAAAATCGAGCCCGATGCGCCCTTGTCCATAAAATCGCCATCGGTATAAATCTTGGCGTTATTGAGTTTAGAAATCACAAAGCGCGACCGTTGCATCTTCCCGGTATATACAAAGCCAAGGCCACTGGGCATGAACCAGTCGTTATAGGTCACCTTGGTCTTGGCCACCTTCTCTTTGGACAGCATGGCCACTGGAGGCGTGGGGATAGAGTCACCATGATAAACGACTGAATCCTTCTTGCTCTTATACGAGTTAACGACCCACAGGTTACCCTGTTTGTCAAATGCCGGATGGGCCTTGTAGGTTCCCATCAGTGAATTGCTCTTGGAGTAGGTGGTCTTTAAGACATTATTGGTCACCTTGTGGAGACCAAGATTCCAGCTTGCGCGCAAGTAGGTCGTGGAATCCATGGGGTTGAAAACGAACTCATAGCCTGCGCCGTTGGCCTTATAAGCGGTAGCATCGGCCCACGTCTGACCGTCATAAACATTGATGGCGTTGGCAGGAAGGTCATACAAGTGCATGATGCCGTTTCTCGCCGACACGCCCACATAGAGCAGGTCGGTAGCGGTGTTATACTTGAGCCAGTAAGGCTCATCGGTCGTCATGGCATTCAGTTCTCCAATGACTGAGCCGTTAAGGGTATGCAGGCCGTCGGCATCGGCAATCCACACGGTGCCGTCGCCGTCAGGATTTGACGAGACCATACCGCCCTGGGTGCTCACTTTAGTCGGAGACTTGCCTGACGAATCAAAGGTGTAGTAATAATTCTTGCCTGAGAAATTAGCGATAAAGCCCGTAGCTGTCCGCTGCACATTTGTAGGCTTGGCAGACACTAACGTCGTTACCGTGGGGGTAGCGCCTGAAAAGTCAAAATGATAGAGGGCCGAACCTCCCAGCACAAATGTCGAATGGCTGTCGATGGGGAACATCTTACCACCAGCCGACGAACTGGCCTTCTGCTTCTTGAACTCATTGATAGGGTCATCGGACGATACCGGGCCGTAATAGCAGCTGGCATTGGTCAAGATGAGCAACAGGTCACCCAACAGCGCCGTTGAGTTGACCGTGACTTCATCTTTCAGCTCCATGTAGCGGGTGATCTTCATGGTCGACTCGTTAATCAGGAAATACCCGACGCCCGTTGCGACACATGCCGTACCATTCAAGAAAGTGATATCCGAGATGGACCAGTCGGTGTATTCAGTTAGCGATCCATTTTCCACGACATAACGGCGCATACGGGGATTGGCATTGCCGTAATTGCTGATATTGGTCACCTTGCCGTTACCATCGATGACATCGATATTACAATTCTCATAGGCGACAAAAAGCAGATCCTTTTGGGAATCGTAGAAGATATTATCCACCGTGTAGTCCGAAAGGAGGTTCTGCGGGGTCAGCATCACCGTTGACTGTGTGGCCTTATCATACCTGTACAGCGACTTGCCGTTATGGTAATAGACCTTATCTCGGGCATCCACCACATTGTACACCTTGGAACCCACATAGCTGTTGTGGATTTTCCATGTGCCTGCATTGGTGACAAGCGAAGCCACCACCATGACTGCAAGCAGAACAAGATATCTTTTTAACATACTGAGCCTATCTAAGATGAAAAACCATTCATTTCTATTAGAACGTGACAAACTGCAGTAAATTGTATGGCTTACCTGATAATCATGACCGTGCTTTGCGGTGTTCCCGTTGCCACAGGATAAGCACCTTGAGCTGCATAAATGTTGTACACACCCGTCGGAACCCTCTCTCCGCTGGCGTCACTGCAGTCCCACAAGGCACTACCCATCACTGGGCCTAATTGGGCAACCACAGCACCCTCGTGGTTCGTGACAGTGATGTAGGTGTCGGCCATGAGGCCTGCAATCTTGACCATTCCAGTAAAGTCTGGCTCAACGGGATTGGGGAAAACATAGACATTGTTGAAATCGAGCGAAGCCGCCTCACTGTCAGGCACATACTCGGCAAAGCCATTATCAGTGTAAATATATACACGGTCATGCTTCGTGTCACACTCCACGCTATAGACGATGTCGCTGGGAATGTCGCTGTTACGGGTCGTGAAATGCTCATACACTTCGGTACCATCGGGCGAAACATAAAAGAGTCCATTGTTGGTGGCAATCCACTTCCTGCCGCTGCGTTCAAAGCCGACATCATGCACCTCAAATCCGTCACACAGGTAGCCCAAATCATCGCTCGACTTGGCGACAGTGACACGGGGGCGCACAGCCTTAGGATTAACAGCGAACACTTCGTCGGGATGGAAGAAGAACAAGCCTCCGGTATGACCCACCCAGATATAGCCATCGGGGGCCTCCTCGATATGCAGGAGATAGGTCCATTTCACTTGCTTGTTGTCCTGGTCGGTAAAGTGGGAAATGCTCAAAAACTTGTAATCGTTCACAGTGGGGTCCTCGTTAAAGTTGTCCCAGCACAGGATGCGTCCCCTAAAGTCCGAACCCAAATAGTCACAGTCGGAATAAATCTTGACGTTGTTCAACCTTGAGATAACAAAGCGCGAGCGCTGCATGTTGCCCGTATTCAGCGCCTTAAGTCCTGTGGGCTGGAACCAATCGGTCTTGGAGACCGAAGCCTGTGCCACCTTTGCCTTGGGCAATACGGCAGCCGGGCAATTCTCATTGCCATAGGAACTAACCACCCACATGTTTCCATATTTATCAAATGCGGGATGAGCCTTGAAGGTTCCCATCAAGGAATTGTTCCTGGTATAGGTGTACTTCAGAACGTTGTTGGTCACCTTGTGGAGACCATTCTCCCAACTGGCACGGACATAGGTCGTGGAATCCAGCGGGTTGAACACAAACTCATAGCCTGAACCATTAGCGGAATAGGCCGTGACATTGGACCAGGTGCTTCCATTATAGGCATTGATAACGTTAGCCGGAGTCTCGGTAATCACGTTCTTGCCATTGCGCGCGGTGGAGCACACATAGAGCAGATCCATCGCACTGTTGTACTTGAGCCAGTAAGGCTGGTTGGTAGTCAAGGTATTGAGTTTATAATACGCCGAACTGTTCTTGACGTGCAGACCATAAGCGTCGCTGATCCAGACTGTGCCATCACCCGTCGGATAGGAGGAAGCGAATCCGACAGCCGTCGATGCCTTGGTGGCCACCTTGCCAGTCGCATCGATGGTATAGTAGAATGACTGCCCTGCAAAGTTGGCGATAAAACCGGTCGAAGTCTTCTGAACACTCGTCGGCTTATTTGAAACCAACGTTGTCTTGGTCAGCGTGCCACCCAAGAAATCATAATTGTACAAGGCCGACGGGCCAAGGACAAATGCCGAGTGGTCATCGATGGGGAATATCTTGGCCGCATTCATCGTAGAGACAGGATTGGTATATCTAGCAAACTCCCCGATGGGATTACTCGAGCCTTTAGGGCCATAATAGCAGTTGGTATTGGACAGGATGATCATGTTGTCGCCTAATACAGCAACCGAATTGAGTTTGATCTCATCGCCCAGCACATCATCTGAAATCACCCTCATGTCGGACTCATTCAGAGCGACATACCTGAAACCGGCCGTGATGTAGGCCACACCATTGGCGAAAGTGATGTCATTGATCTTTTTCGCGGAATAATCGGCCAGCACCGAACTGCTCAACGTGTAATTATACACATGGGAAAGGGCATTCTTGATCGCCGGAACATTAGTCACCTTGCCATTACCGTCAATCACATCGATATTGGCGTTGATATAGGCGACAAAGAGCAGGTTCCGCTCATAGTCAAAATAGATCTGGTCGATATGACTGTCGGAGAGGACATTCTGCTGATTCAACGCGGTCGTGACCTGGGTTGACTTATCATATCTGAACAACACGTTACTGTTCAAATAATATACTTGACTGCCTGTATCAAAAATGTTTTGGATATTGCTGGTCACATAGCTGTTATGCATTTTCCAAGTGCCCGCGTTACCGCTTGCTGCCACAATTACCAAGAGGGTCAAGAGAATAAGATGTTTCTTTAACATATCGTAAAAGATTTATTATATTTCAAATCAATATCAACACACTGAATTACAGGGATATACGCAGCAGTGACCGCATTATCCGCTGAATTAAAAGCCAAAGTTATAAAATAAAACCGAAAAAGAGGCCTTTTGACACTTATTTTAACTAACTCGTCGCAACCACAACCATCTGACAGGCACCTGAATCAGACACCATCAAGTAAAGCCCGCCCCCACTCTTCCAGATAGTGTCGACTGCACCGACAGAGCCATAGTTATGACACAAAAAAACGATTCATCCGTCCTGAACAAAGCATCATTCAAAACGGATGAACCGAGTATCAGTATAGTCCTTGCGGGGTTACTTGATAATCATGATAGTGGCTTGGGGAGCGCCCGTTGTGACGGGTTGCCCACCCTGGGAAACATAAATGTTATAGAGTCCTGTATCCACTCTTGAGCCATCAGCACCGCTGCCGTCCCACAAGGCACCACCCATCACCGGGCCCAATTGTGCCACCACCTGTCCATTATGGTCGGTAATTGTCACGTAGGTATCTGCCATCAGGTTCGCAATCTTGACCATACCGGTAAAGTCGGGCTCAACAGGATTGGGATAAGCATACACGCTATTAAAGTCCAGTGCGGGAGCATCAGCCTCGGCGAAATACTCGGCGAATCCATTCTCGGTATAGATATAAACCCGGTTATGTTTGGTATCGCACTCCACACTATAGACGATGTCGCTGGGAATATCGCTGTTTGAGGTCGTGTAGTGGGCAATTATCTGAGAGCCGTCGGGCGACACGTGATAAACACCCTCGTTGGTTGCAAGCCACTTGTTGTTGTTACGGTCAACGCCAATGTCGTACACGATATTACCTTCGCACAGGTAGCTTCCTTTCTCCTCGGTCTGGTTAGTCACGATGGGTCTGGTGGCCATGGGAACCTCACTAAACACGATATTGGGATCAAAGAAGAACACACCGGATTCATAACCCACCCAAATGAGACCCTCAACATCCTCTTCCATGTGAGAGATATTGGACCATGTCACCATCTTGTTGGCTTGATCCATGAAACTGCCGATTGACGTGAACTGATAGGTGTCCAACGTGGGATCCTCATTAAAATTATCCCAACACATGATGCGGCCCGCCATACCTGTTGACAGGTAATCACAGTCGGAATAAATCTTGATATTATTCAACTTTGAGACCAAAAACCTGGAACGCTGCATGTGATTCGTATTCAGTGCAGTCAGGCCGCTAGGCTCAAACCATCTGGCTTTTGAGACTGAGTTCTTGGCCACATATTCCTTGGGTAGAACCGCAGTAGGCACTGTAGGATAGTCGGCATGCTGATAGGAGCTGACCACCCACATGTTACCGTAGATGTCAAAGGCCGGATGGGCTTTATACTTACCAATCAAGGAATTGGCATAGGTATAATTCAGTTTCATCACATTGTTGGTCACCTTGTGGATACCACGATCCCATGAAGCCCGCATATAGGTCGTTGAATCCAGTGGATTGAACACAAACTCATAGCCTGCTCCGAGTGCCTTATAGGCCGTGGCGTCAGACCATGTCGTCCCATCAAAGGTGTTGATGACGTTAGCAGGCAGCGCACCTGATAACAGCGTATTACCGTTTCGCGCCGACACGCCCACATAGAGCAGATCCATTGCCGTATTATACTTGAGCCAGTAGGGTTGGTTGGTGGTCATGGCAGTCAACTTATAGTACTCTGTGCTGTTATCAATATGTAATCCGTTGGCATCCGATATCCACACCGTGCCGTCGCCTGAGGGATTGCAGCTGGCAAAACCGCCCTCGTTCGCTACCTGGGTTGCCACCAGTCCGGCCTCATCAATCGTATAATAGAACTGCTGGTCCGAGAAATTGGCGATGTAACCATTCAATGACTTCTGCACAAAGCCCAGCTTAACCGACGCGAGCGTCGTGATGCCCACGGGTGATGTCGAAAAATCACACCTGTACAGCGCCGAGGCGCCAACCACAAACGTTGAGTGGTCATCAATGGGAAACAGCCTTCCGCCAGTGAATGATGAAGAGGGGCTTTTAAATTTGGCGAACTGCTTGATCGGGTCATCGGCATCAGGCGAGCCGTAATAGCAGTAGGTGTTGGAGAGAATCAGCAACAGGTCACCTAACATAGTCACTGAATTGACATTGATCGTCTCACTCAACACTTTTTCCTTCACCACCCTCATCGTGCTCTCGTCAATTGCCACATAACCATAACCAATGGCAACGTAGGCCATACCATTAGAAAAGGTGATGTCGTTGATCCGCTTTTCGGTATAACTCGACAAGTTACTGTTTTCATCAAACTTGACATTATACACCCGCACAATCGCATCCTTGACGCTGCTGATATTTGTTACCGCACCTTCTCCGTCAATGACATCAATATTGGCATCGGCATAGGCCACGAACAGCAGGTTCCGCTCATAGTCATAATAAATCTGGTCGATATAGTTGTCTGACAATATGTTCTGTTGGAACAACGCGGCAGTCGTGCTAGTCGCTTTGTCAAACCTGTACAACATATTACTGTTCAGATAGTAAACCTTATCGCCCGTATCAAAGATATTTTGGATGCTGGACGACACATAATAATTGTGCCTTATCCATGTGGTCGCGTCCGATACCGCTACCGACATCACGATGAGCACAAAGAGAAGAATATGTCTTTTTAGCATATCTAGGTATGTTTAATAATATATCAAATTGTTCACAATATACTAATTATCAAGCAGATAGAAGCCATGTTAAGTCACATCTGCCGAATCAACGGCCAAAGGTATAAAAAAAAACGAAATAATTGGACTTTTAGTATTTTTTTTGCATTCACCCACACATACAACCATTTAGGGAATCAATACCTTAGCTCAATATTTTTGGGTTGCGGCGATGTGGTGTCGAATGTAAAAGAAGCCCACTTGCTGGTCACCTGACTCTCATATCGCATCCAGTACTTGATACCTGACCGCAAACATTTCACCGTCACCTCGCCCGTAACAGGCAGCCCCGTCGCGCCCCGGTGCTTCCTGCCTTTCTTTTCCACAATGGAGCAATGGTCGTCCCGAATGGTGAACACCAGATTGATGGTCTCCTCGGGACCTAGAGTCAAGCCTGTTCGAGAGAATCTGACTTTCCCGTCCTCAACGACTTCAATCGACAAGACGTCCTCCTTCCCCTCCTCGTCAGGTGCCGTAGGCAGTTGCACAATATAGGTGCTGGGCAAGCTTTTCTCGTTGCGTCCAATGAGCAACGCGATTAATGCCATCGCCAACACAAATGCCAGAGTATAGAATTCAACCGATGTTATATCCATAGGGAGAGGGTGATGATACACGACTCAGTCCAACACAAGAGGGTATGCCGAACAGCATACCCTCGCTATGTAAACTGGTATTCTCGACATCAATAGATTACTTGATGATCATGACTGTCGCCTGAGGCTTACCCGACGTCACAGGTTGCCCGCCCTGAGCGACATAGATGTTGTAAAGGCCGGTAGGCACACGTGCGCCGTCAGCACCGCTGCCATCCCACAAAGCGCTACCCGAAACCGGGCCGATCTGTTCGATGACCTGGCCATCCTTGTCGGTGATTGTCACAAAAGTGTTCTCCATCAAGTTAGCGATCTTGATCATGCTGGTGAAGTCGGGCTCCACGGGATTCGGGAATGCATACACGTTATCATAGTTCAGTGCCGGAGCGTCACCTGCGGGGATATACTCGGCAAAACCGCCATCGGTATAGATGAAAACACGTCCATGCTTAGGATCACATTCCACGCTATATACCATATCGCCGGGAAGGTCGCTGTTGAGGGTCGTGAAATGCTCATATATCACTGAGCCGTCGTGCGACACAAAAAACAGTCCGTTGTTGGTGCCAAGCCACTTGTTATTATCCTTGTCAACGCCAATGTCGTGAACCGAATATCCCTCGCACAAGTAACCCTTGCTCTCGGATGAATTGGTGATGACGGGACGGATTGCCTTGGGCTGGTCGTCGAACAATTCAAGGGGGTTGATCACGAACAAGCCCGCGCTATGTCCCACCCAAACAAGACCTTCGGCGTCTTCCTCCATCTTCCAGATGTACTCCCAGTCCACCATCTTATTGCGCTGGTCGGTGAAGAACGGGAAAATTTTCATCGTGTAAGTACCTTGCGTGGGATCCTCCATGAAATTGTCCCAACAGAAGATACGTCCGACGTTACCAAGCTTCTTGAAATCGCCATCGGTATAAATCTTGACATTATTCAGCTTGGAGATCACAAAGCTGGAAGCCTGCATGTATTTCGTGTGAAGGTCAAGCAAGCCATCGGGCTGGTACCAGTCGCTCTTTGCGACATGATTATTTGCGACACTATCCTTAACCAGCACCGCTGCCGGGCAAGTCATGTTACCATAGGAACAAACCGCCCACAAATTGCCGTAGTTGTCGAATGCCACATTGGGCTTATTGGTGCCAATCATCGAATTTGACTTCGTGTAAATCAACTTCAACTCATTATTGGTCACCTTGTGGATGCCCTTGTTCCAACTTGGGCGGAAATAGGTTGTCGAATCCAGCGGATTGAAAACGAAGGCATAGCCAGCGCCAGCGGCTGTATATGCCGTCGCATCGGTCCAATTCGTGCCGTCATAGATGTTGATGACATTGTCGGGTAATTCATTGGATGCCACACTCAAGCCACGATTGCGGCCCGACACACCCACATAGAGCAGATCCATCGCTGTATTATACTTGAGCCAGTGTGGACGATTGGTGGTCATAGAGTTCAGTTTATGGTATTCAGTGCTGTTTTGGATATGCAAACCGTTAGCGTCAGCAATCCAAACCGTGCCGTCGCCCGATGGATTAGAGGTGGCAAATCCCTGTTCAGTCGAAGCCTGAGTGGCAACCTTTCCGGTAGCGTCAATCGTGTAATAGAACGCTTTGCCCATGAAATTGGCGACAAAGCCTGTTGACGTCTTCTGGATCGTCGTCGGCTTGGCACTTACCAGTGTCGTGACAACAAGCGTGTCATCGGCAAAGTCAAAATTATATAAGGCGCTGGCACCAACGACAAACACCGAGTGGTCATTTATCGGGTACATAAATCCCTCGGTGAACGACGAGGATGTGAGTTTATACTTGTTGTACCTGCGGATAGGTTCGGTCTCGCCAATGGGACCGTAATAGCAATAGGTGTTGGAGAGTATCAGCAGGTTTTCGCCAAGTGGTGTCACCGAGTTGACACAAATCGTCTCGCCCAAAACGGTATCCTTGATGACCCTAAGCGTTGACTCGTCAATCATCACATAGCCATACCCCACGGCCACATAGGCGATACCGTCAACAAAGTTAATGTTAAAGATTTTCTTGTCCAAACAGCTTGTGAGCACGCCATCGGTCAGCTTAGCGCCATACACACGGCCAATAGCATCCTTGATGGCACTGATATTGGTCACTTTGCCGCTACTGTCAATCACATCAATATTGGCATCGGCATAAGCCACAAAAAGCAACCCACGGTCCACATCATAATAAATCTGATTCACAGTTTTATCCGAGAGGACATTCTGGCTGTTTAATGTGACTATTTCCTGAGTGTTCTTGTCATACTGACATAACATATTGCCACTCAAGTAATAAACCTTGTCGCCAATGTCATAGACATTTTGGATCTTGGAAGCCAGATAGACATTATGAATCTTCCAAGTGCCCGCATTTGCAGTCATGGCTACCATCAGCAAGGTCAGCAAGGACAAAAGATGTTTCTTAGACATATCAAGTAAGTATTTATAATGTTCTCAAAAATATTAACACGCTCAAACACAGCGAGATATGCACCCTTTCGCGCATAAACCCACTGAATCAAATGCCAAAGATATACAATAATAACGAAACAACAGGCTATTTGACGGAAATAAGATGCTATAAACTTTCTTAAAAATTGTAAATGACAAAAACAAGTGAGCAGGAAATACCTCTTGATGGTGATTCCTGCTCACGATGATGATTATCTCTCTGCTAATGAGAATTATTCCTGAACCGCTGCTGCGGCCTCGACCCATTTCTTGACCTCGTCAACAACAGGCACTTTCAGTCCGAGTTTGTACTTCTTGTTGATGTCCAGCAGGTCCTGGAACAACTTGCCGGGCTTCTCCAGAGCACCTAAAGCCGCGACGGTGAGAAAACCCGCTTTTTGAATGGGAGCGACCCATTCCTCAGGAATGCCCAGTGAGGTAAATGCCTCGACCCTGTCACGGGCCGGTGTCTTCTCGGGACGCATCTGCGGGAACAGCAGCACGTCCTGGATGTAGCTGTTGCCGGTCATGAGCATCACCAGACGGTCGATGCCGATGCCGATGCCGCTCGTGGGAGGCATGCCGTATTGCAGGGCGCGCAGGAAGTCCTGGTCGATGATCATCGCCTCGTCGTCGCCCTTGTCGGCCAGGCGCATCTGCTCCTTAAAGCGCTCCTCCTGGTCGATGGGGTCGTTCAACTCACTGTAGGCGTTAGCCACCTCCTTGCCGTTGACCATCAGCTCGAAGCGCTCGGTCAAGCCGGGCTTGGTACGGTGCATCTTGGTCAGCGGTGACATCTCGACGGGATAGTCGATGATGAATGTGGGTTGGATGAATGTACCCTCGCAGAACTCCCCGAAGATCTCGTCAATCAGTTTGCCCTTGCCCATCGTGTCGTCGATCTCGAGGTTCAGCTGGCGGCACACGTCACGGATCTCGTCCTCACTCTTGCCCTCCAGGTCGTGGCCCGTCTTCTCCTTGATGGCCTCAAGGATCGGCAGACGGCGGTAAGGCGCCTTGAAACTGATGACCTGGCCGTCGATTTCGGTCTCGGACTTGCCGTTGACTGCGACGCAGATCTTTTCCAGCAGCTGCTCGGTGAACGACATCATCCAGTTGTAGTCCTTGTACTGCACATACAGCTCCATGCAGGTGAACTCGGGGTTGTGGTTGCGGTCCATGCCCTCGTTGCGGAAGTTCTTTCCGATTTCATACACGCCCTCGAAGCCGCCCACAATCAGTCGCTTGAGGTAGAGCTCGGTGGCGATGCGCATGTACATGGGAATGTTGAGCGCGTTGAAGTGGGTGATGAACGGACGTGCCGTGGCACCACCGGCGATAGCCTGCAATGTCGGGGTTTCCACCTCGGTATAGCCAGCATCATCAAGCACCTGACGCATGGTCTTCACCACCTGGGCACGTTTCAGGAAGGTTTCTTTCACACCAGCGTTGACCACCAGATCCACATAGCGCTGGCGATAACGCAGTTCGGGATCCTCGAACGCGTCATAGGTCACGCCGTCCTTCTGCTTGACCACGGGCAGCGGTTTGAGCGACTTGCTCAGTAGCTTGAGCGATTGGGCATGCACGCTGATCTCGCCCGTCTGGGTGCGGAACACGAATCCCTGAACGCCCACAAAGTCGCCCATGTCGAGCAACTTCTTGAACACGGTGTTGTACAGGTCCTTGTTCTCGTCAGGGCACAGGTCATCACGGCTCACGTACACCTGCACGCGGCCCCGTGAGTCCTGCAGCTCAAAGAACGAGGCCTTGCCCATGATGCGGCGGTTCATCATGCGTCCGGCGATGCTTACCTGACGCGGCTCCGCATCGTCGCTGAAGTTGGCGATGATGTCGTCACTATAGGCGTTGACCACATACTCATCGGCAGGATAAGGGTTGATGCCCATCGCCTTGAGCTGCTCCAAACTGTTGCGGCGGATAATCTCTTGTTCGCTTAATTCCAGTACATTCATTGTATCTTATCTCTTTATTTGTTGTTCTATTAAACTGCAAAGGTACGCAAAATATTTCACTTCTCCACATTTCACACGATTAAACCACGCTCATCGCGTTGGCTTGCGCGCACTTTTCAAACAACATGCTCCTTATTCTCAAACAACAATTACAACGTGGAGCAGCAGGAACAACTCTTTTATTTGAATTTGATTTATAATTTTGAATTTCTCGCGCGAAGCGCGGTCATAAGTTTTAGGCGTTAGTTTTGCAACTCCCACCGAAATCAAAAAAACGTTATTTGTACTTTTGATATAATAATCATTCAACTGTACGGCCTTTCTTATAGGACTTGCCCAGGAGGAAGGGGAGGTAACGGTCGATGAGTAGCGCCAACGGGTATAGGATGACCATGACGGCAATGGCGATGGCGACCTTCATAAGGATGCTGCCGTCCAGCAGCTCAGGACCGAGCACCTTAGCCACCAGCATTTTGATGATGCCGATCAGATAGTTTTGCAAAGCAAGGTAAGTGATGCTGGTGATGGCAACCGTCTGCGCGACACGGCTGGTCCCGAAACGGCTCTCCAGCCACTTGCAGATGGCGACAATCAGCGGCAGGACACAGAGGATTGCCTCGGTGGCGAGGATATAGGACACCTCACGGTCCAGCGTCAGCGGCGCAATAACGAGAAACCCCACCCCGACAGCGCCCAGTATCAGCCACAAAAGAGCGTTGGCAGGCTTATCAAACGAAACCTTGTCAAACCATTCACGCCCGCAGTTACCCACCGCATAAATCGGCATGAACAGCAATGCGCGGTCCAGATTCCAATACATCACCCAGGGAACAGCAGGAATGATAAACAGCGAAAGGTTCAAGAGGATGGCGACAACAACAGGCCAAAAGCCCGACAGGCACTTTTTAATCGGGTAATAGATGAGCTGCATGGTGAACAGGCAGGCAAGGAACCAGAAGGGGCCAAGGACGGTTTTAGGTGTACCCTGAATGAACTGCCACAATGGCGTGAAGGTGTCTATCGCCTGTTCGTCAGCACCAGCCATGCGGCGGCCGATCACCAGCCACAGGGCATAAAAGATGATGAAGAATGTGGTGTATGGCACCAGAATCTGACGGGCGCGTTTCTTCAAAAAGGCGAAAAATCCCCGCTGACGCGCCATGTTAAATAGATATCCTGCAGCAAAAAAGAAGACGGGCGCACCCAAATTGAATAACGCGAGTTCGTGCACATGGCCGTCATGCTCGCAACGCGGCGGCGTGTGATAGACCACGACAAGAAACATCGCGATGAACTTGATATAATCGAGCCAAGCCTGTCGTTTCATACACTCTTCAATCTTCAAAAATACGAATTACGCGAATTTTACGAATCCAGATATCTGAAAACTATTCGTTTAATTCGCGTAATCCGTAGTCTGTATCACTCGTCAATCGATGATGTCAAAACCTGTGTAACGCTGCAAGGCGGCCGGGATGCGGATGCCTTCGGGCGTCTGGTTGTTCTCGAGCAGGGCAGCGACGATGCGAGGCAGGGCCAGTGCCGACCCGTTGAGGGTGTGGCACAGGTGGGTCTTCTTGTCATCACCACGGTAACGGCACTTGAGGCGGTTGGCCTGGTAGGTCTCGAAGTTGGAGACACTGCTCACCTCGAGCCAACGCTCCTGGGCTGCCGACCACACCTCGAAGTCAAAGGTGATGGCGCTGGTAAAGCTCATGTCGCCACCACACAAGCGCAGGATGTGCCACGGCAGTTCCAGCTTGTCGAGCAAGCCTTGCACGTGGTCCTTCATTTCCTCAAGAGCGGCGTATGAGTCCTCGGGACGCTCGATGCGCACGATCTCCACCTTGTCAAACTGGTGCAGACGGTTCAAGCCACGCACGTCCTTGCCATAGGAACCTGCCTCACGACGGAAACATGCCGAGAATGCGCAGTTTTTCTTAGGCAGTTCCTCCTGCGGGATAATCACGTCACGGTACATGTTGGTCACGGGCACCTCGGCAGTGGGAATCAGGTAGAAGTTGTCCACTTGGCAGTGGTACATCTGCCCTTCCTTGTCGGGCAGCTGCCCTGTGCCCAAACCCGAAGCCTCGTTGACCACGAAGGGCGGCTCAATCTCCACATAGCCTGCCTTGCCGGCCTCGTCGAGGAAGAACTGGATCAATGCACGTTGCAGGCGCGCACCCTTACCCACATAGACGGGGAAGCCGGCGCCTGTGATTTTCACGCCCATATCAAAGTCAATGAGGTTGTATTTCTTGGCCAAGTCCCAATGAGGCAATGCGTCTTTAGGCAGTTCGGGCATCTTGCCGCCCGTCTTCTCAACGACGTTGTCCTCGGCGGTACGTCCCTCGGGCACACCACTATAGGGCACATTAGGTATGCTCAGCAGGATCTGGGTAATCTCGTCTTGGGCAGCAGTGAGATTGTCGTCAATCTCCTTGTTGGCAGTCTTGAGATCTGCCACCTGGGACTTCACGTTCTCGGCCTCTTCACGGTTTCCCTGTTTCATGAGGGCACCGATCTGGGCTGCCATCTTATTGAGTACAGCGGCATTGTCGTCGCGTTGTTTTTGCAGTGCACGGCGCTGCTTATCCAGTTCCACGATGCGTGTGATGGGCTCTCGAGCGTCAAACTGCTTGATAGCGAGTCGGCGAATCACATCCTCGGGGTCCTGGTTGATAAGTTGTAATGTCAGCATTTTTAAATTAAATCTAACAGTCAAAGATGGCCCGTATGCACGTGGCCATTCTTTATCACATTATTTAATATTATATTAATTGTCACCAAAGTCGATTGTCTGCGAGTCGCTACTGAGACGTTTTGGTGACTTGGGCACCTCGACAGGCTTCTCCTGAATAACAGCCTGCTGGCGTTCCTTGATCTGGTTGCGGAAATCAGGTTTGCGCTTGTAGGTAGGCGTCTTCTCTATCATGTCGATGACATCGTCGTCGTCCATCTCCTCGGGGGTGAGCACGATGTAGCGCGCGCTCAGCTGCTTGAGTGTCAAATCACTGATGGCCTTGTCGCCATACTCCCTCTTGAGTCGATCCGCATCGGACATATTAGAATGGGACTTCACGGGTTCGTGAGACGTCCTGACAGTTTGCACTGGCGCTTCCTTGTCGAGCGACACATTAAATCCGGCGGCAAGCACAGTCACCTTAATCTGCTCTTCAAGGCTCAGGTCGTGGGCAGTACCCCAGATCACATCAACTTCCTGATCAAAGTTAGCCATGAACTCCTGAATCTCGTTCAGCTCCTTCATGAGCAGCGGAGACCCGCTGTTGGGGTTGAAATAGACATTCATCAGAATCTTGCGCGAGCCATAAACGTCACGGTTCTTGAGCAGCGGTGACTCAAGGGCGTCCTCGATAGCCTTAGTCACACGGCGCTCGCCCGTGCCATAACCCGAACTGATGATGGCGGCACCACCATTGCGCAGGGTGGTGTTCACATCGTTGAAGTCGAGGTTGATGACACCATTGACAGTAATCAGGTCACTGATGCTGCGTGCAGCGGTGGTCAAGGTGTCGTCGGCCTTGCCGAAGGCGTTAGTGAAGTCAAGGTCACTGTAAATCTCGGTCAGGCGCTGGTTGTTGATGATGAGCAGCGCGTCAACATACTTGCCCATCTCATCGGCACCGGCAAGCGCCTTGAGAATCTTCTTCGGACCCTCGAACAGGAAAGGAATGGTCACAATACCGATGGTAAGTACACCCTTATCGTGGGCGATACGTGCCACAACGGGAGCGGCACCGGTACCCGTTCCACCACCCATACCAGCGGTGATGAAGACCATCTTGGTATCATCGTCAAAGAGGGCCGCGATGTCGGCCTCACTCTCTTCGGCGGCCAGCTTAGCGGTCTCGGGGATATTACCCGCACCTAAACCGTGGGTGGTATTGGGACCCAGGAGCACACGGTTGGGCACCGGGGACTCGTTGAGCTGCTGCCTATCGGTATTGAGGACGACAAATGAAACACCCTCGATGTTCTGCATATACATGTGGTTGATGGCATTGTTGCCACCACCGCCCACACCCATCACCTTGATGATGGTGCGAGTCTTCTCTTTATCCTGAAATCCGGAATCCTGATCCAGTGTGGACATGATGTCATGACCTGTCGCGCGAGAGCTCCGGGTTTTCCCTCCGAATTGAATAAGTTCGTCTTCCATATTATGATTGTTTTTATTTTTTTGTTTGGGTATATGAGTTCTTAACGCTGTTTTATTGTTCCTCGTCATTGGCATCATCCTCTGACATGAGGCTGGATAATTTGTCGGTCCATTTCTTCCAGCGGTTGCGTTTTTCGGGCTTATTGCGCCTGGGTTCACGCTCAGCGGGACGCTCAGGTTCGGTAACCTGGCGGGGATTAGCCATACCCTCAAAGGTGGGACCATTCTCATATTTGTTTAGCTCCACGCAAGTCTCGCCGGGTTCGATATTCTCGCCAGCCTTAGCCAGCAACGAGAAGAGTTCTATGTACTCCATGCGGTTGATGTCAGAGTTCAAGATGTTGAGCGTGGGAGGATTCTGTCCCATGCGCACCTTGATCTTGATGGTGTCTTCCATCTTCTGCAGCAAACCGCCCAGATGTGCGCTACCACCAATGAGCACGATACTCTGGATAGCGTCAGAAGAGATACCGGCATCGGCTAACTGCTGGTTGATGTTGGCGATAATCTCTCCCGTACGTGCCGATATGTAGTTGGCAGCCTCGGGGGCGCTCACACCCTCGATCACCACATTGCTCACGTTGCCGGGATCAAGCGGGTTGTTGATATTCTTCTTCACGTTCTCGGCAGTCTCCTCAAGCACACTCATGCCGTTCATCACATCACGGGTCAGGTTGCGACCGCCCAGTGGCAAGGTGTTCAAGTAGATGAGTGCTTTGTTCTTGTAGATGGCGACGGTGGTCGTCTCGGCACCCATATCCACCAGCATGCAGCCCAGTTCACGGTCGCTGTCGCTCAACACCTGCTCAGCCACTGCCAGTGGAGTGACGATATAGTCCTTGACTTGGGGGGTGTTCAACGTCATCAAGCGGTTCAAGTTGAGCTTGAGTGCGGGCTTTGCCACAATCAGGTTGACCTTGATTTTTATGGACGAACCAAACTGTCCTACAGGATTTGGCGTCTCAACCTTATCAACGTAGTAGGCACGAGGCACGATATCAATGGTCTCGTAGTTGCGGATCGGGGAACTTGTCGCATCATGGATAATGCGGTCAATGAGATCCTTGGTGATAGGAACTGTTGATTCCACGCTGCGGTTCACCTCGCTAACGATACTGTGCAGCGACCTGCCGCTAACACCCATATAGACCTGGGTGATACGCCCGTCAACCATTCCTTCCAAATTCTTGATGATACGATTGATGCTGCTCTTGATATTCTCGACATTCTGCACGATTCCATATCTCACACTACTCAGGTGCTTTTCTTCCTGCAGGTGCTTCACGCTCAAGTATCCAGCCGAAGTTTTCTCGGCAATCGCTCCAACGATTTTGGAACTACCGATTTCAAGTGCTACAATGTACTGGTTCTTTTCCATAAAATAATAGAGATATTATATTTTCGTTTTTATTTAGTTGTTAATTACTCTTCTTGTTTTTGGTTGACTTGTCATTTGACTTATTGTCGCTTTTGGATTCGGCCTTGTCAGCGTTCTCCTTCTTGTTCTTGGGGGAATCGGCAGCTTTGGCTTCTTCCTTCTTGGATTTTTCTTTTTGTTCGGCTCGCTTGGCGTCCTCGGCAGTTCCAACGGTCATGGTCTCGATGTCGGGCGCTTGTTCGTCATCCTCAGGATCATACTCGAACACTTGCTGGACCGCCTTGGCGCGTCGGGTGGCCACAATCTGGTGATTCCATTTCACCGATATCGTGTCAAACGTGTTCCAGCCTCGTTGGGGCATTACTCTATTGTAGAACAGCTTTAGCTTCGCAAACTTATTCTCAAATCCCTGGGCGTTCCCCATGTTGATGACATGGCCGCTGATGTCCGGAACAATGATGATGTTGTTTGTGTCACGCACACAATACATCGTCACCAACGAGTGCAGCAGCGAATCCTTCTCCACATAATCGATGAGCGGAATCAGGCGTGTGGGAGGATACTTGGTGGTGAAGTGCCCTTGGATGACAGGCACGTCACAGTGATAGTAGGCATTGGCCGCCATACGCTTTCCCGCACGGTTGACATAGTAAGATTTGTCACCGTCAAACACCCGCAGCACAGGTACCAACTGACTGACGCGGACGAGCAGAAGGCCGTCCTGGCACTTCACGATATCGGCGTCCTCGAGATAAGGCGAATGCTTGAGGGCCTCTTCAAGCTCCGAAGCGTTGATATCGCCCATCGTCTTACCCACGACCTCGATGCCCTGACCCTTGAGGTCGTTGAGCACACCTTGAGGCGTGACAAACGACGTGCTGTCTCCATTGATGACTTCGACACTGATCCTGGTGCACACCTCGTCACCGGTCTTGGAACGCGCCCAAAGGACACCCGCTGTCAAAGCGGTTGCCAACACGAGCAGGATGATATTTTGTATCAGTCGTTTCAACGCGTTTGTTTCTTGAATTCATCGCATATTTGTGGCAGCAGATTGGCGATATCACCAGCACCCGCTGTCAATAAAACGTCAAAATTACTCAAATGTATTGAGTTAATCAAATTTTCTTTTGAGTAAATGCATTTTTTTGTACTTGTAACCTGTTCGAGGATCATCTCGCTGGTCACTCCGGCAATGGGTTCCTCGCGGGCCGGATAGATGGGCAAGAGGATCACTTCATCGGCCAGAGACAGGGCCGAAGCGAATTCTGGGGCAAAATCACGTGTGCGGGTGTACAAGTGTGGTTGGAAAATGACCGTCAGCCGCCTTGAGGGATACAAATCACGCACCGATGAGATGCTGGCACACAGTTCTCCTGGATGGTGGGCATAGTCGTCAATCATCACCTTGCCATGATCACCGGGTTCCTTGAGCCAGAATTCAAAACGCCGCTTGGGTCCCATGAACGTGGCGATGGCAGCACGCATCGGCTCAAGGGGGACGTCCACAATCCTGCATGCGGCCATCGCGGCGATAGCGTTTTCGATATTGATGTCGACGGGGACACCCAGACTGATATCGGACAAGACCTCCCAAGGTGTCACCAAATCAAAAACGATCTCACCATCGCCCTTGCGGATATTGGCCGCATGGAAATCGCCCTCATCACGGCTGTAGGTATAGGTCTTCACCCCATCAGCCACACGAGGTTTCAGGGCCAATCCCGTGTGCACGACTAGTGCGCCTCCGGGCTGGATCAACTCGGTAAAATGAGCAAAGCTCTCGAGATAATTCTCGGCTGTTCCGTAGATATCCAAATGGTCGGGGTCAGTAGAAGTCACCACGGCTACAAAGGGATGCAGGTGATGGAATGAACGGTCAAACTCATCGGCCTCAATCACCGAATACGGACTGGTTGATGACAACAGGAAATTGCTGTTGTAATTGCGCAGGACGCCTCCCAAAAAAGCATTGCAGCCGATACCCGAATCGTGAAGGATGTGGGCGGCCATGCTCGAAGTTGTTGTCTTGCCATGGGTACCGGCAAAACACAGGCCCTTGCTGTGGGCCGTCACGACGCCCAACAAAGCGGCACGCTTGACCACCTCAAAGCCATGCTGCCTGAAATATGTCAAGCCCTTGTGGCTATCAGGCACCGCAGGGGTATAGACCACCAAAGTGCGCTCGGGATCCAGGCAATAGTCGGGAATGAGAGCGGGGTCCTCATCGAAGTCGATATGCACGCCCTCTTGCTCCAATGCGTGAGTCAAGTCGCTGGGGGTGCGGTCATAGCCCGCAACGCGCTTCCCCTTAGCCAGGAAATAGCGTTCCAGAGCAGCCATGCCGATGCCTCCTGCTCCCACAAAATATAGTGAATCGAACTCTCTCATTTTAACCAAATTTATGATTGATGTTGTTCAATGATGTGCTCCACCTCATCGACGATGCGCTCGGCAGCATCGCGCAACGCCATCTTTGCCACATTACCGGCCAGTGACGAGAGTTTGTCGTCATCGGCCACTGTAGTAAGCATCATGTCGACCAACTCGGTCACCGCATTAGCGTCGGTGACCATAATGGCCGCGCCGCGATTGGCAAGGGCCAGGGCGTTCTTGGTCTGATGATCCTCGGCCACGTTGGGCGAGGGAACCAGAATTGCGGCCTTGCCCAGCAGCTGCAGCTCTGATATCGAGCTGGCTCCGGCACGTGACACCACCAGGTCGGCAGCACGATAAGCCATGTCCATGTTGCTGACGAATGGCATCTGAACGACATTTTTCACGCCCGACACCTCTAACGCCTCACGGCACTGCTGGTCGTAGGCTTTGCCTGTCTGCCAGATGACTTGAACACCTTGAGCGTCGCCAATCTTTTTCAGCCCTTGGGAAATGGCTTGGTTGATCGTACGGGCGCCAAGGCTGCCGCCAATGATAAGTATTGTCTTTTTATTGGGGTCGACACCCATGGCCTGACGCGCCTGTTGAGATGTGGCTCCGCACTCCAGCAGATTGCGGCGCACAGGATTACCGGTAAGGACTATCTTCTCCTGTGGGAAGAACCGCTCCATACCCTCATAGGCCACACAGATTTTCTCAGCCTTGGCAGCGAGCAGTTTGTTTGTCACACCAGCGTATGAATTCTGCTCCTGCAAGAGAGTGGGAATACCCAGTTTCTGGGCGGCTTTTAGCATGGGGCCACTGGCATATCCACCCACACCGATGGCGATGTCGGGTTTGAAATCCGTCAGGATTTTCTTGGCCAGCCGCATACATTTGAGCAAGCGGGCGACCACCTTGAAATTGCGCAGCAGATGCTTGCGGTCAAAGCCACTGACAGGCAGACCGATGATGTTATAGCCCGCTGCAGGCACTTTCTCCATTTCCATTCTTCCCTCGGCGCCGACAAACAGAATACGGGCATCGGGATAGCGACGGCGCACTTCGTTAGCGATAGATAAAGCGGGGAAGATGTGACCTCCCGTTCCGCCGCCACTCACAAGGACCTTGAGTTGTTGATTATTTCCAGACATTTCTAACAGGTATTTCAGTTGGGTTTTCGGCATCCAGACCCTCGATCTCGGAGGTCTCCTCTGCCTTATTCTTCTTGTTTCCGTAATTTGCGATCGTGCGGCTTACACTCAGCATCACGCCAAAGGCGACACTTATGACGATGATCGAGGTGCCTCCCTTGGAGATCAGGGGCAAGGGCTGTCCCGAAACGGGGAACACTCCCACGTTGATGGCCATGTGGAACAAGGCCTGGAACGTGATGAACGACGCCATACCGATAACCAGCAGTGACGGCAAGACGCGTTTGCTGCGCCTGACAATCATTGCCGCTCGTCCCAATAGTGACAGATAGAGCAGCAGCACAAACACACCACCGATAAAACCGGTTTCCTCGACAATGATCGAATAGATATAGTCACTAAAGGCCAGTGGCAAACGGCTGCACTCGCGTGACTTTCCGATACCCACGCCAAACAGGCCGCCATGGGCCTGTGCCATGCGCGAGAACATCTCCTGCTGGTTCTTGGCAGTGATGTCACGATACACCAATGAATCGCTGTACCACCATTCCCTCAGGCGGTTCTTCCAAGTGCCGGTGCGGGCGACATCACTGGAGCCGTCTTGGACCATCGCTCCATTATACTGCTCCCCGTTGGCGGGGACGACAATCTGCATTTCCTGCTGCGTGGCCTTGAAGGTCTCTTCTTTCTTGTCATTGTTGTGCTTGATAATGAAGAAGAAACCGAACATGATTCCAAAGACCACCATCAGGATACCGATCTTCTTGAATTGGGCACCACCGATGAGCAGCATAGACCCGCTGATGGCAACCAGCAGCAACGTGTTGGTCAAACCGCTCCTGATCATCAACGCGCCATATATGCCTACTGCCAGCGCGGCTGCCGCCATGCCTCGCGTGCTGATGTCCTGGTTCTTCTGCGACTTGGCAAAGATATAGGACAAAATGGTGACAATCGACAATTTGGCCAACTCGGCAGGCTGCAATGTGATTAACCCGGGAACGAGTGTCATCGCACGGCGGGCTCCATTGATGATTTCACCGAAAAACATCACATACACCAGACTCATGACCGTGATGACGGCCAGGCCGGGGATCATCGCATACAGGAACTTGGGCTTGTTGTAATCTATACGCTGCAGAAACACCACGCACAACACACCAACACTCAGGAAGATACACTGCTTGATGATGGGCATATAGATACCCTGTGCGGCAACTTCACGGCTCGACGCGCTATAGCTCTCAACAATCGAGATGATGAGCAGCATGATGTAGATGCCCCAAATCCAAGGATCACCGTGTTTTTGGGAAATCTCGGTATATTTCTTTGTCTTTTCTGCGGGAGACATGGAGCATTCTGTTTTTTAAACCTCGTTTTCCTTCATCTGCTTGACACACTCCTTGAACTGGTTGCCACGGTCGGCCATGCCGTTGAACAAGTCGAAACTCGCGCAGCAGGGTGACAGCAGCACCGTGTGGCCTTGCTGGGCCAGCTTGCGGCACTTGTCCATGCATTCGGGCATGCTTGTGGCATCGGCAACAACAGGCACCTTGCCGTCAAAGAACTCATGGAGTTTGGCATTATCCTTTCCCAGGCACACGATAGCGGTCACCTTCTGTTTCGCCAACGGCTCAATCTGGCTATAGTCATTACCCTTGTCGATACCGCCCAAAATGAGCACACAAGGCTCGTTGACACTCTCAAGCGCATACCAGCACGCGTCAACATTGGTAGCCTTACTGTCATTGATATATCGCACGCCATCAACCGTATCGACATACTCCAGGCGATGAGGCACAGCCTCAAAGTCGGCCAACGCCTCTCTGATGACGTCTTTCCTGATGTCAAACACCTGGGCCGACAGACCTGCGGCCATGGTATTATAGACATTATGCAACCCCTTGAGGGCCAGTTCATCACGAGGAATCTCCCACTTGACATCATCCACATTGAAATGGAGCACGCCGTCATGAACCCACGCCGCGTTGCGGTCATCATCTTCTCCGGTAAAACTCAACAGCCGGGACTCAAGATGATGCTGACGCAATTGTGAAACGATAATCGGGTCGTTTTTCCAGAAGATGAACGAATCATCGCCCGTCTGGTTCTGGGTAATCCTGAATTTGGCTGCGGCATAGTTCTCCATCTTGTAATCGTAACGGTCGAGATGGTCGGGGGTGATATTGAGCAGCACTGCCACATTAGCCTTGAACTCATACATGTTATCGAGCTGGAAACTGCTCAGCTCGATGATATACACGTCATGATGCTCAGTGGCCACCTGCAAGGCCAAGCTGCGGCCGACATTGCCTGCAAGCCCGACATTCAGACCCGCTTTCTTGAAAATATGATACGTGAGCTTGGTGGTCGTTGTCTTGCCGTTGCTACCGGTAATGCACACCATCTTGGCATCGGTATATCGACCGGCGAATTCTATCTCGCTCACGATGGGTATGCCTTTCTCGATGGCACGTGCCACCATGGGGGCTGTCTCGGGGATACCGGGGCTCTTCACTATCTCATCGGCATTAAGGATCTTTTCAGGCGTGTGGCCACCCTCTTCCCAAGCGACATCATACTGGTTGAGCAAGTCCTTATAGGACTGCCCTATCGGGCCAGCATCGCTCAGCCACACGTCGAAACCTTTCACCTTGGCAAGCACCGCGGCACCCGCACCGCTCTCGCCACCGCCTAAAACAACTAATCGTTTAGCCATCTGCATCAATTGGTATTAATTGTTTGATTATCTGATTTTTAGGGTCACAAAGGTCAATGCCGCCAGCAGGATGCTGATCAGGAAAAACCGCATGACAATCTTGGCCTCAGGGATACGGTGATCTGGGGTCTTGATCTTGTAATCCCATGTGAGTTTCTCGGGATCGGCCGTGAAATGATGGTGGAAGGGAGTCATCTTGAACAGACGCATATTCTGACCCTTGTGCCGCTTGACGTAAGCCACCTGCAGGATAACCGACAACTCCTCAATCAGGAAAATGCCGCACAGCAGGGGAATCAGCCACTCCTTGCGGATCAGCACGGCAAATACGGCGATAATACCACCCAGACACAGGCTTCCGGTGTCACCCATGAACACCTGGGCCGGATAAGAGTTATACCACAAGAAGCCAATGGTCGCTCCAATGAACGCCGCGGCATAAACCACCAATTCACTGCTATCCGGGATGTACATGATATTCAGGTAGGACGAATAGATGACGTTGCCACCCAGATAGCACATGATCGCTAGGGCAACGCCTATAATCGCCGAGGTGCCTGTCGCAAGTCCATCGACACCATCGGTCAAGTTGGCACCATTACTTACTGCCGTGATGACAAAGATCGTCACCATGATGAATAGGATCCAACCGCCCAGCTGCTTGTACTTGCCCATCCAGCCTGTGAAATAGGCATAGTCAAAATTGTGGTTCTTCACAAATGGCAATGTGGTTTTCGTCGCCTTCACCGCCTGGGACTTGTGGACCTCCACCAACTCGGGGGTCTCGTTACGGTTCGTCACATGCACATTCTCATTCATCACGATGGCAGGACTCAAATACATAGTCAAACCCACGATAATGCCAAGGCCCACCTGACCGACGATCTTGAATTTGCCCTTGAGACCTTCCTTGTTGTGATGGAACACCTTGATGTAGTCATCGGCGAAACCCAGCGCACTGCACCACAGGGTGGACACAATCATGAGCAGCATGTAAACGTTGTTCAGCTTTCCCAACAACAGGCACGGCACCAGAATCGAGATGATGATGATGATACCACCCATTGTGGGCGTTCCCTGCTTAGCTGAGTTTCCGCCCAGTTTCTCTTCACGCTCCTTGTCACACATCTGGTGGCTCTTGAGCTTGAAGATAATGCGTCGGCCAATCACGATACCTATAAACAACGACAGGATGAAGGCAAAGCCCGACCTGAAGGTGATGTACTCAAACAGACGTGCGCCACTCACATCATATTGCTGCAAATAATGGAAAAGATGATATAACATATCTTTGTCTTGTGTTGATGAATAATCTTAGCTTTTCTCACCGGCAAACACTTCAAGCACTTGCTCACGGTCATCAAAATGGTGCTTCACACCATTAATCTCCTGATAGTCCTCATGCCCCTTGCCGGCAACGAGTACCACATCGCCCTGACTTGCCAACTGGCAAGCGGTGCGGATTGCCTGACGGCGGTCGGTAATCGTGAGGGTACACGAGCGTTTATCCTCGGGGAGCCCTATTTCCATCTGGCGAAGGATCTCGTCAGGATCCTCGGTGCGCGGGTTGTCGCTGGTGAGGATGACTTTGTCGCTGCGCACAGCTGCCTCACGCGCCATGATGGGACGCTTGCCCGCATCACGGTCTCCGCCACACCCGCACACGGTAATGATGTGACCGTTGGTGCCCACTACTTCTCGTATGGTGTCCAACACGTTAACCAAGGCGTCTGGCGTGTGGGCATAGTCCACAATGGCCGTGTAGCCTCGAGGGGAACGCAAGGTCTGGAAGCGGCCAGCCACGGGTTCCAGCATACTCATCTTGACGAGTACTTCCTGCGGGTCGAAACCTAGCAGAATCGAAGCTCCATAGACCGACAGCAGGTTATAGGCATTAAAGCGGCCAGTGAACAGCACTTCCACCTGATGGCCATTGAGCTCGAGTGATGTGCCATCCAGCCTCGATTCCACAATACGGCCCTTGAAATCGGCCATGGTGCGCAACGAATAGTAGTATTTATCGGCTCTCGTGTTCTGCAGCATTACCGCACCCACCTTGTCATCGGCATTGACCAGGGCAAAGGCGCCCTTGGGCAAAGCGTCGAAGAACATCTTCTTGGCGTTGATGTAATTATCCACGGTCTTGTGGAAGTCCAAGTGGTCACGCGTGAGATTGGTGAAAATGCCTCCAGCAAACGTGATGCCCTCGATGCGACGCTGGACGCAGGCATGGGAACTCACCTCCATAAAGGCAAACTCACACCCCGCAAGCACCATCTCGTGCAACAAGCGGTTAAGGCTCAGGTGGTCAGGTGTCGTCTGCTTGGCTGGCACCTCGGTGGAGTCAATCATGTTCTTTACCGTGGACAACAAGCCCGCCTTGTACCCCATGAAACGCGCCATCTCATAAAGCAGTGTCGCGGTAGTCGTCTTGCCGTTGGTTCCCGTGACACCCACCAAGCGCAAATTGCTTGAGGGATGGTCGAACCACTCGTCGGCAAGACGGGCAAGGGCGATGACGCTGTTCTCGACTTGCACATAGGTCACTCCCTGCTTGGGCGAATCGGGCATATCCTCGCACACGATGGCTGCTGCTCCGGCGGCCACCACATCACCGATGAAACGATGGGAATCCACGGCGACGCCTTTGACAGCGACAAACAAGGCACCCTCGCCTGCCAAACGCGAGTCGTTGATCAGGTCTTTAATGTCAATATCGGTCTGACCCACCACTTTGATGGGTTGAATTGATGACAGTAATTGTGATAACTTTTTCATGATGCGAATCTAATTATGAATTTCTCAGTCTAAGATTGATACGTTGTCCTCGGGCAAACTGGGTACCGGGCGACAGGCTCTGGCTCGTGACCATTCCCGATCCCGTGAATCCCACTGTAAGACCCACATCCTCCAAAGCCTTGATGGCTTCGCGGACGTCCAGTCCAATCACGTTAGGCACACCTTTCTCAACCTTAGACGGACGGGCATATCGGTGTGATTCCTTCACACCCAAACCTCGCCTGATGTTATTGGTCTTGTGATCGGTCATCGAGGAGAACAGAGTCGGATAATTCTTGGTCTCTTTTTTCTTGTTGGCTGTGGCATAGTCTGGCTTCTCGCCGAGAAGGCCACGGGCATACATCTTCCGGGCGATGTTCCTCAACACCATGCCACTGCACGCTCCGGCGCCACGGTCCGCACCCAGCATGAGCACGATGCAGGAATACTTGGGCTTTTCATAGGGGAAGAACCCGCAGAAGGCGAGACGTTTCTGTGCCCCATACTGGCCACTGGCGTTGATGAATGCCGTACCTGTCTTTCCGGCAATCTCTACAGCGCTATCCTGTACCCAATGGCGGGCGGTGCCATGGTCACCCCACACCACATCATGCAGCATGGTGCGCAATTTGCGCGCATTATCGGGCGAGCACACCTGCTTGCGGATATAGGTCACTGGGATGATGGAGTCTTGTTCTCCCTCGCGTGACAGTTTCTTGACGAGATGCGGCCGAACAAACTTGCCGTCATTGGCGATGGCATTGTACATGGCCAGCGTGTACAGGGGAGGAATGGTTGTAGCGTATCCATAGGCCTGTCGGGTGAGAGACAGCTTATCCCAGTTCTTGTTGCCCAAGACGGGAAAATTAGGAGTCATCTCACCGCCGATACCTGTATGGAAAGGCTCAAAGAACCCCATTCCCTCTAGACGTTTGCGGAATCCACCGGGATTTGAGCCGTAGTCTTTCACGATGAGCTTGGCCATACCGATGTTGGACGAGGTCTCGATAATCTCACGAGGAGTGCGCGTCGCTGCGCCATGAGGTCTGTCGCTGATGTTGCGGCCCGCATACATCCAGTCCGAACCCGTCGCAATAGGCTTGTTGATGTCATCGACAATGCCGTCCTCAAGGGCAACCATCATCGAGATGGTCTTCACCACCGAGCCCGGCTCATAGCCCAGCACCGCATGGTTAACACCCTCGACATACTCGCCTGTAGTCTTGTTGCGCTCCAGATTGCTGATGGCTTTGATTTCGCCGGTCGCCACTTCCATGAGGATACAAGTACCCCACTCGGCGCCGGTCTCAAGGCACATGTCATTCAGCTCGTTCTCCACAATATCCTGCAACTGCACGTTGATGGTCGTCGTGATGTCATAGCCCTTCACAGCGGGCACGCTCTCGGCGCTCACGATACCGTTGGTGAGCTGGATATTGCGGGCAACACCGGGTTTTCCGTACAACAGCGAGTCGAGCGCCATCTCAAGGCCTGAATGGCCGTGGGTGCTGGAGCTTTCCTCGTTTTGTCCCACGTTGCCGATGCTTCGCGCCGCCATGTCGCCATAAGGCTTGATGCGGCGGTTGTGCTTCTCATAGTAGAAGCCGTTCTTGTTCTTGGCTCGGCGCAGGAACGGGAACTGACGCACACGCTCATACTCCTTGTGCGTGAGCATATAGGGGAACAGCTTGTAGGCGCGGTTCTTCTTTTTGATCCTTTCGTAACGGTCCAAGATCTCTTTGCGGTCGCCCAAGATCTTCTGCTTCCATTGTGCGGCATTCATCGTGGTGTCAAATCGTGCCAGGCTGTCACACAACGGGCCGATATCCTTCATCAGGGTATCAGTCTTGATGCCATCGGTAAACCAGTCGATGCGCACAACATAGTATTGCAGGTTAGCGGCCAGCACGCTGCCATTATCAGCAAGCAGTTGGCCTCGTTCGGGCTCGATAGGCGTTGTGATGGTCATCACCGAGTTCACTTTCTCGTTCCATGCGGCCGCATGAATCGCTGTCGTCTTGAACAAGTTCCACACGATAAATGTCGAGAACACAAGCATGATTCCCACTACAATCGCATAGCGCCACAGGATATGTCGTTTATTATTCTGTCTCATAGTTCCGCGTCTGGATGTTATTTGGTTCTCAATTCATACGGGGGGTCCGACGGGGCGGTCAATCCAATATGCTTTTCCCGCATGAGCCTTGTCATCTCGCTCTCACGGATCATGGAATTGTACTTGGCGCTAGAATTCACCAGGTCGGTCTGGGCATTCGCCAGCTCGGTCTTGAGGGTCATCACTTCCTGCATGCTGCTCTGGCACACAAACTTATTAGCGATATAGGCCAGCGCCATCACCACCATGGCGATGACATACACGGCATATCGCTTGAAGAAATCCAACGAGAGGAAGCGGCCCTGGATAATGTCTTTTCCCGCTTTCTTGCTGGTTGACGATGTATATGTTTTTTTTCGGCTCATTTCCGTTATCGAATTACGAGTTTGACGGTTACAGTTACTTCTTTTCGCCCGAGGGACGCGCTATCAATTCGGCGACACGCAGCTTAGCGCTCCGGGAGCGTGGATTGCGTTCCACTTCCTCTTGGCTAGGAACAATGACCTTGCTGGTGACCACACGCCACGGGGTGTTCATGCGACCAAAGAAATCCTTCTCCTGCTTGCCCTCGATATTGCCGCTGCGCATGAAGTTCTTCACCAGACGGTCCTCGAGAGAGTGATAGGTGATAATGGCGAGACGGCCACCGGGATTCAAAACCTCCAATGACTGTTCAAGCAGTTTGCACAGGGCATCCAACTCGCCATTTACCTCGATGCGCAATGCCTGGAACAGCATCGACATCTCTTTCTTTTCCTGCGATGGTTTCAACAATGGCTTGACAAGGTCAACAAGTTCACCCGTTGTGGACAAGGGTCTGGCCTTGACGAGCGCAGCCGCTATGCGACGTGACTGCCGCAACTCGCCGTACAGGTACAGCACATTAGCCAGTTGCTCCTCACTATAGCTGTTGAGCAGGTCACGGGCAGTGAACGAGGCGCCGCGGTTCATTCTCATGTCAAGCGGCGCGTCGGCCCGGAAGGTGAATCCTCGGTCAACGGCATCAAAATGATGGAACGAGACGCCAAGGTCGGCGAGGATTCCATCGACGCCATTCATGCCATAATAACGCAAGAAATTCTTCAGGTATGCAAAATTGCCGTGTGCAAATGTAAACCTTTCGTCCAACAGGCGGTTTTCCCAAGCATCCATGTCCTGATCCATACCCATTAGACGGCCTTCCAGACCAAGGCGGTCCAAGATGGCACGACTATGGCCGCCGCCACCAAAGGTGGCGTCAACATATTTGCCATCGGACTTGACAGCAAGCCCCTCTATGCTCTGTTCGAGCAATGCAGGTATATGATACACAGACTGTTCCATTAAAAAACCATTGCTATTTGGGGTGGTTGAAAACCCCTCTTTTTTAAGGACTCCAAAATTACTATAAATTTTTCAATAATTTGCAAATCCAAATACAAGAATTTACAAATTAAAAGTTATTTTTTATTAACAGGCCTTGTTAATAACTATTTTTATGTTGGAAATCAGGTTTTTATAACTAGTTGTCAAAAATTTACAAGTGTAAAATTTTGTCTTCTTTTGACAATTTATCGAGATTATTCCGACATCCCTCTCACAAAAAGACCAACACATGCAGCAATCCGATAGTTGCGCGACAAACTCACAGGAAAACAATTCATTAAGTGGAATAAAACAACTTGGATTAACTTATTTTATGAATTATATATATAATTTTGATGTAATTTTTAATACTTTTGCCTTTAATAATTATGGTGTCGGCGGTTGATGTTTAAAGATATTGCTGGTTTTGAGGTGGTTAACCGATTTATCTGATGCTACTGCCATCAATACCCGAGACAACTAACGCTTTAGACACTTGAAGACCAAAATGCAAGACTGAAAAAATGAGCAACAGACTAAATAGGCACGGCTTTGAAATGGATGTCATCAACCAGATGGAGACTCCGTTTTATTACTATGATTTGGATATTCTTCACATGACGCTGGAAGAGATTAAACGGCAAACAGATAACTACCCTTTCATCGTACACTATGCGCTCAAAGCGAATTTCAACCCGCAGATTCTCAACGAGATCGCTAAATACGGGCTTGGCGCCGACCTGGTCAGCGGAGGCGAAATCAAGCAAGCCTCGGAACATGGTTTCAAGCCTGGCGACATGACCTTTTCGGGAGTCGGCAAGACAGATTGGGAAATACGCCTTGGGCTGGAACGAGGGATCGGTTTTTTCAATGTCGAATCGGTGCCTGAGTTGGATGTCATCAACCAGTTAGCTGGCGAAGCGGGAAAAACCGCCCGGATAGCCCTCAGAGTTAACCCCGACATCGATGCCCACACCCACAAATACATCACGACCGGCACAGCCGACAACAAATTCGGAATCAATATCGAGATACTGGACCAGGTCATTCGACGCGCCCAAGAGTTGCCCAACATCCACTTGAGCGGGTTGCATTTCCACATCGGCTCCCAAATCACGCTGATGCGCCCCTATGTCATGCTTTGCGAGACCATTAACGGCCTGTTGGACCATTACGAGCAGCAAGGCATCAATTTCGAGATGATTAACGTTGGCGGTGGCTTGGGTATAGATTACGAGAACCCCGACGAGCATCCAATACCGGATTTCAAGCAATACTTCGACACATTCAAGAATCACCTCAAACTGAGGCCCGACCAGCATTTGCATTTCGAATTAGGACGCGCCATCGTGGGCGGATGCGGCTCACTCATCAGCCGTGTGGTGTACGTCAAGGAAAACCGCAACAAGAAATTCGTCATTCTTGACGCTGGCATGACCGACCTGATACGCCCAGCACTTTATCAGGCAAACCACGTGGTGCAAAACCTGACATCTTCAGGGCAGGACACCGCCACCTATGACGTGGTGGGCCCCGTGTGCGAGTCAAGTGACGTGTTTGCCCATGACTGTCTCCTTCCAGCCACACGCCGTGGAGATGTCATCGCCATACGTTCGGCGGGTGCATACGGCGAGTCGATGGCCTCAAACTACAACATGCGCCCACATCCCAAAAGCACATTCATTTCCCGCTGACGCAAAAGACACATTAATAATGATAATAATATTATATGAGCTATAGTGTTCCAAGGGGTACGCTATAGGGCCTCGTCTATATTCATGCCGCACAATCCGCGTCGGACAAGAACTCAATTTGTGACAATCATTCAAAAAAATCATTGGATAATTAGAATCTGTCAGCTTTTATGCCTAAATTTGCACATTATAAAATAAAATATAACGAATAACCAAAACATTCGATTTTAAAATCCTTTTAACAACCACAAACAATTCATGTTATGAAAAAAGCTTTATTACTTCTCACAACAGTCTTGCTGCTCCCTCTGGCAGCGAGAGCTGTGGAACTCGGACCCAACCAATTGCTGATGGGTCACTACACCACCGACGACCTGGCAACGACAGGTTGGGGATCGGGCGTTCTTGTAGGACTTGACACTGTAGCCACCGACATCACACCCGATGAACTCGCCTTCTTTATGGGAGGTAAGATTGTCGCTTTCAGGGTAGGCTTGAGCCAGTCCGCTCCAATCAGCCGTGTGTTTGTCATTCCCGTAACGCCCGACAAACAATTGTTGTTGGACGAAATGATCGAGTGGCCTTGCAATGCATCTAGCAAGGGTTGGAACATGATTGAATTGGAAACACCTTACTCAATCAACCTGCCTGAAGGCTATAGCCTGAGAATCGGCTATGATTACGTGCAGGCGACCAAAACCTCAAAACCCATCTCGGTTGTCAAAGTGGGAACAACCTATCCTTCTTACCACTGTCATGAAGGCGAGTGGAAGCAAAGGATTTTGAGCTCAGCAGGCAACCTCAGTCTGCAGTGTGTCGTGGAGAGCGACAACTTCCCCACTTATCTGGTCAGGATTCGCAACATGTCTGGACCCAAATTGATCTCTAAGGGCGATGATGTCAATTTCACATTTGAGACCTGCAATCTCGGTACAGCCACTATAGGGGCCGGAGAGTGCGAATATGTCATTGCCGTCAATGGCACCGAGGTAGCCACCATGACCAATCCCATGGACCTCACCAACAACTATGTCCAAATGTCGGGTACAGTCTCCTCGGCAGGACTCGGAGAGGGCTCCTATAAAGTCACCGTTACCGCCAAAAGGATTAACGGAGAGGAAATCAGCAACCCACCTGTTGCGGAGTTCACCTTTAATATTGTAGAACAGATCCTCCCACGCCAGATGCGTTTGGTAGAGCAGTTTACTGCTACTGGTTGCACCCACTGCCCGAAGGGTTCAGCCATGCTCCAAGCGCTGTGCAACATGCGTGATGACATCGCATGGGTTGCTGTTCACCAGAATTTTAATGGCACTGACCCGTTCAGAACCGAACAGTGTGACACCATTGTCAATTGGCAGGGTTGCGATGGTTTTCCTGAGGCATCCTTTGACCGCACGGTGGGAATGTCTTCGTCCTCTACGGTCATCAATGTCATCAGTTATACTAACGCGACCTCGGGAGCCAACGAAGTCAGCAATTTCTTGGATTATATCGAGGACGGCACAGCATGGTCCACTGTATATATCAACAGCACCTATGATCCTGACACCCGCAAGGCCGTCATCACAGTCAATGGCGACTTGACTCCTGTCTTTGACGGCATGATGGGCGCCGACAGTAAACTCACTGTCTATATCACCGAAGATAACCTTGTCGCTTCTCAGTTAAACAATGGCACATGGGTTGAAAACTATGTTCACAACAACGTGTTGCGCATGGCTTTGGGCTCAGCAAAGGGTGTGGACATGAACCGCAACGGAAACAGCTACAAGAATGTCTTCAACATTGACATCCCTGAAGACTGGAAAGCCGAAGACCTGAGCGTTGTCGCTTTCATCAGCCGCCCGCTGCGACCTAGCCATTACACCGACATCTATGTGGACAATGCCAACAAGCGCAAACTGGGCGAGTATGACGAGCCCACCTTTGAACGTGGCGACGTTGACGGCGATGGCAAGGTGAACATCGATGACCTCACCGCATTGATCGACTGCATCCTCAATGATGCCGCACCCGTCGGCAATGCCGACTGCTATTCTGACGGTGTCATCACAATTGATGACGTGACCGCGCTCATCGATTACCTGCTGAACGGCACATGGTAAACATCTGAAAGGACTTATCAACAAACTTCAAGGACAGGTTCCACATCAGTGGAATCTGCCCTTGATTTTTCTTGACACCTCAGGAGGGATAATGTCGGGGTACCTGGATTCGAACCAGGGACCTCCTGCTCCCAAAGCAGGCGCGCTAACCGGACTGCGCTACACCCCGAACTCTCATTTTGAGCGGTGCAAAGGTACACTAAATTTTAGACATGACAAGTTAAAATGCTGGATTTTTATTTTTTTTATCCATCAGTCACTCATTTGTGTCAAGAATGTAGTACCTTTGTCTTTTTAAAAAGACAATAATAACTAAACATTCTATCAATACAACATTTAGACAATGTACAGAACCAAGACAAACGGCGAACTTCGTCTGGCCAATGTGGGCGAAGTCGTAACACTGGCAGGCTGGGTGCAGCGCACCCGCAAAATGGGCGGTATGACATTCGTGGACCTGCGTGACCGCTATGGCATCACCCAAATCGTGTTTAACAACGAGGTAGACGCCGACCTGTGTGAACGCGCCAACCATCTGGGACGTGAATTTGTGATCCAAATCGAAGGTACAGTGGCCGAACGCTCGAGCAAGAACGCGAACTTGCCGACCGGAGAAATCGAAATTATCGCTAACAAACTCAATGTACTGAGCGAGAGTATCACTCCCCCCTTCACCATCGAGGACAACACCGACGGCGGTGACGACCTGAGAATGAAATACCGCTACCTGGACTTGCGACGCAACGCCGTGCGCAAGAATCTGGAACTGAGGCACGATATGGCCATTCTTATCCGCAACTACCTTGATGACAAGGGGTTCCTGGAGGTAGAGACACCCATCCTCATCGGTTCGACCCCCGAGGGCGCACGCGACTTCATCGTGCCCTCGCGCATGAATCCGGGCCAGTTCTACGCTCTGCCCCAGAGTCCTCAGACGCTCAAGCAGCTACTCATGGTGGCAGGCTTTGACCGCTATTTCCAGATCGCCAAGTGCTTCCGCGACGAGGATCTGCGCGCCGACCGCCAGCCCGAGTTCACCCAGATTGACTGTGAGATGAGTTTCGTGGACCAGGAAGATGTGATCGAGGTATTCGAGGGACTGGCACGTCACCTGTTCAAGAAAGTGCGTGGTGTGGATCTGCCCGAGAAGCTGGAACAGATGACCTGGCACGACGCGATGCGCCTGTACGGCAGCGACAAGCCCGACCGCCGCTTTGGCATGACGTTTATCGAGGTGGATGATGTGCTCAAGGGCACCGGCACCTTCCCCGTGTTCAACGAGGCCAACTACATTGGCGCCATCTGCGCTCCGGGTTGTGCCGACTACACCCGCAAGCAGTTGGACGGCCTTGTGGACTTCGTGAAACGTCCCCAGGTGGGCGCCAAGGGTCTGGTATATGTCAAGTTCAACACCGACGGCACCGTCAAGAGCAGCATCGACAAGTTCTATGAGCCCGCCGTTTGGCAGCAGCTCAAGGAGAAGATGGGTGCCAACGACGGCGACCTCGTACTGATCATGAGCGGCGATAACGCCAACAAGACCCGTGTGCAGTTGTGCACCCTGCGCCTGGAAATGGGCGAGCGCCTGGGCTTGAGAGACAAGAACAAGTTTGAATGTCTGTGGATCATCGACTTCCCGCTGTTTGAGTGGAGCGACGAGGAGCAGCGACTGATGGCTACCCACCACCCCTTCACCATGCCCAATCCCGATGATATCCCCCTGCTCGACGAGCATCCCGAGAGAGTTCGTGCCAAGGCATACGACTTCGTGTGCAACGGCATCGAGGTGGGCGGCGGCAGCCTCCGTATCCATGACGGCAAGCTCCAGGCCAAGATGTTCGACATTCTGGGATTCACCCCCGAGCGCGCCATGGCCCAGTTCGGCTTCCTGATCAACGCATTCAAGTACGGTGCACCGCCCCACGCTGGTTTAGCATTCGGATTTGACCGCTTTGTTTCCATCATGGCTGGTCTGGACACCATACGCGACTGCATCGCCTTCCCCAAGAACAACAGCGGACGCGACGTCATGCTCGATGCCCCCAGTCCCGTTGACCAGAGCCAGCTCGACGAGCTCTATATCGATGTGGACCGCGAACGTCTCAAAGCCGAGAACAAGATTTAATTGGGTTGTTAGGCTTTAGACAACAGGATCCAGACCAACAAGTGCAGTGAATACCGCTAAGGTCTAAACTCTAATGTCTAAGGTCTAAGTGCCGTGTATCAGGACATCGTTGACACTTTTGTATCAAGACATCGTTGACACTTTGTATCAGGACATCGTTGACACTTTGAGGTCAAATCGGTTCTCAGATAAAGGGCAATGTTCGACATATAAATATTGT
>JAFZKD010000103.1 GCA_017553785.1 Muribaculaceae bacterium | reverse complement strand
CCTCATTGCAAACATTTCAATGATCTCGTGCCCCCGGCCCGCAACGCCCCGATAAGGCGTCAAAAAAACCGCTCACGCAATTTAACATATTGTGAGCCGAAAAGCGTTGCAAAATTACAACCGACCGGCAAACCGACAAAACTTTTGCCCCGTTATTTTTCAAAAATAACTTACATTAACATTTCGATAGCGAATTATGGCGGTTTTTTACCGCTTCTTGGAGTTATTTAAGCGTTTACCTTTACTGTCAGCCCTGCATCACGGAACCGCTGGGCGATTTTCTCCATCTCCTCCTTAGAGACTTTCTCAAGGTTATCGACTGGGGTCTTGCGGTCGATGCTGTAGAGCATCACCTCCTTGGGGTTGATTTCCAGATAGGCCCTCAACAGAGCGTCAAGTTCCTCGTCAGTCGTGTTATCAAAACGCTTGCCTTCATATTCGCCACGAATCATGATGGTCTGCACCACACACTGTCCCGAAAATATCTTGAGGTCGGCAATGACACCCTCGGGGATACAATTGGACGACACGGGACGATTCAAGGTGATAAACGTTCTAGGAATCGCACTGTCCAACTTCAGGATATTGTTATCCACCTTGAGCAAGGCCTCGGCAACTGAAGCTTTTCCAGCCATTGTTGAATTACTGAGGACCGAAACCTTGGCATTAGGGAAGAACTCGGTCCTAAGACGCAACACATCGTCGACGATCTTCTTGAACTCGGGATGTAATGTCGGTTCTCCATTGCCCGAGAACGTGATGACGTCCAACGTCTGTCCTTCGTTTTTCATCTCCTCCAGCTTGCGCCTGAGTTGTTTCTTGACGGTGTCGCGGGTCGGCACGCCGTCCTTACCCGCACCTTGGGCATTGAAGCCCGCCTCGCAATACAGGCAATCAAATGAACAGATCTTGCCATCATTGGGCATGAGGTTAATTCCAAGGGACATACCCAGCCTGCGGCTGTGGATGGGTCCGTATATCGTCGAATGAAATAGAACAGTCTGCATAAGTGATAATTGTTTTTATTTGTTTCAGCAATGATAAGGATACAAGAGACTGAAAAGCAGGGAGCTCTTTATCTTTACAGTTTATTTATATTACACATTATTATATATAATTATTGATGTCACATAAGGTCCAGTCGCTGCAAAATGTCGGTTACATCAATGTGCGAGAGCGTACGCCGTTTCTGCAACGCCTCAACAAACACGTCCATCGCCTTGCGCACCCGCTGATCCGAAAAAAGGCGTCTCATGTTATCGAATGCCTCGTCAAATATCGGCTCGACCTCGTCACGCTCCAGCTGGCAGTAATCACGTCCGTCGTCACAGGCAGCGATGAACAACTGGTCACGCAACTGGTTGTCCACCTTCTCGTTGTCGAGTACCATGCGTCGACACAGGGCATTGGCAACGGCGAGGCCCACCGAGATGCGGTAATGCCCCAAGATGTATTGCCATGCCCCTCTGGGCGAGAGTCGCGGGTTTCCCGCGAAGAAGAACTCAGGTGTGAACTGGATGCAGCCTGGACCTTCACCATCAAGAGTCACTGCCGTGAACAGATCAGCAGCGTCAAGGACCGACAGTCCCAATGCCATGCCTGCCACGCCATAACTCTTATCCAGTTCATCGCGATATTTCATGATCCGTTTTTCTGCCATTCTCTTCGTCTTTTATTTGCGGCCAAAGTCGGCGGGAATCTCACCCCATTGGCTCGTTTCCCATTTCAACAGGGCATTGCGCCATGTATGGGTGGCCAACCAACGCTCGGCACGCTTGATAATCTCAAACAGCCGCGTATTGGCATCGGTATGCGCCAACTTGGTGCGGCACTGCTTGGCCCTGACCCATGCCAGCGCCGTCCGGCTGTCGGTGTAGATAGCTGTATGGTCATTGCCCTGATTGTGGAAAAGCGCCAGCGCATGCACGATGGCCAGGAACTCGCCGATGTTGTTCGTCGCATCAGGGAAAGGCCCTTGACGGAAAAGTTCGGCCTGGGTCGGGACATCCACACCCCGGTATTCCATCACACCTGGATTGCCCGAGCAAGCCCCGTCAACGGCTATGCTGTCATGCACAATCTCGGGTATCGCATCATAGTTGACATACTCACGCGGGGCACGGACGATGGCACGTAGAATCTCCATCTCGCCCGGATCATTGCGGAAGGCCTCGACAGCTTCCTGCTGGGAACCGAACGCTTTGTAGCGTGCACCAGGGAACCCCTTGACGCGCAACTCGCACTCTGCCCACGAGTCACAGATGCCAGGTTCCGTTCCCTGCCACACCACATACCACTTGCGCTTATCATCTGCCATGTGTTGTCCTACTTTGGTCTCTAAAGCGACAAAATTACATCATTTTTTCCATACGGACAAAAACCAGGCCAAAAGCCGACAAGGCGACACATCTACCACATTGGCACAACCATCAATTCAATGATTCGAGGATTGCCACAAGGCGCTGAGCCGTGTGTTCGGTATCTGGGCCAGTCTCGATATCGGTGGAATCGAACTGGAGTTGGGCTTGCCCGTAGTAAGGGGAACGGTCGTTCAGTTCCCGCTCCACAAGTGGAAGTATGTCCACATCAGGAAGATTGTTGATTTTTGGGCGTTTGGTCTTGTGTTCGGGAATGCACAGCCGTTGAGCAATGCGCTCAGGGCTGGTGGTCAGCCACACGGTGATGCCCGCCTTGTTCATCACCAGCATATTGTCGCTATAGCATGGGGTGCCACCGCCACAACCCACGACTACACCAGTCATCGCCGCCACCTCGCGAAGCGCCTTGGCCTCTATCTCCCGAAAACGACGCTCGCCTACCATGGCAAACAGGTCAATTATCGCAAATCCCATCTGCCGCTCGATGTATTGGTCAAGGTCAATAAACGGCACACCCAACTGGCGGGCAAGAACCTCGCCCAGGGTGGTCTTGCCACAGCCCATATAACCGATAAGGAAAACAGGTTTCATTATAACCATCCCGCACTGCGATACCAAGCGATGGCCTCTCGGATGCCCTCACGCAGCGGATACTGCGGGTTGAATCCAAAATCCAGCTGCGCGTCAGTCGTGTCACATTGCCAGTTGCGCTGCTTGAGAAGCTTGAACTTGTCACGGTTGAGGGTGCTCGCCTTGAGTGTCACCTTACCGAACCACTCAGCGATGCTACACACCTTCTTGACCAGCCACAACGGACAGATCACGGGAATGACATACTTCTTGCCCAACTCCTCGCAGACGATTTGACGGAACTCCTGCTGGGTATAGGCCCGGTCCTCACTGATAAAATAGGCCTTGCGCAAAGGCCCCTTCTCCAGCGCATCCATCACGCCCGTCACCAGATCCTTGACATAGATGAATGTGAGCATCTGCTTTTTGAAACCCACACTGAAGTCAAATCCCCGCCTGATGCTCTTGATCATCAGGTAGTAGTCGCGCTCATGTGGCCCATAAACGCCAGTGCAGCGAAAGATGGTATAAGGGAAGTCCTTGGCAGTATTCAAATAGGTCTCGGCCTTGAGTTTTGACACGCCATAGAACGTGTTGGGCATGGGAATATCGGTCGATGAAATGGGTCGGTAAGTCTTTTCGTCACCAGGCCCCATCACACTCAGGCTGCTCATCATCAAGAACACCTCAGGCGTCATCTCGGTCGCTTGCAAGGCATCAACCAGCGCACGAAGATAACCGAAGTTAACCCGTTCAAAGTCCAAATAGTTGGTGCTCTTGGTCACGCCCAAGTTGTGAACAATGTAGTCCCACTTGCCCCACTCGCCAAGATGGTCCCGCAAGGTCTCCTCAAGGCGGTCTTGGTCACTGTAATCCAACTCGATGAAATGGATGCGCTCGTCTTGCAGGAACTCGCGGCTCGTTGTGGAGCGCACGGCAGCCCACGTGTCATAGCCCCGACGCAAAGCCTCTTCGACAAGGAAACCGCCAATGAAACCGCCCGCACCAGTGATCAGGATACTTTTCATTTTCCGGGCTTCTCTTTATCAAGTGCCTCCTTGGCGGCTATCGCCAACTTGGTCGCCTTGGTCTCATGCTCGACGTTGTACTCAACGGCTTCGATGACATGTTGGGCGATATCCTCGGGTTTGATGTTCTTCAGACAGGGATAATCGCCATACTTGCAAGGCTTGTCACCCGTGATGGAACAAGGCCGGCATGGCATGTCAAGCTGGATATCGTCCTCCACTACCTGATTGTAGCCCAAATAGCCGCAGGCCGGAGAAGTGGGACCCCAGATGGTCATCGCTTGAGTGTCCACGAGCGACGCCAGGTGCATATTTGCCGACTCCATGGTCAGCATCAGCTCACACTTTGCCAGCAAGGCGTACTCGTCAATGAACTTATGCTTGATCTCGGCCATTGATATGACATTCTTGTACTTGCGCACGATGGGCCTCAAAGCGATTTTCTCGGCCTTGCCGCCCCCCATCAGAAAGATGTAGTAATTATCGCGTTTGGTCAGTTCGGCGATCACCTGCTCCATGAGATCTAGGGGATAGGCTTTTTGCCTGTGAGACGAAAATGGCGAGATGGCAATCCATCGCTGTCCAGGCTCCTTCTTGGGCACAATGGGGCTTTCGGGCCAATCCCGTCCCTCGTAAAGCCGCTTGAAATTGTCGGGAGCCTCAAATCCCAACTGCCTGAACACATTGCGGTAGCGTTCATGAATAGGGGTGACCGGCTCGTTCGTCTTGTGGTTGACCAGCGCCCTGCGTTTAGGTTTTTCCCTGTCAAGGCGTGCTATCTTGGCACCCTTGGCTTTCATATAGGCATCAATCACCCATGTACCTTTCACGTTGTGCAGGTCGGCTACCGCATCGATATCATAGAGCCTGTGCAGTTGGGAAGACAGCTTCAACAACCCGATGAGTCCACTATGGTTCTCGTTGACATCAAAGTCCACCACCTTGAGGTTCGCGGGACGGTCATGGAACATCGACGCGGGCCATTTTTTGGTCAGCATGATAAAGCGGGTGTCAGGGTTGGCCTTGCACACAGGATACAACACAGGTATGGTCATCGCCACATTGCCGAGCACCGAGAGGCGCATGACAAGCACGTTGCGGAAGGGTTTATTGTTCTCAGCCATAAAGCATGGGATAATTATAATTGTTGGGCAAAATTAATCAAAATCAGCGAAATGTGCAACATTTGGAATATTATTATCCCTCAATGGCATCAATCACACGTTTCACAATCCAGTCGGGTGAAATCCCTTTGAGACAACGGAAATCACCGTAACGGCAATCACGCTCACCATAGATGGAGCAAGGCCTGCAATCCATGTCGAGCTGGATGTTATTGGAATCATCCTGACCATAGCCCATGAATCCGCAGGCTGGTGCGGTAGCGCCCCAAATGGTCACCGCCTTAAGCCCAACCAACGATGCCAGATGCATATTCGCCGAGTCCATCGTGAGCATGAGGTCGCATCTGGACAAAAGGGCATACTCGTCGATGAAACCGTGCTTGATCTCGGCCATCGATATGACATTCTTATACTTGCGCACGATGGGCCTCAAAGCGATTTTCTCGGCCTTGCCACCACCCATCAGGAAAATCTGGTAATTCTCGCGCTGGCTCAACTGTGCCACCACCTGTTCCATCAGTTCCAAGGGATAGGCTTTGCCCTCGTGAGCCGAAAAAGGCGAAATGGCCAACCAGCGTTGTCCAGGTTCCTTGTTCACCACGATGGGGCTGACCGGCAAGGGTTTGCCGTCATACAGACGGGTGAAATTGTCGGGCGCGTCAAATCCCAGTTGCATGAACACCTTGCGGTAACGCTCGTGTGTAGGGGTCACTGGCTCGTTCGTCTTGTGCTTGATGAGGGCCTTACGCTTGGCTCGTTCCTTGTCGATGCGGGACACAGTAATACCGCATAGATTCAGGTAAGCGCCCACCACTCTAGACCGTAACACGTTGTGCAGGTCGGCTACCGCATCGATACTGTATTCCCGACGCAACTGCCTTGCCAGTCTGATGAGCCCGAAAATGCCCTTGTACTCCTTGGTTTCTATGCCCATCACCGATAGGTTGTCGGGGCGGTCATGGAACATCGATGCGGGCCATTTCTTGGTCAGCATGACGAAGCGGGTGTCAGGATTGGCTCGGCAAACGGGGTACAGCACGGGAATGGTCATCGCCACATCGCCAAGTGCCGACAAACGGATGACAAGAATATTATTATGATCATTTCTTGCCATATAGGACAGGATTAGTATCGGGGTCGTTATACATCTTCATCTGGTGATATACCTTCATGAACTTACGTCCGGCCGAAATATCATCAATCAGCTGACTGATAGCTAATGTCAAATCCTTGCGTTGTTCCAGCAGAACATCAAGTTTGACACGGCACTTGGCGATGTGTGCGGCATCAGCATCGGTGCGTTCGGTCTGTTCACGCATGTGCCAGATCTTGAGCGCAAGAATCGACAGGCGGTCGATTGCCCATGCGGGGCTCTCGGTGTTGAGGGTGGCAGTGGGTTGGACAACCACATCGGCATACTTCTTGTGAAAATAGTCGTCAATCTCCTCCACGAGGTCGGTGCGGTCCTGATTGCTATGGTCGATGCGGCGTTTCAACGCGAGCGCTTCCACAGGGTCTATGTTTTCGTCCCGAATGATGTCCTCAAGATGCCATTGCACGGCATCAATCCAATGCTTCCAGGCAAGGCGTCCCTCGATGCTATCCTCATCATAGGGGTTATTGAACACAGCATCCACGTCATCGGTGACGTGATAGAGTTTCACAGTCTGGTCGAATATCTCATTACATGTATGTACAAAGTCCATCTCTAATTCTCTCTTTTATCCACTAGATTAAATGAGTTTTCACAACTTTACGGAAAAACGCGCTAATTATTGATCGACACGTTCCCCCTTGAGGGTAGCGCTCGAAGCGCTCATGACACGGCACATCACCTTGTCGCCAGGCTTCTCGCCGCCAGCAGGGAACACGATGACCTTGTTTTGCTGTGTGCGGCCGAACATGTCGTCACGGCTTCGCTTGCTATATCCCTCGACCAGCACCTCGAAGGTCTTGCCAACGTCATTGCGGTTGCTGCACAACGACAGCTCATTCTGCAAGGCGATCATGCGGTTCAAACGGTCAATTTTCACGTCCTCGGGGACGTTGTCAGGCAGATTTTTGGCTGCAAAGGTGCCTGGGCGCTCGCTGTACTTGAACATGAAGGACGAGTCAAAGCCCACCTCACGCATCAGCGACAGCGTCTCCTGGAAATCCTCTTCGGTCTCGTCATGGAAACCCGTGAACATGTCGGTCGAGATGCCGCAGTCGGGCATCGCCGCACGGATGCGGGCAATGCGGTCCAAATACCACTCACGGGTGTACTTGCGGTTCATGAGCTTGAGCACCTTGTTACTGCCGCTCTGCACAGGCAGATGGATGTGGTTGCAGATGTTGGCGTGGCTTGCCATCGTCTCGATGATGGCATCGCTCAGATCCTCGGGATTGCTGGTAGTGAAACGCACACGCATCTCGGGAGCGGCCTCGGCGACCATCGCCAACAAAGCCGCCAAATCCACAGGTTCGTTGCCATCGGCCGGCTTGTAAAGGTAGGAATTGACATTTTGCCCCAGGAGCGTGACCTCCTTAAACCCGCGCTCTTGCAGGTCGGCGAGCTCGTTGAGGATGCTTTGAGGCTCACGGCTGCGCTCACGGCCTCGTGTATAAGGCACGATGCAGTAGGTACAAAAATTGTTGCAGCCCCTCATGATGCTGATGAAACCGCTCACCTTACTGCCCGCCACACGCGACGGGATGATGTCGCGGTAAGTCTCGGTGGTGGACAACTCGGTATTGATAGCTTTCTCGCCACGCTCGGCAAGTCCGATAAGCGATGGCAATTCAAGGTATGCGTCGGGGCCGGCCACCAAGTCCACGCCGTAGTCGCTGATGAGCACTTCCTTCATACGCTCAGCCATGCAGCCGATGATGCCGATAATCAGGCGTTTTTGCCTTTTGTGGCGATAAGCGTTCAGCTGGTTGAGACGTGAGAAAATCCTCTGCTCGGCATTGTCGCGCACCGAGCAGGTGTTGATGAATATCGCGTCGGCATCGTCAATGGTCTCGCAGGTCTCATAGCCGGCCATCTTCATCACTGTAGCGACCACTTCGCTGTCCGCCACATTCATTTGACAACCATAGGTTTCGAGCAACAACAGCTTTGTGGCGTCGCCCTGACTGTCATATTTCAAATTCATTGCCATGTATTCAGCCTTTTTAATTGAACCGCAAAGATACATATTTTTCTCGTTAAACCACATGTTCACGCCCAGTTAGTTGCCCCTGGCAGATTCCAACGCCCAGCAATAGCGTCTGCCTGACGGGGTATTTCACATTGCCGAGGACAATGGCCAATAAAAAAAAGAAAATAAATTGGGTAGTTATGAAATTATATTTTAACTTTGCTTGGTTGAAACAACTACTAAGGTAAAAAAGATGAACACGGATTTAAGGACCAATATCAAGTTCCACCAGATACCTTACAGGTATTACAGGCCAGAGAACGAGATTGAACTCGCGTCGCTCACGCGGTATGAAAAAATCAAGACCACGGTACTGGAGAGCACCGAGAAGGGCGCTGCTGAAGCGGCCCACGAGGTGGCTCAGATCATCAACAACTGTGTTGAGGAAAAAGGACGTTGCGTGATCGCACTAGGCCCAGGACGATATGTCATGCGGGTCTATGACGAGCTGGTGAAGCTTTACTTTGCCGATAAGGTGAGTTTTGCGGGGGTCGTGGCGTTCAGCCTGAGCGAGTTGGGTGTGGGCTATGTTGACGGACGGCTCAATCTGCATGACCTCATCTACGAACGGCTGTATTCCAAGGTGGACATTGAGCGCTCCAACATCCATTTCTTTAACAGCCCAAGCACCATCGAGGGTGTCCACGGCCAGTGTAAAGCCTATGAGCGCGAGATTACCGACGCCGGCGGACTGGACCTGGTGCTTTGTGACCTGACTCCCGATGGCAGCATCGTGTATAACGAACCTGGTTCGGCACGCAACAGCGCTTGCCGCCTAATGCTGCTGGGCAACGAGTCCCGCACCCGTGTCGCTGACGCTTTCCAGACCGAGACGGCTCCCAAGACGGCCGTCACGCTGGGCATCGGCAACATCTTGAGCGCTGATAAAATCATCTGCGTGGCGTGGGAAGAGGACAGTGCCCAAGCCCTTTTCAACACCATTGAGGGAAGAATGACCGATCTGGTGCCCGCCTCGTTCCTGCAAGTCCACAGCGATGTGAAAATCTATGCCGACCTGGATGCCGCGTCTCATCTGACCCGCATCAGCTACCCCTGGAAGGTTACCTCCTGTGAATGGAACGACCACCTCATCAGGCGGGCCATCATCTGGCTGTGCGGACAGACTGGCAAACCCATCCTCAAACTCACCAACAAGGACTATAACGACAACGGACTGAGCGAACTGGTCGCCCTTTATGAGTCGGCCTATAATGTCAACATCAAGATCTTCAACGACCTGCAACACACCATCACGGGATGGCCAGGAGGCAAACCCAACGCCGACGATACGCATCGTCCCGAGCGGGAGACGCCCTACCCCAAGCGCGTGCTGGTGTTCAGCCCCCACCCCGACGACGCAGTGGTCTCGATGGGCGGCACTGTGCGACGACTGGTTCAGCAGGGGCATGACGTGAGCATCGCATTTCAGACCGATGGCGATGTGGCCGTGAGTGACGATAACCTGCAACGCAGCCTTATCCTCGCCAAACGCGTATTCCACTACTATTATCCCGACAAGGACAACCAAGCCTATGAGCAGATTCTGGAAAGGCTAGATGACAACAGCATCTGCCATGACGAGGATAACGACCTGCGCTACTTCAAGGGTTCCATCATGTTGAGCGAGGCTTTTATGGCTTGCCGCCAGATGGGGGTTTCCCGTGACAAGTTATATGACCTGAGGATGCCGTTCTACATTAACCACCCGCATGGACAGGGCAAAATCACCGATGCCGATATCAGCGTGATTCAAGACCTTATCAGTCAGATCAAGCCACACCAGATTTTCATTGACAACGACCTGGTTGACCCCAACGGCACTCATGTGCGGGCCTTTACCGCTGTGGTTCATGCCCTGAACAACCTCAAGGAGGAGGAATTCATGCGTGACTGCCGCGTGTGGATGTACCGCGGCCAGTGGGGCCAGTGGGATGTGGATCATGTGGAGATGGCTGTACCGATGAGCCCCGAGGAATTCGGCGACAAACGCGCCGCGATTCTCAAGTTCCACTCCCAAATCCATGACGCGCCTTTCCGTTCCAACGCCGACGGCAAGCTGCCATGGCAACGCTCCATCGACCGCAACAGGGGGCTTGCCGAGGTCTATCAGCAGCTGGGCCTATCCACCTACGAAGCCATCGAAGCGTTTGTGCAGTACCGTCTTTGACAAGCCTTAGTCGCCAGTCACTGCGCGCGGCAATTCAAGCAGTTCCGGTTCAAGGGCGATACCATACACCCCGCCCCTGGTGCCAGTGATGGTGTATTGCTTGACCAGTTTCTTGTCGGTAATTACCGACCTGATACAACGGTTGATGCGCGAAATCGCCTGATGGAGTGACTCGCCGTAGGGGTCACACAGGTTATCGACCGACCGGGCTACCCGATTCTCATCGGCACCGGGCTTGACCAGGCTATAGATGTCGATGATGTCGTCACGATACTCATCGATGTCTCTCAATACGATGCCCTCATGCCCCTGCTTGCGCAGCTTCATGAACAGGATGTAAAGTGTTCGGCTCATCGCCGGCATCCTGATCTCCATCTCGTCACGCTCGGGCAGCACGATTTTCATGTCGCCATTCACCAGCACGCGGCCTGGCAAACCCACCACCACCTTTCCGCGCAGCAGTTCGGCCATCAGGGCCTTAGGATCGTCATGATAAGTGGCAATGTAATTGACAATCTCGTTCTTGATGCGCTCAAGTGCCTGTTTGCGCTCGCGCTCGATGCGGTTGAGCTCGCGGCTCTCTTCCTCTAGCAAGTCAGGCTCATATTTCGGCATCGGGCATTCCCGTGCTTCGGAACTTGACACTCGGTCTTCAGTTCTGGAACTTCTCCTCAGCCACTTGGCAGTTTTCTCGGCCAATGTCAGTTCCGCCGACTCAACACGCGTGTGGTCCTGCGGTGCCGCTTCGGGTGCTAAACCGAATACCGATGTATGCTGCTCATACCGATAGCCAAAGTCGTACTCATTAAGCTCGATATTGCCCTCACGGGCATCGCTGAAACCCATCAGCACGTCGGCAAAACGGCGTATCGCCTCAAACCATCCGCCAGAGCGGTTCATGCGGCTTAAGGTCAGGCTCACCGTGGCATATTGACCAATATTGCCCACATTGAAGCGTCTCGCTATCAAGAGCATGTCTTCACGACCAGGCTCATTGATCCACTCGACTTGCAAGGGAGATACAAACTTCTTGACAATCGCCTCAGGATCATGTTGTCCAAGTGAGAAGCTACGATCGCTATACAGGTAAATGATGCCGTATTTTAGATTGTGAAGGTTTGGCTGGTCCATATCGCTTGACAGATTAGGTTAATATTAAAAATTGCAGCAAAAACCATGCCAAAAAGCCGCTACCCGTGTTGAGCAGCGGCCATTGGCATTTCCTGTCATCAATCCTCGTCGTCAAAATAGTCTTCCTTGTTGACATTCTTGATGCGATGGGCACGTTCCTCGGCCGAGATGGGTGCCTCCATGCAGCTATACATCTTTGCCAGCCAGCGGTCACGCGACTTGCGTTCCTTGGCAAACATGGCTTTGGTGCCGGCTGCGGTTTTGTCAAACTGCAGGTGATGGTCGATGCTCAGCGAGAACGAGACGTGTTCCACGTCGTGGTCGGCGCCGATGTAGGTGAACTGCCAACCTTGCTCCTTGTAGCTCTCGATAAGGGCACGGATGGCTGAGTGGGTGAATTCGTGCGACGCGTTCTCATAGCCGTCGGTGATGATGGTCACGAGGGCCAGCGAGTCGTTCTCCTGGGTCTTGAGGGCATGCACGCGGCTGATTGTCGTGCCGATAGCGTCATACAATGGGGTCATACAGCACGGGCGATAGTCCTTGTCGGTGAGGGGTTTCGCCTCGGCAACGGGCACGTTATCATAGATGCTGCGCATCTCGCAGCCGCAAAACGCCACGAGCGTCACCGTGTGTTCCTGGTCGGGGTTCTTTTCCTGGGCACTCTTGATACTGCCGATGGTCTCGTTCACGCCATCGATCGCCTGACGGGCAATACTACTCATCGAACCGCTCTTGTCGAGCACAATCACATTAAAAACCTTGGTCTTCATCACTAAATCCTTTCTTTAATCATTAATAATACATCTCTCACACCGGGCTCGCCTCCCGGTGACACTGCAAAATTACATCCAAAGAAAACACCCCCTCTTTTCTTGCAACCTTGCAGTTTCTCAAACTACGAATTTCACGAATTTCGCATACTGGGCTACCGCATCCTTTTTTTTCAAACAACACGAACAACAATAAAACAACCTGTTTTGGGGCATCCGCACTTACCCTGCGGGGCTAATGCGAACCTTAAGCTCGACGCAGCCAATTTCTCAAATTAGACTGATTGACGTTCCTGTCAAAATGCAGACGGGGCATTTTTGATGGTTGACTTCTAATCGGCTGGCATAGAGCCTGTTTTGTTGTCGCAATAAAAATGAAAGGGAGGGGCGGAACTGTTAACAAGATGTTAAAAGCATATATCATCCCATCAGCTGCAAAGGTACATCACCACCAAAATGAGCACCATGCCAAAACGCTATTCAGGGGCACAAACAGCATCCTAATTCCCCAGCAACTTTACTGTTTGTTTCCTCAAACTATTGTTTTTTACATAGAACAAACCTACTATAAATCTATCCCCCACGCTCGTATGAAGTGGGGAATAAAAACCATGGTACTATCTTGACTGTTAATGGCCGTTCAACAGGTAGTCGATAAGAGCAGTAACATCATCGATATTCACGCGGCCATCTCCGTCAACATCAGCATTACCAGAAGCTACGCTACCATTGAGCAATATATCAATCAAAGCGGTAACATCATCAATGTTAACCTTTCCATCACCGTCAACATCGCCACTGGTAGTGGTTGAATTTGATAAGGTGATAAATTCTACCTCATCACCATAGAATGTTTCACCGCCAGCAATAACAAAGGCACGGAATTTATATTTCGTGTTGGGCTGCAGGCCAGTTACAGTTTTGCTCATGCGTTCTCCTGTAGCGTTCACTTTGATTCTAGTAGAAGAAGTGGCTTTTCTATACTCAAAGCCCTGCTGAGTGATAGTTTCCGAACCACGTAAAGCGACACCTTGCAGGGTAGCTTCTGTAGTAGTCACTTCTGGCAAGCTGTAGGTATAGACAACAGGAGAGAAATCCACATCAGCATCAACGGTGTAGAAGGTCACCCAATCACCATAATAGACGTTACCTGCACTTGACTTATAGAACGGGCGGAACTTATAAAATGTGTCCTTGGCCAGATTTTGGAGTGTACCAGCCATGATGCCTCCATAGACTGGGCAATAAACCCTCGTGCCCAAATAATCATCTGGGCCATCATAACGTCGCCAATCAAAACCGCATATAGTTTCCTCATCAGCCATATTGGTCCCAGCCTTAAGCATCACTGTAGTCTCGTCTAGCATCGTGCCTCCCTCGGGGGTCATCATTAAGTCTGACGTATAAAACTTCAGTTGGGTCTCAATGCCGCCCTTGGTATAACTCGCACTATAGATTTGATTAGGTTCCAGGCCCGTTACCAACAACGTCGAATTGTAGCGCTTGCCCCCGAATGTGAAGTAACTATTTGTCGTCTGGCTGTCATCATTTATCCTCACGCTCGTGGGATAAATTTCTGTATTGAACACAGTGCCTCCATCACTATACGGCATAGTCTTAATATCAAGGAACAGGCTCCACGGATTGGTTTGGACATAGTATCCGTATGTCAAATCAGGTACATATAGAATAGCATTCTGATAAGCCACATTATCAAATACATTAATATTATTCACGATAGGGGGCATAATTGCCCTACAATAGACCTTAGCCAATTTAGTGCAACCACTGAAAGCTAAACTTGACATTACGAATACAGAGTTAGGAAGCGATATTGTGGTCAAGTCTGTACATTGTGAGAACGCACAGTATCCGATGAAAGTGACGGAGTTGGGTATGGTCACGCTGGTCAGTCCAGTGCAGTCTTGGAACGCATAGTCTCCGATGGATGTGACGGAGTTAGGTATGGTCACCGATGTGATTTTGGAACCTGATACAAAACCTGAAGGAAGCACCTCGACACTTGAACCAATTGTCACTTGGGTGATATTGGATTTAGTCATGTTTCCCATTGATGAACAATTCTTGGCGTTCCAAATCAATTTAGTTAGCGAGCAACTCTTGAACGCATTATTTCCGATGGAAATGACAGAAGAGCCGATATTCACACTGGTCAGTCCAGTGCAGTCTTGGAACGCATAGTCTCCGATGGATGTGACGGAGTTAGGTATGGTCACCGATGTGATTTTGGAACCTGATACAAAACCTGAAGGAAGCACCTCGACACT
>JAFZKD010000102.1 GCA_017553785.1 Muribaculaceae bacterium | reverse complement strand
TGCCGATGGACACGCTGGTCAGGCCTCTGCAGTTATAGAACGCCTCTTCGCCGATTGTAGTGACGGAGTTGCCGATGGACACGCTGGTCAGGCCTCTGCAGTTATAGAACGCCTCTTCGCCGATTGTAGTGACGGAGTTGGGGATGGTGACGCTGGTCAGGCCACTGCAGCCAGAGAACGCAGAGGCAGTTATACATAGAGTTCCATCCCTTAGAGTAATGCTTGAATTTTCAGGCATTGTCCCTTTGTATTTGTATGCAATGAGACCGAGATAAACTACGCCATCGGGCTGATTATTATACCACGCTGTGCCAAAGAACACATCTGCACCTAACGTAATGTCAAAGTTGGGGTTAGTAAAACTGATACTGGTCAAACCGCTGCAGCCACAGAACGCACTACCACCGATTGAAGTGACGGAGTTGGGGATGTCAATGTTGGTCAGGCTCTCGCAGTAAGAGAACGCAGAATTGCCGATAGAGGTGACAGAGTTGGGGATGTCGATGCTGGTCAGGGCACTGCAACTATAGAACGCATCGTTGCTGATGGTAGTGACAGAGTTGGGGATAACTGTGTTCATGCAGCCAGTAATCAGCGTATTAGTTGCAGTCTCAATGATAGCGTTGCAGTTGTTGCGAGAATCATAGGTTGGGTTACTACTCGCTACTGTTATACTGGTCAGGCCGCTGCATCTCCAAAATGCATTGTCGCCAATGGTCGTGACAGAGTTGGGGATGTTGATGCTGGTCAGGCCGCTGCAGCCAGAGAATGCTAATGGGCCGATTACTGTGACGGATTTGGGGATGTCGATGTTGGTAAGGCCGCTACAGCTACAGAACGCTCTGTCGCAGATGGATGTGACCGAGTTGGGAATAATGGTGTTCATACAACCAGCAATCAACGAGTTAGTAGCTGTCTCAATGATAGCATTGCTGTTGTTGCGGGAATCATAGGTTGGATTACTACTCGCTACTGTTATGCTAGTCAGGTTGGTGCAGTAAAAGAAGGCCAAATTGCCGATGGAGGTGACGGAGTTGGGGAGGTCAATGCTGGTCAGGCCGCGGCAGTAAGCGAATGCCTCGTTGCCGATGGAGATGACGGAGTTGGGGAGGTCGATGCTGGTCAGGCCACTGCAGCTACGGAACGCAGAGCCGCCGATTGAGGTGACGGAATTAGGGATTATTATGCTGGTCAGGCTCTCGCAGGAAGAGAAAGCAGAGTTGCCGATGGAGGTGACGGAGTAGGTCGTGCCGCCGTAGGTAACGGTAGCGGGGATGGTCACATCGCCAGTGTATTTATTAGAACTTGGACTGTAAGTCACGGTGGCTTCATTGCCGTTGCTGAGGTAGTAGATGCCGTTGACCTCGAAGTCGTAGGCAGAGGCAGTGGCTGGCAGCAGGATGGCCAGCAGGAGCAGAAGAAAATGAATGTTCTTTTTCATTGTCGTAATGGATTGATGTTGAATTTAGAACGCAAATTTAGAAACAATTGCTGGAAATTGCAAATCAAGGTGTTTTTTTGTCCAAACAACTGAAATTTCTGATGGTTTCTGATGGTATCAACGCCCCAGCCCTTTCGGGCACCCCCTCTAATCTTAGAGGGGGAGTTGGGCATCCGCACTCAACGGCCCCACGCAAAGTCGCTAAGACGCTAAGGATAACAGGTTGGCTTCCGCACTCAAGTTTTGAAGACAAAAAGGACAAATTTTAAATAATAAAAAACGCTGATTACCACGAATTTATAAAAAAATTAGCGTAAATCAGCGTCATTCGTGTTTAAAAATTTTGTCATCAGCGCACAGGTTTAAAACAACAATAAAGACAATTAGCACTATTATCAATATATTGCCTTTATTGTACTTATAGTCTTCTAAAAAAGTGTTGTAGCTGTTGTTTATTCTTGTTCCTGTTGTTTGAAAGGATCCAAGCGAGCTAAGTTGTTTTTTTAAAGAAGAAAATACGTGTATTAATTGGTTGATTTTAAATGATTTGAAATTGATTTTGTTTGATTTCTCGTGCGTAAGCACGATCAATGGTAACATTAGGCGATGCAATGTGGGAAAAAAACATTAACTTTGCACTCCAAAACAGAAAGACAAGGATATCCCAATGAAGACAATACGCAACTTCTGCATCGTGGCACACATCGACCACGGCAAGAGCACACTCGCCGACCGCTTGCTGGAAGTCACCAACACGGTGGCTGGCAAGGATATGCAGGCCCAAGTTCTGGACGACATGGACCTGGAGCGTGAGCGCGGTATCACCATCAAGAGCCACGCCATCCAGATGGATTACATGAAGGACGGCACAAAATACACGCTTAACCTGATTGACACTCCGGGACACGTGGACTTCTCCTACGAGGTGTCGCGATCGATAGCGGCTTGCGAGGGCGCGTTGCTCGTGGTGGATGCCACCCAGGGCGTGCAGGCCCAGACCATCAGCAACCTGTATATGGCCATCGACAACGGGCTTGAGATTGTTCCTGTCATCAACAAGATTGACATGGACAGCGCACATCCCGATGAGGTGGAGGACGAGATCGTAGAGTTGCTGGGCTGTGATCCGGGTGACATCATCCGCTGCAGCGCCCGCACCGGTGAAGGTGTGCCCGCCATCCTCGATGCCATTGTGGACCGCATCCCTGCTCCCGAGGGCGACCCCGAGGCACCGTTGCAGGCGTTGATCTTTGACTCGGTATTCAATTCCTTTAGGGGCATCATCGTGTATTTCAAGATACTGAACGGCTCGATCGCCAAGGGTGACTTCGTGAAGTTTGTCAATACCCAAAAGGAATATAACATCGATGAGTTGGGTGTGCTCAAGTTGCGCCAACAACCGTGTGAACGCCTGTCGGCTGGCAACGTGGGCTACATCATCTCGGGAATCAAGAATTCTGTCGAAGTGAGGGTGGGTGACACCATCACTCATGTGCAACAGCCGTGTGAAAGTGCCATCGAGGGTTTCCAAGAGGTCAAGCCGATGGTGTTCGCGGGTGTCTATCCCATCGATCCCGAGGATTTTGAGAACCTGCGTGCCTCACTGGAGAAACTTCAGCTTAACGATGCGGCCTTGACGTTCACTCCCGAGTCTTCGGTAGCGCTCGGTTTCGGTTTCCGCTGCGGATTCCTGGGGCTATTGCACATGGAAATTGTACAGGAGCGCTTGAGCCGCGAGTTCAATATGGAGGTTATCACCACGGTGCCTAATGTGTCCTATAAGGTATATGACAAGAAAGGCGCCATGACCGAGGTTCATAACCCTGCAGGGCTGCCCGATATCGCTGTGATTGAGCACATCGAGGAGCCTTATATCAGGGCATCGATCATTACCCAAAGCGATTTTATGGGTCCCATCATCACCTTGTGTCTCTCCAAGCGCGGTGAGTTGGCGAAACAGGAATATATCTCGGGCAACCGAATGGAGCTGACATTTGACATCCCCCTGGGTGAGATCGTTATCGACTTCTATGACAAACTGAAGAGCATCAGCAAGGGCTATGCCTCGTTCGACTATTACATCAACGGTTACCGCGAGTCGAAACTCATCAAGCTGGATATCTTGCTCAACGGTCAACCCGTGGATGCCCTGAGTACGCTGACCCATGTGGATAATGCCGTGACACTGGGTCGTCGCATGTGCGAGAAACTCAAGGAACTGATTCCGCGCCAACAGTATGACATTGCCATCCAGGCTGCCATCGGCGCCAAGATTGTCGCCCGCGAGACGGTAAAGCAGGTGCGCAAGGATGTGACAGCCAAGTGTTATGGCGGTGACGTGAGCCGCAAGCGCAAACTGCTTGAGAAGCAGAAAGCCGGCAAGAAGCGCATGAAACAAATCGGCACCGTGCAAGTGCCCCAGAAGGCCTTCCTCGCTGTCCTCAAACTCGACTAAATCACTCTTGCCTAGAGTTTTTACCGCCCTTCAGGCGGAAAACTTGTGCAAGTCGAACGCAAATGAGCTTGCTCAATTTGATGAATTTCCCGTGCGACAGCACGGTTTAATGATGTGATGGCAGATGAGTTGGAAAATATCGATCTGAACAATCCTGAGTTCCAGGACGCTTGGGACGTGTTGCAGCACACCCACCGCTCAGTGTTTCTTACTGGTAAAGCGGGAACCGGAAAGAGCACGTTCCTGAAATATATCCGTGCCAACACCAAGAAAAAGACCATCGTGCTAGCGCCGACAGGAATCGCGGCCGTAAATGTGGGCGGCCAAACCATGCACTCGTTTTTTAAGATACCATTTAAACCCATGGTGCCCGATGACCCGGATTATAGCAATCCGGCACGGATGCGCAAGATGCTGCGCTACACCAAGGAAAAAGTGAAACTCATCCGTGAGTTGGAGCTCATCATCATCGATGAGATCTCAATGGTGCGAGCCGACATCATCGACTTTGTTGACCGTGTACTGCGTGTGTATTCGGGCAATATGCGCGAACCCTTCGGCGGCAAGCAGTTGCTGCTGGTGGGAGACATTTTCCAGTTGGAGCCTGTCGTGACCCACGACATGCGCGACATCCTGCGGCGTTATTACCAGAATTTTTTCTTTTTCAATGCCCGCGCCTTTGAACAGATCAACCTGGTCCCCATTGAGTTGCGAAAGATTTACCGTCAGAGTGACAGCGATTTTATCGCATTGTTGGACCGCGTGCGCATCAACCGTGCGACGACTGCAGACATCAGTCGCCTCAACCAGCGTTGCAATCCTGATTATCAAGAGATAAACGATAGTTTTGTCATTACGCTCGCCACCCGTCGTGATACGGTGGATTCCATCAATGATGAGCACATGAACGCTCTCAAGACACCCGAATCAGTCTATGAAGGAGCTATCGAAGGGGATTTCCCCGAGAACAGCCTGCCAACGGCTTACAACCTGGTGATAAAAGAAGGCGCCCAGGTCATCTTCATCCGCAACGACAAAGAAGGTCGCTGGTGTAACGGCACAATCGGTTTGGTGACGCACCTGACCAGTGACCGCGTGTTTGTCGCCCTTGAGAGTGGCGAGGAAATGGAGGTGATGCCAGAAATCTGGGAAAACATGCAATACTCATATAATGAGAAGGAGAAAAAAGTAGAGGAGAAAGTGTTGGGAACATTCACTCAGATACCGCTCAAACCCGCATGGGCGCTAACCGTGCACAAGAGTCAGGGCCTCACGTTCAACCGTGTGGTCATCGACTTTGCCGGCGGTGCTTTTACTGGCGGCCAAACCTATGTAGCGCTCTCACGTTGCACCTCACTGGAAGGCATCACGCTCCTCAAACCCCTCAGCGAACGCGACATCATCGTCAATATGGCTGTTGTGGACTTCAGCCGACAGTTCAACAACCGTCAAATCATCAACGATGCGATGGAGCAGGAAAGAGCCAATCAACTCTATCGCAGGGCTGTACATGCGTTTGACCATCATGAGTTTGAAGAATGTGTGCGTTGCTTCACCGAGGCCATGAAAATCAAGGACAGCATCCAGGATGAAGCGGTAAAACGACTGATTATCATTAAATTAAACACTTTTAAGAAGCAGTTAAGAACTATCGAACGCTTACAGGAAGTGATTGACAGTCAGCAGAAAATGCTACGCGAACTCGCTTTAGAATATGCAACAATGGGTGACCAGGCCTTGGCTATGGATGGGGTAGTGGGCGAGGGGAGTGTTACCTATGGAATGCGCCATGATGACATTGCAATACGCTCGGCTTTAGCAAATTACAACAAAGCTTTGCGTATTTTACCTGACTGCCTTCCAGCCATGCTGGGAAAAGCCCGCCTGATGATGGCACTTGACCAGTTTGAAACTGCTGAGCAAGAACTGAAGAATGCGTTGGAAATAGATAAGAATTGTTATGAAGCCCACATGATATTAGGAGAGTTGAGAGAGCAACAAAGTGATATCCCTAAAGCCATCAAAAGTTATAAACGAGCCGCAAAGGCCGACAAGAAGCAACCAGGTCCTCACGAGAGACTTCAAGCCATCTATGAAAAAGTCGGACTTGATGACCTTGCCGATGAAGAACAGGAAATAGCCCAAAGACTGCGAAAAGCGCTTTTCAAATCCAAATCCAAACGCAAAAAGAAATAATTAGACCAAAGGACGTCATTTTTTCTATTTTCATTAAATAGGGGACCGGAACTATAAAATACTGATATTGTATTTTACATAATATCAATATCTATTTTTTATCGGCATATTTTAAGGAATTGCGATTTCAGCTTCATTTATTAGCATAAACAAGTGAATATGATCCTAATGAATTCGATCTAATTACAAGAGAAAAACAAATAACGAATTCTCGTTGAGTTGAGGATTCAAAAAATTAAGCCAAAAATCTTTATTCATGGGACAATTAACCGATCATTAAACAATTTAGAAATGAATGCCTAAAAAATCCTCAATCATCAGACATGCTCAAATCCTGTCCATATTTGTGATACAAACAAGAGATTTCATCACTTGATGATTTTTCAATAAAACAAGACGCTCACTAATTTATTTCATTAAGACAGATATTCGCAACTTAATTTAGCTGGATACGCCTCGTTGAGAGTCTCAAAATTGCGGGATTGATCACAAAATTGCCTAATCACAACAATTATCAATTGAGAAGCAACTAATATTCAATATTAAACTTTTAATTTACAAATATTTATATGACTGAAATTAAAGAAAATATTAAAAATGTTTTTGTAAAATTCTGCAAATAATTACAAATTCTATGCAATTTATTAATTTTTTCGGCAATATTCAATAATACTGACAATTATTAATTATATAATATACAACTATTTATATATTATTATTTAAATAGATTCTTTATATATAATAAATACTACTCTACCCGCCCCTATTTTATAGTTTTTTTTCAAAAACTGCAACTCCATCTAAATAATAATGAGAATTCTTTGTAACTTTGTACTTTCTCAAAATTTTTACTTGATAACAATGTTAAAAACGCTACTCAAACAAGTCAAGCAATATAAAACAGCGTCGTTATTGACACCTGTTTTTATTATGCTTGAAGTTGTCCTGGACGTGCTCATACCATTTGTCACCGCCAAACTCATCGACAATGGCATCAGCACAGGACACATGCCTAGTGTGTGCAAATATGGACTCATCATGCTCGTGATGGCATTTTTTAGCATGATGGCAGCAATCATGGCGGGAAAATACGCTTCCTTTGCATCGTCCGGCTTTGCCTGCAACCTGCGCGATGCCATGTATAAGAATATCCAGCGCTTTGCCTTCAGCGACATCGACAAGTACAGCACTTCGGGCTTGGTTACTCGCATGACGACCGATGTGACCAATCTGCAGAATGCCTATCAGCAGATTATCCGCACATCGGTGCGCGCGCCATTCAACCTGCTGTCCAGCATTGTCATGTGTTTTGTTATCAGTCCGCAACTGAGCCTTATATTCATTATCGCTAGTGTGGTGCTGGGTGTTATCCTAGCGCTGATTATCAGCAAGGTATCCAAGATGTTTGCCTTGGTGTTCAAACAGTATGACGTCCTCAATGCCGTTGTCCAGGAGAATGTCTCAGGTATTCGTGTAGTCAAGGCCTTTGTGAGAGAGGATCACGAGAACGCCAAATTCTGGAAAGCGGCCAAGCGCCTGTATGACCTCAACGTCAAGGCCGAGAGCCTGATGGCGCTCAACCGTCCGCTGATGAACATGGTGGTCTATGGCTGCATCATCGCCATTTCCTGGTTCGGTGCCCAATTCGTGGTTGGCGGAAGCTTGACAACCGGTCAGTTAACCTCATTGTTCACCTACGTGATGACCATACTCATGTCCTTGATGATGCTGAGCATGATTTTTGTAACCATCACTCAAAGTTTAGCAAGCGGACAGCGTGTGGCACAGATAATTAACGAAATCCCTGATATTGTCAATCCTGAAGATGCCTTGACAGAGATTCCTGACGGCGCCATCGACTTTAACCATGTATTCTTCGCCTACAAGGGTGGCAGCGGCGAATATGCCTTGAACGACATTGACCTGCACATCGCCAGCGGCGAATCCATCGGTGTGATTGGCGGCACCGGCAGCGGCAAGTCGTCACTGATCAATCTGGTGAGCCGTTTGTATGATCTGTCGAAAGGCGAAGTGCTCATCGGCGGCAACAATGTGAATACCTATGATTTAGAGACCCTACGCAACAACGTGGCAGTCGTGCTACAGAAGAATGTGCTTTTCACGGGAACTATCCTTGACAACCTGCGCTGGGGCGACGAGAACGCCACTCTGGAGCAGTGCCGTGAGGCGTGCCGCACAGCATGCGCAGACGAGTTTATCATGGAAATGCCCGAAGGCTACGAAACCCGCATCGAACAAGGCGGTACCAACGTCTCTGGCGGCCAAAAGCAGCGCCTGTGTATCGCCCGGGCTCTATTGAAAAAGCCCAAGATCTTGGTGCTGGATGACAGCACCAGCGCCTGTGACAACATGACCGATGCCCGCATCCGCGCGGCTTTGCGCGAAGATCTTCCCGAGATGACCAAAATCATCATCGCCCAGCGCATCAGCAGCATCAAGGACTGCGACCGGATTCTGGTGCTTGACAACGGCAAGATGGTGGGTTTCGATTCCCATGATAACTTGCTTAACACCTGCAAGATATATCAAGAAATCTGCGCCATTCAAGAGGAGGCCGGTGGCGACTTTGATAAACCCCAAGACAACAGAAAGGAGGTGCTGTCATGAGAATGCCTGGAGCTCCCGGTGGAGGACCTGGACGCCACGTCGTTGTGGATACGACTGGCGTGGACAAGCGCAGCACATTGTGGCGCCTGTTCAAGATTGTGATGAAGAACTACAAGTTCTCGTTCCTTGCAGTAGCGGTGTGCATCGTGGTGACAGCATGCACCACCCTGGCTTCTACCCTATTTACACGTACCCTCATTGACGATTACATCACGCCGATGATCGGCCAAACCCACCCCGACTACGGACCATTGGCAGTAACGCTATTCAAACTGGGCGTAGTGCTCGCTTTCGGCGCCCTATGCTCGTATCTGCACAGCCGACTGATGATTAACGTCACCCAGGGCACAATGCTGAAGCTTCGCAAGGGCATGTTCGAGCACATGCAGTCCTTGCCCATCAAGTACTTTGACACGCATGCCCACGGCAACGTCATGTCGGCATATACTAATGACGTGGACACCTTGCGCCAAATGATCTCCAACAGTCTGCCCCAGGCGTTCAACTCATTGATTACATTAGGCATCACTTTTGCCAGCATGATCGTGATGAGTGTGCCCATGACCATTCTATCCATCGTCATGGCGCTCATCATGGCGTGGTCAACGACCTATCTGGGCAAGCGGTCACGCAAGCACTTCCGTGTGCAACAGCAGAAGCTGGCCGAGGTCAACGGCTTCATTGAGGAGATGATGACCGGCCAAAAGGTCGTCAAGGTCTTCTGCCACGAGGACGAGGCCATCCAGCAGTTCGAGGTCATCAACGAGGAACTGCGCAGTAACACCTACGACGCCAACCGTATCGGTAACATCGTCATGCCTGTCAACGGCAACCTGGGTCACTTGAGTTATGTGCTCATGGGCGTGCTGGGTGCCGCACTCATCATCAACGGGTACAGCGGCATGACGCTTGGTACACTGGTGGCATTCCTCACGCTCAACAAGAGCTTTGCCAGACCCATTGCCAGCATCAGCCAGGAGATCAACAGCGTGCTCAACGCTTCGGTGGGTGCCGACCGTGTTTTCAAGATCATGGACGAGGCCAACGAGCCCGATACAGGCAAGGTGCGGCTGGTCAATGCCAAACGCGGTGAGGATGGCCTGTTGCATCCCTGCATTCAGCACACAGGCATTTGGGCTTGGAAGATACCGCAAGGCGACGGCAAATACCGATATGTCAAAGTGTCGGGACGCGTCAAATTCAACGACGTGGACTTTGGCTACAACGAGGATAAGCAAGTGCTCTTTGACATCGACATTGACGCCATGCCAGACCAGAAAATCGCATTTGTGGGCGGCACGGGTGCGGGAAAGACGACCATCACCAACCTCATCAACCGTTTCTATGATATCCAGGACGGCAAAATCCTGCTCGACGGCATCAATGTCAACGACATCAGCAAGCGGGACCTCAGGCACGGTCTGGGCATGGTGCTCCAGGAGACTCATCTGTTCACAGGCACGGTGCTCGACAACATCCGCTATGGCAGGTTAGAAGCCACCGACCAAGAGTGTATCGAAGCCGCAAAGTTGGTAAATGCCGACAGCTTCATCAGACGTCTGAGTGACGGCTATCATACCGTCCTCAATGCTGATGGTGGAAACCTGAGCCAAGGAGAGCGCCAGTTACTTGCCATCGCCCGCGCGGCCGTAGCCGACCCTCCCATGCTCATCCTCGACGAGGCGACCAGCAGCATCGACACGCGCACCGAGACCCTTGTGCAGCGTGGCATGGACTCGCTGATGAAAGGGCGCACCACCTTTGTCATTGCCCACCGTCTGTCCACCGTGCGCAACAGCGACTGCATCATCGTGCTGGAACGGGGCCACATCATCGAACGGGGCACTCACGACGAGTTATTAGCAGCCAAGGGCAAGTACTACCAGCTCTACACCGGCGGCGATATCAACTAGCCATCATTATTTGTTTGCACAATATAAACTAATTGCGCAGGGGCCGTCGGAACGGTTCCTGCGATTTTTGTTTGGAGAATCAGGACAATTATTCGAGAAGAGGAAAATAATGGGGGAAATATAGTTGTTAAGAATAAAATAATGAGTACTTTTGTAGGTTTTATTGAACAAAACTATTAACCGTACTATTGATATAACAAAAAACATGGGTAAAAAACTGACCGATCGAGTGACTTGGGTGGGAAAAGTGGACTGGGAACTGAAGACCTTCCATGGAGACGAACTGTCAACCCACCGCGGCTCAAGTTACAACTCCTACCTGATCCGTGACAAAAAGAATGTGCTGATCGACACATCATGGTTGCCCTACAGCCGAGAGTTCGTCAAGAACCTCAAAGCCGAGATCGACCTCAAGGACATCGACTATATCGTGATGTGCCACAACGAGATTGACCACAGCGGCGCCCTCGTGGACCTGATGCGCGAAATTCCTGACACCCCCATCTACTGCACCGCTAAGGGTGAGGCCATCATCCGCGGCCATTACCACATGGACTGGAACTTCGTGAATGTAAAGACCGGTGACAAGCTGGAATTGGGTGACACTACCCTCACCTTCATCGAAGCCACCATGCTTCACTGGCCCGACACGATGTTCTGTTACCTGAGCAATGAAGAAATCCTGTTCAGCAATGACGGTTTCGGCCAGCACTACGCCACCGAGTCGCTCTACGACGACCAGGTGTGCATGGCCGAAGTTTTGCAGGAGGCCGAAAAATACTATGCTAACATCATCGCACCATTCAGCCCCCTTTGCAACCGCAAGGTCAAGGAAATCCTCGGTATGAACCTGCCGCTGAAGATGATTTGCCCCAGCCACGGCATCATCTGGCGTAACAATCCGAGCCTCATCGTCGAGAAATACCTGCAGTGGAGCGACAACTATCAAGAGGACCAGGTAACCATAGTCTATGACACCATGTGGCAGTCCACCCGCCTGATGGCACAGGCCATTGCCAACGGCATCCGTGAGCAATCGCCTACAACGACCGTCAAAATCTACAATGCGGCCCAGAACGATAAGAACGACATCCTCACCGAGGTATTCCATTCACGCGCTGTCCTCGTGGGATCTCCCACCATCAACAACGGTTACAGTTATGCCATCGCCGGCATCCTGGAGATGCTCAAGGGCATGAAACTGAAGAAGAAAAAAGGCGCTGCCTTTGGTAGCTACGGCTGGAGTGGAGAGGGTATCAAACTTATCACCGAGCACCTGAAAGCCGCTGGCATCGAAACCGTTAACGACGGCATCCGCGCCCAGTGGGTACCTGACCAGGACACTCTGGAGCAGAGCCGCCAATTCGGCAAAGAATTTGCCGCAGCACTTTAACAAACAAAATCAACTAATCACTACATACATTAAACTATCACTTTAGACACAATGAACAAAGTCATTAGTAAAGAGCAGTTTTCTGCAAATGTGACAAAGCTTGTCGTTGAGGCTCCCCTCATCGCCAAGTCACGCCGCGCAGGTCACTTTGTGATCGTACGCGCAGGCGAGAAAGGAGAACGCATCCCTTTGACGATTGCCGACAGTGACCCCAAGGCTGGCACCATCACACTGGTGATCCAAAGTGTGGGCGACAGCACGCGCAAAATCTGCGCGCTCGAGCCGGGTGAGTTCCTCCATGACGTGGTTGGCCCGTTAGGACAGGCCACACATATTGAGAAATACGGCACAGTGCTGTGCGCCGGCGGCGGTGTAGGTACCGCTCCCCTGTTGCCCATTATACGTGCCATGAAGGAGGCGGGCAACCGTGTCATCAGCGTGCTTGCCGGCCGCACCAAAGACCTCATCATCCTCGAGGACGAGGTACGCGCATCGAGCGACGAGGTCATCATCATGACCGATGATGGCAGCTACGGCAACCAGGGTGTTGTCACCGTGGGCATGGAAGAAGTGCTCAAGCGTGAGAAAGTGGACTACTGCGTGACCATCGGTCCCGCCATCATGATGAAGTTCTGCGCCCTGCTGACCAAGAAGTATGAAGTTCCTACCGAGGCCTCACTTAACGCCATCATGGTTGACGGCACGGGCATGTGCGGCGCCTGCCGCGTGACTGTGGGCGGCAAGACACGCTTCGTGTGCGTCGAGGGTCCCGAGTTCAACGCCCATGAGATTGATTTTGACGAGTTGATGATGCGCTTGAAAGGTGC
>JAFZKD010000101.1 GCA_017553785.1 Muribaculaceae bacterium | reverse complement strand
TCGCGGTCGTCGCGGCATCGAGCAGTTCTGGGTGGTTTTCTTCCTGTTCTTTATGACAGGTATCGCTATTGTGCTGTACCTGAACCAGACGCCTAACCAGCCCCGTGAGCGTGACTACGCTTATGCCGGTTCGTTCTATGCCTTCAGCATTTGGATCGGTATGGGTGTCGCTGGCCTGTGGAGTGTTGTGATGTGGGCGCTCAAGGGTCGTAAGAAAGCCGCCAAGGACGCTAAGGAAAATGCACTTGCCGCTGATAACGGCAACCGTGGTGGTGTGGCCACCGCTGTAGCAGCAGTAGCTGCACTCATTGGCATCCTCGTACCTCTGCAGATGGTAAGCCAAACGTGGGACGACCATGACCGCAGCGGCCGTACTGCGGCGCGCGACTTCGGCCGCAACTACCTGTCGAGTGTCGCCCCCAACGGCATTGTCTTCTGTAACGGTGATAACGATACGTTCCCGTTGTGGTATCTGCAGGAGGTAGAGGGTTACCGCACCGATGTGCGTGCCGTGAACCTGAGTTATCTTTCTACCGACTGGTACATCAGCCAGATGCAGCGCGCAGCCTATGAGTCCGCTCCACTGCCGATGCAGGCCGACAAGAATACCTACGCCTACGATAACCGTCAGTTCTGCTATTTCCTGCAGCCTGATGATACGCCCACCGAGGCTCTTAAATCGTTAGAATTCACTTATAGCGCTGAAGGCCAGAATAACCCCTACGGAATCTGTGAGATCCGTTATCCGAAGGTTTATATCCCCGTTGACGCCGACCAGGCCATCAAGGCAGGTGTGGTCCGTGAGGAGCAGCGTGGCTTGATTCAGCCGTCGATCAACCTTGATTTGCAGCGCATGGGTTCGGGTATGACCGCAAGCCAGCTGATGTCGTTCGACATCATCGCCTCGAGCATCGCCCAGGGTTGGAATCGTCCCTGCTACTTCGCCATGACGGTTCCTGACAGTTACTACTTGGGATTGAATCCCTACTTGAGTCTGACCGGCTTGGTTTACCAAGTGACCCCAATGGTTGGCGAGGCCAATCGTGGTGACTTCAACGTCTCGTCCGACATCATGTATGACAACGTGGTGAACAAGTTCTTGTGGGGTGGTCTTGACAAGGCTAAGCCAGGTTCGCTCTACCTTGACGAGACCGTGAGCCGCATGGTGACAACCATGCGTAGCGCCTTGATCGATCTTGCCAGCACGTTGTCTAACGAGGGTACGCTTGCCCGGGAAGGCCAATTGAACATTCCGGCAGGAATGACTGCTGAGGCATACTCTACCGACCGCTTCAAGAAGGCCCGCCACATCCTTGACCTGATGTTGGAGAAGATGCCCACCTCAGTGGCTCCGTTCACCGTACAGATGGGTGAGCAGGTTGCTCGCATCTACTACAACCTGGGCAAGGTGAGTGGTGATGCCGAGTGTGAGCAGAAGGCTAACCAACTGCTTGAGAGTGAGATTATGCGCTATGCAGGCTACCTGCGCTTCTATCAGTCGCTCAGTCCTTCACAATATGACCGTTTGACGAATATCGACAAATTCATTGACCAGCAGTATATGATTTACATGCTTCACGACTATGTGGCACAGTGCGGCGAAGAGAAGTACAATCAGCTGATGGGTAAGTTGTCGGCGGCTGGCGTGAATATGGAACGTTTGCAGGCTAGCCAAAAGGCTTATGACCAAGCACTCATGTATCAGCAAAGGGAAGCCGAGGCTCAAGCGCAATCCGGCAGTGCCCAAGAGGATCAGTAATGCTCAATTAACCCAGCTCCATTATCGTGTTAGTCGAGCGTCCTCCTCTGCTTTACAGAATGATATTTCCCGAGACCGTGTGGCGCATCCACAAGCGCGACCACACGGTCTATTTGACCTTTGACGACGGCCCCATCCCCGAGGTGACACCATGGGTGCTCGACACACTGGACCGTTATGGCGTCAAGGCCACATTCTTCATGGTCGGCGAGAACGTGGAGCGGCATCCTGAATTGCTCGTGGAGGTGCGACGCCGTGGTCACTCGGTGGGCAACCACACGATGAGCCATCTGCAGGGCGCGCATGTGGGCACCAAGCACTACCTGCACAATGTGTTCCGTGCCAACGAACTGATTGGCAGCACTTTGTTCCGCCCGCCTCACGGACTGTTGCGTTGGGGACAGTCTAAGGTGTTGCGTTCGCGCTTCGCCATCATCATGTATGATCTGGTGACGCGTGACTACAGTCGCAAACTCACGGGTGAGCAAGTTTTGGCCAATGTAAAGCGCTATGCCCGCAACGGCTCGATTATTGTTTTCCATGACTCGCTCAAGGCCGAGAAGAACATGAAATATGCCTTGCCGCGAGCCATCGAGTGGCTGCAAAGCCAGGGCTATAAGTTTGATGCTATCCCCGAGCAGTGACATAGCAATGCAAATCAAATCCCAGGCCGCGAGTCTGGGATTTGACGCTTGTGGTTTTGCCGCCGCAGTGCCGGTCGATGCCGAGGCCTTGGCGCGATATGACCGCTGGATTGAGCAGGGACGCAATGGTTGCATGCAGTGGGCAGCGGGGCATCGTGACCTGCGAAGCGACCCGTCGCTGCTGCTCGAGGGTGCCCAAACGGTAATCTCTTTGGCCCTAAACTACTATCCGGCTATATTTCAGCCAGCGGGCACATTGCGCGTCGCCTATTATGCCTATGGCCGCGACTACCACGAGGTGTTGCGCGAGAAATTGACCGCCTTGGCCCGCTACATCGAGCAGCTGACGGGCTGTGCTACCCGCCCTTGCGTCGATTCGGCACCCATGCGCGAGCGTTACTGGGCACAGCAGGCGGGTATTGGCTTCATCGGCCGCAATAACTGCCTGATCATTCCTGGCAAAGGCTCTTTCTTTTTCCTGGGTGAGATTGTCACAACGGCCCAATTGCCACCCGATGAGCCCTGCACGTTGACTTGCGGGGATTGCGGCAAGTGCGTCGAAGCGTGCCCCACGGGAGCGCTCAATGTCGTGGGCGCCGCCGACTGCAACCGTTGCCTTTCATGCCAGCTCATCGAGAACCATGCCGAGTCGTTGCCCCAGTGGATGAATAGCATTGTTGATGGCAGGGTCGTGGGCTGTGACGAGTGCCAGCTCTGTTGCCCCCATAACGCCCATGTCAAGCCAACCAGCGTCGTCGACTTTGCTCCCACCGATGCCGTGATGACGCTCACGCCCGACCGCGTCGCCCACATGACCGCCGGTGATTTCCGCCGCACCTTTGCCCACAGCGCCATCATGCGCCTGCGTCACAAGACCCTCCGTCGCAATGCCCGCCTTGGAGATGACTCCCACAATGACGAATGATTTGTATTTTCCATACATCGGCACAATATTGGCCTTGACCGTTCGCTTCAAGGCAATGATTGGGGAGAATTGATGGCACGCACAGCAAATAAATCGCCATCAGAAGTTTCTGGTACGGGAATTAATTGTACATTTGCCGATGTTTTAACCGACACTCAAGAAAATGATTACTTTTATCATCAGCCTTGTTGCCCTGGTTTTGGGCTATTTCGTTTATGGAGCCATCGTGGAGCGCGTGATGCGTCCAGATGACCGAGAGACACCTGCCGTCAGGCTTGCCGACGGCGTGGATTATGTGGCATTGCCCACATGGAAAGTGTTCATGATCCAGTTCCTGAACATCGCGGGAACGGGACCCATCTTTGGTGCCATCATGGGCATGTGGTTCGGTCCTGCGTCCTACTTGTGGATCGTACTTGGATGTATCTTTGCCGGTGCGGTGCACGATTTCATGAGCGGCATGCTCTCGCTGCGTCACGACGGTGCCAACTTGCCGACACTCATCGGCAAATACCTGGGCGGTGGCACGCGCAACTTGATGCTGGTGTTCACAGTGCTCTTGCTGATGATGGTGGGAGCCGTGTTCGTGTATAGCCCCGCCCTCATCCTGTCGGGCATGTGGGGCAATCCTCTGCTTTGGATTGTCATTATTTTCTGCTACTATATTGTGGCCACACTGTTGCCCATCGACAAGATCATCGGCAGGGTTTATCCCATCTTTGCCATTGCCCTGCTGGTGATGGCTGCGGGACTGCTGGTCGGCCTGTTCGTGAAGATGCCGCACCTGCCCGAATTGTGGAATATGGGCGATTTGTCCCAATGGACAGGAAACCAGATCATTGATGGCAAGGATACCTTGGGCGTTGCCGCCTACATGCAAAAGAACCCCATCTTCCCGTGCCTGTTCATCACCATCGCCTGTGGTGCCATCAGTGGTTTCCATGCCACACAGAGCCCCTTGATGGCTCGTTGCCTCAAGAGCGAGCGGCTGGCAAGACCGGTGTTCTATGGCGCGATGATTACCGAGGGCGTTGTGGCGCTCATCTGGGCGACCGTTTCATCCTATTTCTTCTACTATGGTGGCTGGAAAGAGGTGGTTAGCCCCGAGACAGTGACCGATTTCATGGCTCAGGTGCAGTTGGCCGACGGCAAGACTCTGATCCAGTATTTCACGGCACCGCAAGTGGTGAACCTGGTGTGCAGCGGCTGGCTGGGAATCATTGGTGGCACACTCGCCGTGCTGGGTGTAGTGGCTGCCCCGATTACCAGTGGCGACACCGCCTTCCGCAGCGCCCGCCTGATTATTGCCGAGTGGCTGCATTTTGAGCAGAAGAGCATGGTGCGCCGCTTGACGATTAGCGTCCCCCTGTTCGTTGCCTCGCTGTTGCTGCTCATCTGGCAAATGGAGAATCCTGACGGCTTCAATGTGCTGTGGCAATACTTTGGCTGGTCCAACCAGGCGTTGTCGGTATTCACCCTGTGGATGATTACCGTATTTCTGGCACGCAACCGCAAGGCCTACATCATCACCCTCATCCCCGCGGTGTTCATGACCGTGGTGTGCACCACTTTCCTGGTGGCATCGCCTCAAGCCTTAGGCCATGCCGAGTCAATGACTTGGGTAGCTGTCTTTGTTGCCGCCATCGCCCTGCTGTGGTTCGGCATGTGGCTCAAGAAGGATCGGACCTCCAATCGCCTCACTCGCGAATAATTACCACGACACATCACTAATATATAGGCAAAGGCTATCAGATTGGTTCTGGTGGCCTTTGCCTTTGGACAGCCGTTTCTCCCATGTGAAAAACGGTTGTTTTTGGGCCATGTTTTACTCCTCACGATTCATTTCATACATTAATCCCACCATTTCGTTCAGTATGGCTTAAAACGTTTGGCTCGGGCTTTTCGCGTCCTATAAATTTGCAGCATCAAAACGTTTAACCACTTTAAAAAATTTTGATTATGAAACGGAATTTTAACTTTTTCAAGAACGCGAAGCAAATGGTTTGGGTGACTCTGATGATTCTGATGATCCCGTTTGTGCAATCCTGTATCGAAGAGCCTCTGGGCGGTGGTGATACTGATCTGGAACCCGATACCGAGGTGCCGAGTATCTACATCCTCAATCCCACTTCCGAGGAGATGTTTGTGACCATTGACAAAAACCTTGTCATTTCGGGTACCGCCCATGACAATAAGGCGTTGAAGACGATTCGATATAATTCGAGCGTCGGGAATAACGGAACGGCTGTTGGTCTCGAGAACTGGTCAATCCAGGATCTTGAACTGGCCGAGGGTGATAACATGATCCAGGTCACGGCAGTTGACGAGAGTGATAACGCGGCATCGGCCAGCATCACGATCACCAAGAACAAATACCTTGTTTTTCTGGGGATTCCTTATGTGGACAACGATGTGCTGTTTGCCAACCAGCCTCAGGACGTGTGGATCACTGCGGCAATCGCTCCTAATGACAACCTGATTGCTTCCAGTGTGAGACTCATTGAGATTGATAACGCCAACAATGAGGTGGCCGAGGTTTGCCGCATGTATGATGACGGTAATCTGGCTCATGGTGATGAGATCAAGGGTGACAATGTGTTCTCGATCAAGCATTCGTTTAATTATCCTACCGAGGGAACCAAGCGTTTCCGCATTTCGGCCAAGACGATGGAGGCCGAAGGGGAAGTCGAGGGCTTCTCGGCCATCTTCTCCATCACCGTGATGAACCAGCAAAACGTCAACCAGCAGGTGAATAACGTCCTGAACCTGCACCAGCAGATTGATCAGATGATCAAAGAAAACAGCACCATGTCAGCCCAGGAAAAAGAGTCTATGGTCATGAGCTGGCTGCAGACCCAGCCCTCTGTCAAGAAGGCGGAATCAGATAACGGTTTTATCACCATCACCCACTATTCGGGCATGGAATCCTATGTCATGTTGACGGACAGCAACAGTGGCCTGAAGGGCGGATACACTGGCCGCAGTGCGGTTCCTGCTTTGCCCTTGAGCAAGCAGACCAGAGGCATCATGGCTTCATTGGGCAGCAGGAAAGCCGCCGCGTCATCGTCCTATGGTATCAACAGCGAAACAATCATCCAAAACAAGAATGTCTTGATTTGGGCTCCCTTTGAAAACAGTTTTGGCCTGGATATGGAGACCTCGTTGCGTCCGATCATCGATGCCTGCCCCGTTTCTCTCCATCTTGATTATGTCATCAACGAGAACTGCACCAGGGCGTCACTGCTCGAATTACACAACTATGGCATTATCATCTTTGACACGCATGGCCATGGAGGTAATGTGCTCCTCACGAGGGAAACCGTTAATACAAGCAATATGACCCAAGAAGAGATTAATAACCTGTACACCAGCGAATATAATGTGGTTTCCGGTGTTGATGGAGAAATCTACTATGGCGTTTCGGCAAAGTTCTTCAGGGATAAGCTGAGCAAAACTTTGCCCAACAGCATCGTCTTCAACGGCTCTTGCCAGAGTATGAAAACCACCATGCTGGCCAATGCGTTCATCAACAAGGGCGCCAAAACCTACCTGGGATTTACCGAGAACGTGATGTTAACAACCTGCTGTGACAAGGCCGATGAGTTCTTCTCTGCATTGATGGGTAGCGACCTGAAGACAACGGGACAATCCTATATTCCTGACTTGGATTTCGTGGAGCAGAACAACCTGCAGAGTTGGACGAATTCCTACATGATGACCGGTAGCACCGAGATGCGTTTCTACATGGGACTGATTAATGGTGATTTTGAATTGGGCAACCTTAACGGATGGAACACCAGTGGCGACGGACGCGTCATCACCCAACTGGGGTCAGAAAAGCCCACCCAAGGTTATTACATGGGCATCCTTTCGACCGGCCTGGGATATACCGAGAAGTATGGCTCAATCTCCCAGTCGTTCAAGATCAACAACGAGAACAACCTGTCCATCAACTGGAATTTCCTGTCCGAGGAGTTCCTGGAATATGTCGGAAGCCCCTTCCAGGATTACCTGCACATCACCATCTCCGACGGCATCAACTCAACAGTCCTGTTCTCGATGGCAATCGATGATTTTGCGGCCACCTACTCGTTGGTCAAGGTTTCTCCCACTATCGTGTTCGACCGTGGTGATGTGTACATGACCGGTTGGCAGACCTCGACATTCGACATCAGTCAGTACAAGGGCAAGATCGTCACCCTCACCATCGAGACCGGCGACATCGGCGACAGCATCTTTGACAGTGTGACGTTGTTAGACGAAATCAGCATCTACTGATGAAAATGAGAACACTAATATTCCTATTGATTACCTCTATGTGCTGCATGAGTTGTTCAGCTTCAAGAGACGGCTGTGAGATCAGTTACTACGACAATCAAAAAGTCACGCAAGTGCCTCTTGGAAACAGTAAAGAGTTTGACCGATTGGTCAAAGAGCTGATTGACGGAATAGATGACTGTTATCATGCAATTGTCGATGAAGACGTCATCGAGGCCACCAAGCAGAAGAAGTGCATCGAGATCATTTTCCCTGATGTGATAGAAACAACGACCCGGGAAGGCAAATCGATAAAGTTCAGAAAATTACTAATCCCAGTGAACGCGTTTCCCGATAATTCAATTGTCTTCTTTTGCGGTGATAGAACCTATTTTACCCCACCGCTGGTCAACAGCCAAGGTGCCCAAGGAGTAAAAAGAATGAAAGAACTGTGTGAAACTAACTTGAATTGAAGATAGGAGGATGTGCCAGAATACCAATCGGCACATCCTCCGTTTGTCAAACGGAGCGCGGCTGCTTCCTAACCCCTAACGCCTAAAACCAGCGAGTGCAGCCAGCATAAATTCGTGATAATCAGCGCAATCAGCGTTTCATTAAAAAATAAAAAATAGTCTATTTTGTCCTTCTTGTCTTCTAACCCCAGAGCGCGGCTGCCAATAAAATAATGTTGTACCAGTTGTTTGATGTTCATTTGTATCCGTCAACTTGAACTAAATACTCACATTTTTTTGTTTTTTTGATTTTTTATGCTATATTTGCAGCGTGATGCGGCGGGACGTGTCCCGCTGCTGAGCAAGACATACTATTAACAAGACGAAAGCGTTTTGTTTTTGACCTCAATTAGAAATTTCGCCATATTTTAGTACCGGTCAAAGGCAGTCAAAAACGCTCTTTCGCTGGTTGATTGGTTCGCCATCCCCCTAACCAAGGGAGAGGGTTTGACCATAAGGCCGAGCGTGGGGGATGACTGTTCGCGGTACAAGGGCGTTTGGCGATGCCTCTAATTGAGCGAGCAGACAAACTAAGTCCCTGCGCTTTCATTTTACTGATACTTTAAAGCCGAATTCGGGGGGCTCAGGAGGCATCAGTTACAATTATGAAAAAATTACCTTTCTTCAAACTGCTCGCCCTCGTGGCGTGCCTGTCGAGTGCCCTAAGCGCTTCCGCCTACGACTTCTACACAGGCGGTATCTATTACAAAATCACAAGTTCAAACTCTGTTAAGGTGACTTTTAAAACTCAAGCATCTATCGAGAACTCTAGTGCATATAGTGGCTCTGTGTACATACCCAGCACAGTGTACTATGATGGCATATCTTATTCTGTTACCGCTATCGATGATTTTGCATTTTATTGCTGTTATAATTTAACTAGTGTAAGTATTCCAAATGCTATCTATTATATTGGACAATATGCTTTCTATAATTGTGAAAGCCTTACAAGTATTACTATTCCTAACTCAGTGACATCACTAAATAATTATGGTATATTCATTGGATGTACTTCTTTAAAAACTGTGACGCTGGGTTTTGGCGTAGAAAGCATTGGTAATAATGCCTTCTATAATTGTTCCCAGTTAACAACTATCAATGCGCATCCCATCACACCGCCCACTATCACGAGCAGCACATTCGATTCAAAACATTACCAACAAGTAACCGTCAATTTGTATGCTCGAGCCCAATCCGCTTATAAGAGTGCAAATTATTGGAGTAATTTCTCAAGTGTCCAGAATCAAGCTCTTAAGTCTTGTGACTTTTCGGCCAAACCATTGAACTATGATAAATTGTTTTATTGGGCAGTTGTTGGACCCTATGCTCTTGAGGTTTCATATAAGGACACTAATTACAACAGTTACACCGAAAGTACTTACACGATACCCGAATACATAGAATATGGTTTTGAGAATTGGTATGTGACCGGCATTGGTCATGATGCGTTTAGGAACTGTACCAATGTGCAAACTGTCAACTTCGCTAATAACACTCGTGTGACTAAGATAGACGATTACGCTTTTTACGGTTGCACCAACCTCAGCTCTTTCAGTTTCAGTTCATACCATGGCAATGGTGGCGCTCGTGTGACAACTATTGGATATGAAGCCTTCGAACGTTGCACTTCCTTAACGCAGATTGACTTTCCCAGCTCATTGACATCTCTTGGTCAATACGCTTTTTATAATTGCCCGCTCTCTAAGATCAAAGTTTATACCTCTACGCCGCCGACGGCTTCTAACTATACTTTCTATAACAGTAGCCCCAGTATTTACAACACATGCCAGGTTTCAGTTCCCGGTCCTGGGGCTATATCCAAATACAAGGCCGCTACTGGCTGGAGCAACTTCACCAACTACACCTCTACTTGGCCCTATGATTTCTATTATAACGGCATATACTATGCCATCACAGGCACCAATACTGTGGCAGTAGCACCTTCTGACTGGTTCCAGCACCATGATTATGTGGGTGATGTCGTCATTCCCGCCACCGTGCCTTACAATGGTGTGACCTACCGTGTGACCGAAATTGCTGACGAGGCATTCAGCCAGTTCCAGCAGGTCAACTTGAACGGCAGTGGAGATGCCGCCCCGCGCGCCAGTGGCACCTTGACGAGTGTTACCATCGGCAGCAATGTGACCAAAATTGGTAAAAAGGCCTTCTATTTGGCATCTGGAATGACCAACATTACTATTCCCAACAACGTCACTACAATCGGTAGTGAGGCCTTCATCTATTGCTCTGGCTTGAAGAGCGTGACGTTGGGCACAGGTGTGACCAGCATCGGAGCCGACGCCTTCAGCGGCTGCACAGCGCTGACCGAGGTAAGGAGCAACCGCGCTACGCCGCCCACGATCCAGAACACCACATTCACGAGCAGTCACTACACCAATGCCACGCTCTATGTGCCCAACACGACAGCCATCAACAACTACAAGGCAGCGAACTATTGGAAAAACTTCAACTTGATTCTGCCGTCAAACATGACTCCGCTGGATTATGCCCTCAGGGGTAGCAGCTCTAATGTGACACCAAACTTCTCATCCGTTGGCGATTATCCTTGGACCGTGAAAACTGACGGCACGCGTGTCTATGCCCAGTCGGGCAACGCTGGCGTTGCCAGCAGCACTTCGACGCTGACATCACAGGTTAACCTGATACAGGCCAAAATTATATCCTTCGAGTTCAAGGCCTGGGGCGAGGGAACATCCTATGACAAGTGCATCTTTGCCATAGATGGCGTGGAAATGTTTAGCTACGGCGCCCGTGATAACGACTGGGAAACCTACACGGCAAACATCCCCGCCGGCACGCACACACTGACTTGGATCTACCAGAAGGACGGCAGCGTGAATCCCACGGGCGACTACTTCGCCGTGGATAATGTAGTGTTCACCGATGTTCCTATCGCTACCGGTGACGTGGACGGTGATGGCAAGGTGAACATCGATGACGTGACCTCTTTGATTGACCTCCTGTTGGCAGGTGCCACACCTCCTGCTGCTGCCGATGTTGACGGCGACGGCAAGGTGAACATCGCCGATGTGACCGCCCTCATCGACATGCTCTTGGGCCGCTGACAGTGAATAGTTAACAGTGAATAGTTAACAGTGAATAGATGGCATCCGCATTCCCGTCAAACGGAGTGCGGATGCTTCCTAACACCTAACCCCTAACGCCTAAAACCAGCGAGTGCAGCCAGCATAAATTCATGATAATCAGCGCAATCAGCATTTCATTAAAAAATAAAAAATAGTCTTTTTTGTCCTTCTTGTCTTCTAGCCCCAGAGTGCGGCTGCCAATAAAATAATGTTGTTTTAGTTGTTCATTGTTGTTCCAGTTGTTTGATAAATGTTTGAAAGTTGTTTGAAAGCCGTGTGCTGAGGCCCATTAAACGGCTAACCAAAATATAAAAACTCGGGTTGCCGATGTTTAACTGAAAACTTTTTACTACTTTTGTAGATTAAAGCAAAAACCTCTTTTGACAATGGCTAAACAGGGACTTATACTGGAACAAAAGCAGACACAGCGTCTTGCGCTGGAGCAGCAACGCATGCTGGGCATGGTGCTCGAGAAGAACGATGCCGAGATGGCTGAATTCATTGACAACAAGGTGAATGAGATTCAGGCGCTTGAAAAAAAGTCAGATGATAATGACGAGTATTCCAATGGCAACGAGGATAACAATAAGGATAATGACCGCGTCGGCGATAATCAGTCTGGAGCGAATGATACGATATCAGACAGCAGTGGAGACGACGATGTCATGGCGTGGTACCGCTATTTTGCCAACAACCGCAGCCGCGACGATGAGTATTATTCTCCAACAGCCGTCAACGAGAAAACCCTTCAGGAGTTCTTGACCGACCAGCTAGGGGAACTGGAGCTTGACGAGACCCAGCAGGTGATTGCCCGTGCCATTGTGGGCAATATCGAGGATAACGGCTACCTGCGCCGCAGTGCCACCGAGATTGCCGATGACGTGACGTTCAACGACGGATATGTGGTGGATGCCAAGCAGGTCGAGGAGATGATTGCCACCGTGCAGTCGCTGGACCCGCCTGGAATTGCTGCGAGAGGTTTGCAGGAATGTATGCGGCTGCAGCTTGAGCGCAAGCCCAAGAGTGAGGACGTGGATATCGCTCTGACGATGGTGACCCGGTATTTTGATGAGCTGGCCGCCATGAACTTTGAGACGATGAGCCGCCGCATGAACATCTCGGCTGAGCGTCTGGAAGAGGTGTTCAGGCATCAGATCAGGAGAGGCCTGAACCCTTATCCTGGGAATGCTTTTGGCTCCCGTTCTGACAATAGCCAGCAAGTGACCCCAGACTTTGATGTGGAACTTGACGAGGACAACGGGCGTTTGACGGTCACCCTGCGCAACAATATCCCCGCCCTGCAAATCAGCGAGAGCTATGCCTTGATGATGGACCGTTACAAGGGAACAGGTACCGTGAGCGTCCAGGAGGCGAAAGAGAAGAAGCAGATACAGGACGCCTATGTTAGGGCCAGTATGTTCATCGAGGTGCTCAAGCAGCGCCAAGAGACCTTGTTCGGCACGATGAGCGCCATTGTCCAGTGCCAGCGGGACTATTTCATGAGCGGCGATGAACGTGATCTGAAACCGCTGGGCCAGCAGCAGATAGCCGATATGATCGGAAAGGATGTGTCGGTGGTCTCTCGCGCTGTCAGCAACAAGTATGTGCAGTTGCCTTGGGGCGTGAAAAGCCTGAAGTCGTTCTTCTCCGAGGATATCAACGGCTCGTCGAGGCACGAGGTGTATGACGACCTCAAGAAACTAGTGGATGGCGAGGACAAGAAGCATCCTCTTAGCGACGATGCCTTGTGCGACAGGCTCAAAGCCATGGGCTATAAACTTGAACGCCGTACGGTCGCCAAGTACCGTGATTCACTCAAAATTCCCAGCAGCACGGTTCGACGCAAAATGGCCAAGTAGTTTTATGTAAACGCTAGCCGGACGAGGGCTAATATTATAAACGGACATGTCAGTCAGCAAATATACAGTCAATAAATTAATCGCGGGAGTGGCTAATTTCCTGTCCACGGTGTTGAGCCCGCTGCTGATGCCCACTTATGGCACTTTCTTGGTGTTGTGGGTGTCGGTATTGTGTCTCTTGTCTTATGGCACGCGAGTAGCCGTGCTCTTGGTGTGCATGGGAATCACCTGTATCATACCGCTGATCTTCCTGGGGGTATTGAGGCACTTTAAACTGGTCAAGAATCTGCATGTTGACCGGCGCGAGCAACGCTTGATCCCCTATCTTTTCTCGGCATTGTGCTACTTATCGGCTGCCTTCTACCTGTATTATTGCCACTCGCCATTGTGGTTCGTGATGTTCATGGTGGGAACAGCAGTCACGGTGCTGGTGATGGCGCTCATCAATTTGAAATGGAAAATCAGTGCCCATATGGCAGGTATTGGTGGCGTGATTGGTCTCATTTACCAGATTCATGTGCAGGGATTGAGCGCCTTCGACTTGTTTTGGCTGCTGTGTCTGACGATTATTGTGGCGGGTCTTTTGGGCTCGGCTAGAATTGTGCTGAAACGTCACGACATCTGGCAAGTGGTGACTGGTGCCGTGGTGGGTTTCATGTGTGTGTCGTTAACCATGAGGTTTTTTGGATAAGGGCCGGTTAGTGGTTATCCCTTCTCTATGACGTCATGATTTGCAATGAAAAATACGATAGTTTATCCGCAAAGTGATCAGGAATCAATGAATAAGACTTTTAACTATAAACGTCGCCCGACGGTGAGCGTTCCAGTGGGTGGAATCAACATGGGCGGGGATTGGCCCGTGCGTGTTCAATCCATGACAAACACGCCCACCGATGACATCGAGGCAAGTGCGGCTCAGAGCCAGCGCATTGCCTATGCAGGTGCCGATTATGTGCGGCTCACAGCCCAAGGTGTCAAACAGGCGCACAGCATCGGAGATGTTTCTAAGATATTGCGTGCCAAGGGATGTTCAATACCTTTGATTGCCGACATCCACTTTAATCCGCAGGCCGCGCTCGCCGCTGCCGAGGTGTGTGAGGGTGTGCGCATAAATCCCGGGAATTTCGTGGACCCGGCGCGCTCGTTCAAGCGACTGGAATATACCGATGAGGAATACGCCGCCGAACTGGACCGCATCCGTGAGGCCCTGTTGCCCTTTATTGCCACCTGCCGTGCGCACAATACAGCCGTCAGACTTGGTGTTAACCACGGATCACTCAGTGACCGCATCATGAGCCGTTATGGCAATACGGCAGCGGGTATGGTCGAGAGCGTGATGGAGTTCCTTCGTGTCTTTGTCAAGGAGAATTTCCTGGATGTGGTCATCTCGATGAAAGCGTCTAATGTGGTCGTCATGGTCGAGGCGGTGCGTCGCTTGGTCGATGCGATGGATCGTGAGGACATGCACTTCCCATTGCACCTGGGCGTGACCGAGGCTGGATTTGGCGAGGACGGGCGCATCAAGAGCGCTGTGGGAATAGGCGCTTTGATGGCCGAGGGACTCGGCGACACCATCCGTGTCTCACTCAGCGAAGAACCCGAGATGGAGGTGCCGGTAGCCCGTAAACTGGTGAATTATATAGCCGCCCGCGAGAATCATGAGCCCATCCAGGGCTGTTTTGCCGAGGATTATGACCCCTTGTGTCCCGAGCGCAGGACAACCGTTGAGGTGAATGGACGTGTCGGCGGTGGCTGTCAGCCGATTGTTATTGCCAGCTATCGTCCTGATGAAATCGATGATGCCGAGTTGCAACCCGATTATTACTATAGTGCCGACGGTCTGATCGACGGCATGCATCAGTTTTTGGTACCGATGGATTGCTGGAGAGGTGAGCGCAATGTCTTTCCGTTGCTCACTTTGGGGGAATGGGACAGGTGCCCGGAGGCCCCGATGCGTTTCCTGCAGTTCCCGGCCACGACACCGGTGAGCAGGCTGGAGCTCCTGCGTGGCCGCACCGATACTGTGCTTGTCATCACCCCGGTGGGAATTAATGTCCCTGGCGAGGAGCAGGCGTTGACTCATGCGTTGGACAGGGCTGGCATCAATTGTCCGGTGATTATTCGTAATTCGTATTCCGACAGTTCTAACGAATGGCTGCAGGTGAAGGCTGGTGCCGATTTGGGGGCGGTACTGCTCAACCGCCGAGCCGATGGCATCTGGCTTGAGGCCCCAACCAGCCACAATGGCGGCGAGGTGGTGCGCTATGCCTATGCGATTTTGCAGGCTGCCCGACAGCGGATAAGCAAGATGGAACTGATCTCATGCCCTGGTTGCGGCAGGACGATGTTCGACCTGCAGGCGACTGTCAAGCGCGTCCAGCAAGCGACAGCGCATCTGTCCCACCTCAAGATTGGCGTGATGGGATGTATCGTCAACGGTCCTGGAGAAATGGCCGATGCTGACTACGGATATGTGGGAGCTGCCGTGGGACGCGTCAGTCTTTATAAGGGCAAGCAATGCATCAAGATGAACATTCCCGAGGAAGAGGCCATTGACCATTTGATAGACTTGATTAAGCAGCATGGCGACTGGCGGGAACCTTGATAAATAAGATGAGTATGCTAGCATTGAGAAGAATAGGATTCCTGGCTTTTTTCTTGCTGTCGTTGCTGCTGGTTTCGTGCGGTGGGAAAGGCTTCAAGGTGGATGGCCGGTTGACCAACCTGGATGGTGAGGCCGTCAGGGTGGTGTTTAACGGAGACTCGGGTCTGGTGGATCAGTGGATTGATTTGGACAAGAAAGGACGGTTCTCTTGTGAGGGAGAGGCCTCTGAGCCGGTACTCATCAGTCTTTTGGATGTCCGCAACGAGCCAATCGCGGTTCTCGTGGCTGTAAACGGCGACCACCTGAAAGTCAAGGGTGATTGCGCCGATGGAGTAAAAGTCAAAGTGAAAGGCAATAAAGTCAACGAGGAATGGCAACTGTTCCGTGACGAACATGCCGCATTCTACTCCGACCCTAATCCCAGCCGACTGGATGCCGCCATCGAGAAATTTGTCCGTGAGAACCCTGCCAGTTTGCTCTCCACAGTCCTGCTCGTGGCTGACTACAGCGATTACGGCGACCGTGACAAGTTGGGTAAAATGCTTGAGGGAATTGACAAGAATGTTCGACCTGAGTCGTTGACACAAGCGTTGACAGACGCTCATAAGGGAATCAAGAAAACCAATCTCCCCCGTCTGATGACATTGACGCTGGCCAATCCGGATGGGAAGTTTGAGGAAATCAGACTTACTGACCGCGTAGCGCTGATCAGCCTGTGGGCCAAACCGCAGAATGACCGTCAGTCCGTTGCTCAAAAGCTGCGTGGGCTGGCCGATGAAGCGGGCGCAAAGGTCAAGATCATTGATGTTTTGGCCGAGAGTGACACGATACGATGGCGTCAGACCATTGCTGGCGAGGAGTGGGCTCATTATTGGGCTCCCGGTGGGCCTTTGGAGCCGGGCATCCAGCTGTTGAGGGCCAACATCATGCCATGGTTTGCCGTCACCGACAGCACTGGTCTCGTGACCTATTCGGGTCCGAATATTGATGCTGCGGTCCGTGCGGCTACCGGTTGCTCCACTCGACATCAGCAGTAACATTTTACTTTTTTTAATGTTTTTTGAATTGTGGTTTGTACCATGATTTTTTCGGCTATGTGTAAAAGAGGTTGCTATATTGGATGTGGAGATAAACTGAAATTTAACCGATTTCGGTAGGAAAATACCAGAAAAATGCAATTCTCCCTTAATTTAGATAAGGTGAAAAACAAAAACTTGAGTTTTTTATGCCCCACATTAAGAAAAAGATGTATATTTGCAGGCTGAAAATGAAGAATAAGACAAAAATTAACAAAATTTAATTAAATAATTCACAAAAACAAAATGCAAACTAAAGGTTTTATTCGAGTCCTTACTTATGCACTGTTGTTGATTTGTGCTTTCTATCTGTCATTCTCGTTTGTGAGCAGTCACTATCAGAGAAAGGCTGAGCAGAAGGCTCTCGCTGTTGCCGGCATTAAGTCGCCCGACACCAGTAACGAGAAGTACAAGAATGCACTTAACGAGTATCTGGACTCCCTCGCCAATCAGAAAGTGTATCTCAATTATTACACTTTCCAACAGGTTCGTGAGAAAGAGTTGGGCTACGGCCTTGACTTGAAGGGTGGTATGAACGTGACACTGCAGATTTCGGTGCCCGATATCTTGCGCGCTCTTGCGAACAACAATCCCGACAAGAAGTTTAACCAGGCCATCGACAATGTGGCCAAGAACCAGACCGCCCAGGATGACTTCGTGGGCTCCTTCTGCAAGGAGTACAAGAAGCTGGCTCCCGAGGGTAGCTTGGCACAGATTTTCCGTAGCATCGAGCGCGTCAAGGACAAACCCAATGCTACCGATGCCGAAGTGCAGAGCATCCTGAACGATGAGGTCAACAGCATGGTTGACAACTCCTATAAGGTGTTGCGTAACCGTATCGACCGCTTTGGTGTGGTTCAACCCAATATTCAGAAACTGCAGAGCACTGGACGAATCTTGCTCGAGCTCCCTGGTGTGAAAGAACCCGAGCGCGTGCGCAAACTGTTGCAGGGCGCTGCTAACCTGGAGTTCTACACGACCTATACCCTCGCCGATGTCGTTGGTGCATTGCGTCAACTCAGCGACCAGGCCAAGGCCAACAAAACTGTTGATGCCGCAGCTGCTGAGGAAACTGCTGCTCCCGCCGAGGGCGAGACAGCTCAGGAAACTACTGCTCCCGCCGACACTGAAGCCAAGGCCGCTGACAAGGAGACAAAGCCCGCTGAACAAAGCGGTGAGCTTACTCTGGCCCAGCTTACTGGTTTCGAGGCTATGGCAAGTGCTGCTCCCGGCTCGCCTGTTTTGGGTTATGTGAGCGCAAGCGACACTGCTGCCGTGAACAAGATTATCTATTCTCAGATTGCTAAGACAATCCTGCCCGCCGACTTGAAGCTGGCTTGGACCGCTAAGCCTGAGAAGATGCAGGGGGGACATGAGGCCTTCCAGTTGGTTGCCCTCCGCACCGTCAACAAGCAGCCCGTGCTGACTGGCGACGTTGTTACCCGTGCCACCAGCGAGTTTGATAACTTGCAGGGTTCGGTTGTGTCAATGACCATGAACGATGAAGGCGCACGCCGTTGGAGCCTCATTACCGGTCAGAATATCGGTAAGGCCATCGCTATCGTCCTGGACGATCAGGTTTATTCCTTCCCCAATGTGAACAGCCAGATCGACGGCGGTCGCTCACAAATCAGCGGTCGCTTCACTCCCGAGGAGGCTAGTGACCTTGCTAACGTGCTTGAGTCTGGTAAGATGGTTGCACGCGTTAACGTGGCTAGCGAGAGCGTGATTGGTCCGTCGCTGGGTAAGGAATCCATCACCAAGGGTTTCTGGTCATTCATCATCGCACTCGTGCTGTTGATGTGCTTCATGTGGTTTGCTTATGGCTGGCAGGCTGGTTCAATCGCCAACCTCGGTCTGATCCTCAACCTGTTCTTCACCATCGGTATCCTTGCCTCGTTCCAGAGTGTGCTCACCTTGCCTGGTATCGCCGGTATTGTGCTGACGCTGGGTATGGCGGTGGATGCTAACGTGCTCATCTTCGAGCGTTGTAAGGAGGAATTGCGGGCCGGAAAGGGTCTCAAGGCTGCTGTCAGCGATGGTTACAAGAACGCGTTCTCGGCCATCTTCGACTCCAACTTGACCACTATCATTACCGGTACCATTCTGATCCTGCTCGGTTCAGGTCCCATCCGCGGTTTTGCCGTTACCCTCGTGATCGGTATTTGCTGCTCGTTCTTTACCGCTGTATTTGCAACACGTCTGGTGATGGAGCACTTCGTGAACAAGGGCACCTTCGACAAGATGACCTTCTCCACGAGCCTGACCCGCAACTTGATGCAGAACGTGAACTTCGACTTCATGGGCGCTGCCAAGAAGACTGCCTATTTTGCTCTGGCTCTTATCGTCATTATGGGTCTGCTGTTCGGCTTCCGCGGTTTGAACCGTGGCATCGACTTCTCGGGTGGTCGCAACTATGTGGTTCAATTCGACCACTCTGTTAAGACTCAGAAGTTGCTCGACCAGTTGACCGAGCAGTTCCCCGGTGCCAACACCTCAGTCATTACCATTGATAACGACACCAAGGTGCGCGTATCGACCAACTACAAGATTGAGGACGGCAGTGAGGGCATTGACGACGAAATCATGGACAAACTCTACAACGGACTGAAGAGTGAGCTTGGCTCGATGACCAAGGAAGACTTCAGCACCTCTAACGAGAGTGTGGGCGTTGTATCGAGTGAAACCGTCGGCCCGAGCATCGCTAGCGACATGACGCGTGAGGCCATCTGGGCTGTGCTCTTCTCATTGCTTGCAATGGCATTGTACATCCTGCTGCGTTTCCGCAACATCGCCTTCTCTATCGGTGCATTGGCTGCAGTAGCGTTCACCTCATTCATTGTAATCGGCTTCTACAACCTGCATGGCCTCTTGCCCTTCTCCATGGAGATCGACCAGACATTTATCGCAGCTATCCTGACCGTTATCGGTTATCAGGTGAACGATACCGTGGTTGTATTCGACCGTGTGCGTGAGTACCGCAAGCTCTATCCCAAGCAGGATCTCTACACCACCTTCAACAAGGCGTTGTGCAGCACCCTGTCACGTACCATGATGACATCAATCACGACCTTGCTCGTGCTCATCATCATGCTCATCTTCGGTGGTGAGTCAATCCGCAGCTTCATCTTCGCGATGATCCTCGGTGTTATTATCGGTACCGCTTCGTCTCTGTTTATCGCTTCGCCCGTGGCTTACTGGATTGCTCGTCGTAGCGACAAGAAAGAGGCTGCGCTTGCAACCGCCAGGAAGTAATTCCTGAAACCTATAGCAAACGGTTGGCGACTGAGCGCCAAGCCCGTCACCAACCGTTTTCCTGATGCTCCTGTAGTTCAATGGATAGAATGGAGGTTTCCTAAACCTTAGATTTGGGTTCGATTCCCAGCGGGAGTACAATAGAAAATGAGCACTGACAGGTCTTAACTGTCGGTGCTCATTTTTCTGCAGGGTTACCTTGCCCTGTGATGGGGATCAGGACTTTTGGGACTGCGCGATGATGTCGTCATACACGGCGATAACCTTCTGGATATCGAAGCGGCTCTCGGCGAGTTTGCGGCTCTCGACCGACATTTGCTGTTTCTGCTCTTGGGGCAGCTCGATGTAGCGTGTGATGGCATCCACGAGCGCCGGCACGTTCTTGGGCTCAACGAGATAGCCGTTCACGCCGTCCACAACGGTCTCCTTGCAGCCGTAGATGCTGGTGGTGATAATGGGTTTGCCGCATGAGCAAGCCTCCATGAGCGACCTGTTCAGACCCTCGCTGTAGTACGATGGGATGGTGATGACACAGCCGGGACGGCTATACACCTCAAGCATGTTGCTGAATGTGCCTAAATACTCAATGTATCCCTGACGGACATCGTTCTCCACTTCTTCCTTGGTGATGTTGGATGACGCGTCGGGGGAACCGTCGGCAAAGGTGCCGATGGCCTGGAATTTAACCTGGCTGTACTTCTTTTTCACCTCTTTAGCGGCCTCGACAAAGATGCGGTAGCCTTTCTCGGCAATCATGCGTGCGATGAACACGAAGGTGATGTCTTGGGCACCATTGTCATAGTACGGATAATTGCTGATGTTCACACCCTCGCCGCCCTTGAGCCAGACAATCTTGTCTTTGGCGCACAGGTGTTTCTCAAGCAGGGTGTTGTAATTGCTCTCGTTGAGCACCATGATGTGTTGGGTACACTTCATGCTCACACGATAGAGTGTCCGGGCTATGTAAGAACTGATGTCGTTATGCGAGAAGGCGTAACCCAGCCCTGCCATCATACATGAATTGGGGATGCCTAGCATCTTGGCCGCAAAGGCACCGTAGATGTTGGGCTTGATGGTGTAGTTGAAGACATAATCCGGCCGCTCGGTCTTGAAGATCTTGTACAGTTGCTTGAGGTAGCTCAGGTTGTCGATGATGCCGGTTGACGCCCTGTTGGCATAGATGGGTATCATCTTGGCACCCTCAGGCATTTTCTTGAGGTCATCCACCATCCTCACGGGACACACTAGGACAACCTCATGTCCGCACTCGATAAAGTGGCGGATGATATCAATCCTGAAAACAGTCAGGCCAAAGGTGTTGTTATTGTTGAATAATATTTTCATTAAGTATTATTTGAGGTTTTGGTTTTGCGGTGGAAATGGTCATACATCCTGGTGGGCATCGCCCATTTGGCCATGGGTACAATCACGCTTTCGGGGTAGTGCCACCACGGGAGGTGGAAGGCACGGCAGATGCGCAGACGCATGAACACCTCGTTGCGGCGCGCCTTGAAGTTGCGGCGTCGGGTCGCGTTACGGTCGTCACGCATCATGTAGAGCGGCTCTTCAAGGCAATAGCCCTTATAGCCCATCGTGTAGAGTTTGAGCCACAGGTGCTGGTCCTCGAGCCTGAGCAGGTAGTCCGAGACGGTGTAGCCACCGACAGCCTGATATGCCGTGAGCCGCATCATCACCGGAGCATGGCAAAATGTGCGTCCGTGCAGGAAATCCAGTCCGGTGGGGTTGTTGTGCTGTTTGCCGCGCCTGAACTCGCCCTGCTCGTCAAAATAAATCATCGGGCTGCTCACAAAGGCATACTCTGGATGCTCATCAAGGAAGTTGATCTCTTTCTCAAAGCGATCGGGCAGCGAGATGTCATCTCCGTCCATGCGGGCGACATACTCAGTGTCGGCAAGCTCTAGACAACGGTTCAGCGTGTGGTTCAACCCCATGTTTTTCTCGTTCCTGATGAGGATGATGTTGTCGTGCCGTGACGCATATTCGGCAGCTGTCTCATAGGTGTTGTCGCTGGAACCGTCCTCACACAGGATCACCTTGAAGTCTTGATAGGTCTGTGCATATAGGGAGTCCAGCGCCTCGACCAGGGTTGATGCGCAATTATAGATGCCGATGATTACCGAGATGCGTGCCATGATGTAGTTTTTTCAATTGTTTCTTTGAGGTTCTTGATGGCCTGTAAGGCAGTTGTTGCGGGGCATCAACCGGCCATGCCGGCAGACAAGATTACCAACTTACAAAAGTACTCAAAAAAATGCAAATAAAGGGCAGTTTCTCCGAAAAAGTGTTGATAGTGTGTCTTGTGTAAATCAAAAAAGCATTGGACTGGATGCCCAATGCTTCTTATCTGTTGAGTCGGGATAGCTTATTTCTTGAAGAAGCGGTTATACAGGCCTGTGAAGCCTTGGCCGTGACGGGCCTCGTCGCGGGCCATCTCGTGAACTGTGTCATGGATAGCGTCCAGGTTCTGGGCCTTGGCAAGCTTAGCGATGCGGAACTTGTCCTCACATGCTCCGGCCTCGGCGGCCATGCGTTTCTCAAGGTTGGTCTTGGTGTCCCATACGACCTCGCCCAGCAGCTCGGCGAACTTGGCGGCATGCTCGGCCTCTTCAAAGGCGTAGCGCTTGAAAGCCTCGGCCACCTCGGGATAGCCTTCGCGGTCGGCCTGACGGGACATGGCCAGATACATGCCCACCTCAGAGCATTCGCCCTCGAAGTGAGCTTTCAGGCCTGCAAGGATTTCGGGGTCAACGCCCTTGGCGACGCCGATGACATGCTCGGCGGCATAGGTCACTTCCTCGTCCTCCTTGAGTTCCTTGAACTTCTCGGCGGGTTGTTTACACTGCGGACATTTCTCGGGGGGAGTATCTCCCTCATGCACGTAACCGCACACGGTGCAGATCCATTTTTTAGCCATAATCAGTTGTGATTTGTTTGATCGTTAGTTATTAAGTTAAACAAGATGGTTAATTCAGTTTGCTTGAGGCTCAGAGAACACTTTATTCGGTGACTTCCTCAAAGTCCTCGGGTCCAACGCCGCACAGCGGGCACTCTTCCGGCGGTGTGTCACCCTCATGGATGTAACCGCACACAACACATTTCCATTTCTTCATTGTCGTGAATTGTTTTAGTTTTAGATGGTGAATAAAAAGTTTCTTATTGCTTACAAAGTTAAGCCAACAACACCCTATTATCCAAATATTTTATTGTTTTTTATGAAAAAATCCTTGCAGGGTTTTCTATTCAGCAAATGGCTTTAATTGGTAATATGTGATTTTGCTTCGCACGAGATAAATTCAACGGTGATTATCAGGGGCGTTCTGGATGCTGGAATATGGCCGCTAAACTGTGCCGTGTGTCGAACCGTAATTTCTATCCATCTTATAATGTTTCATCCGCAGGATTCCGGTTGGCTCTCTAGCCTTTTCACGGTAAAAACGCCAATCAATAACATGGCGTTTTCCAAGATTGACCCGCTGTCGTCAGGAAAAGAGTATAGACAGGCAATTATGATTCAGGTTCTGAAGTGTGATCTGCTTCAGAACGTGAAGTTTAGCATTTAGGGAGATTTATTGTAACTTGCAAAAAGAATCATTGCTGTCAGCTACAAGCCCTGCTTGGACAATCAAGGTTTATACTGTGGTGGATTGAGGCGTTGCCAAGAGTGTTAATGGAATGGAGTTGATTGATTGCAGAAAAATCCCCACAATGCATAATTGGCATTGCGGGGATAAGTCTTAAGCAAGAGGCGGATTAGCCGTTGTGCTTCTTCATGACCTTGATGAGGTCGAGCATCTTGTGGCTGTAGCCAATCTCGTTGTCATACCACGAAACCACCTTGACGAACTTGTCGGTGAGGTAAACACCGGCGTCAGCGTCAAAGATAGAGGTGAGCGCGCAACCCAGGAAGTCGCTGGAAACGACCTTGTCCTCGGTGTAACCCAGAATGCCCTTCAGCTCGCCTTCGCTGGCCTTCTTCATGGCAGCGCAGATGTCCTCCTTCGTGGCGGGATTCTTCAGGTTCACGGTCAGGTCAACAACCGATACATCGAGGGTGGGGACGCGCATCGAGATACCCGTCAACTTGCCGTCGAGCTCGGGGATTACCTTACCCACAGCCTTGGCCGCGCCGGTAGAGCTGGGGATGATGTTGCCGCATGCGGCACGGCCGCCGCGCCAGTCCTTAGCGCTGGGACCGTCAACGGTGCGCTGGGTAGCGGTGACCGAGTGAACGGTGGTCATCAGACCGCTCTCGATGCCGAAGCTGTCGTTCAGCACCTTGGCGATGGGAGCCAAGCAGTTGGTGGTGCAGCTGGCGTTGCTCACGATGGTCTGGCCGGCATACTTGTC
>JAFZKD010000100.1 GCA_017553785.1 Muribaculaceae bacterium | reverse complement strand
AATTATACATAAGTGATATTTCTTATAAGTGATTTTTTTCAAACTGCTAATAATGAAATGTTTGCAAATCTCTGTTTTTGGCTTTTTCTTATAAAATCGTTGAAAAATACTATATAATGGAAACGAGACTGATAACCAATGACCAGCAGTTGCGCAGATACCTGCCCAACGCTTTCGACACCGTGGAAGGCGAAACGACCTTCCACGAGAAGATACTGCCATGGCTTGACCAGGCAGAACGATGGGTATTCACCCAGTTCATCGGTGACGACTTCGCCCCCGAGCTGCTCGCCATGGAAGAGACCGAGCCGCTGCGCACCTGCGCAACGCTCGTTGTGGTCCATGAGGCGTTCATGCGGGCCGTGCCGTCACTCGACCTGGTGCTCACTCCGAACGGATTCGGCATCGTGAGCAACCAGAACATCGCTCCGGCAAGCCCGCATAGGATATCTAGGCTCCTCGGCTCGCTGGAGACGAGCCGGGACATCGCCATCGAGCAGTTGATCCACAACCTGTTCCTCAACAGCACGTGGAGCGCCAGCCCCAAGCGCCAATGGTTCAGCGCGACGCTGTTCCCGAACATCGACCTGGCCAACCTGTGCGGTTTCACCGAACACCGGTGGGCGAACTACCTGGGCCTGCGATCCAAGGCGATAGAGATGGAGCAACGCCTGGCCGAGGAATATATCTCGCCCGAGCAACTGGCGGTGTTCCGCAGCGAGGTCATGTCCGCATTCACGGATATTTCCGTCGCCACGTCCCACCATTTCCGTGTCATCGAGCAACTGCGGCAGATCGTTGTCACCGCCCTGCAGGGCAACCAGGTGCCCATTCAGTCGCTTCGTGACATCGTTGACCTGATGCGCAAGAACGAGACCTCGTTCCCGCACTTCCGCAATTCAAACACCTACAAACTCTTCGAGCCTCCAGTGTTCGAAAACAAAAAGAGAGCAAATGGCTACTGGTTCTGAAATTTTCGTATCTTTGCGAAAAAATAATTAATGATCATGAGACAGGCCTTTCTTCATATTCTATCGGTAATAGTACTCGTCATGGTGATCCCGCTTCAAGTATTGGGAAACGACGAGGAAATCATTGACTTTAACTTTCCACAGGACGTCAGCAAACATGCCCTCGACAATCTGGATAATGCTCTTAATGCTGGCGATGGTCAGTTGACTATTGACGCGCTGGTGCGCTACGGCCTTGCCCAGAGCCTCATTTCCAAGGATAACGTGGAGGATATTATTAATCGGCTGGAGGCTGTAATTGCCAAGGAGAAACAGCCTCACATCAAGGCCCTACTTTATCATTTAGAGGCCATGGTCTATGAGGGTTATCGCAACCGTTATGTCTCCTATTCCTACAGGTCTCACAACAATCCGACCGAAGAACTCCCAACCGACATCAGTGAGTGGAATCGCCAGCAGTTCAACAAGAAGATTGCCGAGCTCGTTGACAAGTCGTTTGCCAATCCCGATGCCCTGCAACAGGTGCCTGTCACGTCATTGCCTGGCATTATCCATTGTAATGAACTGGGTGCAACTTTAGTTCCCACTCTATTGGAGTTCTTGTCATATAAGAGCATCGGCCTGATGTATCCACTCAATATGAATAGCGACACCACACTCGTCTCCCGCATCAAGAACAGATGGTTCAAAGCAACTGAGGGTAATGTGCCGGCTACAATCTTCGCATCGACCAACTTTTTGGCAACCAGTCTCAATCAAGGCATTGACCTCAACGAGCTATACCAGCGCTACCGCGACAATGAGCACTGCGCCTACTTGCTGGACCTCATTCCCCACAAAGTCGGTGAGGACAAACAATACTATGACATGTTGCAGGACTACGTCGCCCGCTTTCCCAATACTCCATACACCACTCTGGTTAAGAATCTAATGCTTGAAGAAGGAATCCAGATTGTGAAAGTCGATGCTCCAGCCGTGGTGTCAAGCCGTGACAGCATCTCTGTCGTCTGCACCGAGGTCAAGAATGCCAACTCATTCTGGATTAACGTCTATCGAGCTCCCGAAGAATTGAAAGACACCATCTTGGCCGAGGAAATGAGACTGGTTTCACAGACCCCCGTGAGTGTACAGGGTACCATTCCTTTTAGTGTTGAGAATGTCACAGCAAAGTTGCCGCCGTTGCCCTACGGTCATTACTATATCTGTCCCATGATTGAGAATGATAGTATCTTCAATCAAGACATCAGGCACTACCAATTGACCTATGTGACAGACATCGCTTCCTTTGCTGTTGGCAAGTGGGGACAGAAAGGATGTATCACAGCTGTCGATATCAAGACAGGCCACCCCGTAGCAGGCGTGACGATTACTGGAGAGGATACTTTTATCCTGGGCAAGACAGGCAACGATGGCCTGCTAAAGATGCCCTACAAGGGAAAAAACGCCAAGGGCAATGACATTGACTATCGAAAAAACTATCTTGCCAGCCTCGGGCCAGACCATTTTGGTCCTCCCAACAACTACATGGCCAGCATCCCGCGAGAAGACGATGACGATGTTGAATATCAAGGGCATATTTTCACTGACCTGGGCGTTTATCGACCAGGTGAGACCGTGCAATGGGTAGCCATCATTTACCAGATAGCCAATAACGGACGTACACCAGCCAGCGGCAAACGCATCTGGGTGGGATTCAACGACGATGACTACAATGATATTGACAGCTTGATAGCAATCACCGACGAATACGGACGCATTGCGGGCTCATTTGTCGTGCCTACTGACCGTAAAAACGACTCCTTTGATATCACATTGGAGAGTCGCTTTGATGAGGATGAAGATGAAATCGGCTACCATAGCGTCGATGTGAGTGAATACAAATTGCCGACGTTTGAAATTACTTTCCCAGACTTCAGGCGCAGCTTTGCCGCTCAACAACCCGTCAAGATCAGTGGCAAGGCGATGTCCTATAGCGGTGTACCCATTCAAAACTCCGAGGTGCGCCTCACGCTCACTAAGGAGGAATGGGCATGGTGGCGCTGGTTTAGTTACGGTGTCGAACATGCCGATAGGCAACTGTCCGACACCACTATAGTTACCGACCAGCACGGGCGCTTCACGATAGAATATACTCCCGATATATTTGTCGATAACCTGTCTGTCAAGCCTGGTGCAGGTTATCGCAGTGCAGATTATATCTATCAAGTCGCTGCAACCATCACCACCGATGCTGGAGAAACGCAAGAGGCCTTCATGCCATTCATTATTGGAACCCATCGCAGCCTCCAACTGGGTGCCAGGAATGAAAACACCTACCTCAACGACCAGCCCATCAAACTGCCACTCGAGTATCAAACCACCGACAAGGAGCATCCCAGTACCGATTGCTACTGGAAAGTCACCCCACTGGCAGAAAACGACTTCGCCTTATCAGGCACCTTAAACACAGCCAATCCTGTCATCGACCTGACCAGCTTGCCTTCTGGCCAATACACTCTCAATATCCACACCAAGGATGCCTATGAAAATGACGAGATAAAAGACGTCAGTATCGAGCGCATCATCACCATCTACCGTCAGGACGACAAAACATCGCCCGTCAAGGATTGCCCGATGTGGGTTTCGTCGTTAAGTAAAGGCATCGACAACAAGCAGAAAGGCCACATCACCATCGGCGTCTCGACGCCACAGGCCCACATCTACTATGTCGCTTATTCCGGCAACGACATCATCGGCGAGGGTTGGCTGCACTACGACAGCGGTCTTCATGAATTATCTATCCCCGTGAAGAAGGCTGAACATGACGTGATAATCGAGTTCCACACTATCTACGACACCAAGCATTGGCAAAAGACATTGACGCTCGCCAATCCCAAACAGGCTGAGACGATGAAAATCACGGCCACCTCGTTCCGCAACAAACTTGTTCCTGGTGACAAGGAACACTGGACATTTACACTAACTGATAAGAAAGACATGCCTCATCCTGGAGCCATGCTGCTCGACATGTATGACGAGGCTGTCGCCAGCATTTCCGACAACTCATGGTATTATCCCCGTTTTGATAGGTATTTTAGAACACCTAACATCACCTGTATGTCGCTAGGAGGAACGCGGTGGAGCTATGTCACCTTCTGTCCAGCCCTCCTCAAAGGGCAAAATTATCCACTGCTGCCAGAGTTATATACCTATGGTCAGTCATTCTTTGACAGCACTCCCAGCAGTGACAAGAAAGTGACGCGAACCTATAATGAAGATGTATCGAGCGGACTGGAAGGCAGAGCGTACGGCGTGCAGTTGTATGGTTCCAGAGAAGGTGAATTGTCTGAGGTTATCGTAGCTGGTTTCTCCAATGTCGACAAGAGGCTCTTCACAGGTTCTACCTCCGAAATCATCCAGGGAGTTCAAGTCAGCAACAGTATGGAGGAAGAATCAAACTCCCATGTAGCGAACCTTGAACATATCGTCTTGCGTGAGAACGCCGTCAAGACGGCCCTGTGGAGACCGATGCTCACCAGTAGCGATAAGGGACAAATCAATCTGGAGTTTGAGGTGCCCAATGCTAATTCCACATGGATTGTCCAAGGCATTGCCTATGACAAGAACACTGTGGGAGCCAGCTGGATGACAGAAGTGCTGACACAAAAACCGTTGATGGTGCGTGCCAACATGCCGCGATTCCTGCGACAGGGCGACAAAACACAACTCGCAGCCACAGTACAGAATGCGACAGATGCGGTAGCGACCTGTGATGCTGTTATCGAGATCTTTGACCCGCGCTCGGGTGGCATCTATGACACACGCAAGTTCAACCTCACACTCGACCCGATGGGCAGCCAAGTCGTGAAAATCGACTGGGAGGTGCCCGACACCATCCCGTTTGTCGGTTTCCGCATCAAGGCCAGCGATGAACGTTATGGTGACGGAGAGCAGGTCATGGTGCCTGTGCTCACGACCATATCCCCCGTCATCGAGACTGAGCCGTTCTTCATCGATGCAGGCCAGAACCACATGGAGGTCAACGTGTCCGACAGCCCCGACGATGCCCGTGTGACACTGGAATACTGCGACAATCCCATGTGGTACACAGCCATGGCTCTGCCAACCATATATCGCGATGCCTATAACACCGCCACCGATGCAACACACAGCCTCTTTGCCCTGATGGTGGCCCAAGGCGTTGCCAAGAGCCAACCTCAAATCAAGGAGGCCTTCACCCTCTGGAAACAGCAACAGAAAGACAGCACCCTCATGTCCTTGCTTCACAAAAACCAGGACCTGAAGATCGGCAACCTGCTGGCTTCGCCCTGGATGCGCGATGCAGACCGCCAAACACTGAGGATGACCAAACTGAATGAACTTCTTGACGAGACCAGCGCTAACCAGGAATACGAGAAGATTATCACTGCCCTGCAATCCCTTCAGATGGAGGACGGCGGTTTCACTTGGTTCCGCTATCCCGATTGCAAGTCAAGCGTAAGGACGACAGGCAGCGTGCTCGAACTCATCGGCGAAATCAAGCATCTGGGCTACCTAACCGACGACAAACGTCTGAGGGACATAGTCAACCGCGCCCTCAACTACTATGATAGCGAGAACCTGAGGCTGTTGACCGAAGCCAAAAAGCACGACGTGACACCTTACTACAACTTTGCCAGCTATGCCTACGTGCGCTCACTTTTCAACGAGGTGAAAACGACCGATGCTAGTGCCGAGGTACTCAAACAGGTGCTCAAATACATGAATGAGAACTGGAGCAAGAACCTTACGCTCATGGAGAAGGCCTTCTATGCTATGACGCTCAACCGTGGTGGATACCAACAGACAGCCCGCGACATCGTTGAGAGTATCCGACAGCATGCTATTGTCGAGCCTTCCATGGGCATGTGGTGGGACAATCTGCAGAATGATTTTGGCTGGTGGGAACTGGACAAGGTCGCCTATACCAGCGTCATCCTTCAAGCAATGAACGAGGTGGATCCTCGACAGGAGGAATTGGACCAGATACGCAAATGGATGCTCCTAATGAAACAGAGCAACGACTGGGGTAGCTACAGTCTTGCCGCCGATGCCGTGTATAGCATTCTGAGTACCGGCAGCCAATGGACAAAACTCAATGAATCTCCTTTGATATCGGCTGACGAGCATCTAATCGTGAATTCATCCAAGATTAATGAATTGTTAGGCTACTACCGCATTCAGCTGCCCGCCACTACCAGCAAAGTCACCATTGACCATTCCAAGGGACAACCCGCATGGGGAGCTGTGTATAGTCAGTTCAAGGCCCCGATGACTCAGATTCAGGAGAAGGCCATAGAGGACATGTCCATTAGTAAGGAGTTTTATGTCTATGCTCAGGACGGCTCGCTTTACAAGGCCGATACTTTCAAGGTTGGCGACAAAGTCAAGGTGCAACTAGTTATCAAGGTGAACCAGGATATGGATTACGTGACCTTGACCGATGAGCGCGCCGCATGCTTCGAGCCTGTTGATCAATTGTCGGGCTACAGCTATGAGGACCGCACCTGGTTCTACCTCGAAACCAAGGACAGCCAGACCAACGCCTTCTTCAACAGCCTGGACAAGGGCACACACATCATCGGCTACGATGTCTGGGTGACCAATCCAGGAGATTTTACATCGGGGGTTGCTACTATCCAATGCCAGTATGCCCCGCAGCTGAGTGCCCATAGCGCTGGCAGGGCCTTCATCATTCTTGCCAAATAGAGGGCTTCACATTGATGTCTTTTACGCATAGAGGCGGTTACCGTACCTTCGCAGTACGATAACCGCTTTTATTATGCAACAAGACAAACCTACAATCAAACTCACTGTCCCCACTGGATGGGATAAACTGGACGACCACCAGCTGCGCTACGTGTTCGGACTGCTGGCCCAGGGCTTTCCCTCGCCGCAGGTCAAGACCTACTGCCTTTTCCGATGGACAGGCATGCAGGTCATGCACAAGTACGGCAAGGGATGGTGGTGCAAATTCGCTCACGACGAGTTCATCATCATGGCCGGACAAGTTAACGCCGCCCTTGCTGCCCTCAACTGGCTTGATAGCTTGCCCACTTCGCCTGTACGTATCAAACGTATAGGCCGGGGACATGCCCTAAGAGCAGACTTCGAGAAGGTGCCTTTCGAAACCTTTATCATCTGCGACAACCTCTACCAGGGCTACCTCTCGGCCAAGGAGGACACGCTGCTCGACGACCTCGCCAAACTGTTGTACCGCTCGCCCAAGGTGAATCCCACCGAGGCGGAACGCATCGGCGTGTTCTACTGGTTCGCCTCACTCAAGGAGATGTTCGCCCGTCAGTTCAAACACTTCTTCAAGCCCATCAGCAACGCAGGCGATGCTGACGGAAACATGTTTGAACAGACCCGGTCCCAGTACGAGATCCTGTACGAGGCCGTCAACTCGCAGATCCGCGCCCTTACCAAGGGCGACGTCACCAAGGAGAAGGAGGTGCTCGCCATAGACACCTGGCGGGCACTT
>JAFZKD010000099.1 GCA_017553785.1 Muribaculaceae bacterium | reverse complement strand
TCTTGATGAAGGCGTTGATGCACTTGTCAAGGTGCTCACGCTCGTGGCCGGCCGATACCTGAACACGGATGCGCGCCTGGCCCTTGGGCACAACAGGATAGTAGAAACCGGTGACATAGATGCCTTCCTTCTGCAGTTCGGCGGCGAAGTCCTGCGACAGCTTGGCGTCATAGAGCATCACGGCGCAGATGGCGCTCTGGGTGGGCTTAATGTCAAAGCCGGCTGCAATCATCTTGTCGCGGAAGTAGTTCACGTTGTCGACCAGCTTGTCGTGCAGGGAGTTGCTCTCTTTCAACATCTTGAACATCTCGATGCTGGCACCCACGATGCCGGGAGCGATGCTATTGCTGAACAAATAGGGACGTGAGCGCTGACGCAGCATGTCGATGATCTCCTTGCGACCCGTGGTGAAACCGCCCATGGCGCCGCCAAAGGCCTTGCCCAGCGTGCCGGTGAAGACATCGATGCGGCCATAGATGTCGAACTGCTCGGCTACACCGTGGCCAGTCGGACCAACGACACCTGCCGAGTGCGACTCATCAACCATGACCATGGCGTCATATTTCTCGGCCAGGTCACAGATCTTATCCATGGGAGCCACGTTGCCGTCCATCGAGAAGACACCGTCAGTTGCGATGATGCGGAAACGCTGCTCCTGGGCCTGCTTGAGGCATTCCTCGAGCTCGCCCATGTCGGCGTTGGCATAGCGGTAGCGTTTTGCCTTGCACAGGCGGACGCCGTCGATAATCGAAGCGTGGTTCAGCGAGTCGCTGATGATGGCGTCCTCCTCGGTCAACAGGGCCTCGAACAGACCGCCGTTGGCATCAAAGCAGGAACCGTAAAGGATGGCATCCTCGGTATGGAAGTAGTCGGCAATGGCAGCTTCAAGCTCTTTGTGGATGTCGCTGGTACCGCAGATGAAGCGTACCGATGACATGCCGTAGCCGTGATGGGACATGGTGTCGGTAGCGGCCTTGATGAGGCGGCTGTTGTCACTCAGACCCAGATAGTTGTTAGCGCAAAAGTTCAGCACCTCGTCATCTGGCTTCACACGGATGTCGGCACGTTGCGGGGTGGTGATGATGCGTTCGTTCTTGTACAAACCGGCAGCCTGGATGTCGGCGAGCTCCTTCTGGAGATGTTCTTGGAATTTTCCGAACATGATAAAATCTATTTTAAAGGTTTGACATTAATGTATTTTAGTTGTTAGTTTTTTGACCTTAGACTTTTGACCTTAGACATTAGGCTTTGGGCCTTAGGCTATAGTCGTTGGTTTTTGGTCTTTAAACAGACTACAAAGGTCTAAAAAAATCCCGAAATGTGGAACACTTTTCATGAAAAAAGTTCCGACAAGGGTCAGGCGAGGGTCAGTCGTTGTCGGCACTGGAGCCTACCTGACCTTGGCGCATCGGGATTTGAGGTTCTTGGCGCTCTGGCTCCTGCTCTTGGACCATGGTTGAACGGCTTCGGTTGCGGCGCTTGCGGTGGTGCCAGCGGCTGTTGTTCGGCTCTGTGGACTCATCGCCTTGGCCGATGGTGCTGCCGTCAAGGCGCTTGCCGCCGTTGAGCGAATACAACTCATATTGCTCGATGATGTTGATTAGCTTGGCGGGATAATTCACATCCACGGCATAGCCGCAATCGCGCAGACCTTGTGCCCAACTGCGGTAGTCGGTCACGTCAAACTGGTAAAGGATGCTGTAGCGCGGCCCTTTAAGGAACTTGGCGTGGTCAAGGAAAGAATCCTCGGGACAGCCATACTTGCGGTAGCCCACATTGCGGCTTTTCACCGAGTCGCCTCCGCCATAAACTTCACCACTCCAGTGATAGGCTTTGATGCCAAAATGGTTGTTGGCTTCCTGAGCCATCCTGCTCTTGCCTGCATAGCTCTCGAGAATACCCTGTGCCAACGTGATGCTGGCTGGTACACCGAACTCCCGTTCCGATTCCAGCGCCACACGTTTATAACGTTCTATATAATCCAAATAATCTTGTCGAGTGGACTGGGAATAGGCTGAAATAGCGCAAAACAATGCAAAAATGAAGCAAAAAACGTAAATTCGCTTGCTTATTGAAAATATTTCTATAAATTTGCGTCCCAACTTATAATATATACTGTTATACATGACCGAAAAGAAAATTACCACAAAGATAAGGATTTATTCTTATAATGAACTCACCGAGGAGCAAAAAAAATTGGTGGATCTCGCTCGAGAGGCCACTTCTCACTCCTATTCTCCCTATAGTAACTTTAAGGTGGGAGCCGCTTTGAAACTTGATAACGGGGAGGTGTTTATCGGTGCTAATCAAGAGAATGCGGCATTTGCGGGTATCTGCGGCGAACGTGCCGCCTTATATGCCGCTGGCGCGAAATTCCCCGGCATTCCGGTAAAGTCGGTAGCAATCACATCGTTCACGAGGGGCGAGTTTGTCGAGGAACCTACGGCACCATGCGGCGTGTGCCGCCAGGCTTTCCTTGAATTTGAGAAAAACGGTCATCCCATCGAGTTGATTCTGGCAGGCAAGGAGAAGATCTATATCCTCGATAGTTTCAGGGACACGATGCCCCTGTCCTTCACCGATTTCTGATCTAATGCCAGATTCAGGCGAAAAGGCGCTAATTCTTTTCAAAATAAATGTTCCGTAGTGCGGGCCTCTGGCTCGTATAACCCTATTATGGCACTTCTAATGCAATGTTGTCCAAATTGTTTTCACTTTATTCGCTGTTTTAGCTTTTTGACCTTGATGGCGATTTGGACGATGATTACCTTTGCGTCACAATGAGGTCGAAATTACGTTTAATGTCCATTAACATTTCCGCCCCTCCTCTGTCAGTTGCTCCAAAAACCGTGAAGCGCTGAATAATAGCCTATTACAAAAATCGCAAAAAAAACGGCTCATTGCATTTTGACGGAAATGAAAGGATGCTGAGGTAAAATGGCTGACAAGTGAAATCTTTTTACTACTTTTGCCGTTTAGAATCAAGAAAATTAAGTAACAGATAACGATAATGAAAAATAATTTAGACAAGAAACTGATCGGGTCGCTCTCGTTGGGCGACGTGATTCACTTCGCGATTGCGGTGCTGGCCTTTGCTGCCATCTCGTGGATTTATTTCTATCCCAACGACGTGAATGGTGACGTGTTGCAGCAGAACGACGTCATGCAAGGTGCTGCAAACAGTCAGGAAATCACCGCTTTTGAAAATCAGACGGGAGAAAAATCATGGTGGACCGATGCCTTGTTTGGAGGTATGCCCACTTTCCAGATCGCTCCGTCCTATCAAGGTACGACGATGCTGACACCGGCTTCGGCGTTGTATCGCCTCTTTTTCCCGAAACCCGTGAGCTGGCTCTTTATCCTGATGCTTGGCTTTTTCTTGCTGATGCTGGCGTTCAAGGCCAAGTGGTATTATGCGGTGCTGGGTGCCATCGGGTATGGATTTTCAAGTTACTTCTTCATTCTGATGGGCGCTGGACATATTTGGAAGCTGATGGTGCTTGCCTATATCCCGCCTACAATCGCCGGTATTGTGTGGTGCTACCGTGGCAAGTATTTGGGTGGTATGGCCGTGGCCGCGTTCTTTGCCGCATTGCAGCTGGCCAGCAACCACGTGCAGATGACCTATTACTCGATGTTCCTCATCGTGGCATTGGTAATCGCCTATCTGGTCAAGGCTATCCTCGACAAGCAGGTGGGCCGCTGGTGCATTGCTACGGCCGCCTTGGCAGTGGCTGCAGGTCTGGCGCTGCTCGCCAACTCGCCTAACTTGTACATGACTTATCAATACTCCAAGGAGACCATCCGTGGCGGTCACAGCGAACTCACCCCAAAAGGCGAGGAAGCGCTGAACGCTAAGCCGACCGAGGGTGGATTGGATAAGGACTATATCACTCAATGGAGTTATGGCAAGGGTGAGACGTTTACCTTGCTTATCCCCAATGTGAAGGGTGGCGCCACCATTAAGCCCGAACATGGTGGCAACCGCATGCTTGCCCTGAGCGAGACCGAGAAGGCCGAGAAGATGGCCAACACTGGTGAAATGAGCCAGCAGGATATCCAGATTTTGAGCCAGTTCCCGCAATACTTCGGTGACCAGCCGATGACTAATGGTCCCGTGTATGTGGGTGCCCTCATCTGCGCTTTGTTCCTGTTAGGCTGCTTCATTGTCAAGGGTCCGGTGAAATGGGCTTTGCTCATTGTTACCATCATCAGCATCTTGCTCTCGTGGGGTCAAAACATGATGTGGCTCACCGACTGGATGATTGACCACTTCCCCATGTACAACAAGTTCCGTACTGTGGCGTCGATACTTGTCATAGCCGAAGTGGCAATGCCTGTCCTCGCGGTACTGGGTCTGCGTGAGCTATTCAAGGATCCTGACGGTTGGAAAAAGCACAAGATCGCATTGCTCGCCTCCTTTGGCCTGTGTGCCTTGGTTTGCTTGTTGACCGCGATATTCCCCGGCATATTTGGTCATTACTCGGCTCAGGAGCATGAGATGCTCGTGGAGTCGGGTCAAATCCAGCAATATCCCAGTGTGGATGCCGCCATCGCCGCCGTGCGAGGCGCTTTGGTAAGTGGTGACGCATGGCGCAGCTTCATTGTCCTGCTTTTGGGCTTTGCCGTCATCTTTGTTTACCTCAAGGGTAAATTGAATGAAATGCTGGCCACGCTCATCATCGCCAGCATCGTGCTGGTTGACATGTATGCGGTAAATAAGCGTTATATGGATTCCGACACATTCACTTCGCATTATGACGTGCCCGAAGAACAGTTCGTAGCTCGTCCTGCCGATCAGCAGATTCTGCAGGACAAGGATATGAATTATCGTGTGATGGACGTGCAGCACTTTGGCGAGGCAATGCCTAGCTACTTCCACAAGACGGTCGGTGGTTATCATGCCGCCAAATTGTCGCGCTACAATGACCTGATCAACAACCAGATTGCCAAGAACAACATCCAGGTACTCAACATGCTGAATACCCGATATGTGATTGTTGACGACCAGACTGTGCAGCGCAATCCCGACGCGTTGGGCAACGCTTGGTTCGTTGATTCAATCACCTATGTTAATAATGCCGACGAGGAAATGGCCTTCCTGGATAACTTCAATCCTGCCGTGAGCGCTGTCGCCGATGTCAAGTTCAAGCAGCAGTTGGGCGAGTCCAAAGCTTCACAGCCCGGCGACACCATCTTTGAGACATCATATGCGCCTAACCACTTGACTTACAAGAGCCATAGCGCAAATGGCGGCTTGGCTGTGTTCAGCGAGGTGTATTTCCCGTGGGGCTGGAATGTGACGGTTGACGGCAAGTCCGTTGAGATGGGTCGTGTGAATTACGTCCTGCGTGCCTTGCAGTTGCCTGCCGGCGACCATGAGATAGACTTTAAGTTCGCTCCTGGCGAGGTCGAAAAGACCCAGACCTGGGCTAAGATCGCTGTGGTGATTATCTATCTGTTGCTCCTGCTGGCGTTGAACTACGCACTGTTCGGCGACAAATTCCGCAAAAAAGAACCAACCCCAGCGCCTAACCCCTAAAGTCAAAAGTGAACCGCTGGAAAAGATTTATGAGTGCTTGGAGCCGTCACCACCGCAGTGGCGGCTTCGGCATACATTCGCCTTATGCCTACAAGTTCGTTCGCAACGTGTGGCGCCAGCGTTTGCCATATTACGTTTACGATGGCATGCATTCTCTGATTGATACCATCAAAGGGAGCACCTCGCGTCGCCAGCGACTTGAGATGGACCTCATCAGCGAAAAGGAGGCGAAGCTGCTGTTCAGGGTAACCAATTTCTTTAACCCGCAGCACATCCTACAGATGGGCGCTTCTACGGGAGTCGAGAGTGTTGCGATGCTGGCGGTGAGCCACGAGAGCCGTCTGTTCCTGTATGACCCGCAAATTGAGAAGAATGCCCTCGCCGTCCGTGTGCTGCAATCACAGATGGACCGTGTGGACTGTTATGATGGCTTGTCAGTGGCGCTGGACGAGTTTTTGGCAGTTGCCGAGGGGGGACTGGCGCTTGTCAACGATTGCGTTAATGCGGGAACGCTGCAACGGCTGCTGGATGCGGGAACGGTAGTTATACTGCGCCGCCTGAACCGTAACGAGGATATGTGGGACATATTTGATTCCTGCTGTGACCACATGACGGCAGGCCAAACCTATACCAACGGCAAAATCGCCATTCTCAACCCCAATGCCAAGCTCCAACGCGAGGATTTCCTCCTCTGGTTATAGGGCATCAGGTGTTATAAAACAGAAACCGCTCGGACCTTAGTTGGTTCGGGCGGTTCTTGTTAATAATGTATGTCTCTAAATTACTTCATGGGACGGGGAGGACGGGGACCACCGGGGCGGGGACCCATGGGCTTGTTGTCGTCAACACCGAGGGTCTCAATGTCGAAAATCAGAGTCTCGTTGGGCTCGATGCCGCGATTACCTTGGGGACCGTAAGCGAGTTCACCGGGGATGACAACGGTAACCTTGCTGCCGGGCTTCATGAGCTGGATCATCTCTGAGAAACCGGGGATGACTTGCTTCAGGTTGAAGGGCACAGGCTGTTCGCCGCTCTTGTCAAACTCCTCACCATTGAGGTGACGGCCAACGTAGTTCACCTTAACAACATCGCTGTCGCTGAAGTTCTTACCTTCGCCAGCTGCAATCACCTTATAAGCGATACCGCTCTTGGTGAAGGTGTATTCCTTGTCATTTTTCAGCTTTGCCATATACTCATCACCAGCCTTCTTGTTGGCGATAGCCTTGGGGGACTGCTCCATAGCCTTGTTCAACAGAGGCTCAATCTTGCCCTGAAGAGCCATCATGTCTTCCTGACCCATGGGGGTGGTCTTCATGATAGCCTCACGCAGGTGCTTCATGAAAAGGCTCTTGTTGATGGGCATACCGCACTGCTGCTCAATACCCTGATACAGCTGAGCGATCTGCATACCCATCTGCAAACCTGCCATAAAGTTCTTGCTAGTGTCGGCGTTTGCGATGTACTCCATACCCTTGAGGGCTTGCTCCATGTTGACGGTGGAGTCCATGCCGCGCAACTGCTGGCCCATGCCGGCGCCGTAGAGGTCACCAAATGCCATGCTCAACGAGTCCATAGCCTCACTGCTTCCACCAGCCTTGGTGTTGCAGCCTACAAAGCCTGCAGTCATCAAAAGACCGGCTGCTGCAAATGCTAAAATCTTCTTCATAATAATAAAACCAGTTTTTAAATGAATTTAATGATGTTTATTGATTGAATAAATGTTTAGTCGTTTTTTTCAACCTTGATCAGCTTCACGTCAAAGATAAGCGTGGAGTTGGGCAGGATCTGATCGCCAGCACCCTTGGAACCGTATGCCAGTTCACTGGGGATGAAAAGACGATACTCCGAGCCTTCGCTCATGAGCTGCAAGCCCTCGGTCCAGCCTGGGATAACCTGATCCAGCCCAAACGTGGCGGGCTCGCCGCGCTCAACACTGCTGTCGAATACCGTACCGTCAAGCAGACGGCCGGTGTAATGAACAGTGACCTTGTCGGTGGGACCAGGCTTGGCGCCGTTACCCTCTTTCAATACCATATACTGCAGACCGCTCTCGGTTTGAACCACGCTGTCGTTTTTGGCGTTCTGCTCCAAAAACTCGCGGCCTAATGTCTTGTTGTCTTTGATTTCGGTATCGGTGGTCACTTCTTCGGTAGCGGCTTCTGCTGTCTCGGTGGTCGAAGCGCTCTTGTCAACGCAACTTGCCATTCCTGCCATGAGCAGAGCAGCTGTTGCCATAATGAAAATTTTCTTCATTTCAGAAATAGGGGATATGTAAAATTCTTGTGAATTGATTATTTTTTCTCAACTTTAAGGAGTTGCACGTCAAAGATGAGCGTGGAATTGGGCTGGATGGGACCGGTGCCGTGGGGACCGTAGGCGAGGTTAGAGGGGATGAACAACCTGTAGGCAGCGCCCTCGCGCATCAGCTGTAGACCCTCGACCCAACCGGGAATGACCTGGCCGACAGCAAATGTAGCGGGCTCGCCACGTTCAACGCTGCTGTCAAACACAGTGCCGTCAATCAGTTTTCCAGTGTAGTGGACGGTGACAACGTCGTTGGGACCAGGCTGGAGGCCGTTGCCTTCATTCACAACCTGATATTGCAGACCACTGGCGGTAACCTTCACGCCATCGACCTCCTTGTTCTTCTCGAGGTATTCGCGGCCTAGACGCTCGTTCTGTTCGGCGCCTTGTTTCTCCAGGTTGGTGAAAAACTCTGTCACAATCTGCTTTGCCTCGTCAAAGGTCATCTTTTGTTCAGCGCCTTCAAACACAGCCCTCAGACCGTCGGCAAAGTCGTTGATTTCCAGCTTCCTGATACCTGAGCCAATGAAGTTTCCTCCCATGCTCAAGCCTAATGCATAGCTCAATTTATCCATTGAAAATCCTTCTTTTTTGTAAAAAACGGTGCAAAGATAGTGATTTATGTGATTGGGGTGTACGTTTTTGGAAAAATTTTACTATTTTTGCTTTCACATAATATCAATTTTCAAACGACAATGACTATGAGCAAGAAGAAATTAGTGATCTCGTCAGGCGCTGGTATCAGCGCCGAGAGCGGTATCAAGACCTTCCGCGATGCTGATGGCTTGTGGGAGAATTATCCCGTGATGGACGTGGCTAGCCATGAGGGCTTCCTGCGCGACCCTGCTCTGATTCACAAGTTCTACAATGAGCGGCGTGAGCAACTGATCAATGCAGAGCCCAATGCTGCCCACAAGGGGCTGGTGGAGCTTGAAAAGGATTTTGACGTGCGTGTCATCACTCAGAATGTCGATGACCTGCACGAGCGTGCTGGCAGTACCAACGTCCTGCACCTGCATGGCGAACTGATGAAAGTGCGCTCGCTCAGGCGTGAGGATCGCGAGTATACTTTGCCCTGTGACCAGTTAACCGACAAGGGACTGGTGACGAGCGTTGACACACGCGACCCCTATGGTGATCCGGTGAGGCCCCACATCGTGTTCTTTGGCGAGGCGGTACCCAACATGGAGGCTGCCGCCCAGTTGGCGCATGACGCCGACATATTTGTGGTCATCGGCACCTCGCTGGTGGTGTACCCCGCCGCAGCGCTCATCCAATATGTGAAACGCGGTGTCCCCATCTACTACATCGACCCCAAGCCTGCTGCAGTTCCCAGCTGGGTGACCGTCATCCAAAAGCCCGCTACCCAAGGCGTTGCCGACCTCATCAATATCCTGCGTAAGAGCTAAATTCTAAGCTATTTATACTAAGCGATTTAACCACGAGTTGTGCCAATTTATAGATGGTACAACTCGTGGTTTTCAAATGTATCACTGTGTGAAAGGTAATTGCAAGTGGTTAGACGCCCTTGATGGCTTCCTTGACTTGGGCCATATTGCTGCGTGAAACGGGTATGGAGTCGTGGCAGTATTTCATGAGCAACTGCATGGTGCCCGACTTGGAGATGATTTCCTCCACTTGTCCCAGGTTGACCAGGAAAGCACGGTGACAGCGCACAATCATGGGATAGGCGCTCAGGTCGCTCTCCATCTGTTTGGAGGTGGCGCGCAGCATGTCGTTGTGTAGCTGATCGTCGCTGTAACTATAGACTTTCACATAGTTGCCCACTGCCTCGATATAGAGGAGGTCGGAAACCTGCAGATTGACCGACTCGCTGGTCGTCCCCATGAGTGTGATGGTTGACGGGGTCTGGACTGCATTGGCTGGCACATGTTCTTCCGCATCTTCCTCACTTTCCAAGGCCGTTTCGGCAATCTGTGCACGACGCTCGGTTTTCTCTTGCAGTTGCTGCAGCCGTTCGTTCAACAGGCGGGTTTCCTCGAGTTCGGCTGCCAGATAGCGGCTGCGGAACTTGAAGCGCCAGTATAGTCCGATGGCGAAGGAGCAGAAAGCGATGATGAGCAACGTCTCAAAGAAGTTGCTCCAACTGAGCACGTTGCCTTCCACCAGGTCGCTCATCACAAAATGGCGGTACAGGCATATTGCCAGTGCGACCAGTGGGGTGTTGATGAGCTGAAACCACAGGTTACGCTTGATGATGTAATCTACACCATGATCATATGACCTAGGTTTCTTGACAATATATTTCAAAATGCCTTCAGTTACTATACAACAGCCAAAGCCCAATATGCCGATGACCAGCAGATGGATGTAGGCCATCCACTGCCATGCTTCTAGCCCGAAAGGCTTGAAAATCGCAATCGCCAGCACCGTGAAAATGGTGCTGATAATGCGTGTCGTGATTGTGTCTTTTTGTCCTTGGCTCATACGGCCGACAAAGGTAGCGAAAGCCGAGCACAGAACAAAAAGAATTTATTCTTTTTTTATGTCGAGGAGTCTCCTACTTTAGCCGGTAGGCATTATTACTTGTTTTCGGTAACAGCCACAAAACATTCGTCACATTTTTACCGATTATCCCAAATTGTCCTCCATTCGTCACAAAACCCTGCTGAATATCCCAGAAACTTGTGAGAATGGGCCTTTGGCTGGAACTTTGCGGTCGAAAAATAAACCACGCAGCCCTGATGAGCCGCACTAGAAATATAACGTTATGACAAGAAGAACAATCATCGGTTTTATTTTCATCGTGGCAGCCTTGCTGAAATTGGCTGACATGTGGGGAATACTTCATTTGAATCTTGAGCGTCCCTGGACCGAGTATTTTGGTCCTATCCTCCTGCTCTATGTAGGTATCGAACTCGTAATATACGGCTTCAATCACAACCCGTCACAGTGGCTCAAGCGTCCCGTTCCAGTTGGCGAGCAGGGCAAACGCATTTGTTGCACTGCGCGCTTCGGTGCCGATGCTTATACTTATCGTGGCGAACCTTTCCACGGTGCCCGTCTCGATGCATTCTTCGGTGGCATACGTCTGGACTTGCGCGAGGCTGTCATCTGTGAGGACGAGGAGATAGATGTCCGTACGTTTGTTGGAGGTGTTGAATTGTATGTCCCCGACAATATCAACGTCATCGTCAAGAGCCACAGTTTTATAGGCGGCGTTGGCAACGAGACAACGAACAGCCCCGACAAGAATGCCCGCAAACTCTACATCACAGCGAGCAACTTTTTGGGCGGCGTAAGCGTCAAACGGGCAGATAGGCTTTAGGTTTATAGTTGGCAATAAAGAATGATTTTAAAAGTATAATGATATGAAAAAGATGAATTACAGGTGGACAGCCTTGATGGCTGCAGTATTGATGGCCGTGACGGCTTTTGCTAAAGCACCGGATTTGACCGGTACAGTGCTTGACGAGAATGGCGAGCCTATGCCCTTTGTGAACGTGGTGCTGCTCTCGCTGCCCGACTCGTCGTTTGTGCAGGGCGCAATGACCGATGATCAGGGACACTTCCAGATTGTTACCCTCAAGAATGACGGCCTGTTGAAGGTGTCGAGCATCGGCTATGAGACGCAATATCTCAACCCCATCGATGGATTGATCATCAAGATGAATGAGGCATCCATGATGCTCGGCGAGGTGGTTGTCAAGAGCCAGTTGCCCAAGACCCGCGTCAAGGGCGAGGCCATGCGCACCACTGTCGAGGGTACCATCCTCGAAAAGGCAGGCACGGTTGCCGACGCATTGTCCAAAGTGCCATCGCTCGAGGCAGAGCGTGACGGCGCCGTGAAGGTGCTGGGACGCGGTGAAGCCGAGGTATATATCAATGGCCGCAAGGTGCAGGACGTCAGTGAGTTGTCCCGTCTGCGTTCCGACCAAATCCAGCATATCGACGTTATCCAGAACCCGGGCGCCCGCTATGCCGCCTCGACCAAGGCTGTGGTGCGCATCCAGTTGAAGAAGGCCCAGGGTGACGGCTTCAGTTTCCAGGATAACCTGACGGGCATTTACCAGTTTGGGCATACCATCACCAATAATCTTGACGTGAACTACCGCACGGGCGGCCTTGATATTACCGCATCGTTTTGGTGTGGCCGCTATGGCCACACTAAGATGTTGCAGGAGAACCATCTGTCCTACTATGTCGGCCCTGACCATATCACGAGCCTTATTACACAGGATGGTAGGAGCATCTGGAAGGGATGGTCACCCCAATTACAGGTGAACTATATGGTGAACGAGAACCACAGTTTCGGTGCCTTCTACAAGTATGACCGCCACCCCAGCACCGATTTTGCAGACCAGTTCATCACCGACGGCTATGAGAACGGCATTCTTACCGAGCACTCGGTGAGTGACGTCATCCAGAACGACCGTTTCCACAAGCACATCTTCAATGCCTATTATAATGGTAAGGTGGGTTCCTTGGGCATCGACTTGAACGTCGACGGACTGTTTGACAACACCGAGACTCCTGGAAGTACAAAGGAGGTGACCACTATCGAGGACATTACCATCAACCGCTCCATCGAGAGCAATACCAGCAGCCGCAACAACTTCTGGGCCTCGAAACTTATCCTGAGTTACCCGGTATGGCAGGGCAACCTGTCGGTGGGCGGTGAATACTCCCACAACCACCGCACTGATGCCTATACGTTCTCGTCAACGGAAAGTGTTGCGGTCAAGGCCACCGACACCGAGATTAACGAGTCCTCAACTTCAGCATTCGTGGAGTTCGGCCGTCGCTTCGGCTTAGTCTTCGCACAGGTGGGTCTGCGTTACGAGCACCTGACCAACGACTACTTCAACTTCGGTGAGCGCGAGGACGATATGTGCCGCGACTACGGCGACTGGTTCCCCACCGCAGTGATCTCGGCCCCCGTTGGCAAAGTGCAGCTGTCGCTCTCGTACCGTCGTGACATCCAGCGTCCCGCCTACAGCTACCTGACGAGTTCAACGGTATATATCAACCGATTTACCTATCAGAGCGGCAACCCTTACCTGAAGCCCACCTACACCCATAGCCTGGTGATGAATGCTGCCTACAAGTGGATGAACCTGATGGTGAACTATGCCCGCATCAAGGACTCCGAGACGATGTCCACCGAACCCTTCCCTGGCTCAGATGATCCGATGGTCAGCCTGGTGCGTCCCATCAACAGCAAGGAAGACTATAACCAGTTGAACATTATGGCCTCGTTGAGCCCTGTCTTAGGTCGCTGGCATCCCACTTGGCGAGCCTTTACCATCTTCCAGAATTACAAAACACCTTGTGCCGACGGTTCTACGCTCACACTCAACCACCCCTTGTTGCAGTTGTCGTGGATGAATGTCATTGAGTTGCCGCGTGACTTCCGCGTGAGTCTTGATGCCGATTGGGTGACTAAAGGTGACTATAACAACTTCCGCCTTACTAAAAGTCGCTTCTATTCAGGAATCGGAGTGCAGAAGGATGTCAATCTCCACAGCCTTGGTTCACTGACCTTCGACCTACGTTGCCACGATATCTTCAACACCAACAAGACGAGTGCAACTATTTTCGGCCTGCGCGAACTGACCACCAGCAATCCTGCCCGTCGCACCTTCGTCCTTGACCTCACTTGGAGGTTCAACAAGGCCAGCAGCAAGTACCGTGGCACTGGCGCCGGCGAGAAGCAGAAGGCGAGAATGTAATCAGATAATGGTTTCAAGCATTTTAACACGTTGTAATCAAAGAAACGATGAAAACTGAGATCAATCCAAAGAACAGCAATCGCGAGGAAGCGTTCAATCTCTGGATGTCCTCACCTATGCCCATGGTGACTCTTGTAAAAACGATGGACGTAACAAGGCTTGTGAAGTATAGCATAAAGCACCATATGAGTTTCAATATGCTGCTCTGCTGGTGCATCGGTAAAGCCGCAACCTCGATAGAGGAGTTCTATGTGTTGCTCGAGCATGGCAAGTTATATAGATATGACTGCTTGGCTATCAATGTGATTGTGAATAATAAAGACGGCGGTATCAACTCTTGCGATATTCCATACACTGATGACTTGGACCATTTCAACAACGATTACATGCGCTTGACGCAATTGGCGAGTCAAAACTGTAAAAGCAGTTTCCTGGAGGATGCGATGGTGATAGGTACTTCGGCGATGACAGCTACAGAACTCGACTGCATTGTCAACCAGTACAGCGATCAGTTCTGCAACCCGATGGTCATGTGGGGGAAATATCGCAAAGGGTGGTTCACAACTACTCTGCCCATCAGTTTTCAGTTTCATCATGTGCAGATGGACGGAGGACATGCTGCACGGTTTCTGGAACAATTACAATCCATCATCAAAACCGAATTGCAATGAAAATGGAACTACAATTAGAAAGATTGCTTCTTTGCCGACGGCGTGAGACTGATGCATGTGATGAGGAAGTAATATGAGAAATAAAAAATAGCAAATTGTTCCTGGTGTTTGGTGGAATATGGAACTATAATGTAATTTTGTTGTGTCAAACTAAAAAATAAGATATGGAACAGAAGTTTTGTCAGAGCTGCGGCATGCCGCTGACCCGCAACGAGGATTGTGGTACCGATGCCGATGGAAGTATCAATTTCGACTACTGCAAGTACTGTTATGCCGATGGCGAATTCCTTCAGGACTGCACGATGGACGAGATGATTGAGCATTGTGCTCAGTTTGTGGGTGCTGTGAACAGGGGAGTGCCCAATCCGATTACAAAAGAGGAGTATATCGGACAGATGAAGATGTACTTCCCCAACCTGAAACGTTGGCGTAAGGCACTTACTGTTAGCGATGATGAGGCTCTGAAGGAAAATCCCGCTTTGGCAGGCGTTAAAGAGCTTATAGTCCAGATGGCCGACTCGTTGCCCATAGCCTACATCTCATCTGTAGACAACGATGGCTATCCTTACACAAAGGCTATGCTGGCACCACGTAAGCGTGAGGGCATCCGTACGTTCTATTTTACCACTAACACCTTCTCACTGCGCGTGGCTCACTACAAGGCCAATCCCAAGGCCAGCATCTATTTCTGCGATGCCGAAGGTTTCAAGGGTATGATGCTTCGTGGCACAATGGAAGTTTTGACAGATGCCAAGAGCAAGGAGATGATATGGCGCGAGGGCGACGAGCAATACTACCCTGGCGGTGTAACCGACCCCAACTACTGCGTTTTGAAGTTCACAGCTACCGATGGCCGTTTCTATAGCGATTTTTTTCCACGTAGTTTTGTCCTTTAAAGTATGAAAACATAAAATGTCCATGTTTTTTTGCCACCGTTTAAAACCACTCGAAAAAGCCTCCAAACATGAAAGAAAAGGGGTCCATACAATGTCTATTACGATGGTCTCATGGATAATACGTATATTTGTTTCGATAAATCGGGATTCAGCAACAATCTGAAATATGGGTTATAGAGAAGAGGCTATAGAATGCGTTAAGGATTATGTCCTTCCGTTACATAAGCAAATCTATGCCAAGTATAATGGGGATTTCGACAAGATCTACTCGGAAGGGTACGATAGCAAGTCGTATCAGGGTCGGGTTATTGAGCCAGGGAAGGTTTATGAACTGAGTTATCTGGATTGTTCGTGCCCCAAAGTAAAATGTGGACTCAGGAGCAATCCGGAACAATGCGAGTGCTCCAGGCAAAGCATTTTATATATTCTGTCGCAGCTTGAACCTGGCAGTCAGTTCGATGTCCGGATTGAGAATACGATTCTCAGGGGTGGCGATCGTTGTACTTTCAGGATAGCGAGGTATGCCGGTATGAAGCGATTGACAGCCGTCTGCGGGCTCGACTGCGAGAAGTGCGATGCCTATATTGCCACGAAGAACAATGACCAGGCACTGAGGGAAAAGACGGCCAAACTTTGGGCAGAACTGAACAATGCTCCTATTCTTCCTGAGCACATCAACTGTGAAGGTTGTCGTACTGACGGAATCAAGACGGTTTACTGTGATAGCCTCTGCCCAATCCGTCAATGTGCACTGAAAAAAGGCGTGGCTACATGTGGCTACTGTATAGAAATGGATAATTGTCAGACACTTGGTACTGTCATTTCCAATAGTTCCAACGCTTTTGACAATTTGAGAAATAAAGATATTAAATGAAACGTAGTTTGTTCAGAGGTATCGTGGCCTTCCTGGCCTGCTTGATGGCAGGTGCACAGGATGTGGATACCCTCCAGACTACTGACGATGATGGACGACATGGATGGGAAACCGTCACGAGTACATGTGAAACGTATCGAAATGATGGAAACTGACAGAATCCTATTGCGCCATTGGCGGGAGAGTGATGCCGAGGCGCTTTACAAGTATGCCAATGACCCGGATGTGGGGCCTCGTGCCGGATGGCCGCCGCACAAGAGCGTGGAGGGGAGCCGGGAGATTATCCGCACGGTGTTTGGTAATGCTACGACGTGGGCAATTGAACTTAAAGAAACAGGCGAGGCCATAGGGGCGATAGGCTACGGTCCCTCATGCGACTGCAAACTGCCTGCCCGCGAGAACGAGCCCATCACGGGCTACTGGATTGCCAAACCCTATTGGAACCGAGGCATCTGCACCGAGGCTTTGGCGCTGATGATTGACCACATACGCGAGACAACCGACATCCCGTCGCTTATAAGCGGCCATTTCATCGACAATCCTGCTTCGGGTCGTGTAATGGAAAAATGCGGATTTGTGGCTACTGGTGAAACCTGTATTGATGAGAGCCAGTACCAGGGTGAAAACCGCCCGATTCGCGTCCTTCGCCTGAAGTTGTTGAGGGATTAGTTAAGAACTGATAGAATCGAATCAACAAAGAGGGCACTTCGTTGTGAGGTGTCCTCTCGTGTTCTCGATTGATGACTGTGTCAGTCCTTGAATACGATGATGGTGTTCTCTCCTGCACGGATTTCCACGATGTCCTGGTAGAGCAGGCGTATGTTCTGCTGCCTGATCATCACTTGGCGGGTGCCTTGCTGGGCACCGTAGCGGGTTCCCTTGACCTCGCCGTCAACGATTTGGGCAGTCGAGGCGAGAAATGTCTTGTCCAGACCCGAAATGTTGACCCACAGGTCATCATATTGGCGTCCTGATTCACTAACAAAAACAAGGAAACCAAAAGAGTCACGTGAGGCATAATCCTTGGCCAGTTTGTAGCTGTTGCCCGAACATCCGCCCAATAACAGGCAAATGAAGCAACACAGGGCGCCAACCAGCCGTTTCATTGTTTACTTGTTGATGCCGAATTTGATGCGCAGTTTCTCAATCATGTCCACGGTCATGGCGTCAAGGTCATACTCGGGTTTCCAATCCCATTCGACGCGGGCACAGGTGTCATCGAGCTTGTTGGGCCAGCTGTCGGCGATACCTTGACGTAGCGGGTCAACGTCATATTCCATCTCAAACTCGGGAATGTATTCCTTGATCTTGTGGTAGATGACCTCGGGGTCAAAACTCATCGACGCGATGTTGAATGAGTTGCGGTGAACCAGACGCGTCGGGTCGGCCTCCATGATCTCGATGGCAGCACGCAGGGCGTCGGGCATGTACATCATGTCCATCAATGTGCCTGCAGCAATGGGACAGATGAACTTCTTACCCTGAACGGCGCTATAGTAAATATCCACAGCATAGTCGGTGGTGCCGCCACCCGGAGGGGTCACATAGCTAATCAGACCTGGGAAGCGCACCGAGCGGGTGTCCACGCCGAATTTGAGGGCATAATAGTTGCTCAGCAACTCGCCAGTGACTTTGGTCACACCGTACATTGTGCGGGGCTGTTGGATGGTGTCCTGAGGCGTGCCGTCTTTGGGGGCGTTGGGGCCGAATGAACCGATGCTGCTAGGGGTGAACACGGCGCAGTGTTTCTCGCGAGACACCTCAAGCACGTTCATCAGGCCGTCGATGCCGATGTGCCATGCCAGCTGCGGTTTGTTCTCAGCCACAGCGCTCAGCAGAGCCGCCAGGTTGTAAATAGTGTCGATATTGTACTTGTCAACGACTGCACCAATCTGTTGTGCGTTGGTGATGTCGACAATCTCCGAGGGACCGCTCTCAGCGAGTTCGCCCTTGGGCTCTGCACCAGGGATATAGCCAGCCACGACATTACCCGAGTAAATGCCTCTTAACTTCATTGTCAGCTCCGAGCCTATTTGCCCTGTAGAGCCGATGATCAAAATATTTTTCATGCTGCAAAATGTTTTGTTCAGGTCTATGTTATATTAATTATGGCACAAAAATACACCAATTCTCAAAAATGTGCAACACCCGCCCCTATTATTTTTTGAAAGATGAAAAAATAGTAGGGCAAGGAAGGGAAGAATTGGGGGAAAAGTATTATCTTTGCCGTTTAGAGAATAGATAATCTATAATCCTGATGAGCGAGAAATATATAGTATCTGCGCGTAAATATAGGCCCTCGACGTTTCGTAGCGTGGTGGGGCAGCAATCATTGACCCATACGCTGAAGACGGCGATTGCCAGCGGACGCCTGGCGCACGCTTACCTGTTTTGCGGTCCCCGTGGAGTGGGCAAGACAACCTGTGCCCGCATCTTTGCCAAAACGATCAACTGTGAGCATCCCACGCCCGAGGGCGAGGCATGCAACGAGTGCCCGTCGTGCGTGGCCTTTAACGAACAACGTTCCTATAACATCAACGAGCTGGACGCCGCGTCTAATAACAGCGTGGATAACATCCGTGACTTGACTGAGCAGGTGCGCATCCCGCCACAGACTGGCCGTTACCGTGTCTTCATCATTGATGAGGTCCACATGTTGTCGCAGGCGGCATTCAACGCATTTCTAAAGACTCTTGAGGAACCGCCCGAATACGCCATCTTTATCTTGGCAACTACCGAGAAGCAGAAGGTTATTCCCACCATTCTGTCGCGTTGCCAGATTTATGATTTCGCGCGCATCACTGTGCCCGATATTGTGCAGCAGCTGCAATATGTGTGCGAGCAGGAAAACATCGAGGCCGAGCCCGCCGCGCTCAACGTCATCGCCCAAAAGGCTGACGGAGCCATGCGTGACGCCCTGTCTATCTTTGACCAGGTGGCTGCTTCGACCGAGGGGCACATCACCTACCAGAGTGCCCTCGAGAACCTCAATGTCCTTGACTATGACTATTATTTCAGACTTGTGGAGACATTCCTCACGGGTGATGTCAACGAGGCGTTGTTGATTTATAAGGAAATCCGTGACAAAGGTTTTGACTCGCAGTTCTTTATCAACGGATTGGCTCAGCATCTGCGTGATTTGATGGTCGCTAGCACGCCCAGGACACGCCAGTTGCTCGAAATGAACGACGAGGTGGCCCAGCAGTATGGTGTACAAAGCGCCAAGTTGACTCCTGCGTTTTATTATCGTGCCCTAGACTTGTGCAATACCTGCGATTTAAACTACCGGAATGCCAGCAGCAAACAGTTGCTTGTGGAGCTGACGTTGATCAAATTGTGCCAGTTGGTTAAGTCTCCGCAGCAACAACCCGCGCCGTCACAGCCGATCCAGAAGATGACCCCTGCAGCCGCTCCCAAGGTCCAGCCTGTTCAGCAACGTCCCGCCACGCCTCAACAGCAAGCGCCTCAATTTCATCAGCAGCAGGTCCCTCAACCCTCTGACCAGCAACCGCCAGAAGCTCCTCATCCAGCGACTGCGATGTCTCGGCAGGCGGCTCCTGAAGCGGCACCCATGGGAAATGTCCCCACGGGTCACACAGCACCCCGCACGATGGGCAAGCCACGAATTATGGTGAATGTGGCTAACCCCGCGAATTCATCTGCCCCAGCAAAGGATATATCGGTACCCAAGCGTACAACGCCATTCACCAGTGAGCAGTTGTTGTCGGCATGGCAGGGCTATATTCTGCAGCATCCGCAAGAGAAGGCTCTCGTGACTACGATGTCATACGCCTTGCCTCAACAAGGAGACCGCTACGACCATTATGTGATGACTGTGGGAAGCCCGACAGAGCAGCGGAATGTTGAGGAACACAAAACCGCATTGATGAAATACCTGTGCGATGAAGTGCAGAACGACAATTTTTCGCTTGATGTCAAAGTGAGTGAAACCCCAATAGAAACCCCCAAGATTTTGTCTCCTCGTGAGATCGTGGAACAAATACGCCAGCACAACCCCAATTTCAATCAGTTCCTTAAAGACTTTGATTTGGGCCTGGCCTAATATATTAGGTTGATAGGTGTTTATAAGAACAAGGGATTTCCTTCAAACAATCCCCTGTTCTTATTATTCTATTGATTTTATCACGTTAGCCTTGACGATGAAGAAATTGGTGGTGTCAATGTTCATCAGGTTGTACTCATTGTGATTGCCCCAGGATGCTGGTTTGTCCTCAATAACGCAATCCTCGTTGGTGTCATTATCGACATAGTCTTTGATTTTTTTGTGCCAGCCCCTGATGCGGGATTGAGCCGACACGCGATCCAATAGTGCGCTGTTGTCGGAAATCAGTTCCTTGAGGTGCTTCACATAGGCCGCCCTGAACTTATCATAGGAGAGAATTCGGGCAATTAACGGATTAATATCATTACCCCAGTGAAGCGGGTCTTGGCGACCGGCATCATTCTGCACACCGCAAACGTGGCTTGTGCCCAGCGTATTGTCATAGTCATAGGGGATAAAGAAAAATTTGTAGCCACTCAACTCTCTTCCATTAAAATAGATATAATAGTTGTTCGCGTTGTTCCAATAGTCGTCCCACATTCCAACGGCGACACTCACGGCATATGTTTTGAGCAGGAGGTCAACATCGGTCACTTCTTGAATCCAGGTGTAGAACTCGTTGTCGTCAAGGTTGCAGAGCTTATCCATAAAATCTATGAGCTGGGCTTTGGCTTCATCAAATTCAGCGATCTGGGTCTGTAGGGTATAGGCATGACGTTTGTCGGTGTCATCGTCGTACCAGATATCCCCATTAGGGTTGTTGAGCCCGGCTGCCTCGTTGCGGCATTTCCACAAGTAACCATTGGCGCTGCCAAACTTTTTCAGACGGTCTCTGAGATACCTCTTATCGATGGGCTCAAGCATTCCGTAAACGCCATAATACGCCTCTTTGCTATCACCTTCGACATGGATCCACAGGCGGCAATAAATGTCACGCAAGGCAGTCCAAACTCCGGCACGTTTAAAGAGGTCGAAACAGAACACCTCGCGCACGTACATGGGGTCGTTATTGAACCACTTGAGATGCAGCTTGCGGATGCCTTGGATGGTGTGGGCGTCATCATCGACATACTTTTGCAAACTCAACCCGAAATGTGCATGATGCCAATTGGTGTTGTCGGTTTGATGTTTACGGTTCCTCACGCCCTCGGGTCTCATGCGTGATGTGTTACCCTTGAGCCTGAGTCCCACGCTGTCGATGGCAGTTTCTTCACCGTCTTTGATAAAGGTCATGTTGGCCATGACATATTGTGTTGTGAATTTGTTTTCGTCATAGAGTTCAAGCAGTCTGTTCCATTCACTCTGGCTGACTTCAATGTGTATTTCAGGAAGTGACATTTCGTCCCAGACATAATCGTACCCCTCTTTGACAGGCTCTTGGCTAACTCCGCTAAGCAGGTAGTCAATCAAAAAGGTCAGGTCATCGATGCTTAAAGCATTGTCGTGGTTGATATCGCACCTGCGAATTATGTCATAGTTTACTTTACCATTCATCAGAAGATCAATCATTGTTGTGAGGTCCGAGATCGTGACTCTTCCATCGCCATCGGCGTCTCCCGGGAGGAAGTTGATGGGGTCGGGGATAGACATTTCCTGATAGTCATCAATCCTGAATTGAAGTGTATTGGAATTGAAGGTGATAATGTATTCCCTGCCGTCTCCAGTAAAAAAGAAAGTGTTGTTGGTCCTGTTTTTCTTAGCAGTATATGGGACTCCTAAACTCAATTCCAAACTGAAACTTGTTGTAGGCCCGTAGCGATAGTTATCGTTGAACGTGGACCAATCGGAATTCAGCCCATTAGCGAACACAAACCACACTGTGTTATCAATGGCTGCGACGTAGGAGTAAGTGCCGTCGCCATTATCGGTCATTTCAACCCCCGCGGCAGGATTCCAGTCGCCAAAAGGAATGTTACCGACGATGTAAAATGCGGCTCTTGAAGGGAATACTGTCGTCAAGAGCAGTAAGATTGCTATTTGAATTGATTTAGTCATGACATCGTGTGATTTGATGATTAGAGATGAATTTTAAGTGTCAGTTAGACAAAGAATTGATGCTAGCGGCTTTGACGGTGAAAAAATTGTCGTTATCGTTCTTTAACAAGTTGTATTCACTGTGGTTGCCCCATGATGCGGGAGTGTCCTTAATGGCCGTGTCCTCGCCCGTGTCGTTATCAATATACTGATGGATGCTCGCTTGCCATGTCCTGATGCGGGATTGGGCCGAATTGCGGTCCATCAGGGCATTTCCTTCTTTGACAAGCGTCTTGAGATGATTTATATAGATGTTTTTAAAGTCATTGAACTTGAGTATGCGCGCAATCAGCCTGTTTTTGTCGTTTCCCCACATGAGCGGGTTCTGACGACCGGCGTCATCCTGTACGCCGCACCTGATACTGGTACCCAATGTGTTATCATAATCGTATGGGATGAAGAAAAACTTGTAATCGTTCAAACCTTTGCCGTTGAAATAGATGTAATAGTTATTGGCATTGTTCCAATAATCGTCCCACATGCCTACCGCTACGTTGACAGCATAGGTCTTGAGCAGCAAATCCACATCGGTGACCTGTTGTATCCAGACGTAGAAGTCGTTGTCGTTAAGGTTGTTGAGCTTGTTCATGAAATCAATGAGTTGAACGCGGGCGCTGTCAAACTCTTCGGTTTGTGTCTGTAGCGTATAGGCATGGCGGTCGTCGGTGTCATCATCATACCAGATGTCGCCATTCAGATTGTTAAGTCCTGCCGCTGCGTTGCGGCACTTCCACAGATAGCCGTCGCTGGCGGCAAAACGGGCTTTCCTGTCCTTGAGGTAACGTTTGTCGATGGGTTCAAGCAATTCATATACACCATAATAGGCCTCTGTAGCGTCGCCTTCGACATGGAGCCACAGGCGGCAATAGTTGTCACGCACAGCGGTCCAAACTCCAGCGCGCTTGAACAATTCATAGCAGAATAGCTCCCGAACGTACATTGGGTCATCCTTGAACCACTTGAGGTGAAGCTTACGCACTCCCTGAATGGTGTGGGCGTCATCGTCAGCATATTTTCTCAGATTCACCCCGAAGTGCACGTGATGCCAGTCGGTATTGTTGCTATTGTGCATGTCTCCCGACAAGCCTTCAGGGCGGCGGCGCGAGGTGTTGCCCTTGAGCCGCAGTCCCACACTATCGATGACTGTGGTCTCTCCTTGCTTACTGAAGGAGAGGCTTGCCATGACATATTGGGTGGTGTATGGGTTAGCGTCATAGAGTGCGAGCAACCTGTTCCATTCGTTCAGGCTCACGTTGATATGGACCTCGGGAATGACTTCATCGTCCCACACATAGTCATACCCTACCTTGATGTGCTCGGGCATCACATCGCTCAACAGATAAGTGATGAGAACCGTCACGTCGGCAATGGTGATTTCATTGTCATAGTTCACATCGCAGCGGTGCATCGTGTCGTAGTTGGCGAATTGACCCAGCAAAATGTCGATGATGGTGTTGACGTCGGCAATGGTGATTTCACCGTCTCCGTTCGCATCTCCTACAATTTGGCTCATGGGTTCTGGTGTGGGCTCCTGGTACTCGTCGATACTGAAAGTGAGATTGTTCAGGTTGAACGTGATACAGTATTCCTGTCCGTTGCCCGTGAACTTGTATGAATGGTTGCTGTTGCTCTTCTGGGTGGTGTAGGTGTTACCCAGCATGATTTCTTGACTGCTGTTCCCCGAAGGGCCGTAGCGGTAGTTGGTGTTAAATACGTTCCAATCGCTGTCTTGACCATCGGCAAATACAAACCACACTGTATTATTGATGGTTGTGCGCAGACTGAACGTGCCGTCACCGTTATCGGTCATCATCGTCCCGGCATTGGGATTCCAATCGCCGAATGGAGCGTTGCCTACCACGTAGATTGCTGTTCTTGCCGGTATAATCGCCAGCAGGAGTACCATTAGTGATATTTGAAAACCCTTAGCCATTGTATTAAAGTTTAAAAGTTAGAATATTCTTTACTCTTCATCAAGATTGATTGCGTTGATACTGCCTGCCTTTACTGTGAAGAAATTGTTCTCGTCGTTCTGGAGCAGATTGTATTCGCTGTGGTAGCTGAACGAGGCAGGTGTGTCCTGGATGGACATTTCCCAATTGGTGTCGTTGGTGATGAACGGACTAATACGTTCATACCATCCCCGGATCCTTGCCTGAGACGAAACGCGGTCCATGAGCGCATTACCGCTTTTCACCAGATCCTTGAGGTATCTCACATAGATGGCCTTGAACTCATCATATTTCAGGATTCTGACAATGAGAGGATTGCTGGCTAATCCCCAATTCAAGGGATCTTGCCTGCCCGAATCGCTTTGGGCACCGGCTCTTGAGCAAGTGCCTAATGTGCTGTCGTAATCGTAGGGGATGAAGAAGAACTTGTAGCCTGTTGTTCCCGGACTGCTGAAATACATATAATAATTGTTAGCGTGGTTCCAGTAGTCGTCCCACATGCCCAGGGCAACGTTGACGGCATAGGTTCTAAGCAGGAAATCAACATCGGTCACTTCCTGAATCCAGTAATAGAAGGTGCTGTCATCGAGTCCATTTAGTTTGTTCATGAAGTCAATCAGTTGCACTTTAGCGCTGTCAAACTCTTCGGTTTGTGTCTGTAGCGTGTAAGCATGGCGGTCGTCGCTGTCATCATCATACCAGAAGTCGCCATTCGGGTTGTTGAGACCTGTGTTGCTACGGCATTTCCACAGGTATCCGTTGCTTGAACCGAATTTGCTCTTGCGGTCCTTGAGGAAACGCTTATCGATGGGCTCCAACAGTTGATAGACACCGAAATACACTTCTCGGGCATCACCTTCGACGTGGATCCACAGGCGGCAATAGGTGTCGCGTGGAGCGGTCCAAACACCAGCTCGTTTAAACAGGTCATAGCTGAACATCTCGCGCACATAACTCGGATCGGCGCTGCAACACCTGAGGTGGATTTTACGGATTCCTTGAATCGTGTGGTCATCGTCATCGACATATTTGCGCAGGTTCACGCCAAAGTGTACACGGCGCCAGATGGTGGTGTTGACAATATGAGGCTTGTTGTACTGGTTTCCTTCGGGGCGATGGCGCGAGGTGTTGCCCTTGAGTCGCAACCCGACGCTGTCGACAAACGTGGTGTCTCCTTCCTTGATGAAGGTGATGCTTGCCATGACATACTGCCTGGTGTATTTGTTGGCATCGTACAGCGCCAGCAGTCTGCTCCATTCGTCATAGCTCACTTCCAAGTGGACCTCGGGCATGGTGTCCTTGTCCCAGACATAATCGTAGCCGTACTTGGTTTGCTGGGGCAATTCTCCACCCAGCAGATAATCAATAAGAATAGTGATATCCTTAATTGTGACATTACCATCCCAATCGATGTCGGAACGTTGCAAAGTGTCGTAGTTGGCAAACGATCCCAAGAGGATATCGATGAGAAGGGTGACGTCGCTGATATTGATTTGTCCGTCTCCATTCACGTCGCCCTTTTGCAGACTGAAAGGGTTGGGCTCATCATTTTCATCTGTTTCTTCAAGGCTCGTGGCGATGACGTTGGCATAGGAATCCGAATCACCAAATTGGATGTCAAACGCTGCCCATGCGCGGGTGGATGGCAGTGTAATCAGCGCGATTGCTGCGATTAGTCTTAGTATTCTCATTTTGAAGTGTTGGAAATTGAAGTGATAATGCTATGTCGTAAATTACTTATTGGTCGTCTTGATCGTACCAAGTGGAGTACATCAGATAGTTCTTGGCAATTTTCACGTTAATTTCGCTGGCCTGTTTGGGGTCAACCATCTTTTTGAATTTTGCCGGACTACCCGCCCATAGTTCGTGAGCTCCCACCTTGGTGCCACCAAGCACGACACTGCCTGCCGCGATGATAGCCCCCTCGCCGATTTCGGCATGGTCTAGGATGATGCTTCCCATACCAATGAGTGCCATGTCACCGATTTTGGCGCCGTGGACAACCACGTTGTGGCCAATAGACACATCGTTGCCGATTTCGGTGACCGATTTCTCATATAACGTGTGGATCACACTATTGTCCTGTATGTTGACACGGTTGCCAATGGTGATGGTGTTCACGTCGCCACGCAGCACGGCATTGAACCAGATGCTGCAGTCATCACCCATGGTAACATCGCCCACCACTACAGCACTGTCGGCCAGGAAGCAGTTCTCTCCGATTATGGGCTCGAAGCCTCTCACTTTTTTTATAATAGCCATTGTTAAGTCCGGATTTTTAGGGTTTAAATTTCTTTGGTCTTGTTGGCGAGCCATTCGGCCTCATCAGCGTTAAGCAACGGAGTGATGCGTTCTCGCACCATGCGGTGGTAGTCATTGATTTGTGCGACTTCCTCATCGCTAAGCATAAAGCGGTCAATGAGTTGCAGGTCATAGGGGAAGAGCGTCAAGGGCTCGAACGCGAGGAAATTACCGAAGTCCTCGGTTTTTTCGGCCTCGACAACGAGCAGCAGATTCTCGGTGCGGATGCCGTATTCCCCGGTTTTGTACAGGCCGGGTTCGTTGCTCATCACCATGCCGGGCAGTAACTTCACGTCAACCAGGTTGGTGCGGATGCTTTGCGGGCCCTCGTGGCAGCCCAGGAAATGTCCCACACCATGTCCGGTGCCGTGACCATAGGTCATAGCCTCTTGCCACAGCGGCAGACGAGCCAGCACATCAAGCTGGCAACCCGTTGTGCCCACGGGGAACTTGGCGCGTTGCAGGGCCAGGTGACCCTTGAGTACTAGGGTGAAGTCGTGCTTTTCTTGAGGGGTCGGGTTGCCCAAGGTGATGGTGCGGGTAATGTCGGTGGTGCCGTCAAGGAATTGCGCGCCGCTGTCAACCAGCAGGATGCCCTCGCCAAGGAGGGTGGATGCGCTTTCGTCGGTCGCTTCATAATGGACGATGGCGCCATGTTCCTTGTAGCCGCAGATCATGGCGAAACTGTCCTCGTGGTAAAGATCCTGTTGGGCACGGAACTCCATTCCTTTTTTCCAAACGTCAACCTCGTTAATGGTGCCTGAGGGTGCTGATTCCTCAATCCACTTGAACAGGCGCACCAAGGCTGCGCCGTCGCGCTCCATAGCATGGCGGAATCCATTGATCTGCACCTCGTTTTTAATGCACTTGAGGTCGGTGATGGGGGAGCGGAAATAAATTTTCGCGCAGGGTAGGGCATTCGCCAGAGTGTCGCTCACTCGGTTCGGGTCGATGAGGACTACCTCATGCTCGTTCACTCGTTCCAAATAATGCACGATGTCATCGTAGTTGCGTACTCTCACACCACATTTTTTGAGGTGCTGGCGCACTTCATCGGTCACCTTGCTCTCATCGATGAACAGTTCCTTATTTGTTTGTGATATATAAGCATAGGCAATGGCCACAGGAGTGAAGGCCACATCGTTGCCGCGCAGGTTGAGCAACCATGCGATATCATCGAGTGCGGTCACCAGCATGGCGGTGGCATCGTTATCCTCAAGCACCTTAAGCAGGCGGTCGATCTTGTCGCTTGCCTCCTCCCCGGCATACTGCACGTCATGGATAAAAGCGGGTTCGCTGGGACGTTCGGGCCTGTCTTGCCAAATACGGTCAGCAGGGAAGAATTCGGTAGCGAGCATGAAGCCGTTTTCGCCACAGAAGCGCTCCAGTTGGTTAGCGTCTTGTGCGCTGTAGAGCCTGCCATCAATGGCAATAACAGAGTCCTCTTCAAGCACTTGTTGCAGCCATTCGTGAATCGTGGGGTCATTGCCCATGTTCTCCTTCATCATCTCAAAACCGCTGTCTTCCAGTTCAATGCCAGCCTGCAGGAAATAGCGCGAATCGGTCCATAACGCGGCTCGCTCGAGGGTCACAACAGCGGTACCGTTGCTGCCGGTAAAGCCGCTGATCCAGTCACGGAATTTCCAGTGGTCACAGATGTATTCACTCTGGTGCGGGTCGGTGCCTGGGATAATGACAGCATCAACGTTCAAGCGGCGCATCTCGTCGCGTAATGCCTCAAGGTGAGGAAAAGTGTCTCTACTCATAATGGTTTATGTTTTTTGATTTTTATTTCAAGTTATTCATCCGCAAAGTTAGTATTTTCTCATTAAAAATAGCTACATTGACCTGATTTTTTCAACCAAGGTCAATGAAGACTATAGTAAAGACAAGCCCAATAAACAATTAGTGCCAACGCGGATAATGCGTCGGCACTAATTTATTCAGGGTTTGTCAAATAGTTGACGTGAAGTCGGTTACTCGGCGGGAGTGATGACACCGTCACGAACGGCCTTGTTGTAGTCGGTCTCGCGGGTCGGGATCATGAAACGCCACTCGTTCTTCTCATTGGGCTGGATGGTAACGGCCAGCGTAGCCAGGAAGTTTCCACCCTCTTCAGGATTGTGGCGCACGAGAGGATCTTTCCAGCGCTTCATGTCAAACCAGTCGAAGCCCTCGCCCCACAGCTCGATGCGGCGATACAGCTTGATCTCGTTGAGCAGGTCATTACCCGTCTTGTTGCAGCTGTACTCGGGGTTGCGGCCTGAAGTCTTGTTCAGCGCGACGAGAGCGGCTTGAGCTGCACTGGCGTTACCCATCATGTATTCAGCCTCGGCCTCGATCAGCAGCATCTCGCTCGAACGGAAGTTGTTCAGCTCGCCGACACCCGGGGTGTCGTTGCAACGCACCTTGAACTGCATGTAGGCAAAGACCTTGGCATTGCTCAGCAGGTCGGGATATTTGGCCTTGGTGTCGGCATAGAGGGCGGTCTTTGAGGTTGCCTCACCGGTCGTTTTGGTGTAGGTATAGCCCGTGGGATCGAGCCACCACTGACGGCGGATATCGGTCTCAGGAATCTGCTCGAACAACTCCTTGCTGATGCACTTGGGATAGTTGCGCACGTTACCAGCGTTACTGTTGTAAGCAATGTAAGCATGGTAACTGTAGTAGTACAGCGTCTGGTCGGTAGCGCTGTAACCGCCCCAGATCCACTCATTGTTGTGCGTGCAGAAGCCGTCATACAGCAACTGGGCGTTGCTCATCAGCGGATAGTTGGCGCGAGCCAGTTTGGCATACTTGGATGCGTTGGCCCAATCCTGGCGGTTGAGGGCTGCGCGGGCATAGGTTGCATAGGCTACCTCGATGTCGGGCAGGAAGAACTCGTCGGCACCACGCTTGCGGCCCGAAGCCTGATAGAGGCTGATGGCCTCGTCCAGGTCGCCATAAATCTGAGCATAGGCGTCGGCCAGCGAGGTCAGGGGCAGGTCACCCACGCTCTCGTCAAGACGGAGCACCAGACCGGGGCAGTTGCCGTTGTCCGAGTCAACCCAGCGCTTGCAATAAATCTGGGCAAGCATCATATAAGCGTAGGCACGGAAGGTGAGGCCCTGCGCTTTCAGGAACTGCTTGTCGGCCTCAACACCCTTGGCATTGTCTACATTCAGGATGATACTATTGGCGTTGCTGATGAGCTTGTAATAGTAAAACCAGGGATAGTAGGTGTACTGACTGGTGGGGGTGTCGTGGTTGTTCTGGTTGATCAACGTCGCCCAACCGGGCAGGTTCACATAGAAATCCTGGCCAGGGTAGTTACCAAACCACATCTTGATGCAGCCTTCACCACACATACCCTGAGTGCCCAGATATTGGTTCATCATCACACGGGCACAACCGTTGACGGCCAGTTTGACATTCTCGGTGGTCTCGAATGCAGTCGCTGCACCGGTCTCGGCAGTTGGTGCGGTGTCCAGATAATCGCTTGAACACGAAGACAGCCCCAGGGCGGCAATACCTGCAATCAGGAAATATTTGAAAATCTTCATAATTGTATTCTAATTTAAAAATGTAACAATAAGTAGTGCCATTAGAAACCAAGTTTCACACCGAACGAGTAAACACGAGGAGTAACCAAGTAGTCGCCCACATAACCGCTATAGTTCTGCTGGGGGTTCATACCCTTGCGGGCTGTCTTGGTGTAGAGGTTCTCTACCGTAGCGATAAGCGCGATGTTGGTGAAACCGATCTTATTCAGGATGGTGCGCGGCAGACGATAGGTCAGACCGATATTCTTCACAATGAAGTAGTTGGACGACGTGATGTAACGGCTGCTGGCTGCAGTGTTGAAACTGTTGTCGGCCGAATAAACGGCGGGAGTGCCGTTGGGGTCGAGACGGTTAGCGGGATAGTTGACATAGGAGTCTCCATCGGCATTGGTTACGGTCATGCCGTTGAGCTGGTCATCGGTGTAGGTGACAACGGTGCCGTCGAGGTCCTTCACCCAAGCGTTGGTCATGTCGGCATGGATGGCACTGGGAGAACCGCCCATCGAGGTCAGACTCTGATAGGTCCAGTCGATACACTTGCCACCGAGTTGGAAGGTGAAAATACCAGTGAGGGTAAAGTTCTTGTAGTCGATGGTGGGAATGAAACTACCAAAGAGTTTGGGCACTGCACTGCCGTGCCACTCACGCTTACCATAGGTCGTGGGCTTGTAAACATAGGGGACACCGTCGATAACAACGTACTCGCCCTCGGGGATAGCATCACGGTTGGTGATGTCCTCGTTGGCCTTCAACATGCCGGGTACATAGAAGTCGTGGTCGTTGAAGGTATAGAGGGATTGACCGGTCATGTCATCGATACCCTTATAGGTGTAGGTGTAGAATGAGTAGAAGGATTTACCTTCACGGTAGTTGTACTGACCGTTCTGCATGCCTGCGTTGTACTCGTCCTTTTCGCCGCCAACATTGTAAATGTCCGGCATCTTGGTGATCCTGTTCTTGAGGTAAGATAAGTTCAGACCCAGGTTGAAGCGGAAGTCACGGGTGTAAACGATGTCGGCGTCGGCCGAGAGTTCAATACCACGGTTCACCATGTTACCCAGGTTGATTTGTACCTCTGAAACGGCTTCGCTGGTGCTTGTGGCACCTGCCGACAGTGGCTGGCGAAGGTCGAAGATCAGGTCGTGCGAACCCTTGATAAAGTACTCAAGGCTGAAGTTCAAGCGGTTGAACAAACGGCCTTCAAGACCGAAGTCAAAGTTCCTTACCGACTCCCAGGTCAGCATCTCGTTGGTCAACTGGCTCTTCACCAGTGCACCCATACCACCGTTCACGGTGATGTCATACAGGGCCATGTAACTGTAATAGCCGGAAGAAAGGTCATTAGCGGCCTCACCATAAGCGGCACGCAGTTTCAGGTTGTTGATCCACTCATACTTGCGGATGAAGTTCTCACGGCTCAAGATCCAACTGGCACCGAGGCTGTAGAAGTTACCCCAGCGGTGGTCGGGATGGAAACGTGAACTACCGTCACGGCGGAAGGTGCCCTCCAAAGCATACTTGCCGTCATAGACGTAGCGGATGCGGCCCAGGTAACTCTCCTTGCGGTCGTTCTCCTCGTAGTCATAGAGGTTCTGGATGTCTGAGAAGTTGATCATGTCAATGTGTCCGGCAAGACTCTCGTTGGCCTTGTAGCCATACAAGTAGTTGTACTTGTAGTAGTAGTTCTCATGACCGAGCATTACCTCAAGCGAGTGGAGGTCGCCATAGGTCTGCTTCCAGTTCAGCAGTTGCTGGAAGGTGTAGTTCTTGTAGCGTAAGATGGTGCGCTTTGTGCGGGCATTGTTGCCCATACCGTCACCGATGATGGCGTTGTTGTAGGTGCGGTTCTCGTAATTGCGCACGTTCAAGTCGCCGTTCAAGGTGATGTCAAATCCGTAAGGCAGCACAAGGGTGATGTGACCCATCGGGTTCAAAGTGTTGCGATAGGTCTTGTCCATGTCGAGTTCGGTCTCCCACAGGTAGTGGCGGCCCGAGTACTGGGTGCGGCCGAAGGTGTCGCCGCTGTCGTAGATCTTGTTGCCCTCCTCATCGAGGATGTACTCGCCGGTAGGACTCTTGGTGCCATCCATCTCGTGCAGGTGGATCGGATAGATGGGAGCAATGTTGCGGCAGTAGCCAAATGCGTTCTTGTAACTGCCCTCACTGTCGGTGTGGTAGCGGATGAACTGGTGTGATCCAGCTACCGATAGTCCGGCCTTGAACCAGTTGTTGGGGGTCAGGTTGACGCTGGCGCGGCCGGTCATGCGCTCAAAGCCCGACTCCTTGGTGTAACCGTCCTCCTTGGTGTAGCCGGCGCTGAAGAAGTAGTTGGCCTTCTGGTTGCCGCCATCACCACTCAGGTTGTACTCCTGACGGAAGCCGCTGCGGATGGCCGCCTTGAACCAGTCTAGGTCATTGGCGATGCCGCTCTTGATCTGGGCATCATTCCTCAGGCTGAAACCGTTGAATAGGTTGTCATCAGGCTGATTGAAGATGTTGTATGCAGATAAGAACCGATGATTTCACTATTGGCCTTGGCCATGGCTTCGCTCCAAGACATGGTCTTGGGTGTGCCGTCGGCATTGGTGCCGCTGTTGCCGGCTGCAAAGTGCTCGCGGGTATAACTCTGCATCATGGCGTTCATCCACTGGCGGGCGTCCATGCGGTCATACTCGGGGATACCGCGGTTGTAGGTACCCATCATCACCGAAGCATTGATGCGCACCTTGTCGTTGCGGCCCTTCTTGGTGTTGATCAGGATCACACCGTTACCGGCGCGGTTACCATACAACGATGACGAGGTAGCATCCTTCAACACGGTGACGCTCTCGATGTCGGCACTGTTCAAGTCGCTGATGTTGCCGCCGTAGGGGACGCCGTCGATTACATAAAGCGGCGAGTTGTTACCCGTAATCGAGGCGAAACCGCGGATGCGGACTGAGGCGTCGTTACCAGGCTGACCGTAGGTGGAGTTCACCACCAGACCGGTCGTGGTGCCCTCCAGAGCCGCGGTGACGGTGGTCACGGGACGGGCCTCAATCTGCTTGGAGGTCACCTGTGACACAGCACCGGTGAGCTCGCTCTTCTTGGCGGTACCGTAGGCCACCACCACCACCTCGTCAAGGTCTTGGGTGTTGCTGTGCAATTCCACAACCATGCCGTTCTCGGCCTTGACAGTGACGGACGTCATGCCGATGTAGGAAATGTTGAGTTGACTGTTAGAGTTGGGCACGGTAACGGTGAAGTGGCCATCCAGATCGGTGGCGGTTCCCGTCTTAGTGCCTACAACGGTGACTGTCGCACCGATGATAGGTTCATTGTCACTTGCCTGCACCACGGTGCCGTGGACAGTGACCTGCGCAAGCGCTGCCATGCTTACAAGCAGCAGACTCGCTAGCAGTGAATAGATTCTTTTCATACACGTTTAAGTTTATAGTTAATATTACAAAAATAATGGTTGTCAAATCTATTATGCGACTATTGAATATAAATATGATGCAAAATTACAATAATATTATTGAATAATTGACAAAAATGGTAATATGTATTTTAGTAGGTCTTATTCGAATATAGGAGTGCCGATGCAGCCGTCAGGTGCCTGGATGTGGAGCAAAGCGCACACGGTTGCTGCGATGTCGGTCATGTGGATGAGTCTCGAGGTCTCGCCTGGCGTGATGTGCCATCCCATGAAAATAAGGGGGATGTGGGAGTCGCTCTGACTCCATGTGCCATGGTTGGACCCTGCCGATTCGGTCTTGCCCAACTGCACACCCGTGCGGTGGATGACGTAGATGTCACCGCTGCGCCCGGGATAATAGCCCAATTTGACGCGCTCCTTGAGGAATGAGGGCATAGGGCAGTTGTCAATGTCGGCGACCTCAACGGCCCATTCTATCTCATCGGCTTTTGCCAATTCACGACAGGCCGATTGTGCGACCTCGTGGGTGTCAAGTCCTGCCGAGTCAATGGCCACGTGGTTGAGATAGAAGGTAAAGCCGTGATCTTTTTTGATGAGATTCTCCACACCGTATTGCGCCTTGAGTATTTTGTTGGCTGCTTCTCTGGCCACGCTGCTTTCCCATGCGCCGTTGGGCAGGTGGTGCTCTTCCATTCGAGTACACCCGTGGGTGCCGCCATGGTCGGCGGTGAGGAACAGCAGGTAGTTGTCACGGCCGATGCGACGGTCCAAAAAGTCGATGAAGTTGGCCAATTCCTTGTCAAGCTGCCAGTAGATGGAGTCCAGCTTAGGCGAATGGCTTCCCGTATAATGGGCACACATGTCGGTGTTGGAAACGCTGATGGTGAGCATGTCGGTCGCCTCGCCCTGTCCTAATTTCTCGTTGATGAGGACCTGCTCGGCGAGGGCGAAGGTGATGGTTGTGCCAGCTGGTGTGTTGTACAGGTCGCTGGCGAGTATATCGCGCTGGCGCTTGTTGAAATCAGCGACCCACTTGGGCAGTTTGTTGCAGTAGTAAGTGCTGGTGACAAACGACTTGCTGTTGCCGTCAAACCAGTAGGCACCCACAGGGTGATGACCCGAGGGAAGGATGGCTGCACGGTCTTTGAGGGCGATACCCACGGTGCGGCTCTTGTAGTCGGTTGCTAGATAGAGCTGGTCGGCGATGTTGGTCGCGATGAGGTTGCGCGGTGACTTGCCTTGTGTCTTATCGTTGCCTCCGACGGCGCGCTCAGTATCGTCTTGTACGCTCGAGACGGTCTTGCCGTTGATGGAGAAGCTGTTGCCGGCAATGCCATGAAAAGCAGGCGTCGTGCCCGAAAAGATGCTGGCATGCCCAATGGCGGTAATGGTGGGTACATAGTCTACCATGGTATTGCTGCAGCGGTACCCCTCGGTAAGCAGCGTGTTAAATCCACGCTCTCCCCAAGTATAGGTGTAGAGGTAATCCCACCTCATCTGATCAATAACAATACCCACAACCAATTTGGGTCTCTCAGGCTGAGCGCTCGCACAAAGCGCAGTTATTGCCATCACAGCACATAAAATGATTTTTTTCCCAATCATTCTCATATTTATAAGATTTTATATAATTCTGTTATGTTAAAAACTTTTACTTTGTCGACTCGGTGGCTTTTTTAATACAATTTTGACAACTTTATTGTTGTTGAGTCGGCTTCTGGGCTTTTTGTGGCGAGAGTGGGGTGGGCTACATGAGTCGGGTGGTGCCGCGTACGACAAGTCGGGTCTTGACAATACGTTTTTCGGCATGTTCGGGAGGCAGTGTGCCCTCGACAAGGCCGATCAGAATGTCTGCTGCCTCTTTACCGACTTGGGTGCCGCGTTGCTCGACCGTTGTTAGCATCGGATCGCATACCGTGGCGCGGAAACCGTTGGTGAAGCCGCAGATACTCACCTCGTCGGGGACGATATATCCCAGTCTCTTGACCACCGAGAGGATGCCGATCGCGGTCTCGTCATTTACCGCAAAGAAAGCGTCGGGCCTGTCCTCCATGCGCATCATGGCTGGGGTAATGCGCTCGGCATCGGCCCGGTTGTCGCAGATGCGCACCAGTGACTCGTCGAGCGTCAGCCCATGCTTGTACAGGGCATCACGGTAGCCGTTGAAGCGGTTCTTGCCGATGACCAGATTCATTGATGTGCCATAAAAAGCAATGCGTTTGCAGCCAGTGGTAATCAGGTGAGAGACAGCATTCAAGGTGCCCATATAGTCATCGACAACAACGCGGCTGGCATTGATGGCAGGGCAGATTCTGTCGTAGAAAACCAACGGCACGCCTGAAGCCTCCAAATGCAGGAAATGATCGTACTGCTCGGTGTCTTTGGCCTGCGAAACGATGATACCGCATACCTTGTTCTTGAGCATGGCCTCACATATCTGGACTTCCCGTTCATAGCTTTCGTTGCTCTTGGCGACGATGATCTGATATCCCCGTGAAGAAGCTTCGGATTCGATTCCATCGAGAATCGACGAGAAATAGTAATGTACAAATTCGGGTACGATAACCCCTATCGCCCGTGATGAATTGCGGCGGCTGTGGCGCAGTTGCTCGGCAATGACATTTGGAAAATAGTTGTGTTCTCGGGCATATTGCTGAATCGCCTGTCGTCGTTCACGAGATATGCTGGGGCTATCACTCAATGCGCGTGATACCGTAGCGACCGACACGCCCAGTTCCCGGGCGATATCCTTCATCGTCATTTGTTGCTTGTCGTTCATTGTTGGCTCAAAATGTAAAAAATGTGGATAGTTGACGCAATGAAATCAATCAATAAAAATTCAAAAACATAAAGCTGGGGGCGAAGATAATGCTATTTTTTGAATTGCGCAAACGATTGCATGTAATTAATTAAGATTTTAACATTATAAATTAAAGAAAATTATTTTGATTTTGCTTATATTTGCCATGATTTAGGCGTGTGTTTTCTTGACTTGGTGCGTGTCTTCAGGTAAGCGCGTCGGTCGGGAACCCTTGGGCTAAGAAAATAATTAATTGATTACCAATATAATATTAACTTTAAAAAAATTAAAATGAAGCAGGTAAACATCAGAATTCCGTCTAGGATTCTAACCCTTGTGATGGGACTTCTCCTGTCACTCGGGGGCTATGCACAGATTACTGTGAATGGCCTTGTAAAGGATGCTACCGGCGAGCCTGTGATCGGCGCGAGTGTTCGTGTCGTTGGCACACAGATGGGTACTGCAACCGACTTTGACGGTTACTTCACCCTTGAAGGTGTGCCTCAGGGCGCCAAGCTCCTGATTTCGTCTGTCGGCTACGAGGAACATGAGGTCACCGCAGCCAGCGAATTAGTGATTACCCTTGCCGAGAGCACCCAGATGCTTGAGAATCTGGTGGTCATCGGTTATGGTGTAGTGAAGAAAAACGACTTGACCGGTTCGGTGGCAGCGCTTAAACCCGATGCCAAGAACAAGGGTGTCGTTGTCAGCGCCCAGGACATGCTCGGCGGTAAGATTGCCGGTGTGAACGTCACCAGTGGTGACGGTACCCCCGGTGGTGGCTCCACCATCCGTATCCGTGGTGGTTCGTCACTTAACGCCAGCAATAACCCGCTCATCGTTATCGATGGCATCGCCATGGATAATAACGGTGTCAGCGGTCTGTCCAACCCCTTGTCACTGGTTAACCCCCAGGACATTGAGAGTTTCAACGTGTTGAAGGACGCCTCTGCCACCGCTATCTACGGTAGCCGTGGTTCTAACGGTGTCATCATCATCACCACCAAGAAGGGCCGTCGCGGCCAGCGTCCCCAGGTAGCTTACAATGGTAGCGTTACCTGGAGCATGAAGAAAAAAACCATCGATGTGATGGACGGTGATGAGTACCGTGCATTTGTAAAGAAAATCTTTGCCGGCGACTCCCGTGAGGAGACTGCCCTGTCATTACTGGGCAACGCCAACACCGACTGGCAGAATGAGATTTACCGCACCGCGCTGAGCCATGACCACAACATTACGCTTGCCGGTTCGGTTGGCCAATATCTGCCTTATCGCGTTTCGGTGGGCTACACCGATCAGCAAGGTATCCTCAAGACGTCGGACTTCAAGCGTCTCACTACGGCCTTGAACCTGAACCCCTCGTTCTTTGATGACCACCTGACGCTGAACCTTAACGGTAAACTGGCATGGACCAAGTCACGCTGGGCCGATACCGGCGCTGTGGGCAATGCCGTGCGCATGGACCCGACACAGCCCATCTATTCCAATGACCCGAAGTATGCTGGTGTGGGTGGTTACTTCGACTGGATGCAGGATAACCTCGCAGACCCTGCTTGGCCCTACACCAAGAACGGCAACGCGCCTTATAACCCCGTCGCCATGCTCGACAACCATGACAACACGGGTTGGTCACACGCCTTCATCGGCAGTGCAGACATTGATTACAAGATCCACGGTTTCGAGGACCTGAGGCTCCACCTCACTTTGGGTGGTGACTTCACCGGCGGTCATGGCCACAACATCAGCGCCAATATCTCCAATACCTCGAACTACTACGGCAACACCAGCTACTACACCCAGTCCAAGGAGAACCTGCAGTTGAGTACCTATGCCCAGTATTACAAGGACTTCAACGACAAGCACCACTTCGACATCATGGCTGGTTACGAGTGGCAGCACAACTGGCGCAAGGAGTATAATGAGTCTTGGGGTACCTATCCCACTAACTCGGCACTCTTCTTCACCGACGAAGATAGCGAGAAGGCATTGCACGTGGCTCCTGGCATATGGATTCCCAGCGCCAATTACAATATTGGTGACTCCAAAGCCGGTAAGATCTATGGTGACGGTGTTTACCGCCAGAATAATGGTGAGGGCTATCGTACCGAGAACTTCCTCGTGTCGTTCTTTGGCCGTGCCAATTACACTTATAACAACCGCTATCTGATGACCTTCACCCTGCGTTATGACGGTTCGTCCCGCTTCAAGAAGCACTGGGCAATGTTCCCGTCGGCAGCATTTGCATGGAAGATCAATGAGGAAGACTTCATGAAGGACAGTCCCTTCAGCGATCTGAAGCTGCGCCTCGGTTGGGGTAAGACCGGTCAGCAGGAAGGCATCGGCGACTACAACTACTTCAATAACTACGTTATCAGCAACGGTAGCGTAGGTTCGTTCTACGACCTCCTCGGCACTGGCGACAAGGCCAGGCCCAACGTTTATAACCCCGAGCTCAAGTGGGAGACCACCACGACGACCAACATCGGTCTTGACTGGGGTGTCATGAACCAGCGCCTGAGCGGTAGCATCGACTGGTACTATCGCAAGACCACCGATCTGTTGAACTGGACTGCCCTCTCGGCTTTGACCAGCTTCAGGAACGCGTTCTACAAGAACATCGGTTCGCTGCGCAACACTGGTATCGAGCTCTCGTTGAACTGGAAAGCCATTTCCACCACCGACTTGTTGTGGACCATCGACTACAACGTGACCTACAACAGCAACAAGATCACCGAGCTTCTCGATAAAGACCCGTCCTTCAAGGTTATGACTGGTGGCATCGGTATCAACGGTAATGTCCAGGCTCACGCCGTGGGACATCCTGCAAGTAGCTTCTATGTCCTGCAGCAGGTTTATGACGTGAACGGCAAGCCTATAGAGGGCCAGGTTGTCGACCGCAACGGTGACGGCGTCATCAGCGAAGAGGACAAGTACTTCTACAAGTCACCGCACGCACCCGTGACCATGGGTATGGCTTCGCGCCTCGACTGGAAGAACTGGGACTTTGGCTTCAGCCTGCGTGCCAGCATCGGCAACTATATGTTCAACAACGTGATGCAGGGCTACCACAATACCAGCACCGCATCGGTACTTGAGGCTGTTTCGGGCTTCTACCTGAACAACCGTCCCATCAAATCGGTTGAACTGGGTTGGCAGACCTATGACAACAACACTATCATGACCGACTACTGGGTACAGAACGCTTCGTTCCTCAAGTGTGACAACATCACACTGGGTTACAGCTTCGCCGGTTTGCTCAAGCACGGTGGCTACGAGGGCGTTGCCGGTCGTGTTTACGGCACTGTAAGTAACGTGTTCTGCATTACCAAGTATGACGGTATCGATCCCGAGATCTTCGGTGGTATCGGCGGCGACATCTTCCCGCGTCCCATCTCGTTCATCCTCGGTTTGAGTCTGAACTTCTAATTGAGTTGACACATTAACGATTATAAAATTAGAAAGATCACTATGAATAAGATTTTCAAATATATACTGAGTGCTGCTGCAGTTCTGTTGATGGGTGGTGGATTGACATCATGTATCAACGACCTGGATGTCGAGCCTATCGACCCCTCGCTGAAGAACGATGTGGGTGTTGAGCAAATGTTCAACAAGTGCTACTCGGTGTTCGCCACTTCGGGCAACAACGGAGGCGATGACAACGTGGACGTCGATGGTCTGGATGGCGGTTTCCAGCACAAGTACCGCCAGATGTGGAACTCCAACGAGTTGACCACCGATGAGGCCATCTGCGGCTGGGGTGATACCGGTATCCCCGAGTATTGCCACAATACCTATGACGCCAGCCACCCGATGCTGCGCGGATACTATTATGGACTGTGTATCGGTATCACTTTCTGTAACCAGTACATGGAGAAATTTGCCGATTACGATGCTACGATGACTGCCGAAATCCGCTTCTTGCGCGCCTTCCAGTACTATCTGCTGACCGACGCATTCGGCAACATCCCCTTCTCGACCATAGTCTCGGGTGATGATCCCGATCAGAAGACCCGCCCCGAGGTGTGCGAGTTTATTGAGAGCGAACTTCTTGACATTGTTGGTGACGGATCAGGCGATCAAATCCTTAACGATCCCAGCCCCAAGAAATATGGTCAGACTGGTTATGGCCGTGTTGATAAAGCCGCTGCTTGGATGCTGTTGGCTCGTCTCTATCTGAACTGGCAAGTGTACACCGGCACTCCGCGTTGGGAAGATGCCGCCAAGTATGCCAAGAAGGTCATGGACTCGTCCTACAAGCTTCACACTCAGGGCTATGCCGATGAGGGTATTGACGGTACTTACCGCGAGTACACTGCTTACCAGATGCTGTTCATGGGCGACAACGGAGTTACCGACGCTGCTTATGAGGCCTTGTTCCCCGTTATTCAAGACGGTCTGCGCACCACTTCATGGGGTGGCACCAACTTCTTGATGTGCTCTACCGTGGACGCTGACGTTCATCCCAACATGTATGATGCGAGTGAGGTGAATGGTCTGTACTCCAACAACACCTGGGGCGGTAACCGCGCTCGTCCCGAACTGATTCGCTTGTTCTTCCCCAACGATGACGCTCCCGAGGCTCACGCCTACGAGGTTTATCAAATCGCTGGTGATGACCGCGCATTGTTCGAGACTGCAGGACGCCACCTCAACGTGGAGAACGAGTCCGACTTCACCTATGGCTATGCCATTGCCAAGTTCAACAACTTCAAGTGTGACGGCAGCAAGGGTAGCAGCATTACCTTTGCCGATTCTCACCTGTTCTATATGCGCAAGGCCGAGGCTTACTTGACCTATGCCGAGGCGCTCACCCGTATGGGTCAGCAGCCCGACGAGGCCAGAGAGGCTGTCAACACCCTGCGCCGTCGTGCCCACGCTGCTGAACTGCGCAGCCTGTCGCTCGACCAGATTCTGGCTGAGTGGGGTCGTGAGTTCTACTTCGAGGGCCGTCGTCGCGTTGACTTGATCCGCTTTGGCAAGTTTGGTGGTTTCAATGTTGATTACCAGTGGCAATGGAAGGGTGGTGCCTATGAAGGCCGCAACTTCTCAGCCGAACGCAACGTGTTTGCCATCCCCACCGATGACCTGATCGCTAATCCCAAACTGACGCAGAATCCAGGTTATTGATGATGAAGCAACGTCTAACATTATAAAAATGACAAAGAACATGAAAAAGATATTTTTATCATCACTGATGTTGTTGTGCATGATGACTGTGTTCACCGCATGCGAGGATGACCGCGATTCCAACCCCACGCTGGTGCAGCCCACCTCATTCACGCTCAACAACCCTGTGAATACCAATGTTGACCTGTTCAACTCCAAGGCGATTCCTTTCACATGGTCTCAGCCGGATTACGGTGGCTGGCCCGCAGCGGTGGACTACCAGTTTGAGGTGTCTCCCACCAATGACTGGAGCACTTCGGTTTCAGATGCTAAAGCTGATGAATCGGGTGCCACTGTTCCTACCTATGATGTGCTCAAGTCGATTTTTGCATCTTGCTCCGGAGAAGTTGGCGCTGAGGAAATTGCCAAATCACTGGTGAAGATTATGCAGTGGGACGAGAGCAGCGTGATACCTGAGCAGATGACTATCTGGCTGCGTTTGAGCGCATCCACTCCCGGCGCTAAGACCATTTACTCTAATCCTGTGAGCCTTGTTGTGAAGCCTTACTTCATCAGCACTTCTGAGGTTTACGATATTTGGTACATGGTTGGTAACTGCATCGGCAGCAAGGAATGGAGCAACAACGGTGCTGGCGACATCGGTACCGGACTTATCCCGCTGTATCCCGCTTATGACACTGACGGCTCCTTCGTGGCTGGTTGTATGTATGTCGGCTACTTCCCCGCTGGCGGACAGTTCAAGTTCGTCCATGTGGCCGGTGATTGGGGTGAACAGCTCAACTTTACCAACGTGGTAAATCCTGGCACCTTCTTGAGCGATGAGGATGGTGACAACCACAACATCGGCATTGTCGAGGCTGGTTACTACTCCATCTTGATCAGCGGTGATGGCTCTATCACCATCGAGAAGTATGCCGAGGCTGTCAACACCTATAACATGATCTCTCTGCCCGGTGATTATCAGGGCTGGGCTCCCGAGAACAACCCGTTGGCTCCCGTCAGCGAACTGAACGGATTGGAGTTCAACCACGACTGGTTTGTTGAAGAAACCTTCGCTGAGGACACCCCCCTCAAGTTTGCTGCCAACGGTAGTTGGGACGTTAACTGGGGTGGCACGACCTTCCCCTATGGTCTTGGTGCCTCTGGTGGTGACAATATCAATGTTCCCGCCGGCAAGTACTATATCCTCTTCAACGACATTATGGGCACTTACACCTTTATCGCACAGTAGAGTAAAACAACTAAAAACAAGAAAAAGATATGAAGAAGTTTTTATATATCGCAGCAATGACTCTGCTGATGGCAAGCTGTAGCGAGGACTACAAGGACTGGGCAGAGCCCCAGAGCAATCCCCAAGGTGCGGAAATCACCTTTGGTACAGCCAGTGCAACAGGCGTTGACCTGATTGACTACGCTCAGTTGCCCGAGGGTACGACGGAGGTCAAGGTGTGCAACCTGTCGATTCCCAGTGTCAATGACACCAACTACTATGCTGAAACCTACATCATTCTCAATGGTGAGGAGTATCCTCTTACCAATGACGGTTTCATGGATGCTGCCGCTCTGAACAAGTATGTGGTGGACAACTATGGCCGCGCACTGCAACAGCGCGACATCCCCGCCATCGTGCGTTGGGTGATGACCGACGGCACCACTGCCACGACGATGGAGAGTGAGCCGTTCGAGGTTCATGTGATTCTCACACCCGTTACCATTCCTGACCTGTGGTACCTCGTTGGTGCCGCATTCGGCGACGGCTCGTGGAACAACCATGGCATGGAGGACGTAGGCGTTTCTCTGGTTCCCATGTATGGTACTCCTGGTTCGGTGACCATCCTGCAGTACATTGGTTACATCCCTGCACGCAAGACCTTCAAGATCATCCACACCCCAGGTGACGCTAGCGACCAGTTCAGTATGATTGACGGCGAGATCGTTCGCAACACTGGCGAGGGTGGCAACATCCGCGTTACTGATGCGGGCTACTACAAGATCACGCTCGATACCGATATCGATAAGGTGACTATCGAGAAGTATGACGGTGAGGTGTCTGGCATCTTCAGTATGATTGGCATGCCCGGCTCTTATCAGGGCTGGAATCCTGCCGATAACCTGATGACCGGCATTAACATCAAGTCTGAGAACCACGACTGGATCGTGAAGGATCTCGTTATCACCGAGAGCACTGAGCTCAAGTTCGCTGCCAATGGTAGTTGGGATGTGAACTGGGGTGGTGCCACCTTCCCCGTGGGCGCGGGCGTTCAGGACGGCTCGAACATCAAAGTCACTCCTGGAACCTACACTGTGATGTTCAACGACATCCTGGGTTACTACTACTTCATGGAGCAATAAATGGAGCTCTTGAATGAAGATATCGCGACTGCATCCCGTGTGTCCACTTCTTGGGCGCACGGGGTGACCGTCGCTTTTTCTTCAATCAACCAAGAAAGTTAACTTTTATTCATTTTAATATTTGATCAATTATGAAGAAAATCTTTACGCTTATCGCAATGGCTGTAGTGGCAATGTCCATGCAGGCCGACATCTACATCGTCGGCAGTACTCCCTTCGGAAACTGGCAGACGAATGACGGTATGAAGATGAATGACAACGGTGACGGCACCTACACCGCCACTGTAGATCTCAGTGGAACCATCTGGTTTGTATTTGCTGACGGCCTGACCGAAAACGCTGGCGAATGGGACCAGTTCAACAACGAGTTCCGTTTTGGTCCCTCCACGGGCTCTGACCAGACTGTGACCATCGGTAACTATGTGTCCACACAGAAGCAGGGCAATGGCAATGGTGCCTATAAACTCTCTTGCGGTTCGGAAGTCAATACTTTCACTTTCACCTTCGACCTCGACAACATGGAGTTTATCATTGAGGGTTCGGGTATTATCGATGACGGTTTCAAGTATTTCACCGTAGCCGGTACGCCTGCCAGTGTATTCGGTACCGAGTGGGACCCCAGCAACACCGACAACGATATGAAGCAGAACAACGAAGGCCTCTGGGTTCTTGACAGGAATTACTGCACTCTTCCCGAGGGCGATGTTATGTTCAAGGTTGTGGCGAACCACGACTGGGGCAATGCATGGCCTGCCGAAAACTATCAGCTCTACATTGAGCAGGCTGGTGTGTACAACATCCACATCACCTTCGACAGCACCACCTACGAGGTGAACGCTATTGCTGAGCCTTCTGGCGATCTTCCCAATCCCCGCACCGATGACCTCTTCATCCTGGGCGAAATGAACGGTAACGGTTGGGCTCCCAACCTTGGTGTTGCCATGACCACCGAGGACAAGAATATCTATGTTGCTGAGGTTACCCCGACCGGCACCAACGAAGAGGATGGCGTTGCATACAGCTACTTCTCATTCACCTCTAAGCTTGCCGAGGCTGCTGATGATTGGGGCGGTATCGCTCTGAACCGCATCGGTGCCATCGAGAATGGTTATCTGGTAAGCGAGGATATGCTGGGCATGGACATGATGCTGGCTGGCTTTGGCACCGAAAACAGCTTCAAGATCCCCTCTGGCAAGAAGTACACCTTGACCGTGAATCTCGACGAGATGACGCTTAGCATCAAGGAGAACTCTGCTGTTAACGAGATCGTGGCAGGCAAGACCGTTAGCGATGTTCGTTACTACAACGTGATGGGTCAGGAGATGAACGAGACCAACGGTGTCACCATCGTTGTTACCCGTTACACCGACGGCACCTCTTCAACCGCCAAGGTTGTGAAGTAACACACAATTTAAATATATAAAGTACAGGCGACTCAATAAATGGGCCGCCTGTACTTTTTCAGTGCAGAGTGCAGAGGTGTCTATATGAGTGGATAATTAAGGCATGGAGGCGACTGCAAACGATTGCATGAACATTTTTTTCATAGAAATGTTCACTTTCTTATAAAAAATAAGGATAAATGACTATATTTGTGGGAAATATCATCATCTAATAACAATAACGACTATGAAAAAGATTTTTACTACAGCACTTGTGGCAATGTTGCCGTTGTTGATGCTGGCACAGGGCTGGCCAGCCAACTATTCAGGCGTGATGTTGCAGGGATTCTATTGGGATTCCTACTCCGACACTCGTTGGACCAACCTCGAGGCCCAGGCCGATGAACTCTCGGAATTCTTCCAGCTCGTGTGGATTCCGCAGAGCGGCAACTGTGGCGGCGGCACTTCGATGGGCTATGATGACAAGTATTGGTTCACCAACTACAACAGCTCGTTTGGCAACAAGACGCAGCTCATTTCGATGATCAAAACCTTCAAGAGCAAGGGCATCGGCACCATTGCCGATGTGGTCATCAATCACCGCAAGAACCAATCCAACTGGGTAGATTTTCCTGCTGAGACCTACAATGGAGTGACCTATCAGCTCAAGTCAACCGACATCTGCCGTAACGATGACGGTGGCGCTGCGCTGGCGTGGGCCAATGCCAATGGCTACCAGTTGAGCAGCAACTATGACACCGGCGAGGACTGGAGCGGTATGCGTGACTTGGACCACAAGAGCGAGAATGTGCAGACTAACGTCAAGGCCTACTTGAAGATGTTGCTCGACGACCTGGGCTATGCCGGCTTCCGTTACGACATGACCAAGGGCTATGCCGCCTCATTCACGGGACTGTATAACGCCTATGCGCAGCCCACTTACTCCGTCGGTGAGTATTGGGATGGCAATGTGTCGGCTCTCAAGAACTGGATCGACGGCACTAAGGTTGATGGCGAGCCTCAGAGCGCTGCGTTCGACTTTGCCTTCCGCTATGTGGTGCGTGACGCTGTCAATAACAACAAGTGGACTAGCCTTTCTTCCAATGGCAAGACCTTGAATCAGGATGCGAACTACCGTCGCTTTTCGGTCACCTTTATTGAGAACCATGACACGCAATATCGTGATGCCAACAATCAGAATGACCCCATCCGCAAGAACATCGAGGCCGGCAATGCCTTCATGATGATTATGCCCGGCACCCCTTGCGTCTTCCTTAAGCACTGGATGGACTACAAGGAAGCTATTAAGCAGATGATCTACTTGCGCCAGCTGGCGGGAATCCACAACATGAGCACCACCCAGGTGCTTGCCAACAGCTCGGTCAATAACTACTATGTGCAACGCACGTTGGGAACTAATGGCGCCGCACTGGCAGCCATGGGTAGCACTAGCTACAATATCCCCAATTCCTACGTTGAGGTGCTCAGCGGCACGAACTATCGCCTGGCATTGAGCAAGACCACCGAGACGGCATGGGCTAGCAAGCCCAGTGGTCAGCTTGCCGGCAATCAGGCAGTGACGCTCACCGCGGTCAGTCAGGATGACGATGCGAAGATCGTTTATACCCTTGACGGCAGCGAGCCCACTGCCACCAATGGCACCGTTGTTGCCAGCGGCACCGCTGTCACTTTCGCTCAGGATTGTACCCTCAAAGCCGGCTTGTTGAAGAACGGCAGCGTGAGCGGTGTCATCACACGCAACTACGTCATCGGCCCGGCCGACGACTTTGAGCCTTACGAGATCACCGTTTATCTGAAAGACCCGACAGCGGCTCCCAACAATTGGCCGAGAGTTAACTTCTACTCATGGGATGCCTCCAATGACCAGTTTAACGGTGACTGGCCCGGCCAGACCATCAGTCAGACAAAGATGATCAAGGGAGTCAAGTTCTATTATCAGACCTATACCATCAAGTCCAAGAACGACTACATGAATTTCGTCTTCAATCAGGGCGGTAGTGCCAGCGATGCAGGTAGCCATCAGACCGAAGACGTGGCAAACGTCACCCAGACATCATTCTACGAAGTGACGACCCAGACCAACAAATATGAGGTCAATGATATCACCAGCTCCTTCATCAACCCGTGTGACGTGAATGGTGACGGTGAGGTGAACATCGGCGACATCAGCGAGCTGATCGACCTGATTCTGTCCAATACCTTCAACGCTAACGCTGATGTCAATGGTGATGGCGAACTCAACATCGGCGACATTAATCTCGTGATCAATCGAATCCTGCAATAAATTCAATACTTTACCGATATGAAAAAAACCGCAAAGCTGTTTTGCCTGGTTTTGGCTTTGGGTCTCTCAACTCAAGTAGCCAAAGCCGCAACCCGTGGCGACTTGAACGGAGATGGCGAGGTCAATATCACTGATGTGACCACCATGATTGATATGGTTCTGAACGGCGGCTATGTGGCTTCGGGCGACATGAATGGCGACGGCGAGGTCAATATTACAGATGTCACTGTTTTGATCGATGTCCTCTTGGGCCAAGCCGAGATACCTGAACCCTATAACGGCCCTGTGGTGGGAGGAGACATCTCGATGTTGACCAAGTATGAGGCTCACCAGCTCAAGGCATTAGGTTATGGAATCAGAACGGCGCATTACTACGACGTGAGCGGCCAGGTGATCAACGATGTGATTGCTTGGACCAAGCAGCAGGGATGGAATGCCGCCCGAGTGCGCCTGTTTGTCAATCCTGAGAACGCGACCAGCGAGGAAGTGGGGCAGGGTGTAATCCAGAACCTGGACACCGTCAAGGTTCTGGGCGCTCGCATCAAGGCAGCGGGAATGCAGTTTATGCTTGATTTCCATTATAGTGATACGTGGGCCGATCCTGCAAAGCAATACACTCCTGCAGCTTGGGCTGGCCTGAGCGATGAGCAACTTGTCGAGAAGGTGTATGAATACACCCGCGACTGTCTAGCAGCCCTCAAGGCGGCAGGTGCGGCCCCCGACTATATACAGACGGGTAACGAGATCAGCTACGGCATGCTTTGGGGTCCAGTGGGAACTTCGGAATCTCAACTCAAGAAGTGCTTCACAAACAGTCCGGAAGCCAATTGGGCACGCTTCATTAACCTGCTCAAGGCTGCCGGAAGAGCGTGCCGTGAGGAATGCCCTAATGCCAAGATTATACTGCACACCGAGCGTGTGCCCCGCACCAACGTGTTGCTCAATTTCTATACCCAGATGAAGAACCGTAGTGTGGACTATGACATCATCGGCTTGAGTTACTATCCTTACTATCATGGCGCGCTATCGGCTTTGACAGGTGCTATTGACTTGATGACCAATTCCTTCCCTAGTAAGGACATCATGATTGTGGAGACTGGCTATAGTTACCACTATAATGTTGGTGACATTGACTTCTCCTCAACCTGGCCGTTGTCTGCTGAGGGACAGCGTCAGTACACTGCTGACCTGATCAATGCCATTAAGCCTTACAGCAAGGTTAAAGGCTTGTTCTGGTGGTTCCCCGAGGCCAATGAATATGGCTTGGGCGGCAGTCACTGGAGCGAATTGCACGTCAACGACAACTGGTATAACGCCGGCTTATGGAACCACGAAACAGGACGGGCGTTGCCTGCCTTGTATGAGCTCAAGAATTTCGTGGAATAGGGACTAGTCGCTTCCTGTAACACAGAAAAAAGAGGACTTCCTGGCATTTTTCATCGCTAGGAAGTCCTTTTCCTTTTGTTGTGATGATCGTTTAGGGTTTCTGTGCAGTGATGCAGATAAAGCGACGTTTCTCGTCATGGCGTGATTGGATATTGATGAAACCTGCGTCAGTCAGCTCACTAGTGATTTCTTCAATGTTATAAATGCGCATACAGGCTGTGGCATGCTCAATATCCCTGTCACTCTCTTGGAGTCCATCCATCTCATTGGCGATGACGATTCTGCCATTCGGCTTCAGAACCCTGAAAATCTCCAAGAATCCTAACTCCAGAGATGCCCAATAGTAGATTGTCTCAAATGCCGTGACTAGGTCGAATGTTTCGCGAGCAAGTGGCATCTGCAGGGCATTGCCTCCCACCAGATAGCACTGTTTATCGACAAAGGCGTGGAAATTCAGGTCTTTGGATACTTCAATGGATAATTCTGAAATGTCAATACCTGTCACCTTGCCTTGAGGGCACATTATGAGCATCCTTGCGATGTTGGCACCTCCGCCGCATCCCACGTCAAGGATTCTAGCTTCGGGGTCGATGTTCAATTCTGCGAGAACCCATTCAGGGAGCGCGGCATGGTCTTTACCATTCATCGCATTAAGGGCACGCCTACCCCAAAAACCATTAGGACGGCGACCTCGCAGATAATACCGACTGATGCTGTTCATCGTTTAAAGATATAACAAATGTTAGACACTGCAAAGATATAAAAAAACCTTGAAGATGCAATAGTAATTGAAAGAAGATTTTGAAACTCAGCCAAAGAGACGTTTCGGAGTCATCTCAATGATTCCCTTGAAACCTCAATCAGAAGTCCAAAACAAGCGTGCCTCGGGGCGGGAGCGTCAACGCACCTTCAGCAAGACTGATGGTCTTTCCTGTAGGCACGTCGCGCGCAACAGAGGCAGAGCTGAACACCTCTTTGTAGCGATCAAGTTTCATTTGGCGTTGATGGGTAGTGCCGTTGATGATGGTGACGGCATGTCGGCCCTTGAATGTGCGGGCGATGACATAGATCCCGTTCACGGGGATGAACTGGGTCATTTTGCCCTTGGTGATGACTTCGTTGCCTTGGCGCCAATGTAACAAGGCGCTCAGCCAATTGAACATGTCATTCTGTTGTGGTGTGCGGCCCTCGGCGGTAAAAGCGTTGTGGGCATCACCCGGGAAACCGCCCGGGAAGTCCTTGCGCACATTTCCGTCGGTCACTTCCTTAGTGCCGTTCATCAGGACCTCGGTTCCGTAGTAGAGCTGCGGGATGCGCTTAATGGTGAGCAGCAGGGCCAGTGCCTGCTTCAACGCAGGCGCATCCTGGCCGTTGCGCAGGAATCGGTCTGTATCGTGATTCTCGATAAAGGCCATCACGCTCGACGGGTTGGGGTAGAGGTAGTCGTGGCACAGACTGTTGTACACGCGGTTATATCCGCGCCACCATCCGTCGGTTTCTTCGTGCTTGGCGCTATCGATTTTCTCATAGAACGAGAAGTCCATCACTGTCGGCAGGAAACTCTCAGGTTTGCCCATCTTGTTGCCTTTTTGCCATGCTGCGGTATAGGCGGGATTCTCGACCCAGGTCTCGCCCACAACGTTAAAGTTGGGATATTCGGTATTGATTACCTTCATCCAGCGTGCCATTGCATCGGCGTAGGCATAGGGGTAGGTGTCCATCCTGATGCCATCGATGCCCACGGTTTCAATCCACCAGACGCTGTTTTGGATCAAGTAGTTCATCACATGCACATTGTGGTGGTTGAGGTCGGGCATTGAGGGCACAAACCAGCCTTCAACGGTCTCTTTCAAGTCCACCTCGCTGGCATAGGGATCCATGACGGGCGTTAGTTTATAGCTTGTCTGCAGATAATGGTTCTTGTAATCGGGTTGGTTGAACCAGTCATGGCTGGGCATGTCCTTGAGCCAAGGGTGATAATCGCCGCAGTGGTTGAAAATCATGTCCATCACCACCTTGAGACCACGGCTGTGGGCCTCGTCACACAGGCGACGGTACTCCTCGTTGGAGCCGAAGCGCGGGTCCACCTGATAGTAGTTGGTCGTAGCATAGCCATGATAGGTCGAGACGTTGCCGTTGTGGCTGTCGGGCGAATTGTTCTCCAGCACGGGAGTGAACCACAAGGCGGTTACACCCAACTGGGTGAAATAGTCGAGATGTTGGCGGATGCCCTCGATGTCGCCACCATGACGCAGGCTGGGTTTGGTTCTGTCGTTCTTATAGGCCTCCATGCCCGCAATCTGGTTGTTGGCGGGGTTGCCGTCGGCAAAGCGGTCGGGCATCAGCATATATAGCACATCGGCATTAGTAAAGCCCATGCGCTCATTGCCGCGCTTCTCACGGGTCTTGAGCTGATACTTGACGGTCTTCTTGCTGCGGCCCTGTTGGAATTTGAGTTCCATTGTACCGGGCTGTGCCCTGCGGGTGTCGATATAAACAAGCAGATAGTTTGGGGAGTCCATCCTCACCACGCTGTCAATAGTCACGCCAGGATATTGTGTGGTCACCTCGGCCGTACCTATGCCATTGCCATACACCATCAGTTGCACACTGGGAATCGTGTTAATACCCACATACCAGTCAGTGGGCTCAATGCGGTCAATGTTGACCTTCGCTGCTTGGGTGGTGAAAATTCCAATCATCATCGCAGCAATCAACAACAATGGTTTCTTCGTCATTTTAGTTGTTTTTGGTTATTAATTCGTGTGAGATTTCATTTTATAGTAATTCGGGGAGTTGGAACAGCTTGATGCCGTTGGATCCCTTAATGAGGATGTAGCGTCCCTCGGGACGGGTTTCGGTAATGGCGGCCTTGACTTGTTCCACATCGTCAAACTTGCGGTATGGGCACTCTATGTCCTTGAATTCCTTGCCTACAAGCCATACTTCATCAAATGGGCATGACGCTAACCGTTCCACGACGCGGCGATGCTCCTCGGCACTGCTGTCGCCCAATTCGCGCATCTCTCCCAAAATGGCCATCTTGGGACTGACCTGCATCAGGCTGAAATTGTCAAGTGCGGCAGCCATCGAGGTGGGGTTGGCGTTGTAGGCGTCCACGATGAGGTGGTTGTGCTCGGTCTCGGTGAGTTGTGAGCGGTTATTGGACGGCACATAGTTCTCTATCGCATGGCAAATCTGCTCGGCGCTGACACCGAAGTGCAGGCCTACAGTCACGGCGGCCAGTGCATTGTCGAGGTTGTAACTGCCGATGAGGTGGGTGGTTACCTCGTGCCAGTCATTGCTCTCTTTTGTCCGCCAACGCAGCCGCAGGAACGGGTCACAGGCGATAATCCGGCCAAAGACGCAGGCATCAGTATTCTCCTCATTCCGGGCGTAGCATTCGGCCTTGACGTTCTGGGGCAGGATGCCCATCAGGTGCTCGTTGTCGGCATTGATGAAGATGACACTGTCGGGACGTGTCGCTAGGTTGTCATACAGTTCACCCTTGGTATGGATAACCCCCTCCAGTGAGCCGAAACCCTGAAGGTGTGCCTTGCCCACGTTGGTGATCAGACCGCAGGTGGGCTCAGATGTCTCGACGAGAGTTTTGATGTCACCAGGGTGGCTGGCACCCATCTCTACCACGGAAATTTCGTGCTCAGGTGCAAGGCGCAGCAGCGTTTTGGGAACACCCACGTCATTGTTGTAGTTACCTTCGGTCGCCATTACGTTGTACTTCTCGGCGAGTACGGAACGCACAAGTTCCTTGGTAGTCGTTTTGCCGTTGGTACCCGTGATGCCAACGATAGGGATATTGAACTGGCGGCGGTGTTCACGCGCCAGATCCTTAAATGCCTGCAGCGCATTGGGCACGAGCATCATCTGCTTATCTCCATGATAGTCGTTATATACCTGCTCGTCATCTACCACGGCCAGGGCGCAACCCTTTTCTAGGGCTTGGGTGGCAAATTTGTTGCCGTCGAACAGGTCTCCTTTCAGAGCAATGAAGATGCTACCCTCGGGGCAGTCACGGCTGTCGGTGGTGACGACAGGATGCTGTTGGTAAAAAGCGTATAGTCCTTTGATGTCCATGTTTTATTCTTTTTATTTACCGCAAAGTTACTTAAAAAGCGGATTATTTTATATAATTTTGCACCGAATTTTAATGTGTGCGCAAAAAATGAATACGACTAAAAGAACTATAGCCATTGTTTGTGGTGGCGACTCCTCGGAATATGAGGTTTCCCTGCGTTCGGCGCAGGGCATTTATTCGGCAATGGACCATGAGCGTTACAGGGTTTTTATCGTTGTGCTCAGGAAGAATGACTGGCATGTGAATTTGCCAGACGGCAACCATCCTGAAATCGACAAGAACGACTTTTCCTTTATGAAAGACGGTGTGAAAATCCGTTTCGATTATGCCTATATCACCATTCACGGCACTCCAGGCGAGAATGGTGTTTTGCAGGGCTATTTCGACATGATTGATTTGCCTTATTCAACTTGTAACGTGCTGGTCGAGGCCCTCACGTTCCAGAAGTTTGCGCTGAACAATTATCTACGAGCTTTCGGGTGCACAGTGCCTGACAGCATACAGGTGCGGCGCGGTGTGGCGCATGACTGGACCGCTGAGAAGGTAGAGGCCTATCTGGGAATGCCCTGCTTCGTTAAGCCTGCTGCCGACGGTTCCAGCTTCGGCGTGACCAAGGTGAAAAACTGCAGTCAGTTGGATGATGCCATGGAGTTTGCCTTCAAGCAGTGTGACAACGTGATGATTGAGCGTTTCCTTGATGGAATCGAGGTCACCGTGGGTTGCTACAAAACAAAGAATAAATCGGTTGTCTTTCCTGTGACCGAGGTGGTCACCGAAAACGAGTTCTTTGATTATGATGCCAAGTACAATGGCCAGGTAGAAGAAATCACCCCTGCCCGCATCAGCGACGAACTGACGGCTGCCCTCCAGGCCGAGACGTCACGAATCTATGACATCCTGCACTGCAATGGCATTATCCGCATCGACTACATCATCACCAAGCGTACCGACGGCAGTGACCAAATCAATTTACTAGAGATCAACACGACCCCCGGCATGACGGTTACCAGTTTCATCCCTCAGCAAGTCCGCGCCGCCGGCCTCGAATTGAAAGATGTCCTCACCGATATCATCGAGAATCAGTTTTAAACAAAAAAGAACGCCGAGGCGTTCTTTTTTGTTTATGATCACTAATCTCTAATTACTAATCCATCTTCAACAATGTCAATTGTGGAGGATTAGGGCCGACTGTGCAGGGATGGTTACTTTGCCGCCTTTCACGATACCCATGCCGCCTTGGTCACACTTGATGTTGCGGCAGACAATGGTGTATGTGCCCTCGGGAATCTCGATGGTGCGGGCACGCTTGTGGGCGTTGAATGCCACATAGATGTCGCCCCACTGTTCACCAGGAACATTCTTGCCATTGATGTGGAATGCTACGAGGCAGTTCTCGGTGGGAAGGAAATCCAGATTGCGGCGCACCATGTCAGCATTGCCCATGTGGAAAGCAGGATGGACCTTACGCATGGCGATTAGGTTCTTGTAATACTCCATCACCTGCGGATATCGCTCCAGGTTGTCCCAATCCAGATGGTTGATACTGTCGGGGCTGTTGTAGCTGTTGTGCACGCCCTTCTTGTCACGCAGCATCTCCTCGCCACTGAGCATGAACGGCACACCCTGTGAGGTCATTACCACGGTCTGTGCCAGCAGGTCAAGACGGATGAGTTCCTCGGTTGTGATGCCCTTGACACTCGCTTTGAGACGATCTACCAAGCACATGTCGTCATGACAGCTCACGTAGGCGATCATTTGTGTCGGCTCTAATGCGAATGGTTCCTTGCTGTAGTTCACCTTGCTGTAGTCAATGCCCGGGTGCCGGATGGCGCCCACGATGCCGAACTTGAGGCTTTCCTCGTTGCCCTTGACTCCACCCAGAAAGGCCGCTTTGGTGTCGCTGTCCCATGGGCCGCGCAGACCATCGCGCATGCAGTCACTGAAGGCGGCGATGCCAGGCATCTGCGTGATGTGGGCCTTCATGGCCAACTGTTCGCCAGGGATGGCACAACTGCCTGCGCTCCAGCCTTCGCCATAAATGAAGATGTCATTGGGCAGGGCGGCACGGATGGCGTTCATTGTCTCGATGTCATGCACACCCATCAGGTCAAAGCGGAAACCGTCAATGTGGTATTCCTCAACCCAATACTTCACGCTCTCGATCATGAACTGGCGCATGGCTTCGCGCTCACTGGCCGTCTCGTTACCGCAACCGCTACCATTGCTGTAGGTGCCGTCGGTATTTTTACGGAAGAAATAGTCGGGGCGGGTCAGCTGGAAATTGCTGTCATCGATATTAAATGTGTGGTTATACACCACGTCCAAGATGACCTTGATGCCAGCCTTGTGCAGGGCCTGCACCATCTGCTTGAACTCATTGATCCGCACCTCGGGCTTGAAGGGGTCGGTCGAGTAGCCACCCTCGGGCACGTTGTAGTTCACCGGGTCATAGCCCCAGTTGTACTGCGGCTCGTTGAGACGGGTCTCATCGACCGAAGCATAGTCAAACGAGGGCAGGATGTGAACCGCATTCACACCCAAAGTCTTCAGGTGGCTGATAGCGCGAGGCTCGGTCAAGGCCAGGTATTTACCCTTGTAGGTAAAGCCGCCCGACTCATCAATCGAGAAGTCACGGTGATGCATCTCGTAGATAATCAGATCTTTAGCGGCAATGGCGGGCCGTTTGTCAGTATTCCAGCCAAGCGGGTTGGGTTGCGCCATGTCAACGATAGCGCCTCGCTTGCCGTTCACTCCCACTGCGGTGGCCCAGATGCCGGCGCTCTCGCCACGGAATTTGCCGCCGTACTTCACGTCAAAGGTGTAGAATTTGCCTTTGAGGTCACCCTTGACGGTCGCTTCCCACAACGAGCTGCCCGCTTTGGCGCGTTTCATGTTGACGGTCTTGACAGGCTTACCACCCAGGCCGTCCTTGTAGATGCGTAGCTTCACTTGCTGGGCATCGCTGTTGGTCTCTACTGAGAATCCACTCGCACTAGGGCTGTAGGTAACCCCAGTGCGGGCATTAATGGAATGCGGTACGAGTAATGCCATGATTATCGCTACCAGTTGGATCAGTCTTTTCATTGGCGTCCGCTTTGATTGATGAGGTCTTTCACACGGTTGTTGAAGTCATGTGTCTTCATCAGTTGTTCAATGGTCATGTGCATGCGGTAGCGCCAATAATGACGTGGATTAGCCGGGATGTTGATGCGCTCGGCGTCAGCATCTTTCAGGCGTACATTCTCGTCAATGGCGAGCCAATCCTGTAACGAGATAAGGCACAGCATTGACGGACAGTTGAGATGGGTGCGCACGATGTCGTTTGCCAACCAACCGGGCAACGGATGCGGCGCGGCATCGTTACGCCAGAGCGCGGAGTTGTAGAACTCCTGAGTGCGTTCCCAGTCCTCTTCCCACCACTGCCTCATTGTGGGCATATCGTGGGTCGAGATAGTGGCGACGCTGCGGTAGGGATTGGCATTGAGGTTGCCGAATTTGATGTGGTTGTCCTTAGGCATCGACTGGATTTCGAGGCTCAGGATGCGCAACTCGTTCATGACCCATGCCACACAGTCGGGCACCATGCCCAGATCTTCGGCACACACAAGCATACGGGTGGCCTGCACCAGTATGGGCAGTTTCTTCATTGCCTCGTGGTACCAGAAATCGTTGTTGCGGTGGTAGTAGTACTCGTTATAGAGTTTGTTGAATGCTGCCTTATCGTTGTCGTAGAGTGCTTCGTAAACAAAATCAAACTGTACCGAGATGCGCGGGTGGAACAAGGCTGGATTCTTGCGGTCACGCACAAACAGCACGTCGCTGATGAGCGCATACAGACCATCTCGCAACCAGATGTCCTCCTCGCTGTCCTTACCCATGAATGCTGCTTCGATCTTGCGTTGGGTGTCATACTCGGGTTTCATGCGGTAGATATCGTCATGCACCCGTTCCACGTATTTTTGGCGAACAGTATTGGCGAGTTTGCCGAAGATGCGGTCCAGAACCCAGTCGGCGATGAACGGTTCGGTCATCAGTTGCTCTTGGAAATTCAGGCCATAGCCACGGATTTCCTGTGCGCTCATGCCCAGTGAGGGTGAGAACTGGCCGAGGAGGCCATGCACCGCGTTGATGGGAATTTCCCAAATGCGGAAGAATCCCAGCACATGGTCAATGCGGTAGGCGTCAAAGTACTGAGCCATCTTGCGGAAGCGTTTTACCCACCACTGGCAGCCGTCGGCTAGCATCACGTCCCAGTTATAGGTCGGGAATCCCCAGTTCTGTCCGTTGGTCGAGAATGCGTCGGGCGGGGCTCCGGCCTGACCGTTGAGGTTGAAATACTTGGGTTCAACCCATGCCTCAACACTGTCGCGGCTGATGCCGATAGGAATGTCGCCCTTGAGGATCACGTGCTTGTTCTGGGCATATTCGTGTGCGTCACGCATCTGCTTGTCGAGGTAATACTGCACATAGTACCAAAGACTGACCTCTTTGTAGGCTTTGGTTCGGGGATTGGACATGTTGGCGCGCTCCTCGTCGGTAAAGATGTGGTGATCGGGCCATTTCGAGAAGGATGCCGTGCCGTACATATTGCGGTAGTGACTGAATGCGGCATAAGGCACCAGCCAGTCCTGATTGGCGGCGAAGAACGCCTTGAACTCGTCGCTCTTGAGCACCTGAGCACCCTCCTGCTCAAAGAGCAGTGAGATGTATTCGCGCTTAGCATTGTTCACGCGCTCATAGTCGATTTGGGGCAGTGCGTTCAGCTCCTTGCGCAGTTTCTCAAATTCGGCGGCACGTTTCTTGTCGGCGAGTTTAGGAAGTTGTCTCAGATCCATGTACTGCGGGTGCAACGCGTAGATGCTGATACTGTTATAGGGGTAGCTGTCGCTCCAGGTGTGGGTGATGGTGGTGTCGTTGATGGGCAACACCTGTAGGGCGCGCTGGCCTGTGCTGGCCACCCAGTCCACCATGAGTTTGAGGTCACCGAAGTCGCCCACGCCGAAACTGCCCTCGCTGCGAAGCGAGAAGATGGGCACCACCGTGCCTGCCAACTTGGCGGGATAGAGCGGGAAATAGGCTTGCTGCAGTTCATACACGATGTGTTCGCCCTCTCTGAGGACGGGCAGCAGTACGGTGCGGTTGTCACCGGTTTCCCAGATGGCGTTCTTGCCCTTGTCGCCCATGATGATGAACTTGAACTCAATGAAAGCCTTCTTGAACGCAACGCCATCGACCGCAATCACCCACTCATTGTGGTTGTGCTCGTACATCTTGAGGGCCTTGTTCTCGTCCCAATCGCCCAATGTGGGCTCGTTACCCACGATACCTAGCGTTTCTCCTGTGCGAAGTTGCGGCGCGCGCACTTTCAGCTGGATGATGGAAGAATATTTGCACTTGGGCGGCATCTGATGTTTGCGCAGCGCCACACAGTCGGTAAACGCTGAACTGTACAGATAACTGTCATCAGGCATGTCGTTCCAGTGGTCGAAAACGACGTATTTATTGGCTTTGGACGCATTCAGGTCCAGACGGTGAGGAACCACCATCCACTCGTGGCGCTGTTCCTTGCCATCGCGGTCCACACTGTAGTAATAGTCGATGTGTCCGGCCTTGGCAGGGATATCCAGATCGCATTTCCACGCTTTGTCATTGGCTGGTTTCATGGCATGGCTTGCCACTTTTTCGCCACTGGTGCTATCCAGTATATTGAGAACTAGGTTATCACCATATACGGTGCTGTACTCGATATTGAATCTTACTTTCATTTTTGTTGTCGGTATTAAGTTCTTGGTTGTTTATTTCTCTATCATTTTGTGTTTTTTATCTTCGATAATGAAGACACAAGCGGCACCAACGACGAGCAGGATGCCTGCAAGCAGGAGCATGTTGCCTTGAACACTACCCATTACTTTTGCCAGCAGCACACCACCCAAAGCGGCGGCAACAATCTGCGGGATGCAGATGGTGCAGTTGAACAGGCCAAGGGCGGTGCCCATGCGGCTGCTACCCTCAAAGGCATTAGTGACCAAGGTAAACGGCATGGCGAGCATGGCAGCCCATGCGAAGCCGATGAGGAAGTAGGGCACGAACAGCATGTACTGGTTGTGGATGAAGGGTACCATGGCAAAGCCGATGCCACCAATTACAAGGCTCAAGGCATAAGCGACCTTGATGTTCTTGAAACGGGGCAATACCACTGCCCACAGCACGCTGCCGATGGCCTGAACCGCAAACAGGATACCGACCCAGTTGCCGGCCTGCTGATATCCCTCGCTTGCCGCGTCGGTGGTATTCCAAACGGTATCGGCAATGGTGCCGTTGGTGTAGGTCCACATATACATGAACGCAGCCCAGCAGAAGAACTGTACCAAGCCCACTTCAAAGAACACGCGGATAGCATGCTTCTTTTGTGCGGGACTCATCTCGGTACCGGCCTGCTCGCCTTGACCTTCGGCATTGGCAGCGGCGTTGAACTCGGCCATTTCGGCAGGAGTATATTCCTTCACATGGCTGATGGTGTAGATGACGCACAGGATAAGGATGGCGGCGCCTACATAGAATGACCACTTCACGCTATCGGGCACGACGCCCTCGGGGGCCACATTGGCGATACCGATGGCAGTGAACAGGAACGGGAAGATATAGCCCACCAGCGAACCCGCATTGCACAGGAAACTCTGGATGGAGTAGGCTTTGGCTTTCTGTTTCTCGTTGACCATATCGCCCACCATCATCTTGAAGGGCTGCATCGCCATATTGATGCTCGTGTCAAGGAACATGAGGGCAATCAGACCAAAAATCATCGCGCCTGCGATGGTCAGTCCAAAAGAGCCCGCGTTGGGCAGTAGACACATCACAATCACGGCTGCCAGAGCGCCAATCAGCAAGTAGGGGATGCGGCGGCCCCAACGGCCCAGCCACGTCTTGTCGCTGAAGTAGCCCACGAGCGGTTGTACGACCATACCCATGAGCGGCGGCAGAATCCAAAAGTAACTCAGGTTGTGGGGGTCGGCACCCAGTGTCGCAAAGATGCGGCTAATGTTCGCACTCTGCAGCGCATAAGCGATTTGCACTCCAAAGAAACCAAAGCTGATGTTCCACAGTTGGTTGAATTTTAAATCCGGTTTTGTTTTCATAATGATATATTTTTAAGTGTTAAGTGATAATTTCATTTTTTATTGGGTTAGCACCTACAAAAATAACATAAAATCCCTCAATTTATTTATAAATAATGTGTCTTGGCGTGAAAAAAAGAATGCAACCGATTGCATTGGCTCTTGATGTTTGGCAGTATGGCAAGAAAAGTGTAATTTTGCAGGTTAGAATATAAATTAAAACAAGATATAGCTATGTCATTACAATGTGGAATCGTGGGGTTGCCCAATGTGGGAAAATCAACCCTGTTCAACTGCCTGTCGAATGCCAAGGCGCAGTCGGCCAATTTCCCTTTCTGCACCATCGAGCCTAATGTGGGCGTGATCACCGTTCCCGATGAGCGCCTGAATGAGCTTGCCAAGCTGGTGAATCCCGCACGCATCGTACCCACCACAGTCGAGATTGTCGATATCGCGGGTCTGGTGAAGGGCGCAAGCCGCGGCGAGGGCTTGGGCAACAAGTTCTTGGGAAATATCCGTGAGACTGACGCCATCATCCATGTGCTACGCTGCTTTGACGATGATAATGTGACCCATGTTGACGGCACAGTGGACCCTGTGCGTGACAAGGAGGTTATCGACCTGGAGTTGCAACTGCGTGATCTGGAGACCATCGAGAGCCGCATCAACAAGGTGCAGAAACAGGCTCAAACCGGTGGCGACCGTGAGGCCAAAGCGCAATATGAGGTATTAAAGCGTTACAAGGAAGCCCTTGAGCAGGGCCGCAACGCGCGAACTGTTGAGCTTCTCAACAAGGATGAGGAGAAAATCGCCCATGAACTGTTCCTGCTGACCAACAAGCCGGTGATGTATGTGTGCAATGTGGATGACCAGAGCGTGGTGAACGGAAACGCCTATGTTGATGCTGTGCGTGAGGCTGTCAAGGACGAGGACGCGCAGATACTGGTTGTTGCCGCCCAGACCGAGAGCGAAATCGCTGAGCTTGAGGACTATGAGGAACGCCAGATGTTCCTTGCCGAGATTGGTTTGGAAGAGAGCGGTGTCAACCGCATCATCAAGTCCGCCTACGCGTTGTTGAACCTTGAGACCTTCCTTACCGCAGGTCCTAAGGAGGTGCGCGCCTGGACATTCCGTCGCGGGAGCAAGGCACCGCAGTGCGCCGGAGTCATCCACACCGATTTTGAGCGTGGTTTCATCCGTGCCGAGATCATCAAGTATGATGACTACATCAACTATGGCAGTGAGGCTGCCGTCAAGGAAGCCGGCAAACTGCACATCGAGGGCAAGGAGTATGTCATGCAGGATGGCGACATCGTCGTGTTCCGATTCAACGTGTGATCCATTTTTTGGGTTTTCTGCTACTGATTATCTAAAATAATCCGCTTGCTGCTACGTTATATAGGTAGAATCAGCGAGTGATAATTGCCTATGACAAAAAGAGTACTTTTGGTCAATAAGTTTTACTATCCCCGAGGAGGCGACTGTGTCGTTGTCCTCAATACCGAGGCTCTGCTCCGTGAGAACGGGGTAGACGCCGAGGTGTATGCCATGAAGTACCCTCAGAATTTGTCGGCCAGCTATCAGTCATCGTTTGCCAGCGAGGTGAACTTTGGCGGTGGCGTCGGCAATCTGTTGCATGGGCTGAAACGCACGTTGGGGTGGGGTGATGTGCGCAGACAATTCACCAAAGTTCTTGATGAGTTCAAGCCTCAGGTGGTCCATTTGCACAACATACACAGTTACTTGTCGCCTGTGGTGGGCGAACTGGCCCACAAGCGGGGCATCCGTGTGGTGTGGACCATCCATGACTATAAGTTGTTATGCCCGCGTTATGACTGTCTGCTGGACGGAAAACCATGTGAACAATGCCACAAGGGTGGCAAAATGGGTGTGCTCACCCACCGCTGCATGAAAGGCTCCCTGCCTGCTAGTGGCGTGGCATGGCTTGAGGCGATGAAGTGGAACCGCCGTCGCTTGGAACGCAACACTGATGTGTTCTTGTGCCCCAGTGAGTTCATGGCCGACAAAATGAAGGCGGGCGGCTTTGATCCCGATAAAATCAAGGTGCTGAACAATTTCCTCGATCCTGTGAAACTGGATCAGTACTCGGACCAAGACCCGAATGCGCCGCGTCAAGACTACTACTGCTATGTGGGACGCCTTTCAAGGGAGAAAGGGATTATCGACCTGTTGGAAACGGCTGCCCATTTGCCGTTCCACCTCAAGGTGGCTGGCGGTGGGCCTCTTGAGAAAGAGTTGCGTGCCAAATTCGCTTCGTGCGGCAATATTGAGTTCTTGGGGATGCTCGACGCCCAGGGCGTCGTCCATGTGCTCAGGGGAGCCAAATTGAATGTGATACCTTCGCAATGCTATGAGAACAACCCGTTGAGTGTCGTTGAGTCGTTGTGTGCAGGCACACCAGTCGCAGGGTCAAGCATCGGTGGCATACCCGAACTTATTGATAGTGAGAATGGAGTGGTGTTCCAGCCCTTTGACAAGGATACCATGGCAACAGCCGTCACGATGTCGATGGCGCGTGAATGGAACTACAGCGAGATTGCCCGCAGGGCACTTGAGCGGTTCAGTCCCAAGACACATTGGCAGTCATTAAAGCACGATATTTACTGTTTTTGATACCCCCTTTGTGTTTTTTTATTATCTTTGCACAATATTTTGAACCGATAATAGTTAAATAAGTGTAAAAGCTTATTGACGATAGCAATGAAGAATGTGATTCAGGGCAGTCTGATCACGACTTTCAGATGCAATGCGCAGTGTAACATGTGCAATATTTGGAAGTTCCAGACCAACCCTAGTGAAGAAATTGACGCCTCTTATTATGAGAAACTGCCTGCGGGGTTGCGCATCAACATCACGGGCGGAGAGCCGACATTGCGTCCTGACATCGATAAGATTTTTGAAATCCTCTATCCCAAATCACGACTTCTTGAGCTGAGCACCAATGGTTATAATACCCAAAAAATCGTTGAACTGGCCAACAAATATCCTAACATCCTGATTCGTGTGAGTGTCGAGGGTCTGCCAAAGATCAACGATGCCAAACGCGGCATCAAGGACGGCTTTGATCATGCCCTGCGCACGATGCTGGAGCTGAAAAAGACCAAGTGCAAGAACATCGGCTTCTCGGTGGTCATCTCGCCCGACAACTACAAGGATCTTCTTTATCTCTATGACCTGTGTGTCGCGCTCGACGTTGAATTGGGCAATTCGGCAGTTCATAACTCGTGGTATTTCCACAAGGAGGATAACCAGATCGAGAGCGAGGAGGCCCTGCGCCAGCACGAGTTGTTTGTCAAGGCGTTGCTCACCAGCAAGCGTCGCCGCTTCAAGGACCGCCTTAAGGACTATGGCCGTGCCTATTTCAACCGCTCGATCCACCGCCGCCTGCGTGGCGACACCGATGAGTACCGTCCGCCCTGTGGCGCGTTAAGCGACTTCTTCTTCATTGACCCGTGGGGCAATGTCACCCCATGTAACGGCAGTTGTGAGGAGTGGAAGTTGGGCAATATCAAGGAAGACACCTTTGAGAACATCATGAATAGCGATAAGGCCCGCGAGGCGATGGAGAAAGTGCGCAACTGCAAGCGCAACTGCACCTTTATCGTCACCGAGCGTCACGACATGGTGCGCCGTCCCTGGGTGCCTATCATGTGGGTGCTCAAGAACAAGTGGCGTATCCGCAAGGGTCAGGACCTCTGCTGGGACTGATGATTCAGTTAACAGATAAAAGTTAATAGTTAATAGTTGGAATTCTGATACTTATGATGGGGTTACATGATTCACTATTCTCTATTAACTAATCACTATTAACTCATGAAGACTGTAGCGGTAATCGGCACGCGCGGATTCCCTGGAATCCAGGGCGGTGTTGAGGCTCATAGCTATCACATCTATACCCGCATGCAGGACGTCCTAGTGCGTGTTTACCGTCGCAAGGCCTATCTCACAGAACAGTCTTCCCAAAATCTTCCCAACATCGAGTACGTTGACTTTCCCTCGACCCGCGTCAAGGGCTTTGAGGCGGTGTGGCACACGTTGCTGAGCGTGCTGCACATCCTGTTTCATCGTCCTGATGTGGTGCATATCCACAATATCGGTCCAGGCATGTTTGCGCCGTTGTTGCGCTTGGCCGGTCTTCCTGTAGTGCTCACTTATCACAGTCCCAACTATGAGCACGCCAAGTGGAGTACCCCTGCCCGCTGGCTGTTGCGCCAATGTGAGAAAATTTCTCTTCACTACAGCAACCGTGTCATCTTTGTCAACAAGTACCAGATGGAGAAATGCGGTGCCCTGGACAAAAGTGTCTTTATACCCAATGGCATTGATCCCGTGACCCGTAGCGAGTCAAACACCTTCCTTGAAAAACATGGCATAACCGTTGGAGCCTATCTGCTTGCAGTGGGTCGGCTGACGCCTGAGAAAGGCTTTGAATACCTCGTTGAGGCGGCAAACCGCTTGCCGCAGGTCAAGCAGGTTGTTATCGCTGGTGCCAGCGACCATGACGACACCTACTGCAAGGTATTGGATCGGCTTGATACGGGCAATAAGGTGGTTTTCACAGGATTCACTACAGGCGAAGATTTGCGTCAACTCTACAGCCATGCCCGCGCTTTTGTGCTGCCGTCGGTCAACGAGGGATTCCCGATGGTGTTGCTCGAGGCCATGGCCTTTGGCTTGCCCATCGTGTGCAGCGATATTCCCGGCACCCGACAGGTGGAATTACCCGAACAGGATTATTTCACCGTGGGTGATGTTGACGTCCTGTCCTCGTCCCTTTCCCATCTGCTTTCCTCGCCTGCAGGGGCACAGCACTACGATCTGACTCCTTACAATTGGGACCACATCGCCACGCTCACCCGTCAGCAATATCAGTTGGCGATGTCAAGTTCGGGAAAGAACAGGCATTGAGTTATCGGTCTATCGGAGTTGGGTCAGGATCAACGTCATCAGGTTTGCCCCATTGCGATTGCAGCCAGTCGATTTTGCCGTGAAGGTAGTATTTGAAATATGCGGCTCTGCTATCGATATTATTGGTTTTCCATCGCTTTCCATCGCTGTTCCATGCCTGACGAATGTTTGACACATGATTGTCGATGAATGTGTCGATATCAAGCCCGTTGAAACCGGAGTCATAGAACTTGCGCCAATGCTTCCTGACAACCAATTGGAAATGAGGATATTTAGCGATCTCTTCAATCCAATGGCTGTGAAAGTAACAGGGCTGCTGATAGATGAAATAATTGAAACTGGTCAAGTCGGGATAATAATTCTTGCGGTGAAAAGAATTGCCGAAGTCCCATACCGGGCCAAAAATCAGTTTGGTCGAGTCTCCCCGATGCTTGTACATGAAGCAACTTCCCGAGAAACTCTCGATGTCATCCATCATCTCGTTGACGATGTAGAAACAGGCCAATGAATCGATATCGATATAATTCTCCCACTCGGTGCTGACTTTGTTGCCGGTGTAGATAGCGGCATTGGCTTGTTCCAGAAACTGGGTGAGGTATTCCTGTTGTTGACTGGATAACACCTCGGGGTAATGGTAGGTGACCCACATTCTGTTATACCACGGATGACCACCTTCACGTTCATTGATGATGATGGTGTTGACATCCAGGTTATTGTCAATTTCCAGCAACCATCCACCGGTGATTGCCAATGAATCGGTCTCACCTTCACGTTGCTCTTCGATGTTGACGCGGTTTTTCCCAACGCGGATTTTCTCGGTGAGGAAATACAGGCCGATGTACTGTCCATTGAGTACTACTTCAACTGGTCTATGCTCTGGAGTATAAGCCATCCCGATGCGTCGGCTCAACTCAAAGCCCACTGCATTCATGGCTTTGCCAAAGTTGTCGTCGGCATGGGCCAGCAGGCAAAAGTGCCGATTGCTGTCCATTCCCAACAGGGGCTGCTTTTCGTCGAGCTTGATGCGGAACGGTTTCTTGTTCAAACTCCAAGTGTAGTTGCCCCGTCCTTTGATCTGCATGCCCAATGGCTCATCGGGCGAACCGATGGATTCATAGCCCTCAATCCCCATATTGTCAAGCCACCATTTGGCATGCAGGTAGGACTCTTTGCTCACGATGTCGCGAAAACCCTCAGTGTTGATAAACAGTACCGGTAGCGTTCCCGAGTAGGTGGGCATGGGAGGCAGTTGCTTGCCCAAGACGGCGTCAATCACCATATTTAGGTCGGCGATGTTGATTTCCTTGTCGCCATTCACATCGGTGTCATAGGTGTAGAATGAGTGATACTTCGCCCCGCTGAAGATGGAGTCAACCAACGTGTTCACATCGGCGATGTTGACTTCCCAGTCACAGTTCACGTCCCCTCGCGGCCGCAGCCCCGATTGGGCGTTGGTGTGGATTGCTGTCATGCAGGCAATCAGCCAAACGAGAGAAGTGATGACGCTTTTCATTGTCGATTTGTAGTATAAGGTTAATCTCCTGTCTCGCTCCATTGCTCATTGAGCCAAGCCACTTTCTTGTTTAAGAAATGATTGCGTGTGAAATTGATTCTGTTCTTGATATTATCGCATTCCGACTTGGGCCAGCGGTTATGATCGCAGTTGCCAGCCGCCTCGACTTTGTCACCGAACTCATCCAAGAAACGGTCTAATTTAGGATAGATGTCATTGTAGAAATGCTTCCAATGCAGGCGGACGCATTCATGAAACCGTGGAAATTTGGCTATTTCGGCAATCCATCTCAAATGGAGATTACTAGGAGCATCGTCATAGATAAAGTGATTGAACTCATAGGTGGACGTGTAACGAGAAAAAGAACTGCCGAAGTCCCAGAGAGGGCCAAATATCAGTTTCGTGCTGTCACCGTGCTGCTTGTGGAAGTAGCAACTTCCATGGAAGCCCTCGATATTGTCCATTATCTCTTGAATGATGTAGAAAACAGCAAGTGAGTCGATATCAATATAACGTTCCCACTCGGTACTGCTTTTATCTTCGCAGTAGATGGCACTGTCGGCTTTCATGAGTAAATCAGTCATGTAAGTCCGTTGAATATTGCTCAGTTTCTCGGGGGAATGAGGTGTTGCCCAAAAGACCCATCCGTTGCCTTCGGTGAATACAATTTGTTCAGGTTCTTCGTAGTTGTCAATTTCCAGTAGCCAGCCACCTGTTACCTTGGTGGCATCTGTCTCGTTGTTTTTTTGCTCGATGACGTTGACACGGTTTTTATCTACCCTGATTTTCTCTGTCAAATGATACAGGCCGATGTATTGTCCGTTGAGTACCACCTCGATAGGAGTCTGCCCGGGATTCCATGACATGCCCATCTGACGTCCGATTTCAAAGGGCAATGCGTCATTGAATTGCCCAATCCAGTAATCAACAGCGCTAATCAACACCCAGTGCTTGCTTGGTGGCATTCCCAGTATTGGGAGTGCATTGATGAGTTTGAGTCGAAATGGCTTCTTGTCGTGCATCGTCCAAGTGGCATTGCCGCGACCCTTGATTTGCATAGTCTGCGGCTCCTCGGGCGAGCCGATGGACTCATAGCCCTCAAGGCCCATGTTGTCGAGCCACCAAAAGGCGTAGATATATTCTTCCTTGCTCACGATGTCGTGATAACCATCGGTATTGATGAACAGAACGGGCAGGGTGCCAGAGTAAGAAGGCATGGGCGGCAGTTGCTTGCCCAAGATGGCATCAATCACCATGTTAATGTCGCTGATGTTGATTTCCTGGTCGCCGTTCACGTCGGTGGCATAGCTGTAGAATGAGTGATACTTCGCTCCGCTTGAGATGGAGTCAACCAGGGCGTTCAAGTCGCCGATGTTGACCTCCCAGTCACAGTTCACGTCGCCACGAGGCCGCAAACCGCTTTGGGCCTGTGACAGGATTGCGCAGGTGAGGAACAGGATAGTCAGAATATTGCTTTTCATCATAGCTTAGGAGATATTAAGGGTTACGTTTCTAATAATAAACGCTTTACCTGTGTGTTTATTGCATGTAATACGCTCTTTGTGTGTTAAATAGCTATGATTTTTTAATCTGGATTTCAATCATTTTGCGGGCACAGGCCACATTGGTCAGCTCCTTCCCCTCCCTGACACAAGCCTCATGCATGGCGTCATAGTTGCTGATGGCCTGGATGAGGTCGTTCTCGTCCCAGCCGTCGCGCACGATGCCCAAGCCGTTGGCAGCGATAAACGAAGCGGTTGAGGGTTTGGTATTTGTGACAACCGGTGTGCCGCTGGTGATGGCCTCGGCAATGGTCACCATGTTCAGGTCGTTGGTCGTGTCCACAAGCAGGGCAATAGCGTGCCGGAGCGGCTCAGCGAGCTTTTTGTGGGGCAGGAAACCATGGAAGATGACCTTTTCCTGTATACCTAACGTGATGGCCAACTGCTTTAACTGCTGCATCTGATCTCCGTCGCCGATGATGTCCAGGCGGTAATCATTGTACTGCTCTTGGGTGACGAGATGAGCAAACTTGCTGATAATGCTGTCCACATTCTTCCGTTCGACCAGTTGCGAAACCACCACAAAAGCTTTCTCGACGAGTTCGTCGGGGTAGAGCGTATGGGCATCGGTGCCATGATCTACTATCACGTCACTCACATGGCGGCTGTAATGGGTCATGAACTGGCGTGCCGGCTTACTGCGTGGCACAATGGTCACATTACGCATGAACAAGGGCACGATGGTATTGTACCAGAACTTGGACGGCATCTTGAACATCAACTGCTGGTGACGGTCCATCTCCTGCCAGATGAGTAGCCGCTCGGGGCACACGCGCGCGGCGATGAGTGTAGAAATCTGGAACGACTCGCTGGCGACGACCAGATCATAACTGGAGGCATGGCGCTTGAGCCATGAGCGCATGCCGCGTGGCCACGGCAGCAGAGTGGGCTTGAATACCCGTGGCAGTTTTGATGGGAAATAGATGACCTCGAAGGGGATTTGCTCATCCTGCCCTGTGGGTTTGAACTCCTGTGATGCCAGGAGCGTCACCTGATGTCCCAACTCGACAAAACCGCGCGCAAAGTTGCTGATCATGCAATCGCTGATGGATTCTTTGCGCTGGATGACCCCTTTCTCGGCAGTCGAGAGTATGCAGTTAATGATAAGAATCTTCATGCTAGATGTAAATTGTCCCATTAGCGGCCCCAAAATTACGAGAAACTTTGTAACTTTGCAAAAAAATAGCACTCGATATATGTCGTCACTGATATCCGTCATTATCCCGGCCTTCAATGCCGCGCCGTTTTTGCGGCGAAGCGTGTCAAGTGCGTTGGGGCAGACCTATGACAACATTGAGGTTGTCATAGTAGATGATGGCTCGACTGATGACACAGGCGCCATAGCTGATGAACTGGCGGCCCAAGATGGGCGGATCAAGGTAGTACATCAAGAAAACCGGGGACTTGCCGAGGCTCGTCACAGTGGCATCAAGGCTGCCAGCGCCGAGTATATCGTTCATCTGGATGCCGATGACGAGCTGTTTCCTGATGCCGTAGCCTTTTTGCACGACAAATGTCTTGAAAATCAGCTGGATTGGGTGTTTGGCTCATTAATCAAGGTCATTGGTGACGATTCACATGAGGTGACACATCCCATGGAGGGTGTGCTCACAGGAGACGAGTTCCTGCATTTCCTGTTTGATCGTCGATGCCTGATCGCACAAGGGGAGTACTTGTGCCGCCGTGATGCATGGACCGATGACATTTTCCCGCCACGGGGCAGGGTATTGCCCAGCGAGGACGTGCTAATGAACATTTTCCTGAGTGCCCATGTCAATCGAGTGGGTTTATACAACAAGCCGACCATGAAATACTATTATGTGCCCACGTCTTTGTCATCGACTAACCGCTTGTCGAGTCTCGACAACTGGGAGGCTTTCTTCGGCCTGATCGAGGAAAACCTTCAAGAGCGGGGCAAACTGGAATCGTTAGCCCAGGATTTGTTGTGCATGAAGATAGACAGGCTCGCCTTTTATGTCCACCCGCTTGACACGAGCCGCCGTTGGGTCCACGAGGTCATTCACGACAGCCGTTTTAAACTATCGCGTCGGTATGCTGTCTTGCAGTTCCTGCTACGATTTCCCAAGTTGTGCCACTGGTGCGTGGTGAACAACCGCAGGCTGAAGAAATTGCTCAAGTGATTACTTTTGGTAGTAAGTGTTGGATTTGACGGTGCGCTTGCGCACATTGGTGATATCTTTCAGCAACTCGCTTTGGTTCTTGACACCATGGAATTCATTGCCCTTGACTTCAAGTCTGTCAAATTTCATTGAATAGGTATTGCCGTTACCCCAATGTCCCATTAGCCGACCATAGCCCGATGAGACGGTTACCTTGTTGTTATTGAACACAACAGTGCCCTTGTTGGCGAAGTCCTGCAAGAAGAAATAGTTGTGATTGCTCTCAAAGGTGTTGTTCCTGAAATCGAGGTCTAAGCGATCGATTTTAGCGCAATAAATGGAGGTGCGACCTTGGAAATAGTTGTTATTGGCATTGAGGCTGAAATGGCCAATCCCTTTGCCCGATTCAAGCGTAATGATGCGTGCCAGCCCCTTGCAGACGTTGTTGCGCAAGGTCACCGATCCGCCTTCTTGACCGCTCCACAACAGGTTGATGCCATAGGGTTTGCCGTCGGGTCCTGTCGTGACATGGTTATTGATCTTGTTGCCGTCGAGCACTACATTGCCGCCACGTACGAGCAAGAAGGTGTACCCCGTGCCGCTATATGGGTTCATGAGGGGGTAGTAATTGGTCATCGTGTTGTCGCGAACAACAATAGTGTCCTGCTGAGTGGAACTGTCCCACACATCAATGTCCATGCGGTAGAATTTCCCGTTGGATTCCACGGGATTGCTGACGAATTCATTGTCATGGACACTGATATCGCTGTGCTGGTCGTCAACGCAAAACTGGAAATAGACAAAGCGTTTGCACAGGTCGTCGGCCTCGAACCTGTTCCGGGCGACTTCAAAGCCCTGGGTATTGCTTGTGTATTGGCTTCGGTCAGTCTCGGCAGTGAGCACCGACAGATACATGCTCATGTACAAATCATCAATGACTTTGTCGTTGTGCTTATAGTAGAATTCGTTGTCCGTGACCCGGATGTTTGTGCGGCTGATGTTGCCTTTCATGTTCTTGTTGGCATCAACTGTGGTGCCAAAGAACGCAACGGCCTCGTCATTGCCGTATTTGTAGATCTTATTGTGGTGAATGTTGATATTGTGCATATCGCCGCGCAGCCACAGGATACCACTGGCATTGCAGTTGTTGTAGTTGCTGAGGATGCAGTTCTCGACAGTGACGTTGGAACAGACGCGCAAATCGAAATTAGTGATGATCGCATTTGACATATAGCTATTGACATTGCGGATGTCAATCCTGTCGGCATGATAAATCTTAACGGCATGGAAGGCTGAATTTTCCCACCAGATGCCCTTGTGTTCCTTGAGCTTGATGCTCAAGTCGGACAGGGATACGGTGATAGGACGTCCCAGTTTTCCAGTAAAGGATAAGAAGGCGTCAGCGCCTTTCAGCGGTTTATTATCGTCTTTGTTAAGGATTAATATGGTATTGTCGGCCCCTGTGCCAGAGACAACGACATTGCATTTCAGTGACACAACCTCATCAATGGTGTAGGTGCCCGAACGGTCGAAGTTGATGACAGCAGTGTCATCATAGGTCAGGCCTTTGAACTTGTTATTAAGCGCCGATGCAATGTTTGCATTCTTGGGGATGGAACTGATGTTGACGGTGACTGTACGTGCCTCAAGGGTAACACAAGCCACCACTGCGATGATGGCCAGAACAGCAACCTTGATGGATGATTGATTTTTCATGTTGATGGCTTAATTATATAGTAAGTCAAACGATTTCTTGTGTCATGAGTGCCTTTTCGTCGGCTGATGCGTCGGGTAGCCATGCGAATGCTGCCAGTCCGTATAGAACAATGCAGAAAATCGGGTCGCGCATCGAATCGCTGTAGAAGAAGTTCATGCCGATGAGCAGGAGCAAGAACAACTGCAAGTTCAAGTCGCGTTTGGAACAACCCTTGGGCCGACGGACGAACAGGGAAACCAGATATGTGAAATACCACAATAATCCCACGATGCCTATCTGCAGGTAGATGTGGATGAGATAGGGAATAGTGCCAAGCATATACCACTCGTAGTAATCAAATAACTCCGAGTGACTCATCTTTGTGCCGCCCTTGAAATGACCCACACCAAAGCCCAATGGTATGTGTCCGGGATTGTCTTCCTCGAACATGGGCAGTAACAGGAATTTGGTGAGGCGGGGAACATCGGGCATTCCTGACTCGCTCTCGTTCAAACTCCAGTTTGCCGCATCCTCGGCATCTTCAATGTCACTGAAAATATATTCAATCAGGTATTCCTCGCTGAAGATGTCGGCACTGCCTGCCGTGGTGCCTGCCAGGTCACCCTTATAAGTGATCTGGTAGGTCGTGTAGCCTACAAGGAAGAGTATTGACAGGATCGGCGTGATGAAAAGGGCGCGAGTGAACAGCCGCTTGTCTATGGGCAGGAGCAGGACGAAGTAAATCACCAGCAGCGCGAAACTGATTTTGGTTTCGTTGAAGAAGGTGGGTGTGAGCAACAACACATACTTGAAGTTGTTCATGATAGACCCCATGAAATGCTTTGGATCGATGCGTTTCCTCATCAAATAGAATGAGATGAGGTAAATCATCATCGAGACAGTTCCCGAATTCCAGTTGCCTAAGGAACCGCCGCCGTGGTCGTCTGCGCCATAGAGGAGGAACTGGTAGCCGATGCATGGAACCTGCAGCCACAGGAAGACCTCCAGGTGCTTATCAAAAGTCTTGATGAAATGCTCTCGCCTGTTCTCCTCGTCCATGAAGTAACGGAAAATGGGATAGCAGAACATAATGCCGATGAACACACGCATGCCATTGGCTGTGAATGCTAGCGGCAAGTGATTGAGCAGCAGGCTACTTGTCAGAGCAATCAGTAAAAGCGAGACGATGAAGATGATATCGGCACGGTGCTTGAGGCACATCAGGCCCAGTAGCACCAAGGCGGCGTCACAAGCCAGCATGATGTAGCTGCGCAGTGATTCCAGCCCTGGCACAAATTCATCGCAGATGAAGCCGACAGAGCCCAACACCCAAAACACGCCGATAAGAGCGCGCTCGATGAGTATGGACTTGGTGAGCTGCATTTTAGCGTGAGTTACTCTTTGTCCTGACCGTAACCGTAGCCGTAGCCTTGCGACATCTTGGGATTGCTGTCGTTGAGCACCACAGCGACATTGCGCAGTTGGCGACGTGCGATGGCGTTGTTCATGTAACGCACCAGACTGCGTTTTGTGTAGTTGGAACGTGTCACATAGACGGTAACGTTAGCATATCGTGACAGCGAATAGGTGTCGCTGACCATTGCGATAGGAGCCGAATCGATGATGACGTAGTCATATCGCTCCTTGAGCTGGTCGATAAGGTCCTCGACGCGGGTGGTGAGCAATAACTCCGACGGGTTGGGCGGAATTGTGCCGCCAACGATGACGTCGAGGTTTTCACACTCGGGACAATGTTGCACGATATCGTCAAGCGCCACATTCTGCTTGGCAAGGAAGGCTGTGACACCCGGGGTGTCGTTGATGTTGAGCATCTGGGCCAGCTTGGGGCTGCGGATATCCATACCCACGAGAACCACGCGCTTACCCATCAACGAGAATGAGGAGGCGAGGTTCAGACTGACAAATGATTTGCCCTCGCCCGATATCGAACTGGTGACAAGCATCACCTTATCATCGCTGGTGGGCAGCATGAACTGGATATTGTTGCGCAAGAGCCTGAACAGCTCGACAATCGACGATGACTTGCCCTCCTTGACCACAAGCTGTGAACGGTGGCGGTTGTGGCATATCTCACCCACGACAGGCGCCTTGCTGATGTTCTGCAAGTCTTCCTGGGTGCTGAACTTGGTGGTGAACAGCCCCTTGAGGAACAACAGTGCCAGCGGCAGGAGCAGACCTGCCAGTAGGGCGAGGAAGTAAATCTTGAACTTCACGGGCTTGATGGCCTGGATCGATGCATAAGCATGGTCCACCACTTTGCCCTTGGGTGTAGTGGCCGCCAACACAAGTGAATTCTCCTCACGTTTTTGCAGCAGGAAGGTGTACAAGGCATTCTGTATGCTCTGTTGGCGGTAGAGGTCTTGGGCCTCACGTTCCACAGAGGGCACCTTGCCCATGTCGCTGTTTGTCGCATTTGTTTGGCTCTGGGCCTGGCTCAGTTGCATGTTAATGCCCTTGATGGAACTTTCAACACCCTTGAGGATGTTGCCGTGCATGGTTTCGATCTGTTCGTCAATGCGTTTGAGCGCAAGGTTGTCTCCTTGGGCCGATTGCTCCAATTCTTGACGCTTGGCGAGTAGGTTATTATAGGCCTTGATGGAACCTGATGCCGCACTCGAGTCAACGGCAAAGGGGATGTAGCTGTGCTTGTTGGCCGGGTCGCTGACAAACTCCTTGACCATGTTGAGCAGTCGCTTGTTGGTTTCCAGCTTAATGATGGCGCGGTCGGTGACCTCTTGTTTGGCCATGGCGCTCTTCATCTGCATCTCGACGTTAATCATGTTGTTGCGGCGCCTGAAGGCTTCGATGTCGGCTTCGCTACCGGTCAGGCCCTTGTAGATGAGGGCAAGGCGCTCATCGATGAACTTGGCAGTGTTGATGGCTTGTTCGTCTTTCTCTTCCTGTCCCCGCTCGTTATACAAGTCAATGAGGGTATTCAGGATGTCTCGGCCACGACCCTTAATGGTCTCTTGGATGCTCAGGTTAATACCATTGGCTTTCTTGGTGATGAGCTTGACCTTGATTTTCTTGTTCAGGCTTTGACCGCAATACTGGGAACCGATGAGCGATGCCTTGATGTGGTAAGGCTTTTTGGCCTTGAAATCCTCGGTAGCACGTACGACAAATGTACCATAGGTGGTCTTAATGGTGGCAGGCAACTCGCAGTTCTTGATGTTCGCGAGTTTGTCTTTACCACTCCTTGCCTTGATATTGGCGAGGCCTTGCTTGTTGACGTCGATCTTGAACTGGATTGATGACAAGGTGTCGAACATCTCCTCGGGGGCAACAACTTCGACGGGCGTGCTGTTGTAGTGGCTCTTCTTGGGCTTGAGCCATCCGCGGTCCTCGGTGTAGGTGCGGTTGAGTTTGAGCCTTCTGGCGACCTCGGTGCACAATTCCTGTGAGGAGAAGACAATCATCTCGTCTTCTACTTTGCCGCCACTGCCAATGAGCTTCATGCTCTTGAGCAGGTTGGTGCCGGCACTGGAACTGTTGTCTTCCTGAGCGACAAGCACCACCGCATTAACATCATAGACGCGGCTTGTGACTTTCAGATAGTAGAATGCCAAACAGCAGCAGGCGAGCAGTGACAACAGAAATAGCCACCAATATCTTTTATACTTGTCGAAAAGAGTGCCAAAATCAAAGGATTGTTCCTCTTGCTGGGTGATAGTAGTATTTTCTGCCATGAGCGATAATTATCTGGTTAATGCGATTAAGAGTGATGCGACAACCGATACCGAACTGACGATAGTGGAGATGACCGACAACTTAAATGCGTTGTTCTGGTTATACTTGGAGTTGTCGATGCGGATCTGGTTCGGCTCCACATAGACCACGTCGTTCTGTTTCAGGTAGAAGTAGGGGGAATTGAATACCTCGCTGCTATTGAGGTCAATCTTGTGATAGGAACGCTTTCCTTCCTCGGTGCGAATGATATAGACACGGCTACGTTCGCCAAATTCGGTGAGGTCTCCGCACTGTGCCAGGGCGTCAAGCACTGTGAAATTCTGATGACCAGCGACAACGCGTTGCGGTTGGCGTACCTCTCCCAAAACGTCAACCGAGAAGTTGACGATGTCAACGCGAACATAGGGGTCTCTCACGTCTTGGGAGATCATGTTCCTGATTTCATTGGAAATCTCTGACACGGTTTTACCCTTAGCAAGATAACGTCCCAACATAGGCAGCATGATGTAGCCTTCAGCGTCAACGATGTAGGTCTGGCTGCGCGGTTGTGTGGCTTGCCTCAAGTTGCCGCGGGTAGCGGGGTTGTCCATCGGTAGGTTATAGACAGCCGTGGCCTCGGGAACAGCCGATGTGACGGAGATGACCAACTCATCATCGGGCTGAATCCTAATCGGATACTCACCTTGAGAGTTCGGCAGGATCCCGCTGGGTGCCTCTTGCAGGTCCTTGAAATAGGTGAGGGTATTTTCCTTCTTTGTGGTACATGACAACAACGTGGCCGCTGCTATCATCATTATCAGAAATCTAGATTTCATAGCGGTTGTTATAGTATTGTTTTATTATCAATTAACGGCAATCGTGGGCAATTATTATGTTGTCGTTTTGGTTTTATTGATTTTTGTGCGTCCTAACTCGAGTAACACATGGCGGATGGGCCATGCCATCACCGCTAGGGCAACGAACATCACCGCAATGTCAAGCCACAGATTGGATGACAGATAAAAGGGTATGGCACAGACCAGCATGATGAGGACAGGAATCGCCGAGCTCTTGTCAATTGTGAGTACAAAATAGCGTTTCATGTCGTGCCAGCGATAGATGAAAAGCACCAGATATGTGACCAATTGGGTCAGCATTACGCCATATACTCCTAAAGGCTTGATAAGCAAGAAGTTCAACACGACATTGACGATGGCGCTCAACACGATAGCCGGCAAGGTGCGGGGCGTGTCCTTGGCACACTGGTAGCCCATGTCAAAGAATGCGGCAAGTGCAAATATAATGGCCGATAATCCCAAAGGATAGATGTATTTGAGGCTTTCCTGATACTCTTCGGCGACCAACCAGTTGTAATTGACCTTAAGCAAGAACGTATAGCCGATAAGGATGATGGCCAGCAAAAAGATGTAACTGTTGAACATCTTGGAAAAGAACCGGTTGCGGTCGGGGCTATGGTATTGCAGAATGGCGGTTTCTTGCCATGCCTGATAGAAGATAATGGCCAGCGTGTAGATAATACCGGTGAAGCGTATGGCAACCGCATAGATGCCATTGACGTCTAAACCCAGGAAGCGGGTGATGAACAGGCGGTCGCTACTGCCCGTGAGCCACCAGCACAGTGAGCCGGGCAACAGGGGTAGGGTGTATCGGACGATGTCACGGCCAACCTCGCGGGAATTAATGCTCCAGCGGGTGTAGCGGGTGATGAGCCGCACCTTCATCTCCACCAGAACGAGGGCTAGCACTCGCGCCAGGATGTTGGCCAGGAAGATGCCTTTGATGCCCCATCCCAGTATTGCGACAAATATGATGCTGAGAATGCCGATTCCTAATGCCGAAAGTATGCCCACGGTGACAAATGCCCTGTTGTTGCCCAAACCACGGAAAACCTGGGCAAGTACTTCTTGGAGGGATAAGGCGATAAGCAACCCCACAATATAACCCATGTACTGGATATCGGTAAATGCCCACAAAAGCACGCCAATGATTATCGACAGGGAGATGGAAATCAATAAGGTGCGTGAGACGAAGGTGACAATGCGTTGACGCTGGGTGTCGTTGTCGCAGTCGAGCAGGAACCTGAAAGCGCCGTCACGCAGCTGCAGTGTGGCAAAGGGAATCATTAGCATGCACACCGTCATGCACAGATCAAAATAACCGAAGTCGGATTTCTTTACAAAATAGGTGTACAACGTCAACATCAGGATCGTGATGAGTTTAGACCCGATGTTGCCTATTGCATAGATACCGATGTCCTTGACGAATTTGGACCCTCGACTACTGGTTTTATGCTCGTTGCTTATAGCCATTTTTGCCTTTTTGCGGGTGCAAAGATACAAAATAATTGAATTTGTGTACGCTCTTTCGAGTTTTGTTTGTAATTTCGCACTTGCATCCCCTTGGGATGGACGGGCAAAAAAGGAAAGTTGAACAGATGATTAAGACCATCAATTCATGGCGTGGACTCATGTCGGTCGTTGTGGTGACGTTCCACAGTGGCTTGGGCCAGTTATGGAATTGGACCTATTCGGGTGTGGCTTTTTTCTTCATTTCCAGCGCTTTCCTGTTGGCTATGCGTCATCCGTTCAAACAACTCACTGCCATCGGTTACCGCAAGTTTGTGCTGGGTCACGCATTCAGGCTGTATCCTCTCCACTGGCTTGCGCTGGCTGCGCTCATCGTCCTTGCCTTGTTCTTTCACACCACCACAGTTGATTGGGGGGCGACCGCCTTGAGTGCCTTGCTCGTGCAGTCGTGGTCTCCTGCCCATGACGTGCATTACGGGCTCAATCCTGTGGCTTGGTTCCTGTCGGTGCTGTTGTTCTGCTATTTCATGTATCCTTTCATGGCGCATTGGATTGGCCGCTGGCGGTTGCGTTACAAGCTGTTGCTGCTTGCCGTGATGGTGTTGGTGTTGGGATGGATATTGGTTCCCCTGGATTTGTTTGGCCGTGAAGTGGTGTTTGTATGCCCGCTGGCCCATGTGGTGGACTTTATGGTGGGATTGTTCCTGTATCACCTGTATGTCGTCCTCAAGGGGCGTTATTCCAAGGTGTCCTTTGCCACAGCGACCCTTATCGAGATACTGTCGTTGTCGCTTCTCGTTGTTGCCATCGTAATCAGTGTGAAGACCACATGGATCAAGCCATGGGAGGATGTTTTGGCATGGCTGCTTCCCCAAGGAGCGATATTGCTGGCATGGGCTTTTCTGGCAGGCCAGGAAGGCGCTGTTGGGCGGATGCTGCTGTGGCGTCCCCTGCAATGGCTCGGGAACATCAGTTTTGAGGTGTTTGTGCTTCAATTTGTTGCATTTCACATATTTAATTATATTGTTTCGCCTATCGCCGGGCACTATGGAATCATGATTTATGGGTACAAGTCGTTGTGCGTGTGGCTGGTGTTGTTGCCGCTGGCATGGGGTGTGAACTGCTGGTTTACAAAACCTGTCGGCAAGTTAATTAAGCGTTTAATCCAATGACAAATCAACCTATAATCAAGACGATAAACGGATGGCGCGCTGTCTTTGCGCTTATTATTGTTCTGTTTCATGTGGGGGTCACCGGACTCGAGGAAATGACTTGGCTCGGTGTGAGTTTCTTTTTTGTGGCTAGCGGCTTCCTGCTGGCGAAAAAATACTCATTCGAGCGTCTTGACGGTGCCGGGTACGGCCGTTTTGTGGGCCGCCATGCCTTGAAACTCTACTTGTTGCATTGGGTGGCGCTGGCGTTGTGGATGATTGCCAAGTGGGCCGTTGGCGAACTGACAATCAACCCGGGCACGTTGGCCGTGAATGTGGCGTTACTGCAAAGCTGGTCGCTCTCGCATTCGGTTTATTTCTCCTATAATCAGTTCTCGTGGTTCCTGAGCACATTGCTTTTCTGCTACCTGTGTTTCCCGTTGCTCTCGAAGTGGTTCATGCCCTTGAGCATGAGATATAAACTGATGATACTGGCGGCTCTTGCGCTCTTGGACTTTTTGGTGTTGGCCGATACCGATTTCTATGGCCGTACGGCACTGTACGTGTTCCCGCCAGTCCGCCTGATTGACTTCATGATAGGTATGACCCTTGCCCAGGGGATGGACATGTTGAAGAAAGTGCCTATCGTTGATCTGGGTAAGAGTAAGAACGGCATGGACCTGGAGTTGGTTTCCCTGGCTTTGATATCGGTAGCGATCATGAGTTTCCGCTCCTATCCTAACCTGCTGCCGTGGAGTGACGCGATTATCTGGTGGCTTCCTGTGGCTGTGATTCTGATGGCCTGTTACCTGTACAATAAGCGCGAGGGTTTTATCGGCAAGGCATTGGCGTCTAGACCGATGCAGTGGCTAGGCGACATCAGTTTCGAGATTTTTATGCTGCAAGGCATTGGCCCGGTCATTTATAACTACTTGGTGGCCTCGGTGTTGGCTCATTTCGGCATCACTACCTGGGTCAACATGGTAAGCAACGACCTGTTTGGCGCGGGAACCGATTTGTTATTCTGGTTCATCATCCCCATCGACGTTTTTCTGGCGTGGTTGGTCAACCGCCTCATCACTCGCCCGCTTAACCGCTTGATAAAGAGCTGATAAGAGGGCTTCTTCTTATATTTTGATAAAATGAATAAGGGGAGCTGATTGGTTCCCTTTTTTTGTGCGTTGGTGACGTCTTTTTTCAAAAAATATATTGTATTTCCGCGCCGAGACATGTTGTAGACGGGTGTTTTGTGACAGTTTTTTACCGAATTGAGCAATAAGCGGGAGAAAGTTGCGTTATTATGGATAAATGGACCTGGCTAAGCTGAGACATATTGCAGTGATGGTACTGTTGTTGACGGGGTGTGCGACGGCGCATGCCCAGGATAATGACATGATTCTGAATCGTCCCTATGCCGACGCTAAAATGTTTCATTATGGATTTTCGGTGGGCATGAATTTCCAGAATCTGGCCTTTACCAACAACGGTACAATTACTAATGACGGTACAATTACTAATGACGGTGATGAGTGGTATGCCGATGTGGCGGCCAATTCACCGGGTTTCAGTGTGAATGTGCTGGCCGACTACCGCATTGCCGAGCACTTTAATCTGAGGGTGTTTCCGGGCTTGTATTTCGGTAACAAGGTGGTGCGTTATCAAAACCATCTGGGTAACCCTGAAAAGCCAGACTCCTACAAGCAGAAACAGAACATCAAGTCCACCTATATTGTCTTGCCTGTTGACCTGAAAATGAGCGCGAAGCGTTATCACAACATGCGCCCCTACTTCACAACAGGACTGATGTATACCCGTGACTTGGCCAAGGACCGCAGTGGGTTGCCCAGACTCAAAAGCAACGACCTGATGCTGACTGTGGGCATGGGCTGTGACTTTTACATGCAATTTTTCAAGCTCTGTCCCGAGATCAAGTTCTGTTTCGGACTCAAGGACCTGTTGGAGCGCAACAGGACTGACCTTCAGGAGGACGATATCTATTGGCTAAGGTTCACTGAGAGCGTTGACAAGGTCAAAAGCAATATGGTGGTTGTGACCTTCTTTTTCGAATAAACTGATGAGATGGTAACAAAGTTATATGACATAAGACGCCTGATCACAGTGATGACACTTAGTGTTGTCGCTTGTGTCGCAATGGCACAGTCCGACGCGGCATTCTCCCATTTCTGGGCAGGACCTTCCTATTATAATCCGGCTGCGGCTGGCGAATACAATGCGGTTCACCTAACGCTGGGTAGTCGCATGCAGTGGGTGGACTTCAGGCATGCGCCTGTAAACTTCTATGTTACAGCCGATATGCCCTATAAACTCATGGAACAGCGCATGGGCGTTGGAGTCAAGGCCGAGTATGAGCGCATCGGTTTGTACTCCAATACCCGTATTGGCGCACAAATCGCCTATAAGCGCAAGATTCGCAAGAACACCCTCAGCGTGGGCGTTCAGCCTGGTGTCTTCTCTCAGACCTTCCGTGGCGGAGAAGCCATCACGGGTGGTGAAGAAGGTGACGACAAGGTCATCCCTAAGCAGAATGTATCGGGTACCGCATTTGATGCCAACGTGGGTGTTTTCTTCTCCAACCCCAAGTTTTGGGCCGGTTTTGCGGTGACCCACGTGACCTCTCCTAGAGTTGAATTGAAGATTTCGCGTGAGTCCATCGATTATTATGAATTCCAGCTGAGCCGCGGCTATTATTTTACCGGTGGCGGCAATATTCCGATTAATAATACGTTATTTGAAATACAGCCCTCGGCTATGTTTGCCGCCTATAATAACATTTGGACGGCCCAAGCGGCTACCGTCTTGCGTTATAACCGCATGTTCAACATTGGCGTGGGTTATCGCTGGAAGGACGCCGCGACTGCTTTTATCGGCGTGCACCTGAAAGATGCCTATATCGGTTATGCCTACGACTATCCGGTATCTGAAATCAGCAGGGCGACGTTTGGCAGTCATGAGGTGTTCGTGACTTATAACGTCAAGTTGGATAACAGGGAAAAGAACAAGAACAAACAAAAAAGCGTACGCTTAATGTAAGAATATGAAGAAACTAGTTTTGATATTGTTAGTCGTCATGGCGACTGTGTCGTGCAGCTCGATGCGCAAGGGCGGTACTGGTGGCGGTGAAGTGACCGGTGTCGGAGCTACCGTGTTTAACGAGACCACACCATTTGGCATGGTCCTCGTTGATGTTGGCTCGATGCGCGAGGGTCCCAACGAGCGTGACTCGATTTGGGGCATCGACTCCACAGCACATGGCATCTCGGTTGACGCCTTCTGGATGGACGAGATGGAAGTGAGCAACTCCAAGTACAAGCAGTTTGTTTATTGGGTGCGTGATTCTATTATCCGTGAACGTCTTGCCGATCCCAACTATGGAGGCAATGAGGAGTTCAAGGTGGAAGAGGACAAGGAGGGCAACCCTCTTGCGAAACCTCATCTCGATTGGAGCAAGCCCATACCCTGGAAGAACCCCAGCGAGGACGAGGAGCGTGCCATCAACTATGTTTACCGCATCAATCCCATCAGTGGCGTGAAGGAGCTTGACGCGTCAAAGATGAACTACCGTTACGAGGTATATAACCTGACCGAGGCAGCAAAGCGCAAGCACCGTTTTGACGCCACCCGCCGCGATTACAACACCGACCATGAGGTGGATTACACGGCTCCTACCATCAGCAAGGATACCGCCTATATCGATGACGAGGATCGCATCATTCGCCAGACCATCACGCGCCCCTTGCAGAGTGACTATGACTTTGTGAACACCTACATCGTCAACATCTATCCTGATACCACATGCTGGGTCAACGACTTTGAGAACGCTTATCAGGAGCCTTATGTTCGCATGTATTTTGCCAACGGCAATTACAATAACTATCCCGTAGTGGGCGTGAGCTGGGAGCAGGCTAATGCCTTCTGCCACTGGCGCACCGAGTTCCTCAAGAAGTCGATGGGCGACCAGGCAATCTATGTGGAGCCCTTCCGCTTGCCCACCGAGGCCGAGTGGGAGTTTGCTGCCCGTGCCGGAAAGAATAAGAACAAGTATCCTTGGGACGGCGATCTTCCTTTGACTGTTGACGAGGGCTGCTTCTATGCCAACTTCAAACCCGACGAAGGTAACTATGTCAAGGACGGTTACATCATCTCGGCACCCGTGGGAACATATGAGCCCAACGACTACGGCCTGTATGACATGGCGGGTAACGTGAGCGAGTGGACCTCAACAGCCTATACCGAGAGTATCGACCGCATGACCGACGATATCAACCCCGAGTACCGCTATTATGTGGCCCAGGAGGATCCTTACAAGATGTCGCGCAAGATTGTTCGCGGCGGTTCGTGGAAGGACGTGGTACACAACATTCGCGCCGACTTGCGTATGTGGGAATACCAGAATGAGCAGAGGAGTTACATCGGATTCCGCTGCGTGCGCTCCAAGGTGGGCGTAGTGAAGGGTCGCCGCAAGAACTGCTGCAAAGATTGATCCTAACATTTTTAAAAAGAAAAAGCATTATCATCACACTCATTAATTAGTTCAAGAAAATGGGTAAAATCAAGAGATATAAAAAGAAAGCCGGCCGCTACTTGAAGAGCGACAGCGGACAGCGTTTTTTCAACTTCGCCTACAGTATCGGTGCTGCCATCGTTATTTTGGGTGCCCTGTTCAAGATCCTGCACTTGACCGGTGGTAACACGCTGCTGTGTATCGGTATGGGTACCGAGGTGCTCATGTTTATTCTCACGGCCTTTGACAAGCCAGAGAAGGAATATCACTGGGAAGAAGTGTTCCCCGTGCTTGCCAGTCAGGATCCCGAGGATCGCCCCGACTTCAACAGCGGTGGAGGAATCTTCATCGGTGGCAATGGCGGTAACGGCGAGGGTTACGAAGGCGAGATTAGCGTCAGTGCCGGCGAGGCCAAGAGTGCCGTTGGCTTGCCTCAGGGTGTGAATCTGAGTGAGGAGGATACCCTGTCATTGAGCGAGAGCATCGCCAAGATGGCAGCCGCCAGTGACCAGCTCTCCCGCATGGCCGAGTTGACCGACGCCACTCAGCAATACCTGAGCCAAATGGCAGGTATCAGCGAGCAGATGCAGAAGTTGCAGGCGACCACGACCGCCTTGAACGAGGTGAGCGAGACCCTGCTCGGCAGCTACCGCGCTATTACCGACAACAGCCAGAATATCACTAATAGCTCTACCGGATATGTCGATCAGATGCAGGCCCTCAACCAGAACATCAGCGGCTTGAATACCATCTATGAGATCCAGCTCAAGAGCATCTCTTCGCAACTTGAGAATATTGACCGTGTGAACCGTGGCTTGAAGGACATCCGCGACATGTATGAGAAGAGTGCCGCCGAGAGTGCCCACTACTGCGACGAGACCGAGAAGATGGCACGCTACATGAAACAGTTGAACAGCGTCTATGAGAAGATGATCAAGGCGATGACCGTCAACATGTACCGTCCCATGCCCGGCATGCCTGGCATGGAGCCTAGTGCCGATGACCGGGACGCGTGATAGGTGCCCCAACTCAACACTATCAACCAATCCTATTGTTTAATACGAATAGTAGAGAATAATTAGATGGCAACCTCAAAAAATAAGAGCGTCAACCGCATGTCGCCGCGAGAGAAGATGATTAACCTCATGTATATCGTCTTGACGGCCATGCTTGCGCTGAACGTGTCGAGCGACGTGCTCAACGGTTTCAGCCAGGTGGAGGACGGTTTGACTCGCTCCAATCGCACCATTACGGCGCGTAACCAGTCCCTCTATGCCCAGCTTCAGGCCTTCAACGAGAAGAACCCCGAGAAGGGCAAGGTTTGGCTGGATAAGGCGACTCAAGTGGTGGGAGAGACCGACAAGTTATTCAATTATATCGACTCGCTCAAGCTCGAGATGGTGCGTCTTGCTGACGGACCCGATGGGGATGTGAACAACATCCGTAACCGCGACAACCTTGACGCGTCCAGCGAGGTGATGCTCACCGCTACGGGTGGCAAGGGCAAGTTGCTCAGGACCCGTATCGACCAATACCGCCAGTTTGTGACTTCGTTCCTTGAAGATTCCGAGAAGCGCAAGAACCTTGAGACGGCGCTCTCGACAAAGCCGCCCAAGTTGGCCAATCATGACATCAGCAAGCACACATGGGAAGAGACCATGTTCGAGAATATGCCTTGTATCGCCGCCGTCACTCTGTTGACCAAGTTGCAGAACGACGTTCGCTATGCCGAGGGTGAGGTCTTGAACCAGATGCTCACCAATGTCGACTTGGGCGACCTGCGTGTTAACCTGGTCAACGCCTTTGTTGTACCCGAGTCCCGCATTGTCATGCGTGGCACCAAATACAAAGCACAAATCGTGCTCGCCGCTATCGACACCACCCAGCGCCCGACAGTCTATGTCAACGGCGGACGTCTGGCTAATGCCAACGGTATCTATGAGGTTGGAACTGGTAAGGCCGGTAAATATGACTACTCGGGATGGATTGAGGTGCTGGGTCGTGACGGCACGCCCACGCGCCGTGAATTCAAGTCGAGTTACACCGTTATCGACCCGTTGGCCACTATCAGCGCCACGATGATGAACGTGCTGTATGCCGGTATCAATAACCCCATTAGCATTGCTGTGCCTGGTGTGCCTCAGGGCAGCATCAGCGCCACGATGACCAACGGCACGCTTACTAAGAGCGGTGAGGGATGGATTGCCCGTCCTGCCAAGGTGGGTGCCGAATGTGTTATCTCGGTGACTGCCGAGATGGACGGCCAGCGTACCAATGTGGGCAGCACCACCTTCAGGGTGCGCAAGTTGCCCGACCCGATGCCATTCATTTCCTATAAGGATGCCAACGGTAACCCCAATCGCTACAAGGGTGGCAAACCCGGTATCACTAAGGCGTTGCTTCTTGCGGCGGGTGGACTCGATGCCGCTATCGATGATGAGATACTGAATATCGACTATAAGGTGCTCTCGTTTGAGTGCAGCTTTGTGGACGCCATGGGTGATTATCACCCTGAGGCCAGCAACAGTTCGCAGTTCACCGAGCGACAGAAAGACCGCATCAAGCGCCTGCAGCATGGCAAGCAATTCTTTATCACCAATGTCAAGGCCACTGGTCCTGATGGCATTACACGAACGATTGCGCCCATTCAGGTCATCATCAACTAACAGTGAAACCATTCAACATCAATAAAGAGAATATGAAAAGTCTTAGATTGATAATCGCATTGTTGCTCCTGTCGTTTGTTCTGGGCAGTAATGCCCAAGTGACCAAGCGCACGGGCAGCGATACCCGCAAGAAGGATAAGAAAGAAGGCGCTGCAGCGACAGTCAGCGACAGACAACAGTCGTTCTATGAGATCAAAGAACCAAGTGACGCCGACTTACAGTGGATGAAAGTCATCTACCGCGAAGTGCATTTCTCCAACGGGAAGAATGCCGCGCTGTTCTATCCAGAGTTGCCCAATGAGGACGGTGAGAGCCTTTACTTCATCATCATGCGTCTGCTGTGCAAGAATCAGATCAAGGCCTACGAATATACTGACGAGATTTTCACCGATGATCACTTGGTGGATAAGGACCAGTTGTTCTACAACTACAGCATCGACGTGGTAGAGGCCAAGGGCAGCACCGAGAAGAACCGTATATATGAGTTTGAAGATGCCGATATCCGTTCTAACCAGGTTTTGAGCTACTACATTATAGAGAAATGGGAGTTTGACACCCGCAGCAACCAGATGAAAGCCCGTGTCGAGGCACTCTGTCCCGTGATGCATCGTGAGGACGACTGGAGTGGAGAGGTGAAACGCTATCCCATGTTCTGGGTGAAGCTTAACGACATTCGCCCTTATATGGCACAGCAATATGTGTTCACCGATGATGACAACAACCTGCCTCGTTACAGTATTGACGACTTCTTCAAGTTGAACATGTACACCGGCGAGATCATCAAGACTAAGAATCTGCGCAATCTCTCACTCAGGCAAATGTATCCTGAAAATGAGGTGGCTTATAAGAATGCCCAGGATAGCATTGAGCAGAGGCTGCGCAGTTTTAACAAGGACCTGTGGGTTCCGCCATTGGAGGAACTGCAAGCCCGCGCCGAGGCTGAGGAGAAAGCCCGTGCCGAAGCCGAGGGTGAGGTCGCTGAGGGCGAGGAAGGTACCGAAACTGAGGTTGATTCGGCCGAACCCGCCGAGGAGAAGACCGTGGCCCGCACCACCAAGCGCGGCAGCAAGTCTAAAGACAACAAAAAGGCTTCCAGCAAGTCCAAATCCAAAACCAAAAAGACTAAGATCAAGGAGCGCAAGCCCAAGACGAGTACCCAAACCGTCAACACTGGCGTGCGTTCGGTCCGCAACCGCAAGAAATAAGCAATGGCTTCATTGTTTACTTGACTTTGCGACTATGGCTGGCCCCATGGTCGCAATTTTTCATCCTTCCATTGTAAAAGCGTTTAAATAACCGATTGTCAAAAAATATTATCAAAAAATGTTGGTCAATGTGAAAAGTTTATGTAACTTTGCGGCGCTTTAAAACGAAAGGGGGCTTGTTGACCTGCTTTAAGAGACTGATAATCAATACATATTATCCTATTTAGTATCGCTTGGCTTGTGGCTCGCCGGCGATATGTAATCCATATAGAGCCACAAATCACTGAAGAAATTCAATACATTTTCAAACAAATAAAACATCAAAAAAACAAAACAAATTCATTATGATTATTGTACCCGTTAAGGAAGGCGACAACATCGAACGCGCCCTCAAGAAATTCAAGCGTAAAACCGAAAAGACTGGTGTCATCAAGGAACTGCGTACTCGTCAAGCTTTTCAGAAGCCCTCAATTATCAACCGTAAGAAGATGATGAAGGCCGAGTATGTACAGCAACTGCGCGCTCGTGAGGAGTAATACCCGCCAGTAGATACACAATACACAGCAGGAACAGCAAGAACAGTAGTTCCTGCTGTTTTTTTGCACTTTTTTGGCACAAAATTTGCATTTTATAAAAATAGTTGCTAACTTTAGCACCGCTTAGCAGTCATTGCCGCTGGCGCGGTATTGGACGGCTAAGGTGGACACACTGAATGTAAGTCTGAGTATGGACGTGACCTTAGAACGTTTCTTGCAATACCTGCGTCTTGAACGCAATCTGTCAACGGGAACGGTGGATCTGTACCGCCGCGATCTTGAGCAGTGGGCTGCGTCTATGACTGCAGGGACAAGACAACTCGATCTGGCCTCGATAACCGCTAATGATATACGTGAGTGGCTATATAAACGGTCGGTAAAGGGGGACAGCCCTGGCACGTTGCGTCACAAGGTCCAAGCCATCAGGGCGCTTTATCGGTACCTGATGCGCCGCGGTGAGATCTCGGTTAATCCGGCGGCGATGGTCGATCTCGCCAAGTTGCCCAAGCCTTTGCCCAAATTTGTTCGCGAAAAGACTGTTGATGCCGTTCTCGATGGCGAAATCGACATGGACGATTTCACACAGGTGAGGGACCGGCTCATCGTCATGCTTTTCTATGAGACGGGCATACGGTTGAGTGAACTCATCGGTTTGCAGGACGTCGCAGTCAATGTCATTAAACGCGAGCTCAAAGTGCGAGGCAAGCGTGACAAGGACCGCATTATCCCATTCGGCGAGGAACTGGCTTTTTGGATTGACCATTACCGTGCGCTTCGTGTCAACGTCAGGCCCGTGTGCGATAACCTGCTGGTGACGTCCAAGGGGAAGCCCCTGTACAAATCACTCGTCTATCATGTCGTGCATGACGTTCTGGCAGATGCCGGAGGGACCGGCAAACTGAGCCCTCACGTGCTGCGTCACACCTTTGCAACGGTCATGCTTAACCGGGGCGCCCAACTGAATAGCGTCAAGGAACTGCTGGGACATGAGAGTTTCGCGGCCACTCAGGTTTATACCCATGTGACACTAAGTGAATTACAACACAATTATGAACTCGCCCATCCACGGGCACTTAAAAAAGGAGGTTAATATGGAAATTAAAATCAATGCCATCCATTTTGATGCAACTGAGAAATTGAATGACTTCATCAACAAGAAAGTTGATAAGTTGGGTAAGTACAATGAGGAAATCAGCAATGCCGAAGTTGTCCTGAAGGTAGTGAAGCCCGAGACTGCAATGAACAAGGAGGCATCGGTGCGACTCAATGTGCCCCGCAGTGAGGATCTGTTCGCAAATAAGGTTGCCGATACTTTCGAGGAGGCTATAGACAACTGTGTTGATGCCCTCAAACGACAGCTTGAGAAAGGACGTCGCGACAGGTAACACACCAGACCTCGCATATTGAAGACATATTACATCCCCTGCCTGCACACTGCTGCCGGCAGGGGATGCTGCTAAAGCCAGGAGCATAACATTATATTATATTATATAATGATGTATAGGGCAGTATCATGGCAAGAGATGGCACGAAAAATGCAGTGCACCATTGGCGGTAGGCTAATTAACTGAATAATAGTGTGTTGTGTAGTGTAAATGCTAGTTGTAGATATTTTTTTTGAAAAAAAAGCATGAAAAAATTTGCCAGTTTAAAAATAGGTTGTAACTTTGCACCCGCTAACGAGAACGCCCCGTATCTCTTAGCGCAACGATAGACGCCTCTTTAGCTCAGTTGGCCAGAGCACGTGATTTGTAATCTCGGGGTCGTTGGTTCGAATCCGACAAGAGGCTCAAGACTTCTAAAATTAACTGCCATCTGAAAGCTTGCTTTCAAGTGGCAGTTTGATTTTTAAGAAGGTTTGATGGCCTGCCCGCGGCAGGCGCTAGGATGGGCGTCAGCCAATCCGACAACCGGCAGGTTTTTCGGATATCTAATCCGACAAGAGGCTAGCCTGCCCGCGGCAGGCGTTAGGATGGGCGTCAGCCAATCCGATTGTTACTTAGCGTAGCTTACAGCACGTGTTTCGCGTATTACTGTAATCTTCACCTGTCCAGGATAAGTCATCTCGTCTTGAATCTTCTTAGCGATTTCACCCGACAGACTTTCTGTCTGCTTGTCATCAATCTTGTCGGCCCCTACAATCACACGTAATTCACGACCTGCTTGGATAGCATAAGTCTTGGTTACGCCGGGATAAGAAGCTGCCAGTGATTCCAAGTCATTCAGTCGCTTAATGTATGCTTCCACAATTTCCCTACGAGCACCAGGACGTGCGCCAGAGATAGCGTCACAAACCTGAACGATAGGAGCAAGCAAGGTGGTCATCTCCACTTCATCATGGTGAGCACCAATGGCATTGCAGATATCAGGTTTCTCCTTGTACTTTTCAGCTAACTTCATGCCCAACAGTGCGTGTGGCAATTCTGGCTCGTCATCAGGCACTTTGCCAATATCGTGCAGCAAACCAGCACGGCGTGCTTTCTTGGGGTTCAGGCCCAACTCTGTTGCCATCACAGCACATAGATTTGCTGTTTCGCGTGCATGTTGCAACAAGTTCTGACCGTATGATGAACGATATTTCATCTTACCGATAATACGAATCATCTCAGGATGCAAGCCATGAATACCTAAATCAATGGTGGTGCGCTTACCAGTTTCCACTATTTCATCTTCTACCTGCTTGCGTACCTTTGCTACCACTTCTTCAATACGTGCCGGGTGGATACGTCCGTCGGTTACCAATTGATGAAGTGCCAGACGGGCGATTTCACGGCGCACTGGATCAAAGGCTGAGAGTACGATTGATTCTGGTGTGTCATCTACGATGATTTCCACACCAGTAGCAGCTTCCAAAGCACGGATATTGCGTCCTTCGCGACCAATGATACGTCCTTTAATTTCATCGGAATCGATATGGAATACCGTCACAGAGTTTTCTACAGCTGTTTCTGTTGCAACACGTTGAATGGTCTGTACTACAATGCGTTTTGCCTCTTTGTTGGCATTCATTTTTGCATCGTCCATGATTTCGTTGATGTAGGACTGAGCCTGCATCTTTGCTTCTTCTTTCAGTGACTCAATCATACGTTCTTTAGCTTCCTCCGCTGATAAGCCAGAGATAGCTTCCAGTTTCACGATTTCCTGTTGCTGCAGTTTGTCCAGCTCTTCTTTTTTCTTTTCAATTACACCCAACTGATTGGTGAGGTTGTCGCGAATGGCATCGTTCTCGGCTTTCTTGTGCAGCAAGTCTTCCTGACGCTGGTTAAGTACCATTTCACGTTGTTTGAGTTTGTTTTCAACTTGTTGGATTTTCTGGTTGCGTTGAGCCACTTCTTTTTCCAACTCTGCCTTTTTGTTGAGGAATTTCTCCTTTACCTCCAGCAGTTTATTCTTCTTGATAACCTCTGCTTCGGCATTTGCCTCTTTCAGTATGGTATCAGCCTTCGATTTCAGAATAACCTTCTGAATGAAGAACATGATGGTAAGACCTATCAACAAGCCTACCACGCAGAATACTATATTTACTACCATAGTCGTTAAATTAAAATATATAATAAAACGCACTGAAAACCAGCTTGCTACTTGCGTCTCAAGCGGGTCAACAGTGCGTGTGTGTCCTTAATAAATCAAATGGCCATTATCTGTTGATGCAGTCATCAATCAGTTGTGCCAGTTCTTGCATTTTGTCGGCATAAGGGGTCGTTTCGTTGCGTCCTTTCTCCTTCAGTCCTTCTAGTGACAGTTGGTAAGCTACCATCTGCAAGATGCGCACCTCAGGTAGTTCGGGATAATGCTCCTTATACGCATTTGTCAAGTTGTCAACCTGTCTGGCAGCTTTGCGTACCGTCTCTTCATCACTTCTGCGGATGGTGAGAGGGAAGGGATTGTTGCCAATGGTCAACTGTATTTTTATCATATCATCGTCCATACATCTCAAGTGTTATGATTGGTTCAACATAGCGATGCATTTATCGACTTCACGCACTATTTTTGACAATCGCTGTTTGGTTTGGCGTACATCACCACCATCCAAGCTCATTGTCATGGCAGACTTCAAGTCCACATATGACTGGTTCAACTTGTCATATTCAGAACGTAACTTCGAAAAAGCTTCTTCTTTATCAAGTAAAAGCTTCTGTAGTTCGGCATGGTCGCGTCTCAGTTTATCATGCAGATAAATCAGATGGCGGAGACTTGTCTCGAAGTCATTGAGCTGTTTTTTCTCTTCGTCTGTCATTTACTACACCTAATTTGCTACAAAATTACAACTTTCTCTTATTTCTCCAAATAAAAGTTTAGAAAAAGTGACTAAACCACATCATTTTCTTTTATTTGCCGTTCTCAGTCTGTTCGTTTTTGCTGCGTTTTTCTTTCTTTGCCAGCATAACCACCTTATAAACAAACTCGCTCATCCATTGTTCTGAGTATTCCAAGCGTTCCTTATAAGTACGAATCTGCATAGCAGTCTTTTGCTCGTCATCTTTCTTGAACACCGGCTTGGTGCAGATGTCATGGACGGTTTCTTCCACAGCACTTTTGATAACGCTGCCAAACATTGAAGGTACACGCAACTTCCACTGCATCAGGTTGGTGATCATCATCATCAGGTCACCGGTGAAGCCTTGGTACATAAACATATACGACTGCACCTGATTCTGATTGCGTACATGTTTCTTGATAGAGCTGTCGATTTCCTTGAAGAAATTCTCGCTCAGACCGTAGTCCTGAATCAACATCTTCTTAGATGCCGTTTTCTCTCCTTGTCCCAACTTGCCACCAGTGGTGGGGATTTTGAATAATCGCTTGAAGTTGGCTACATCCGGAATAGCACGTATATTCGTAATGCCCAGATTTACTGCCAGTACCGACTGGAAATATACACGCACCAACGACATAAAATCTTCAGCACTTTGTGCTGAAGCATTATTTTTTTTACCGAAAAGTTTAGAAAATATACTCATTGTGTAAATTTGTTACTGTTTAGCGATGCAAAAATAAGAATAATATTTGTCTTTATGGCATCTTTCCCTTATTTTTGTGGATAAATAACTTCAAAACCTGATACAATGAAAAAGTTTTTCTTACTTTCCTGTCTGACAGTTCTTGTATGGACAGGCACTTCATGTAGTGGTGAACAACAGCAGTTACAACCTAAGGCTAAACATGTGGTGATGGTGGGCGTCGATGGATGGGCAGCTCATGATCTTGAGTCTGCACAAGATATCCCAAATATCCGTGCTTTGATGGCCAATGGTAGCTATACGTTGCATAAGCGTGCTGTATTACCTTCAGCTTCAGCTATTAACTGGGCTTCTATTTTCATGGGAGTTCCTACTGAGGTACACGGATATACGAAATGGAATTCCAAGGTTCCCGATATTCCTGCTTCTTATGTAAACAATCACAACATTTTCCCTACCATATATTCAATCATACGTGAGCAGCAGCCAGAGGCAGAGACAGGATGTACCTTCGACTGGGATGGAGTTAAGTACGTAATTGATACCCTGGCTATCAGCCATTGGGAGTATATCCCTGATAGCTACGTTGATATTAATAAGAATTGTACGATAGCCGAGAATTATATCAAACAGTATAAGCCTTTTTTCTATACAGCCTATTTCGGCACGTTGGATGAGAGTGGTCATGATCATGGCTGGTACACTCCCGAATATTATGCGACATTATCGGAAGTTGAT
>JAFZKD010000001.1 GCA_017553785.1 Muribaculaceae bacterium | reverse complement strand
TATATCCAGCAGCAGACCGGCAACCACAAGATCGTGTTTATCTACAACGAACTGGAAGACTTCACTGTTACCACCCATGTCAAGAACAAACCTGTTCCTGATGCCATTCGCCAGATCATCGGTTTCTATCCCATCCAGATGATCCTGGGTGATAACAACGATATCTATGTGGAATGCATCAACAAGACCGAGCACCACCTCAAGGGCATGGTGGTTGACGAGAACAACTTGCCGTTGCCCTACGCCAACGTCACCTTGCTCAGCCCCGCCGACTCATCGATGGTGGGCGGTGGTGTGACCAACGAGAGCGGCCGTTTCGTCATCCCCAACGACCACGGCAAGGTCATCGCCCGCATCACCTACGTCGGCTACAAACCCGCCTATCGCCTATGCTCCCGTGACAACGTGGGCACCATCCAGCTGCAACCCGACCAATTCACCCTTGATGGCGTCACCGTGAAAGGGTCAAAGCAATTGACCCGTCCTACTGACCGAGGCTTGCTTGCCAATGTGCAGGGCACTGTGCTTGAGCAATTCGGCTCAGTAACCGAGATGCTGACGCACCTGCCTCTAATGATGGGCGATGGCACCATTGCAGGCCACGGCACCCCAGAAATCTATATCAACAACAAGAAAGTACGTGATGCCTCTGAACTCGACCGCTATCGTGCTGATGAAATCCTCTCAGCCGAGATCATCACCAACCCGGGACCCGAATATGGTCAGGACGTGAAATCTGTTATCCGTCTCAAGACCGTCAAGAAACAAGGCGAAGGATTGAGCGGAAATGTCGCCCTCACTTATCGCAAAGCCAATAAATCATCTGGATGGGCAAGCTTCTCACTCAATTACCGTCTAAAAAGCGGTATGGATTTCTTTGTCCGTGAATCGTTGAGAAGGGGGACTAATTATTTCTATAATGGGGGAAAGGAAGAACTGGTTGCATCCGATACCTGGAACTACGAAAGAGCTCGCCGAGCATATAGTCAGTTTAGACACAATTCCACTGATATTGGATGGAACTGGGACATTAGTGAGAAACATTCTTTGGGTTTGACATACACATTTGATTCTAATATCGGCAATGTCAAAACGACTGATGAACAAGACGAGCGAGTGTGGCGTGACACGGAACTTGTTGAAGACGGGCACACCACTACCATAACGACCAGTAAGCCACGGCCAGATCATAGTGTCAACGCATACTATATCGGTGAATTTGGAAAATGGAAATTTGATTTCAGCACTGATTACTATGGTGGAACAGCCTATTCTCAAATGATGTCATCAGACGGAGACGAAACCGTTGCGACAAGCACCACAAAGACTAAAAACCACCTTGTCGCAGAGAAGCTGACAATTACGGCACCCGTTCCAACAGGTGATTTGACTTTCGGCGAAGAAGTGACCAACGTTAACCGTCACAGCAACTTCTTACAGAGTGGTTTTACTGCCGACAACCGAACTCACCAGCAGACAAGTACGTGGTCGCTGTATGCCGACTACAGCGCCCAAGTCAAGAATTTCTCGTTTGATGCAGGCTTGAGATGGCAGAATGAGTTCACTCACTATGATATAAATGGCGTGCGCAGGGAAGAAATGAGCCCTAAATACCATGTCCTTATTCCGAGAATATCAGTTACCTATCAAGATGGAGACTGGATGCACTCACTATCCTATAACGTTTTCCGTTTTAACCCGATGTATGATATATTGAGGTCATCCATCTCTTATCGGGGCAAGTATTACTACG
>JAFZKD010000098.1 GCA_017553785.1 Muribaculaceae bacterium | reverse complement strand
TTGCCGTGGTCGTTGGGGATGACGAAGCGGCCGCTCTCGTTGGTCACGCCGCCACCCACCATCGTAGAGTCGGATGGGTTAAGTAGGGTGACGTTGGCGTATGGCAAGGGCAGGTTGTTCTCGTCAACCACCAGACCCTTGAGGTGATGCTCAGTCTTGTGGATGCATTCCACATAGATATCGTTGTTATCGCCCATAATCATCTGGATAGGATAAAAACCTATGATCTGGCGAATGGCATCAGGAACAGGTTTGTTCTTGACGTTGGTGGTAATCGTGAAGTCCTCCAGTTCGTTGTAGATAAACACGATCTTGTGGTTGCCGGTCTGCTGCTGGATATACTTCAGCGCGTCGCTCATCGACACGTTCTGGAAGTTGCGGGTAATGCGCTGCGCTGTAGCTGTTTCTGTCAGGGCACATATCAACAATATGATGATTAGAATTCGTTTCATCTATTTTCGTCTTATTCTTGGTAAAGACAGGCAGCATCAGTGTCAAGTCTATCAGTTACCTGCCGAAAGAAGCTATTTTTGTTTTCTGTTTTGCATTGGTTCACGTCAGATATGATTACAGGCGGTCGCGTTCGTTTTGGGCTTTCGCCATTCAATTTATTATTTTGGAGCCACAATCTCGTTATAGTATTGTGAGCCGTTTTTAATAACATTGAAGTTATTGCTCTTTCCACCTGAGAATTTCCATCTAACAGAAATGCCAATACTCTGGACTGGCGTGGTGTAGTTATACGTTACTGTTATGCCATTGGTTTGTCTGTCAACTCTGCGACGGTCTCCAAGGGCGGTGAAAGACAGGGTCAACTGCAACTTGTCCTGGCACAGGGATTTGTAAATCTCACCCCAGAGTTCCCAGACGGTGTGGAATGTCCAGTCATAACTTGTGAATGTTGGTTCGCAAAAGAAGTTTAGCATACCACCCCAACCATGTTGAAATCTAAAGTTGTTATTCATCATATAAAATGGGCGCAGCCTTGTCTTGCCATAATATACATCACCTAAAGTCACATTTTCGCACTCAATCCACAGGCGTCCTGACAACTTCATAGTCCATGGTTTTATGGGATTCCAATTGACCTCAGCGGTCACACCAAATGCATCTTGCGCTGGCAGATTGATGAAGTAAGTATAAAACAAGTCTGGTGCTGTTGGGCTTTGCTTGATCTGCCAATGAATCGAATTATTCAAACGACTATAAATAGCATTCAAAGTCAAGAGATTGCTGAACAGGGAAACACCAGCCATGACCATATCACCCCTTTGGGCTTTCAAATCCGGATTGCCAACAGTGTAGTTATAAGGATCAGTCCAGCGAATGGTGGATGAGATAGCAGAATAAGGGATCTCACCGAGTGTACGCTTGTAGTTTAGCATCAACGTGTTTTCACCCTTACTGTCCAATGGCATCATCATCTGCATCGTGGGATTGATGCCCCACTGGGTGTTAGTGGATACTGCGCCGTCATCCAATGTCTTATACTGGATTTTGTTCAACTGAAAGTTTACCCCAGCGCTGTAACGAATTTTCCAAAACTGCCCCATGGCTGACGCATAGATTATCGGGGTTAAGCCGCTTGTGCGTGTAGGCACTTGACTCGTCTGGAAACGGTCGGTGGCGTCAATGGCGAAAACCGACGGGGTATATTTCGTTGTGATGTATCGGATAGATGCTCCATAATTCCATGTCAACTTTTGACTGCGAGGATCGGTCATGTCCAACGATAACTTGTACATGTCCAACGAAGTTTTGTCCTCGGACGCGCTGGATGAATTCTCACCATAGGAAAAGTCAGACTTACTTTTATGCTGTCGGTTATAATAGTCACCGGTGACCTCCAATGTGGTTCCATGTTGGCCAAAGGCGGTGTTGTACTTCAACGTAACTTCTTGATCAAGCCAATTATTTCTCTGGTTAATAGAGGACGTTCCCGTCTCACCTGTATCCTGAGTCTTAATCTCGTTCTTAAAGGTCTTGATATAATAACTTCCGCCTAACGAACTCTTCTCGTTCAACTGCTGGGTTAGACTCAAACGGTTGTTGAAATTATGACCAGGTGTTCTTTGGACTTCATCTAATTCTGTGAGTTTGTCTTGTGTTTGGTCCCAGATTGACTGCTTGGCCGTCTCTTTATATCGAAACCCAAACAAGTTTAGGTTATCGTAAATGCTTAGGTTCTTATGTCGAAAGTAGATGACGCCACCCAGATTTCCCTGGTCAATGCCGTTAGAGGCCTGATAGCTAGTGCCAGCACTCACCGACCCATAATACCCTCCTTCGGCTGGCTTGTGGAGTGTGATTTCAATAGTACCTCCTGCATCTGTGGCATTCTGGTTGACTCCCGCGAGATAGTTTACTTTTACCTTGTCAATCATGTCGGCAGGTATGTTCTTGAGTTCATCTTTAGAGGTGAGTTTGACGCCATCTACATAGATTTCGCTCGCCTGTAAACCATTGATTTTATATGTGTCTTCCTCTTTGCTGACGCCGGGAAGAAATGCCAACATATCAGATGCCTGTTTGCCTTTGGCAATATCTGATGAACGGAGGTTTATTGTGTACCCAGTGGCATCGTGGTGGATTCTTGAGCCTTTGATGGTGACACCGCTGAGCGCGAACTGGTCGGGTTGCATCTTGATGGTGCCGATGTTGTCGCGGGAACACTGGCGATAGGCGGTTTTGTAGCCGACGTAAGAGATGCGTGCGATGACCTTGCCGTGGTCGTTGGGGATAACGAAACGGCCGCTCTCGTTGGTCACACCGCCGCCCACCATCGTCGAGTCGGCAGGGTTGAGCAGTGTGACGTTGGCGTAGGGCAACGGCAGGTTGTTCTCGTCAACCACCATGCCCTTGAGGTGGTGCTCGGTCTTGTGAATGCATTCCACATAGATATCGTTGTTTTCACCCAGGATCATCTGGATGGGATAGAAACCGATGATCTGGCGAATGGCATCAGGAACAGGTTTGTTCTTGACATGGGTGGTAACAGTGAAGTCTTCCAGTTCGTTGTAGA
>JAFZKD010000097.1 GCA_017553785.1 Muribaculaceae bacterium | reverse complement strand
CCCGTGACGGTAATTACGCGTGGGTTGTCCGTCACGCCGTCGCTCCAGCCGATAAAGGTATATCCCGTGGCTGCCGTAGCCGAGAGGTTGACGGTGGCACCGTGGTTGTACGTGCCGCCGCCAGTGACGGTACCGCCCTCGGTCGGGTTGGCCGTGACCGTGATGAGGTAGCTGTTTGTGCTGAAGTTGGCTGTGTACTCTGCGGGACCCGTGACGGTAATTACGCGTGGGTTGTCCGTCACGCCGTCGCTCCAGCCGATAAAGGTATATCCCGTGGCTGCCGTAGCCGTGAGGTTGACGACAGTACCATAGTCGTATGTGCCGCTGCCAGTGACGGTGCCGCCCTCGGTCGGGTTGGCCTCGACCGTGATGGTGTATCTGTTAAGCTGGAAGTTGGCGATGAAATGAGTGGACTCAGTGACGTTGAAAATGTAGATAGAGTCTGTGCTGACCTGTTGTCCGTCTTCCTTAGTCCAGTTGAGGAAGGTGTATCCCGTGTTGGCCGTAGCCGTTAAGGTTGCCTGTTCGCCGTAGCTGTATGATCCACCACCAGTGACGGTGCCGCCCTCAGTCGGGCTGGCAGAGACTGTAATTTGGTAGGCGTTAGTGCTGAAGTGGGCTACATATGTGGCAGTTTCAGTCACAACGAAATCGCTGTTTGCCGTGGTGGAGACCACTGTGCCATTCTTTGTCCAATTGGTGAAGGTGTAGCCTTGGTTGGCCACAGCGTTCAAATGGAGTGTGTCACCATAGGCATAGGTGCCGGTGCTGTCACCAGTGATGGTACCTCCCGCCTCGGCCATAACGGTAATTTCAAAGGACTGTAGCTCAAAGTTGGCAAAAATCTGGATTTCACCACCATTAGGATACATATTGGTCAAGAAGTGGTTGCTGTTCATTGTGAAGGTGTAGGTGGCTTGGTCGGAAAGATACAAGGCTTGTGCACTCTCAAAATTCTCAGTAGTCCAGTTGACAAAATCGTATCCTTGGTTAGGTGTAGCGATAATGGTCACTTGGTCGCCGTAGTGGACGATGCCATCACCTTGTATTTCAGCAGAGCCGCCATCTTCGGGAATGACTGTGAACCACGGGTAGTATTCGATTTGCTGGAAGTTGGCGACATAGGTACCAGCTCCAGAGGCGGTGAAGGTGTAGGTGCTATTGCTGGAGACTACCTGACCGTTCTTGGTCCAATTGAGGAAAGTGTATCCTGCGTTGGCCGTGGCAGTGAGTGTGACGGTGGCGCCGTGGTTGTAGGTGCCGCTGCCAGTGACGGTGCCACCCCCAGTCGGGTTGGCTGTGGCTGTGATGGCATAGCTGTTTGTGCTGAAGTTCGCCGTGTATATTGCAGAACCTGTGACGGTGATTACACGTGGGTTGTCCATCACACCATCGCTCCAGCCGGTGAAGGTATGTCCCGTGGCTGCCGTGGCCGTGAGGTTGACGGTGGCACCAAAGTAGTATGTGCCGCTTCCAGTGACGGTGCCGCCATCGGCCGGGTTGGCCGTGACCGTGATGGTGTAGCTGTTGCGGCTGAAGTTGGCGACATAGATGGCATCTTCAGTGACGGTGAAGGTGTAATTGGGACTGGAAGAGACCACCTGACCGTTCTTGGTCCAGTTGAGGAAGGTGTAGCCTACACTGGCTGTTGCCGTCAATGTGCAGCTTGTGCCTTGGATGTAAGTACCTGTGCCTGTCACGGTACCACCATCAGTTGGACTGGCCGAGACCGTGATGGTGTAGCTCTGAGCTTCAGCCGTGGTGAAGAATATGGGATTGCTCCATCCGGACTCCATATCTGCGTTAACGCCCTTAACACGCACGCAATAATTATTGGTCGGATTCATGCCCATGATGGTGTATTGGGCGTTCTCAACGGAAATAGGGTTGTCCCAGATGATTTCACCTGCTTGCATCACCACATTGTCGACGGCGAAGTGGTCACCAGGATTGTCTACTAAGCCATCTTTGGTATACGACCACGTAAAGGTGTGCTCTCCTACCGTCACATTATAGAAATAGTGGTTCCAGCCCTCAATTTCATTTCCAGCATAAAGTACCCTTGTGGTATCAATGTAGAAGTCGCAGTGATCGTAACAATAACCGGATGCCCCTTCACCCTCACCCATACATTCGGCATCGAATTCTATAGAGCCGTCGGCCGGGAAGGTCACCGTGACAGAGATGCTGGATGTCGAATTCGGTACACCCGCGTTACTGCTTTGCATGTGGCCGTCTATAACTGTCCATGGATAATCGGTACTGTTCACCCAATCTGCTGGTATTCCGTTCGTAAAGTGTGCGCCGATGGCGAAGTCGGGGTGGCCTAACTGCACTTGGTAGCTGTCGCTATAGCCGACCCACGTCACCGTGGCGGAGGTGCCTGTGATGTTGGTCACTTCCACATTCATGGGTGTCGGGCAGGCTTCAAGGGTGGTGAATGTTACGGTGTTGCTTGCGAGGTATGAATTTGCTATGCCATCCGTAATGCCGCAGGAAGGTATTATATAGGCTTCATAAGCGGTGTTGGGTTGGAGACCTGTAAGTGTATATGGATTTTGGAAAATTTCAAGAGAATCATACGGGACATATGCCACTGTATATGCAGGGCGGTAGTACATCTGCCATGACTCGGAATTGCCTAGTTCAGTCCAACTGAAGGTGGCAAGGGTGGGCCCGACTTCGGTGGTGGTGAATTCTAAAGGTTGTATGCAATCACCTATGCCTCCAATGAACTGGGCAGTTAATTCAATGTATGCTTGTTCTTGGCCACCTCCACCAGATACGCCATTATCAAAAATACTGTTCAAGAAGTCGGCATCAAGTATGAAGTTGTAGATGGAATCAGTGGATAACTCCACTTCGCTTCGACCGCTTCGACCGTATCGTCCACTTGCAGTCCATTTAAGGAACCTGTAGTTAGGATTAGATGTAGCACTGATAGTGATTGTATCGCCAAAATAGGCGTAATAGTCGTTACCGTCAAGAAACTCAACTTGGCCGCCATCTTCAGGGTCCGCTATCAACCAGAAGTCGTATCCCATTGGATTGAAATTGGCCACCATGTTGGCGTTCTCGGTCACTGCGAAGCTGTAGATTGAGTCGTAGCTCACCGTTATGCCGTTCTTGGACCAATGACTGAAATAGTAGTAGTCATTTGGTGAGGCAATTACCGTGCAAGTGTCACCCGAATAGAATACTCCACCGCCTGTAACCGTGCCTCCGTCAGCAGAATTGGCACTAACTGTGACGGTGTAGTAGCCAAGCGTAGAGAAATGTATGGGCTCGCTCCATGCAGTAATAGTTTGTTGTGCGTTGTTTCCACATATGCCCCGAACTTGCACGTAATAATCAGTGAATGGATTCAGGCCGGTGAATGTGTATGGCGGATTCTGAACGTAAACAGAATTGCCCCACTCAATTTCGGTGAGACCCATCACAACGTTGTCGATGGCAAAGTAGTCGCCGGTAGGATTGATAGAACCGTCTTTGGTGTAAGACCAGGTGAAGGTGTGTTGGCCTGCGGTGACAGGATAGCTGTAGTGGAGCCAACCGGCAGTATTCAAGTTTTCGCCAGCATTGAGCATAATCTCACCATCAATGGAGAAGTCGCAGTGATCCCAAAAGGTGCTTGAACCTTCACCCATGCATTCGGCATCGAATTCCACGGTGCCGAAAGTATCGAAATACATGAAAACCGAGATGCTGGAGGTCGAGTTTTCCATGCCTGCGTTGCCGCTTTGCAGGTGGCCATCGACGAAGGTCCAAGGATAGGTGGGGTCGTTGCTCCAGTTATAGGAAAATCCGTTGTCGAAGCTCTCGTACAGCAGGATTTGGATACTATCGCTGAGATTGCCCAACTGCAATTCATAGCTATCGTTGTAATCAGACCAACTCACCGTAGCCTCGGTGTCTGTGATGCTGGACACCGCCACGTTCTGAGGCGACGGGCAGTCCTCTAAAGTGGTGAAGCTTATGAAATTGCTTTCGCCACTCAGTTCATCGCCGTCGCAAAAAGCACTCACCCAGGCGCTACACATCGTGTTTGGAGTGAGGTTCGTGAGCGTGTAAGGATTCTCGTACGCTTCGACGTAGTGAGTGCCTCCTAATTGTGGATCGCCTTGCACGTAAGTGATTACCCATCTATTGGCATTGCCGTTCTCGGTCCAACTGAGGGTGGCCGTGTTGGCGGTCACGTTGGTGACAGTCAGATTAGAGGGAGCGAGGCATGGTGCGCTGACTGCTTCAGTATAGGAGAAGGTGGTCTTTGGCAAAAAGTCGCGCTGGTTGAATGTAGCACTAGCAGCACTAGAACTGTTGTAACCACTGGCAGAGGCACCAGTTACACTTTCACCATACCAATAGGCGGAACTGTAATTACCTGATACGGTTTGATAGATACCCACAAGCAGGTTACCGCCGTTGTAGTGGTAAGGCGTGGTGAAACTAATGGTTACTGGGATCTCACCACCTGCAGCATCAACGCCCCCCTCGTACACGATGGTAGCATTCGTCATGCCGATATAGGCACTTAAGGAGGTCTCTGACACTTCTTTCAAATAGATTTGGAAAGAGGCAGCACCCCACGAGTTGGTGTTAGTTGAATTCTTGTAGAATGTCAGACTGTTGATGTCTTTACCTGCCAAAGAGCTCAATTCATCGGCTGGATAAATCATCTCGTTTCTGGTGTAGTCATCTACCCAAATACCAAAAAACGGAACATAACTGTTGGTGCCAGTGTTGTCATGCACGGTCAGTGTGGCACTCGCGGGTGTGATGTCAAGCTGAATCTGGTTCTTTACGTTTAGGACAGTACCGGAACCTATGGGCGGTGCCATCGGGTCGTAGTTCGTTTGGTCGCTGTAAATGTAGAGGGCCATGCCTGTGGCATCGAACACATAGGCACCTATGCCCGACACCCATGAACCCGTGTTGTCGTCCACAATCACAGCAAGGTTGCTTGTGCCGTCGTACTCGAACGGGGTGTCGAGAACGAAGGTGTTCCACGCGTTTGCCGTATAGGTCACACTTCCGGAGTACACCTTGTCGGCATCAGTGACCGTGATCCAGTCGCTGTTTCCCGAGAAGGAGCCTACGGTCGTGTTGACCATGTAGATATCCAAGGTACGTGTTTCCGTACCTGCGTAATAGAAGGCAATGCTGTTGATCGTGCCAGCAGTGCCAATCTCATCAGCAGTGTAAATCTGCTGCGTGAGAGAGTAGTTGTATAATTCGTAGTTCGGGAGGTACGAATTGGAAGATGTACCGCCGACGCCGATTTCTACAACATCCGCCCTAGCCACGCCAAAGAAGGCGAAGCAGAGCAGCATCAATGAAAGTAAAGTCTTTTTGTTCATATGCTTTGATTTTTTTTGATTTGTTTATTTGTCCATTTTAGATTTACTTGTCGCTTTTTTTTAAGGCAAGATTTATCATATTGGCGACAAAAATATGTAATAAAACCAAATATACAAAGAAAAAAGCAAAAAAACGCTACAGAAAATTTAGGCGAAAAAGAATCGTTTTTTGTTTTTCTTCAAATTATCCCTACTTTTGTCGCATAAAATCATCGGATTATGAAAGTAGACAAGAAAAATGTTTGGGCCGAGGTAAAGCGTTATTTCATCATCACTTTGGCCTTGTTCGTGATGGCCTTCGGCTGGACGGCCTTCCTTATCCCCAACCATGTTTTGGGCGGCGGCGTCAGTGGTATCGCCACCTTGATTTTTTATGCTACGGGCATCTCCACGGGTATCTCCGTGTTTGTCATTAATGCCATCTTGGTGCTCATTTCACTGAAAGTGTTGGGGCCATCCTTCGGCATCAAAACGGTGTATTCCATCATCGTGGCGTCGCTGTTCATGTCGTTGTTGCAGCATTACCTCACCGAACCTATGCTGTTGTATCAAACTGATCCTAATGCGGCGGGTGCCATGAAGCCCTTCGTTGAGGAGAAGATTCTGGCGGCCATACTCGGCGGCGGCTTAGCGGGCTTGGCCATTGGCGTGGCATTTACCCAAGGCGGCAGCACGGGTGGCACCGACATCGTTGCTATGATGATCTGCAAATACCGTAACATCTCCCAAGGGCGCGTCATCCTGCTGCTCGACATCGTCATCATCTCTTGCTCTTATTTCGTTATCGAGAACGACAAGATCCAAGCCATCATCTACGGCTTCGTGGTGATGGGCGTGTGCAGCTATTGCATCGACCTCGTGCTGACAGGTAACAAACAGTCGGTGCAGGCCTTCATCTTCACTTCCGAGCCCGACAAGGTGGCCGACCGCATCGCCAACGAGATGCAACGCGGTGTGACGATGATCAACGGCACGGGCTGGTACACCAAGCACGAAGGCCCCATCCTGATGGTGGTGGCGCACAAGCGCGAATCGCAACAGATTCTACGAATCGTAAAAGATGAAGACCCCAAGGCGTTTATGACGATGAACACGGTGATGGGTGCCTATGGCAAGGGGTTTGAGCAGATAAAGAAATAAACAAAAAGGGGCTGCAGCGCAGCCCCTTTTTGTTTTACTTAATGCCAAGCTTCTTGGCGATATCCTTCGGCAGGGCATCTTTGTGCACCACGATGTTCAAGGTCTTGTAGCGAACGAAAGCCTTGGAGACGTACCAAATGCCTTTGTACTGGCCGGCCTCGCCCCAGCTGTTCTTCACGATGAAGTATTCGTTGCCGATTTGGTCCTTGGCAGTGCCGTAGATGAGCATGCCGTGGTCGTCGCCCGTCTCATAGTTGTCGTAGGCGATTTGGCGTTCCTTTTGGGTGACCCATTTCTGGGGTGTGGGTTGGTTCATGGCTTCCTTCTTGCGGTCGGCGGCACTCATGCCTAACCAGTGGGCCATGTCGCTGCCTTGGAGGTCACGGCCTTTGGCTTCGAGGTCGGGCAGCACAGCCACACCGGCCATCGGGCCACGGAGCCAACCTTGCTCGCTGACGTCGGAACCCCAAGCAATCGGGTAGCCTTTGTCGATGGCGTTGTCCATCACCTGCATCAGTTCGTCGATGGGGAGGTTCCAAGCCTTACCCCAGCGCCAGTTGTCCTGCACTTCGATGACGAAGGGCTCATAGAAGGGATGATGCGTGAACGAAGTCAGGTTGACGTAGTCGTCCATGTTGAGGCCAGTGGATTCGGCAAAGCTCATGGG
>JAFZKD010000096.1 GCA_017553785.1 Muribaculaceae bacterium | reverse complement strand
GGGTACTGTTCTGCCCTGGAGCAGCTGTATCTGCATCGTAACCAGCTGACCGAGGTCACGGTTACCTATCACACTGCTTTGAAAACGTTATGGGTTAGGGACAACCCCAATTTGACCCAACTCAACTGCAGCCGCAATGCGTTGACCAATCTGGACATAGCTAACTGTACGTCCCTGCAAACATTAATGTGCTTCGAGAACAGCAGTCTCACCACTATTCAGGGCTTGGAAAGCTGTACTGCCCTCACCTATATCGATTGTGAGGACTGCGCCATCACCAGCCTGAGCGGCGTGAACAGCCTGAACAACCTGGAGAAGCTCTATTGCCGCAACAACCAGCTCAAATCGCTCGCTGTGACCAACAAGCCTCACCTGACACTCCTCAGGTTAACCGGCAATACCCAACTGACCACGGTTAACTGCTATAGCTGCGCGTTGACGGAGCTCTATGTCGGTGGCTGTGGCGCCATCAAAACTCTGATGTGCTACAACAACTCCGGCCTGACAGAAATTACCGGCTTTGCGAACTGTATCTCGCTGCAGAAGTTGTCGTGCTATAGTTGTTCCTTGACCAACCTACCCGGCTTGAACGGCATGACTGACTTGACGAACGTTGTCTGCTCCAACAACAAGCTCACCTCGCTCACGCTTAACGAAAAGAGCCAACTGACACAACTGTGGGTAGATGATAATGCACAACTCACTAGCCTTGAAACCTACGGCAATCCTCTGTTGACCAGTTTGAATGTCACTGGTTGCACTCAGTTGCAGACCCTCCATTGCTATTCCAATGCGACCCTGGCCGAAATTACTGGTCTTGGGGACTGCGCAGCATTGAAGGAAATCAAGTGCTTTTCATGTGCCCTCACCAACCTTGACGGCTTGCAAGGGAAGACCAATTTGGAGAATGTTTCTTGCTCCATGAACCAGCTGACCTCACTTAATTTCACGGGATGCAGAAGCCTGAATCGCGTCGTTTGCGTGATTAACAATATCTCCTTTACTGGCATGGGCACCCTGGTGAACAGCCTGAATTACCGTCCGGCATCCAATCCCGGAACGCTGATTGCCGTATATGAAGGAAACTCTAACGAGCACAATGCAATCTCCATGGAGCAAGCCATCACCGCCTACAACAAGAACTGGTCGGTCGAGGCAGCGGTCGGCTCAACCACCCAGCCCATCGTCAGCCTGGACAAAATCCTTGATACCACCCAGAGCTCTATCCACTTCTCGACCGGAGGTGAATATCCCTGGATTCTGGCAGTTGACGATGACGGCACGGTCTGCGCCCGTTCAAGCAATGGCGGTGTTCCTAACAGCCTTTCTACGCTAACCGCCACCGTTACCGTCGCGGTTCCTGGCACTCAACTGATAACAGTTTTCAAGGCCAGGGGCGAGGGCACGAACCCGGTCTTTGACGCGTGCATCTTTGAGGTTGACGGCAATGAGGTGTTCTCCTTCGGATCAGCATTGGGTAACTACTGGAACACCAACAACAAGCCTCTGGAGGTGGGCACTCACACGCTCACCTGGACCTATTCCAAGGATAGCAGCGTCAATCCTGAAGGCGATTTCTTCGCCATCCGCAAGGTATCTCTGTACATACCTAGCTTTACCCGTGGCGACGTGAACGGCGACGGCTCTGTGAACATCGCTGACGTGACGGCACTGATCGACTACCTGCTGAGCGGCAATGCCAGCGGCGTCAACGTCAGTGCTGCTGACTGCGACCAGAATGGTGGCGTTTCAATCAGCGATGTCACCGCGCTCATCGACTACTTGCTCTCAGGCTCATGGTAATTTAAACTACGAATTTCACTAATTACACTGATTTAGCATCCGCGTTCATTCTTGGGCGCGGATGATTTTGACTTGTCTTGACCTAAAAAAAGTTGACAGATTCGAGAGGCAAAAAAAGATTGCCAATGAACGAATTTGTACAACGGGCCACTGTAACGGAAGTGGATCCCAAAACAGGTCGCAAGACGACGCATCGAGTTAAAAAGATCATTAGGCGGTACGAGCCCGCTGAACGAGTCGAGATTGTGCGAGAGTTCCTCACGGGGAAATACACGGTAAGGCAAATCATGGACAAATACATGATAAATGCCGAAGCGACGTTATTTTCCTGGCTTGTTGCACATATAAGTGAAGCACAATCGCTATCTTTGCAGGCGAATACCGTAAACGATTCCGACATGGCCAACAAAAGCAAGGACGACCAGATCAAGGAACTGAAAGAGCGGCTCCGTCAGGCAGAGAAACGCGCTGAGATGGAGGAACTGCGCGCCAAGGCCTACAGCAAGATGATTGATGTGGCCGAGGAAACGTTCAACATTCCGATAAGAAAAAAATCTGGCACCAAACAGTAAGTCTGCTCCGCCAAGAGTGCCCCAAGAGAGGTGTGGGCACCCTTTGCGGACTGTTTGGTTACAGCAGACAGGCGTTTTACAAGCAACGTGAAAACAAGGCCTTTGCCGATGAAGCCATCGAGCCCCTGATCGTGGAGAAAGCGAGAGACCTGCGCGAGCCCAACCCTGGCCTGGGCTGTGTGAAACTTTACCTGATCATCAAGGACCTGTTCGAGTCAACCGGTAGCATGCCCGGCCGTGACGCATTCATCGAGATTATGCGCAAGCATGGACTGATGGTGCAAATCAAGCGCAGGCGCCACTACAAGACGACGGACTCGGACCATCCTTTCCGCAAGTATGCCAACCTGATACGGGACATCGTTCCGTCACGGCCCAACGAGATATGGGTCAGCGACAT
>JAFZKD010000095.1 GCA_017553785.1 Muribaculaceae bacterium | reverse complement strand
GAGAGAAGCGCCAGTTAGCTTCAGCGTCCAACAAATCATAAATGGAGTTGCTGGCAATATTCTTTTGCTTAGGGATATTATCTACAGTATTGAAGATGTCAACAAATTGGGTTTCACCATTGTTTTGACGTGAATAACTGATGGTGGCATTAAAGAAATGGCCGGTCGGGGAGAAATATGTGAATCCCGATGTCAGATTGTGTCCCGAGGACTTGCGATGCGGAATAGATTTATTCTCTTCCAGGGTTGATTCCGCGCCATTCATCAATAATTGGTGAATCTTCATTTCATTGAAATCCACATTTGTAGAGCTGCCAGAGTATTGGATGATGAAATTGAGTGTTGGTTTTGCCAAATAGTTCAGACCTACACTCCACAATGGCCCTGTTCTTACTGAGGTATATTTAGAATCAAAGACATCTCTGTATGCGGGCGTCTCATCAGCTCCGAAAACAACTGTGCCGCCCTTATAATCCGCTTTGCGGTTCACATATTGCCCCACAAGCGAACCTGAGAACGAGAATTTACCGTACTTCCCACTGAGATTGACCCACCCATCATCAGATACACGGCGCCGGATTTCAAGGTTGTTGGTTACCGATACGCCCATATAGTCTTTGAGTTGTTTTTTCAGCGTTATCTTTATCACGGCGCCAGACTCCGCTGAATATCTTACGCCAAGGTCACGGATCACTTCTATCTTGGACACCTGATTGGATGGTATGGAAAGAAGGATGTTTCTATCTGTCACTTTCTGCTCGTTGACGTAAATGGCTCCAACACTTGTCGATCCACCGGCCTTGATGTTGTTGATGTCATAAGTAATAATACCTGGTGTCCATCCAAGCATATCATATAGTGTGCCGGCATCGCCAATATGAGTGCCCGAAAGGTTTGAGATCGAATAATTCAATCCGTCTCTCGTCACTTTTGCCTTTTTCGCTGTCACAACAACTTCATTAATACGCGTTGCATCTGGTTGCAGTTTGATAGTGCCCACGTTGTCTCGGGCGCAAAGGCGATGCTCGGTCTTGTAGCCCACGTAGGAGACACGGGCGATGACCTTGCCGTGGTCGTTGGGAATGACGAAACGGCCGCTCTCGTTGGTCACACCGCCACCCACCATCGATGAGTCGGCGGGGCTGAGCAAGGTGACGTTGGCATAGGGCAACGGCAGATTATTCTCGTCAACCACCATGCCCTTCAAGTGGTGCTCGGTCTTGTGAATGCATTCCACATAGATATCGTTGTTATCACCCAGGATCATCTGGATGGGATAGAAACCGATGATCTGGCGAATGGCATAAGGAACAGGTTTGTTCTTGACATGGGTGGTAACAGTGAAGTCTTCCAGTTCGTTGTAGATAAACACGATCTTGTGGCTGCTGGTCTGCTGCTGGATGTACTTCAGCGCGTCGCTCATCGACACGCTCTGGAAGTTGCGTGTGATGCGCTGCGCGTGTGCTGTGCCTGCCAAGGAGCACAGCAATAGTATCATAGTAAATAGTCTCTTCATTACTTGCCCTCCTGTGCTGATTCAACAATGAGTTTGTTGCCCTCACGAGAGATGCTGAGTG